>NZ_JBFBME010000003.1:0-224535 GCF_040702785.1 Microbacterium sp. NPDC077644
AGGAATCTCACCCTGCCGAAGCAGAGACGAGGTTATTTGGCATTTGACAAGTGCACGCTGTTGAGTTCTCAAGGATCGGACGCACCCACGACCCGATCATCACAACCAGGCCCGCAGGGCAACTTCTCAATCTTACCCTGTGGGATCCGTTTGTCAAATCGGCGATCCGAGCGAACTCGGTGCGATCTGCGGAACCACAGAGCATCCCGAAACGCAGTCGTTCACCGAGGTGATCTTCTGTGTTTCGGGAGGTGGTCCGCCACTTGAGGGGAGCTGAGCCTTGGCCCTTGCTCAACCCTGTGGGGCGAACAGGTAATAACTTACGCGGGATCGGCGCAGGGCGGCAAATCCGCATGGGATCCCGGGCGTGTCGCGTACGATCGGGCCCATGAGCGAGCATCCGGTCCCCCTTCCTTCTCGGCTCGCCACCGGCGAACTCGCGCGGGCGAGCGTCACCGCCGTGCTCCGTGCGGCCGGGCTGGATCGCACCTCGGACCTCGACGCCGATCGCATCGCGCTCGCCTACCGCAGCGACCGCGTCTTCCGCATCGACGGCACGATGCCCGAGGTCTGGTCGCCGTACTCGGGGTTCTGGCGATCCGCCGACGGATGGATCCGCACCCACGGCAACTACCCGCACCATGCTCGAGCACTGCTGCGCGGACTCGGCCTGCCCGATGACGCAGGCGCGCCGGATGTCGGATCGACCATCGCCGGGGCTGAGGGGAGCGACGGCGTCCAGCGCATCACGGCCGCCGGAGGTCTCGCCGTCGTGGTCGCCCCGGAGGATCCCGCGATCGATGCGGCGCTCCGTGCCCGCCCCCTCGTCGAGCTCAACAGGACGGGCGACGACGGAGCATCACCGGCAGCCGCGCGTCGTTCCGATCACGAGGCGCCGCTGCGCGGCATCCGCGTCCTCGACCTGACGCGTGTGATCGCCGGTCCCGTGTGCACCCGCACTCTCGCGCTGCTCGGAGCCGACGTTCTGCGCATCGATCCCCCGCACCTGCCCGAGCCGGTGTGGCAGCACCTCGACACGGGGCACGGCAAGCGCAGCGCGATCCTCGATGCGCGCTCGCCCGAGATGCAACTGCTGCTCGCTGGCGCCGACGTCGTCGTCCTCGGCTACCGACCCGCCGCCCTGGAGCGTCTCGGCCTCTCCCCCGACGCGCTCACCGCACGGCATCCTGGCCTGATCGTCGCTCAGCTGAGCGCGTGGGGTGCCGCGCATCCGGATCGCGCCGGCTTCGACAGCCTCGTGCAGGCCGAGTCCGGCATCGCGATGGTCGAGTCGCCGGACGGCGAGACCCCGGGTGTGCTCCCCGCCCAGGCGCTCGACCACAGCGCCGGGTATCTGCTCGCCGCGGGCGTCATCGACGCGGTCCACCGACGCCGCGATGAGGGCGGCGGCTGGCACGTCTCGACTTCGCTCCGCCGCGTGGCCGCCGAGCTGCTCGGGATGCCGCGCCGCTCGCAGCCGGCGCCGGAGACCGAGATCGACACGGCGCCGCACACGCAGGACTTCACGGTCGGCGGTCGGATCGTCACGACCGCGCGGGCAGCGATTCCGGGCTTCAGCTTCGCGGCGCCCCGCGCGTGGGCGGCGGACGCCCCAGAATGGTGAACGCCACGCACAGGTGGTGAGGTCGACGGGTTCGCGGTATCGGGTGTTCACAGACGAGCAGTGGGAGCGGATCGCGCCGTATCCGCAAACCGTCTCGACACCGTTGCGAAAGCCTCGATGAGCTCGGCAGGCCCAACAACCTCCATCGGCACTTCGAAGCGGCCGTATGCGGCCGCGAGCGAACCCCAGGACCACGAGCCCGCTTCGAGTATGCACCTGTCATCTCCGAGCGCGCGGACGGTTCCGTCACCGGCGAAGGGGAGAACTTCCCTTGCCGGTAGGTGAAGAATCACCGCACCCCGGCAAGGCCACTCGTTCACGTCAGAGCCCTTGAGGCGTGCGGAGACGAATTCGTTGACGACACCTCCTGGCACCGCGCGCGGCGTGAAACGCGGCCCGGTTGGTGTGCGGGGCGAGATGCGGTCCGCGCTGAACAGACGCCAATCTTCGCGCTCGAGGTCCCACGCGACGAGGTACCACCTGCCTCGCGCGGTGACGATGTGGTGCGGCTCGACGCGACGAGGCGGGCGCAACGCGTCGTCAGCGGCACTCTCCCCACGCGGCGCGTAGTCGAAACGAAGTACCTCGGTCGCGCGGATCGTCCTGGCGAGGCTGATCAAGATCTCCGCGGACACGTTCATCCGCTCGGCCTCTCCCGGTGCCGCCGCAACAGAGATCACATCGAGAGAATCGAGGCGATGACGCAGTCGAGACGGCATGACCTGGCGGATCGTAGCGAGCGCTCGAATGGCACCGTCTTCGATGCCCACTCCGGAGACCGACACGGTCTGCAGGGCGACGGCGACCGCCACCGTTTGATCGTCATCGAAGAGCAACGGGGGGAGCTCGCTTCCTGCCTGGAGGCGGTAGCCGCCATCCGGCCCCATCGTGGCCTGAATGCTGTATCCCATCTCGCGCAGTCGGTCGATGTCGCGCCTGACGGTTCTGTCGCTGACGCTGAGCCGACTAGCAAGCAGCGACCCTGGCCAGTCGCGCTGAGTCTGTAGCAGAGACAGCAGATTGAGCAGCCGCGTGGTCGTGTTGGACATGTCTCTGACACTATTTCAGGTTTAGGACGAAAGTTGACCTACACGGGTGCGATTCTCGATTTATCGGGCCGCAGGGGCCGGACTTAATCAAGGAGCAAGAGATGACCATCCAGACGACCACCCACCTGAACTTCCTTGGCGACGCGCGTGCGGCGCTCGAGTTCTACAACTCGGTGTTCGGTGGACACCTCGTGATCAACACCTACGCGGATTTCGGCATGCCGGCCGATGTGCCCGGATCGGACAAGGTCGTCTTCGGCCTGGTCGCGGCCGAGAATGGCTTCCGCATCATGGGCTACGACATCCCCGGCGAGACGGACGGCTCGATCGCTGGCGGCGGCTCGACCCGTCGCGAGAACAACACCACCGTCACGGACCAGGCGCTGTTCGTCTCCATCGGCTCCGAAACCCTCGACGAGCTCCAGCCCTTCTGGGACCTGCTCGCGGTCGACGCCACGATCATCGAGCCCCTCGCCGCCTCGGCGTGGAGCGCCGGCTTCGGCATGCTGACAGACCGCTTCGGCGTCACCTGGAGCGTGAGCGTCACCCCCGCCCAGTAAGTCGCGGGGCCGCGGCGCGGGTATCAGCCTCGCGCCGCGGCCTTCTCCTGTCCGTAATACTTTCACCCCACAAGGAACCTCTCCTGCTGTCTGTCCTGCCCCAAATCAACTGGCTCGCCGTCATCGCGTCCACCATCGTTTTCGCCGTCCTCGGCGGCGTCTACTTCACTGCCGTCGTCGGTAAGCCGTACAAAGTCGCTCTCGGCAACGAGGACCGCGAGCGGCCCAAGCCCGGCGCACTTCGACCTCGCTCCGCCGCGTGGCCGCCGAGCTGCTCGGGATGCCGCGCCGCTTCCAGCCGGGGCCGGAGACCGAGATCGACACGGCGCCGCACACGCAGGACTTCACGGTCGGCGGTCGGATCGTCACGACCGCGCGGGCAGCGATTCCGGGCTTCAGCTTCGCGGCGCCCCGCGCGTGGGCGACGGACGCCCCAGAATGGTGAGCGCGACGCACAGCGCGAGGGTCCCCATCGCCCAGATGCCGCTCGCGAACGGAAGCACCCGGTACGCGAGATGCTGCACGGTGAACTCCGGGGTGAGCGGTCCGAGCGTGGCGTAGCCGATCAGCCACGCCGCGATGAGGATCACGGGGAGCGACACCCACCACAGCAGCCGCACCCACGGGCGCGTCGAGCGCTGCACGCGAGGGCGTGGGCGGGCGCCTCGCAACCACAGCGCCGCCCAGATCGCGATGATCACCAGACCGACCACGCTCGAGCCGTGCTGCAGCCACTTGAAGCCCTGCAGCGGTCCCCACTGCTCCGCGAGCGCGGGCAGGAGCTGCAGCCCCAGCCGGCCCTCGTGCGTGAACTCGTCCCACACGATATGCGAGAGCACGCCGATGAGCAGGGACGCCGCCAGCGCGACCGCCCGCGTCCAGCGCTGACCGATGCCCAGCGCCTCGTTCACGGCATCCGCCGCCGGCATGTTCCAGTCGTCCGGCAGTCTGCGGGCGAGCCACCCCGGCGACAGCTGCTGGGCCACCGGACGCAATACGACCCGCCAGAGCAGGAACAGCCCGAGCGCGATGATCGCGGTCCAGACGATGTTCTCGTAGGTGTGCGTGAACGGGTAGCTCACCCCGAAACCGCGCACGAACAGGGGCAGGTCGGGCGTCATCGCCCCGATCGCGATCGCCGACGGAACGAGCGGCGTGCGCAGGAACGGCAGCGCGACCACCGCATGGCTCGGCGTGAACGGCATCAGCCGATGAAGATTCCCGCGAGGGTCTTCTTGCCTCGGCGCAGCACCGACACGCCACCGGGCAGAGTGCCCTCCACGACCGCGGCATCGTCCTCCACGCGGACGCCGTCGATCGAGACCCCGCCCTGCGAGATCGCACGGCGTGCCTCGGACAGGCTCGCCACGAGACCTGTCGCGACGAGCGCGTCGACGACCGAGGTGCCGGCAGCGAGGGTCGCGTTGGGCAGCTCGTCGAGCGCCGAGCGCAGCGTGGCCGCGTCGAGCGTGCTCAGGTCGCCCTGGCCGAACAAGGCCTCGGATGCCGCGATCACCGCGGCCGTGGCATCCGCACCGTGCACGATCGCGACGACCTCGAGTGCGAGGCGTTTCTGCGCGGCCCGGCGGAACGGCTCTGTCTCGACGAGAGCGGCGTACTCCTCGATCTCGGCGCGCGTGAGGAACGTGAAGATCTTGAGGCGATCGATCACATCGGCATCCGCCGTCGAGAGCCAGAACTGGTACATCCGGTACGGGCTGCACATGTCGGCATCCAGCCAGATGGCGTTGCCCTCGCTCTTGCCGAACTTCGTGCCGTCGCTGTTCGTGATCAGCGGCGTGCCGATCGCGTGCGCCGAGGTGCCCTCGACGCGGTGGATGAGATCGGTGCCGCTGGTGAGGTTGCCCCACTGGTCGGATCCGCCGGTCTGCAGCACGCAGTCGTACTGGCGGTAGAGCTCGAGGAAGTCCATGCCCTGCAGGATCTGGTAGCTGAACTCGGTGTAGCTGATGCCCGCATCGGAGTTCAGGCGCGCGGCGACGGCGTCCTTCTTCAGCATCGTGCCCACGCGATAGTGCTTGCCGATCTCGCGCAGGAAGTCGATCGCGCTCATCGGCGCGGTCCAGTCGAGGTTGTTCACCATGCGCGCCGCGTTCTCGCCCTCGAAGCTGAGGAAGCGCTCGACCTGGGCGCGCAGCCGCCCGACCCACTCCTCGACCGTCTCTCGCGTGTTGAGAGTGCGCTCGGCCGTGGGCCGCGGGTCGCCGATGAGCCCTGTCGATCCGCCGACGAGGCCGAGCGGCTTGTGGCCGGCGAGCTGGAGGCGGCGCAGCAGCAGCAGCTGCACGAGGTTGCCGAGGTGCAGACTGGGCGCTGTCGGGTCGAATCCGCAGTAGTACGTGATCGGGTCTCCGGCGAG
Source organism: Microbacterium sp. NPDC077644 (assembly GCF_040702785.1). Classification (NCBI taxonomy): domain Bacteria; kingdom Bacillati; phylum Actinomycetota; class Actinomycetes; order Micrococcales; family Microbacteriaceae; genus Microbacterium; species Microbacterium sp. NPDC077644. Next base: position 5,614 of record NZ_JBFBME010000003.1, read on the forward strand.
AAGGGCGCGCAGCGCCTCCTGGTCGGTGGACACGTGGACGAGGCCGCGCCAGACGATCTCGTCCCACACGTTCTCGAACGTGGGATCGATCGCCTGCGGGGCAGTCGTCAGAGCGGGATTCGACACGCGCTCCAGGCTATCAGCGCGGGGTGTGCCGCCATGTCCGCCGCTCGTGCGAAGCTGACGGCATGTCACCGGTGGATGAGTACGTCTCGATCGTCGTGGCCGCGATCATCGCGCTGATGCTGTGCGCGGTGCTGGTCCTCTCCTTCGTGAGCCTCCGCAGGCCCACGACGCCGCCGATGGCCGTCGCCGGAGGGCTCGTGGCCGCGGCCCTCGTGACCATCGTGGTCGTCCGCCCGACGCACATGCCGATCGCGGCGGCGATCTCGCTGACCGCACTCGGAATCGCCGCCGCGACCGTCGGCGGCAATCCGTTCACCCGACGGGCTCTCGACATCGCCACGGGCCAGCGCGTCCGCGAGACCGAGGACGGCGGCATCCTCATCATGGCGGCGCACGGCGCCGACCCCGATCAGACGCGGACGCTCATGCGCGGCGGCACGGTGATCGGGTATCTCGAACGCGTCGCCATGGTCATCGCGATCACGGTCGGGTTCCCCGAGGCGATCGCGGCCATCATCGCCGTCAAGGGCATCGGCCGCTTCCCCGAGCTGGCCGAGCCAGAGGCCAGGGAGCGGTTCATCATCGGCACGGTCGCGAGCCTGCTCTGGGCCGGGGTGATCGGCGCGATCATCCGCCTCGCTCTGGTTTGGTGACGGCGCCGGTGTGGTGACGGCGCGGCGTTCGGCTACGGCGTCACCCCGAGCAGCCGGAACCCCTCGACCACGGCGGCCGCACCCGACGTCGACAGGCTCTGCGACACCGCGGACTGCGTGATCCCCTCGGTCGTCGCCAGTTCGCTCTGCGTGCGCGAGAGACAGCGGCCGTAGGTCAGTCTGCGCACGCGCTCCGACATCGCCCCGATGATCTCGTCACGGCTGAGCAGATAGGCGTTCGCCCACCGCACGGCGTCCGCGTAGCGCTCCTGCTCGCTCTCATGCGCGACGATCCAGCTGCGCGCCTGCGGAGCCGTCCGCCTCTGGAGCGCCTCCAGGTGCTCGATGGCGCTGCGCGCCGCCCACCAGCCGGGCCCGTCCGCGATGCCCTGCTCGGATGCCGTCGACGGGACCGTGCCCACGTCGCCGATGCCGATGCCGTAGCGGAACTCCACGCCGTCCGGCAGGGCCAGTCGCAGCAGGAGGATCACCCCGAGCGCCGCCTCCAGCGTCGGATAGACCGCCTGCTGCTCGTCCCCGACCGTGGGTCGCAGTCCCTGCGTCGCGACGGGGAAGTCGCGTTCGACGCGGGCGATCGTGTCGTCGAACGCGCGCTGCGCCGCTGCCCGGTCGGCGAGCTGCCGGGAGCCGATGATGTCCGCCGTCACCACGATGGTCATGGCATCAGCGTATCACTGATATTTCGTGGATATAAGTGAATGCCTGATTATCGGCGAATATCAGTCGCGACCTTCAGAGTCCTAGCGCGTGCGCGGCCTTCTGCGTCCGCGCGATGAGCTCGGACCGCTGCTCCTCCACACGGACCGGAGCCGTCCCTCCGGTCCCGGTGCGGGAAGCGACCGAGCCTTCGATGCTCAGCACCTCGCGCACCTGGGGCGTCAGGTGCTCCGACACCTGCGCGAGCAGCGCGTCATCGGCATCTTCGAGGCCGATCCCCTGCTCCTCGCAGGCCCGCACCAGGGCACCCGAGATCTCGTGCGCGTCGCGGAACGGCACCCGGCGCTTGACCAGCCATTCGGCGACGTCGGTGGCCAGCGAGAAGCCCTGCGGAGCGAGCTCCGCCATCCGCTCCGTGTCGAAGCGCAGCGTGGCTACCATGCCGGCGAAGGCAGGGAGGACGACCTCGAGCGTGTTCACCGAATCGAAGACCGGCTCCTTGTCCTCCTGCAGGTCGCGGTTGTACGCCAGCGGAAGGCCCTTGAGCGTGGCCATGAGTCCCGTGAGGTTGCCGATCAGCCTGCCGGACTTGCCCCGGGTGAGCTCGGCGATGTCGGGGTTCTTCTTCTGCGGCATGATGCTCGACCCGGTCGAGTAACTGTCGTGCAGCGTGACGAACCCGAACTCGCGCGTGTTCCAGAGGATGATCTCCTCCGACAGGCGGGAGAGGTCGACGCCGATCATGGCGGTGATGAAGGCGAACTCGGCCACCACGTCACGCGCGGCCGTGCCGTCGAGCGAGTTCTCGGCCGGGCGGTCGAGCCCCAGTTCACGGGCGACGAGGTCGGGGTCGAGGCCCAGCGTCGATCCCGCGAGCGCTCCCCCGCCGTACGGCGAGACGCCGGCGCGCACGCGCCAGTCGACGAGGCGTTCGAGTTCGCGGACCAGCGGCCAGGCGTGCGCCTGCAGATGATGGGCCAGAAGCACCGGCTGGGCATGCTGCAGGTGGGTGCGGCCGGGGAGGATCGCTTCGGGATGCGCCTCGGCCTGGGCGACGAGCGCATCGATGACGCGAAGGATGTCGCGGGCGACGACCTTCGCGTGATCGATCAGATACATGCGCACGAGCGTCGCGATCTGGTCGTTGCGCGAGCGGCCGGCGCGCAGGCGCCCGCCGAGTTCAGGGCCGAGTTCCGCGATCAGCGCCTGCTCGAGAGCACCGTGGACGTCCTCGTCGCTCGGCTGCGGGACGATCGTGCCGTCGGCGACCTTCCGCGCGACGGCGTCGAGTCCCTCGTGCATCCGCTGCTCCTCGTCGGGTTCGAGGTAGCCCGCTGCGGCGAGCGCGGTGGCGTGGGCGTGCGAGCCCGCGATGTCGTACGGTGCGAGGATCCAGTCGAAGTGGGTCGAGCGGCTGAGCGCTGCGAGTTCGGGCGAGGGCCCCGATGCGAATCGTGCACCCCAGAGCGCGCCCTCGTTCGTGCCGTCGTTCTTCGCCTCGCTCATCCCTCCAGACTAGTGGCGGCGCGGCCGTGGCTTCACGTCGGCCGGGGCGAGGACACGGCGGCGCGCGCCGAGCGGTCCAGCAGCCACTCCAGCGGGCCGCGGCCCACGAGCAGCGCCCATGCCGTGCAGCCGATGAGCACACCGATCGTCAGCGGCCAGAACGGCTCCAGCTCGCGGAAACCGAACAGGTCGCTCGTGTCACCGAACAGGGCGAGGGCGACGGCGGCCCACACCACGAGCTGGACCGTGTATGCCGTGAGCGGCATCGCTCCGGTTGCGCGCACGGGGAGGACGACCGCCTTCACCACCGCGGCACGGCATACCAGCAGACACACGGCGAGCACGGCGATCGCGAAGCCACCGGACCCGATCACCTCGAGCACGCCGGAGGAATGGGGCTCGGCGGTCCACACCGACCACCAGTACGGGTCGGCGGACGGCGGCGGCAGCTCGGCCAGACCGTACCCGACTGCGGCGAGCGCTCCACCGGCGATCAGCATCCCGATCTGCGTCCGCAGGCGCGTGATGCCCGCCCTGGCGACGCCGACACCGGCGAGCACGAACGCGATCCACACGGTGAACGGGTAGTGCCAGCCGAGGAACGCGTCGATCTCGCCACCGAAGGGTATCTGCCAGATCGGCAGCCCGTTCAGCGCGGGTTGGACGAACGGCATGACGATCGCGAGCCCGGCCGCGGTCCCGAGCACCGCACGTGCCGGCATCCGCGTGAACGGCAGGGCGATGAGGAACAGGATCGCGTACGCGGGAAGGATCACGTAGACCGGGACACCGGTGAGGATGAGCAGGATGCCGAGCACGAGAAGGATCCCGGCGCGCACCGCCAGGCGGCCGCGGGCGGCGCTCATCTGCCGGCGTCCGAGCGGGGTCGGGCCGCCGGTGACGAGGCCGATGGATACGCCGGCGAGCGTGGCGAACAGGATCGAGGACCGGCCGTCGACGAGCGCCGTCCAGCTCGTCGGATCACCCCAGACGAACCCGTCCGCGGTGATCAGGAGGTGCGCGGCGAACATGCCGATCACCGCCAGGCCGCGCGCGAGATCGACGCCGGCGATGCGGTCCGGGCCGTTCAGGCGATTCCAATTAGTCCGCAGACGCCCCTTCGACAGGCTCAGGGATCGTTCGCTCGTCATGGACCCGACGCGTCAGTTCTGGCGGAGCAGCCAGACCAACAGCGCCTTCTGGGCGTGCAGCCGGTTCTCGGCCTCGTCCCACACGACGCTCTGCGGACCGTCGATGACCTCGGGGTCGACCTCGTAGCCGCGGTCTGCAGGCAGGCAGTGGATGAAGATCGCCTCGGGGTCGGCGAGACTCATGGTCTCGGTCGTCACCTTGTACCCGCCGAGGTCGCGGATGCGGGCGATCTTCTCCTCCTCCTTGCCCATCGAGACCCACGTGTCGGTGACGACGACGTCGGCGCCGGCGGCGGCCTCGATCGGATCGGTGAACAGCGTGATCGATCCGCCCGTCTCCGCGGCGCGGCGGTCCGCCGCCTCGACGACGTCCGCCCGCGGAGCGTACGACTCGGGCGAGGCCATGCGCACGTGCATACCGGCCGTGACGCCGGCGAGCGCGTACGAGTGCGCCATATTGCTCTGGGCATCCCCGAAGAACGTCAGCGTCAGGCCCTTCAGATCTCCCTTGTGCTCGCGGATCGTCAGCAGGTCGGCGAGCAGCTGGCAGGGGTGGAAGTCGTCCGAGAGCGCGTTGATGACCGGCACGCGGGTGCCTTCGGCCATCTCCTCGAGGCCCGACTGCGCGTACGTGCGCCACACGATTGCCGCCACCTGGCGCTCGAGCACCCGTGCGGTGTCGGACGGGGTCTCCTTGCCGCCGAGCTGGCTGTTGGCCGTCGAGATGATCAGCGGCGAGCCGCCGAGGTCGGCGATGCCGACGGCGAACGAGACGCGGGTGCGGGTGGACGACTTGTCGAAGATGACCGCGACGGTCTGGGGACCGGCGAGCGACTTATCGGCCCAGCGGTCCTTCTTCAACTCGACCGCGAGGTCGAGGATCTCGGCCTGCTCAGCCGAAGTCAGATCGTCATCACGCAGAAGATGGCGGGTCATGGAGCGGTCGCTTTCTCGGTCTCGGATGCCGCGAGGCTCGCCTGAACGTCGGCGAGGGCGGCGGTGAACAGTGTCTCGAACTCGGCGATCTCGGCGTCGCCGATGGTCAGCGCCGGGGCGATGCGGATCGTCTCCGGGTTGGCCGCGTTGACGATGAGTCCGCGCTCCTGCGCGGCCGCCACGACGGCGTTCGCGATCGGCGACGACAGCACGATGCCGATCAGCAGCCCGCGGCCGCGGACGCCGGTGATCAGCGGCGACTCGATGCGCTCGATGACCTCACGCAGCTGCGCACCGCGGCGGGCCGCGTTCTCGACGAGTCCGGCATCCTCGATCTCGGCGAGGACGGCGTTCGCGACGGCCGTGCCGAGCGGGTTGCCGCCGAAGGTCGAGCCGTGCGAACCGGGGGTGAACAGCGAGCTGGCTACGCCGAAGGTCACCAGGGCTCCGATCGGGAACCCTCCACCGATTCCCTTGGCCAGGGTGATGGCATCCGGTGTGATGCCCTCGTGGTTGAAGCCGAACCACGCACCGGTGCGCCCGGCGCCGGTCTGGATCTCGTCGACGATGAGCAGCGCACCGTGCTTCAGCGTGAGCGAGCGGGCAGCCGCGAGGTATCCCTCGGGAAGCTCGACGACACCCGCCTCGCCCTGGATCGGCTCGACGACGATCGCGGCGACGCGGTCGTCGATCGCCGCCTCCAGCGCCTCGATCGTCGCGGGGATGTGCTCGACCCCGGCGGGCATCGGCTCGAACGGCTCGCGCATGGCCTTCTTCGCCGTGAGCGCGAGCGACCCGATCGTGCGGCCGTGGAAGCCGTTCTCGAGCGCGAGGATGCGCGGGCGGGCGGCGACCCCGTTCCGACCAATACCGTGCAGGCGGGCGAGCTTGAAGGCCGCCTCATTCGCCTCGGCGCCCGAGTTCGAGAAGTAGACGCGGCCGTCGATACCGGCGCCGGCCAGCCGCTTCAGGCGCGCGGCCAGCGCGAGCTGGGGAGGAGTTGCGAAGTAGTTCGACACGTGCGCGAGGGTCGCGGCCTGCTTGGCGATGGCCTCGACGAAGACCGGATGCGCGTGCCCGAGCGAGTTCACGGCGATGCCGGCGAGGAAGTCGAGGTGGCGCTTGTCGTCTCCGTCCCACACGTGCGATCCCTCGCCGCGGGTGAGCAGAGCGAGACGGTCTCCGACGTTGCGCACCAGGTCGCGTGCCACGTCATCCTGCCAGACGGTCATGCCGTCACCTCCGCTTCTCCGAGTACGACTTCGGTTCCGATGCCCTTGCTGGTGAACAGCTCGACGAGCACCGAGTGCGGCACGCGTCCGTCGATGATGGCCGCGGCATCCACACCGCCCTCGACGGCATCCAGGCACGCGCGCATCTTCGGGATCATGCCCGACTCGAGCGACGGCAGCATGCGGACCAGCTGCTGCGAGGTGATGTGCGAGACGAGCGAGTCGCGGTTGGGCCAGTCGGCGTAGAGCCCCGGGACGTCGGTGAGGATCACGAGCTTGCGCGCGTTCAGCGCGGTCGCGAGGGCGGACGCCGCGGCATCCGCGTTCACGTTCAGCGACTGTCCGGGGTTGTCGAGGTCGGGCGCGATGCTGGAGATCACCGGGATGCGTCCGGCCGCGAGGTGGTCGAGGACGGCGGTCGGGTCGACCTCGACGACATCGCCGACACGACCGAGGTCGACGTGCTCACCGTCGATCTCGACACCGCGGCGGCGTCCGCCGAAGAGCCCGGCATCCTCACCGCTGAGCCCGGTGGCGATCGGGCCGTGCGAGTTGATCTTCGCGACCAGCTGCGGGTTCACCTGACCGGTGAGCACCATCCGGACGACGCTGATCGCCTCGGTGTTGGTGACCCGGTAGCCGCCCTTGAACTCGCTGGGGATCGCCAGCCGGTCGAGCATGTTCGAGATCTGCGGGCCGCCGCCGTGCACCACGACCGGCTGCACGCCGACGTAGCGGAGATACGCGATGTCCTGTGCGAACGCCTCCTGCAGCTCGTCGGAGACCATGGCATTGCCGCCGTACTTGACCACGACGATCTGGTCGCGGAACTTCTTCAGCCACGGCAGCGACTCGATGAGCGTCGCCGCCTTCTCGGCCGCGACGTCGGGGGGCGTGTCCTGGATGTCTGTCATGAGGAGTAGGCGCTGTTCTCGTGGACGTAGTCGTGGGTGAGGTCGTTCGTTCGGATCGTCGCCTCGGCGTCGCCGACCTGCAGGTCGATGAGCAGGTCGGTGGCGCGCGGCGCGAGGTCGACGTCCTCGCGCGGGCGGTCGGGGCCTCCCTTGCTGCATACGCGGACGCCGTTCATCCAGACGTCGACGTCGTACGGGTCGAACTGGGCGCTGGTCGTGCCGATCGCGGCGAGGACACGGCCCCAGTTCGGGTCGTTCCCGAAGATCGCCGCCTTGAACAGGTTGTTGCGGGCCACAGAACGCCCGACCTCGACGGCATCCTGCTCCGTGGCCGCGTTCGTGACGCGAATGGTGATGTCGTGGCTCGCACCCTCGGCATCCCCCTGCAGTTGAGCGGCCAGCTGATCGCTGAGCTCGGTGAGCGCCGCGGTGAACTCCTCGATGTCGGGCTTGATGCCGCTCGCTCCGCTGACGAGCAGGGTGACCTGGTCGTTCGTCGACATGCAGCCGTCGGAGTCGAGCCGGTCGAAGGTCTTCCCTGTCGCGGCGCGCAGGGCCGTGTCGGCTTCGATGGCCTCGAGGTCGGCATCGGTCGTGATGACGACGAGCATCGTGGCAAGGCCCGGTGCGAGCATCCCTGCGCCCTTGGCCATTCCGCCGATCGACCAGCCGTCCCTCTCGACGAGCGCGGTCTTGGCGACGCTGTCGGTCGTCATGATGGCGTGCGCCGCGTCATCACCTCCGTCTGCGCTCAGAGCGGCGATCGCCTGCTCCGTGCCATCCAGGACCTTGGCGCGGAACGTCTCGTCGCCGGTGCCGATGAGGCCTGTCGAGCAGACGAGGACGTCGCCCGCAGAGACGCCCAGGAGTTCGGCCGCCTTCTCGGCGGTCTGGTGCGTGGTCTGGAACCCGAAGCTGCCGGTGAAGCAGTTCGCGCCGCCGGAGTTCAGCACGATCGCCTCGACCGTGCGGTCGAGGATGACCTGCTGCGACCAGATGATCGGGTTCGCCTTGGCACGGTTGCTCGTGAACACGGCGGCGCCGACCTTGCGCGGGCCGCGGTTGACGACGACCGCCACGTCGGGCTTGCCGGTGGACTTCAGGCCGGCGGCGACACCGGCCGCTTCGAATCCCTGGGGTGCTGTGACGCTCATGGGGCCACTCCGTTCACGGTGAGGGCGCGGTCTTCGGGCAGGCCGAGCGCGAGGTTCATGGATTGGATGGCAGCGCCGGCCGTGCCCTTGACGAGGTTGTCGACGGCCGTGACGATCGTGACCCGGTTCGCAGCACGGTCGATCGCGAGTCCCATCAGCGCCGTGTTCGCGCCGAGGACATCGGCGGTGCGGGGGAAGTGCCCCTCGGGCAGGAGCTGCACGAAGGTCTCGTCGCCGTAGGCGTCCTGCCAGGCGGCGCGGATCTGCTCGTCGGTCGCGCCGTCCGAGATGGGGGCGGTGGACGTCGCGAGGATGCCACGGGCCATCGGCACGAGGACGGGGGTGAACGAGACGCGGGGATCGGCAGCGCCGGCACCGCGGAGGGCCTGCTGGATCTCGGGGATGTGCCGGTGCGTGCCGCCGACCGCGTACGGGTTGGCGGTGCCGAGCAGCTCGCTGCCGAGCAGGTGCGGCTTGAGGCTCTTGCCGGCTCCGGACGGCCCGACGGCGAGGACGCTGACGATGTCGCCCGGATCGATGACGCCCGCGGCGACACCGGGGACGAGGCTGAGGCTCACGGTCGACGCGTTGCAGCCGGGAGCCGCGATGCGCTTGGCGGTGCGGAGATTCTCGCGCTGCTTGACGCCTTCCGTGAGGAGTTCCGGGACCCCGTAGGCCCAGGGCTCGTGGAAGTGCCCGCCGTAGAAGGCGTCCCACGAATCCTGCGAGGTGAGCCGGTGATCGGCACCGGCGTCGATGACCAGTGGCACGTCGCCGAGTGCCTCTGTGTACTGACCGGACTGCCCGTGCGGGAGCGCGAGGAACACGATGTCGTGATCGGCGAGGATCTCGGGCGTGGTGTCCTGCAGGGTGAGGTGCGCGAGCGAGCGCAGGTGCGGCTGGTGCTCGATGAGCGGCTGACCGGCGTTCGAATGCGCGGTGACGGTGCGGATCTCGATGTCGGGATGTCCGGCCAGGAGGCGCAGGATCTCGCCGCCCGCATAGCCGGATGCGCCGGAGACGGCGACGGTATACGTCATGTTTCTACCTTAACGGTGCGGGATGGTCGTCCCTGGGGGTGACGACGATCCCTGAGCTTGTCGAAGGATCCGAGGCGGCGACTCCAGCGCTCCACCCACCGGCACGGGCACGGTTCAGGGAGCGCAGAGGTCGCCTAGAGTCGGCGGCCGCGCTGGTTGATCAGAAGCCGCCGGCTGCGGCGTCGGCGCACGACGATGACGCCCGGAGCGGGCGTCGAGATGGCGGATGCGGCCGAAGGCATGTCGTGACAGTAGCGCTCGCGCGGCGGCATCCGCAAATCGAACGACGCGGATGCCGTCATACGCGGTCCTGTCATGCAGCGACGGTGTCAGGACAGGAGTTCGGCGAGGAGCGCCTCCTCGTCCTCGCGGGCGAGACCAGCGCGACGCGGTCGGTCGAGTCCGCGGGCGCGCTCGTCGTCGAGCACGCGCCCGACGATCGCCTCGAGCGGGGTCCGGGTGCCGCCGGCGGAGGCGTAGGCGGCGTTCGACCGGGCCATGAATCCCGACAGCTCCCGCGGCAGCCACAGCGGCAGTGATCGCTCCCCCATCCACGGCTGCACGTCGTGCGATTCGAGCCAGTCGTCGGCCGCGACCACGGTGCGACCGGTGTGGCCGGCCGCGGCGCGGAACAGTCCGAGCACCTCGTCGAACGGATGCGGATCGCCGATGGCGTTGCGGATGCCGACGAGATCGGCGTTCGCTGCGAACCCGGCGAGGTCGTCGACATCGATCACCTGGACCGAACGGCCCGTGGCGTCGGGGACCAGCACGGGTTCGGAGCCGGCGCGGGCGAACGCCGCAGCCCAGTAGCCGAAGCGGTCGCTGGGGTCGCCCGGACCGACGATGAGTCCGGGCCGGATGATGTGGACGCGGTCGCCCAGCGCCCTGACCGCCGCCTCGGCGGCGACCTTTTGTGCGGCGTAGTCGTACTCGTCGTCGCCTGCGGCCGGCTCCTCCAGACGCGCGGTCTCGTCGGCACCGTCGACGTCGGCATCGGCGTACACCGACACCGACGACACGTACGTCCAGTGCCCGGCCCGATGGCCGAGGGCGCCCACGGCGGCTCGCACATGGTCGGCGCGGGAGGAGATGTCGACGACCTCGTCCCAGTTCCGGTCGAGCTCGTCGTACGCACCAGGGTCGTCGCGGTCCCCGCGGATGAGGGTCGCGCCGTCGGGCGCAGGCCGCTCGCCTCTCGCGAAGCATGTGACCTGCGCCCCGGCATCCACCCAGCGTCGCGCGACACGGCCGGACAGCCAACCGGTGCCCCCGAGGATCAGAACGTTCGTCATCTCTCCATGTCAGCATCCACCGCTCCGCCGGCGATAGTGGTTCTGCTCACAGCGGAGCGGCGAAGAACGCCCGCTCATGCACCGCCGAGACCTGGAAGGCGCGCAGCATCCGAGCGCGCGTCTGCTCGGAGGCCGCGCACGCTCGGCGGATCACATGGCCGATCGCCTCGTCGGTCGCGCGGGCGAAGGCCTCATCGGCGTACGTCTGCAGCCAGGACGCGTACGGATGCTCCGGGTCGCGCGCATACGCGCCGAAGTCGCCGCGGCGCAGGCGCGCACCGAGGTCGGTGTACAGCCAGTAGCACGGCAGCACCGCGGCGATCAGCTCGTCGTAGTCACCGCGATATCCGGCGGACCGGAGGTGGTCGAGGTACGCGGTCGTCACGGCGTTCGGCGCGATGCCGGCAGAGCCCGGCGCCGTGTTCAACCAGGCCGAGTGCAGCTGCATCTCGCCCGCGATCGCGCCGTGCGCGCCGCCTGCCCAGAACGCCTGCTCCTCACGCGACGGGGCGAGCCGCGCAGCCTCCGCGAGCACGCGCGCGTACTCGCCGAGGTACAGCGCATCCTGTGCGAGATAGTCGAGGAACGCGGTGCGTTCGAGGCTTCCGTCGGCGAGCGCACGGATGAAGGGCAGCTCGTCGATGTCGGCGCGGATCCCGGCGATCCGCGTCCACCACTGCTCGCGCAGCTCGTCCTCCGTCGGCCGGGTCGTGACACCGCCGCGCTCCCAGAGCCCGGCGAAATGGTGCACGGGCCCGTTCCCGCCTCCGACACCCAGATCGTCGGCCGCCCGCAGCGATTCACGCAACCAGGCGCGGGCCGCGGTCAGCGCGGCGGACCAGTCAGCGCCGGCGGCCCGCCGGGTGGCCAACGCGGACGAGAGCGAGCAGCCGGTGCCGTGCGTGGCTCCTGTCGGAATGCGCGTGCCCGCGAACTCCTCTCTGCGGTCGGCGGTGACGAGGGCGTCCGGCGCATCCTCACCGCCGAGGTGACCGCCCTTGACGAGCACCGTCGTGCCGAGGCGGGCGGCCAGAGCCGATGCGACCTCCATCGCCCTCTCCCAGTCCGTGATCTCCTCGGTTCCAGCCAGGACGGCGAGCTCGGCCAGGTTCGGGGTGATGACGTCGGCGCGGCGGAGCAGCTCGCCGAGCGCGTGCTCTGCGGCAGGATCGAGCAGCCGGTCGCCGCTCGTGGCGATCATCACCGGATCGATCACGATGTTCGCAGGGCTCCGGCGGTCGATCCAGGCGTCCACGGCGCGGATGACGTCGGCATCCGCGAGCATGCCGATCTTCACGGCGTCCACGGCGATGTCGTCGGAGATGGCCTCGAGCTGGGCGGTGAGGAAGTCCGCGGGCGGGACGTGCACAGCGCGGACGCCCTGCGTGTTCTGCGCCGTCAGGGCGGTGATGGCGGCCATGCCGTAGCCGCCGTTCGCCGCGATCGCCTTGAGGTCCGCCTGGATGCCGGCGCCGCCCGACGGGTCGCTTCCCGCGATGCTGAGGATGCGAGGAACGCGGGCTGCGCCGCGCCATCGCCGTCTGAGCAGACGGGCGGTCTCGCGCGGCTCCTCGGCGGTGCAGAGCGCCGACACCAGAGCGACGCCCGCCGCACCGGCATCCCGCAGCGGGTCGAGATCGTCGAGGCCGATCCCGCCGATGGCGACGCACGGCACAGGACTCGCGGCCGCGATGGCCCGGAATCCGTCGATGCCCAGGGCCGGCGGGTGATCGGGCTTGGTGCTGGTGGGCCGGATGACGCCGACGCCCAGATGATCCACGGTTCCGGGCGGCAGCGCACGGACGGCCTCGAGGTGGTCGTGGCTGTTGGCCGTGAGGCCGATCAGGGCGTCGGGTCCGAGCATCTCGCGGGCGCGCAGCACCGAGGCATCGCCCTGACCGAGGTGGATGCCGTCGACGCGGGCACCGCGGCGGCGCGCCTCGAGAGCGGCATCCAGCCGGTCGTTGACGACGAGCGCGGCACGCCCCGCCGTGATCGCGGACAGCTCGATGAGCTGTTCGACGATCTCGGCATCCGACGCGCTCTTGTCGCGCAGCTGGACGATGCGGACCCCGCCGGCCACGGCCTCGCGCACGACCGCGGCGACTCCGCGTTCGCCGCACAGCTCGGGATCGGTGACGAGATAGACGGAGAGATCGACGCTCATGCGGCGTGCATCTCGACGCGAGCGGCTGCGGTGACGTGCTCGACCGTCGTATCGGCGAGGGCATCGAGGAGGGCGACCGCGAACGAGCCCGGACCTGCCGAGCGCTGTGCTGCGCGCTCGGCGGCGACCGTGTAGAACAGCGACGCCGAGGCGACGGCGCTGAGCGCGGAGGTCCCGGTATCGCCCGCGGCGCCGAGGAAGGCAGCCATGACGGCGCCGAGCGCGCACCCGCCCCCGGTGATGCGGGTCAGGAGCTCGTGTCCGTTCGCGATCCGGATGACGTGCTCGCCGTCGGTGATCAGATCGACCGGCCCCGAGACGGCGACGACGCTGCCGAAACGCTCGGCGAGGGATGCCGCGGCCTCTGCGGCCGCATCTGTGGAATCCGTCGCGTCCACTCCGCGGCCGCCGGCACTCATCTGCGCGAGGGCGAGGATCTCGGACGCGTTGCCGCGGATCGCCGCGGGCCGCCGCTCCACGAGCTCGTGGGCGAGAGCTGTGCGGATCGGGAGAGCCCCGATCGCGACCGGATCGAGCACCCAGGGGGTGCCGGATGCGGTGGCGCCGTCGATGGCTTCACGGGCGGCGAGCCGCTGCTCGGGTGCCGGCGTTCCGAGGTTCACGAGGAGCCCCGCGGCGATGCCGGCGAACACGCAGGACTCGCCCTCGATGTCGACCATGGCCGGTGCGGCGCCGAGCGCGAGCAGGACGTTCGCGGTGAAGCCGGTGACGACCGCGTTCGTGATGCAGTGCGTGAGCGGCGAGGCCGTGCGCACCTGCTGCAGGAGCGGTGCGACCTCCTCCGCGATCGAGAGGGTGGACGATGGACGCAGACGGTCGCTCATGGCGGACATCCCTTCGCTAGTACGAGCTAGATCAGGTTCGACGGGTATGTTCTCAGCCGCATGGCGCGGCACCCCGTGTCACTGCGTCGAGTCTAGGTCACCTCGAACGACCACGGCATCGGGCGAGGTCGACGACCCGGCGTCCGTCTCGCGAGCGGGCCTCATCGCTTTCCTCTCTCCTGCTCTCCCTCGCGGATCGTGCACGACCAGCGCTCCCCTTCGCGCGCGTAGACGATCCGCACGTGGCGGCGGTCCGTCGCTCCCTGCCAGAACTCGACCTGCTCGGGCGCCAGCCACCAGCGCACCCACTCGCCCGGCCGGAGGCCCGCGCGCGCTGCTGCCGAGCGCTCTGCGAGGTCCGCCGCGCTCTCCTCGTCCGACGCCTCCTGCACAGGACCGCGGACCCGCACGGCGCGAGTGATGGACGGCCACCAGAAGTTCATCGCCGCCGCCGGGCTCTCATCCAGCTGGCGTGCTTTCGCCGAGTCCCGCGGCCCGGCGAACCCCCAGCCTCGTGCGCTCACGTCCTTCACGATCAGCGTCCGCGCGTCGGGCATCCCGCTGGAATCGGCCGTCGCGAGCGTGCCCCCGTGCGGTTCCGCGACGCCGGCGGCAGCGGCTGCGCGGATCCACCGCTCGAACAGCGTCGCCGGATCGCCGGGGAGGTCATCGAGGTCGAGCTCGGGCGGCGTGCCGGTGAGCGACGGCTGCGCGCGCAGCCACGACGCGAACGGCGAGGAGGAGGTCATGCCCCCATCCTCGCCGTCGTCATCCCGTGCGTGCACGGGACACGCGATCAGTCGCGGATGCTCGCGCCGAAGCGCTCCGTCGCCACGGCGACGCCCGCGAGCTTCGCCTCCGTCGCTTCGGCGGCGGTGAGCGTGCGGTCGGGCGCCCGGAACCGCAGAGCGAACGTCAGGCTCTTGTGGCCTGCATCCACACCCTGCCCGCGGTAGTCGTCGACGAGACGGACGGACTCGAGCAGGTCGCCCGCGCCCTCGATGAGCGCAGCGCGCAGCTCACCGGCGGTCACGTCGACGGGCACGACGAGCGAGACGTCCTGCGTGGCCGCGGTGTAGGTCGACAGGGATGCCGCGACGACGCGCTCGCCCGCGAGCGAGAGGATGCCGTCGAGATCGAGCTCGAGCACCACGGCACGACCGGGCAGATCGGCGTCGGATGCGACGTTCGGGTGCAGTTCGCCGACGTAGCCGACCTCGGAGCCGGCGACGCTGAGGACGCCTGCACGGCCGGGGTGGAGAGCGGCGCGCCGTCCCTGCACGACGTCGATCTCGACGCCCGCGGCGACCGCGACCACGCGGACGGCATCCAAAGCCTCCGACAGCCCGTACGACTCGATGGCCCGGCCCGGCTGACGCGCCGTGACGTTGCCCGTGAAGAG
Organism: Microbacterium sp. NPDC077644; assembly: GCF_040702785.1. NCBI lineage: Bacteria > Bacillati > Actinomycetota > Actinomycetes > Micrococcales > Microbacteriaceae > Microbacterium > Microbacterium sp. NPDC077644. The sequence continues at coordinate 20,713 of NZ_JBFBME010000003.1, forward strand.
TGCGGCGACATGACGACGCTGCGGCGGGATGGAGGCGTTCAGCTCGGCGAGCTTCTCGTCCGTCGGACGCTGGCCCAGCGGCGGCACGTCGTCGGTGCCGTACGTCACGCCCGGTTCCGGGAGGAACACCGAACCGGTCTCGAAGATCGCGAGGTCCGTGAGACCGCGCGCGATGTTGCGGTGGGCGATCTGCAGCAGCCCGGGGATGAGCGAGCGACGAAGGAACGGCGCCTGCCCGTCGAGCGGGTTCGCGAGCTTCACGCTCGGCAGCTTCTCCCCCGATGCCGACCCGTGGAGGTCGTTCTGCGCCTCGGTCGTGAACGGGAACGCCGGCGTCTCGACGAGCCCGGCGGCAGCGAGGGCGTTCGCCACTCGGCGGCGCCCCTGCTGCGCGGCGGTGAGGCCGCGGCCGGCGGGCGGCGTCGGCAGGATCGAGGGCACGCGGTCGAGCCCGTGGATGCGGGCGACCTCTTCGGCCAGGGTCCATTTGTCGGTGAGGTCGGGGCGCCAGCTCGGCGGAATGACCTGCCAGCCGTCCGCGGTGTCGGTCACCTCGGCGCCGATGGTCTCGAGCGCGCCGGTGACCTCGTCCTCGGTGTAGTCGACGCCGATGAGGCCCGACACGAAGCCGTCGGGCAGGGCGATCCCGGCGATCTCGAACTCCGAGTAGAGCGCACCGCCGAGTTCGTCGATGCGTCCGCCGGCGAGATCGACCATGAGGTCGGCGACGCGTCGGGCCGCGACGAACGGAACGAGCGGGTCGACACCGCGTTCGAAGCGCTTGGACGCCTCGCTCGGAAGCTTGTGCCTGCGGGCGGTGCGCGCGATCGAGATCGGATCGAAGATCGCCGCCTCGATGAGCACGTTGCGGGTGGCATCCGACATCTCGGTGGTGCCGCCGCCCATGACACCGGCGAGGCCGATCGGGCCGGACTCGTCGGTGATCAGGAGGTCTTCGACATGGAGCTTGCGCTCCTGCCCGTCGAGCGTCGTCAGCTTCTCCCCCGCCTGGGCCCGGCGCACTGTGATGCCGCCGGACAGCTTGTCGAGGTCGTAGCCGTGGATCGGGTTGCCGATCTCGAGCATCACGTAGTTCGTGATGTCGATGAGGATGCCGAGCGAGCGGATGCCGGCGAGCGAGAGCCGAGCGATCATCCACGGCGGCGTCGGACGGGACGGGTCGACGTCGCGCACGACGCGCACGACGAACTCCTGCACGGCGGGCTTGTCGCGCAGGGGCTCAGCGTCCACGGCGAGCGCGAAGCCGGCACCGGGCTGGACGCCCTCCCACTCGTGCTCGGCTGGGTCGCGGAAGTCCGCGCCGGTCGCATGTGCGTATTCGCGGGCGACGCCGCGGATCGAGAACGCGTAGCCGCGGTCGGGCGTCACGTTGATCTCGACGGCCTCGTCGTCCAGGCCCAGAAGGGCGATGGCATCCGTGCCGACCGGAGCGTCGATGCCGAGGGTCGACAGCACGAGGATGCCGTCGTGCTCGTCGCCGAGGCCGAGCTCGCGCGCGGAGGCGATCATGCCATCCGAGACGTGCCCGTAGGTCTTGCGCGCGGCGATCGGGAAGGGCCCTGGCAGCACGGAGCCGGGCAGGGTCGCGACGATCTTGTCGCCGACGGCGAAATTCGACGCGCCGCACACGATTCCGCGGACGCCGCCGTGCTCCTCGCCGACGTCGACCTGGCACCAGCGGATGGTCTTGCCGTTGGACTGCGGCTCCGCCTCGAACGACAGCACCTGCCCGACGACGACAGGGCCGGAGATATCGAAGCCGTGAAGCTCCTCCTCCTCGAAGCCGACCGACACGAGCGCCGCGAAGACGTCCTCTGCCGTGGCATCCGGCGCCACATCGACGTACTCACGCAGCCACGAAAGCGGGACGCGCATCACACCACCATCCCGAACTGCTCGCTGAATCGGATATCGCCCTCGGCCATGTCGCGCATGTCCTGCACGTCGCTGCGGAACATGAGCCCGCGCTCGACCCCGATGCCGAACGCGAAGCCGCTGTACACCTCCGGGTCGATCCCGGCGGCACGCAGCACGTTGGGGTTGACCATGCCGCAGCCGCCCCACTCGATCCAGCGCGCGCCGCCTTTGAAGGTCGGGTGCCACAGGTCGAACTCGGCGGACGGCTCGGTGAAGGGGAAGAAGTTGGTGCGCAGACGCGTCTTCGCCTCGGCGCCGAAGAGCTGCTTCGCGAGGTGATCGAGCGTGCCTTTCAGGTGCGCCATCGTGATGCCCTTGTCGACGACGAGGCCCTCGACCTGCGTGAAGACGGGCAGGTGCGTGGCGTCGAACTCGTCGGTGCGGTACACGCGCCCGGGGCACAGCACGTAGATCGGCACCTCGCGGTCGAGCATCGAGCGCACCTGCACGGGGCTCGTATGCGTGCGCATGACGAGGTGGCGAGCGGTCGGGTCGACGAAGAAGGTGTCCTGCATCTGGCGCGCGGGGTGATCGACGTCGAAGTTCAGCGCGTCGAAGTTGAACCACTCGTGCTCGAGCTCGGGGCCCTCCGCGATCTCCCAGCCCATCCCGACGAAGACGTCGGAGATGTCGTCCTGGAGCTGCATGAGCGGATGCCGTGCGCCCATGCGTGTGCGCGACGAGACAGCGGTGATGTCGACGCGCTCGTCCTCGAGACGGGCGGCGAGCTCGGCCTCGGCGAGCTCCGACTCCTTGGCCGCCATCGCCTGGGTGACGCGACCGCGTCCCTGGCCGACGAGCTTGCCGAAGGTCGCCTTGTGCTCGGGTGCGACCTGGCGCATCGACGCGTTGAGGACGGCCAGCGGCGATCCTTCGGCGACGTGCGCGGCGCGGGCCGCCTTCAGCTCTGCTGTGGTGGCGGCGGCGCCGATGGCCTCGAGCGCTGCGGCGACGGCGGATTCCACCGCCTCTGGGGTGATTTCAGGGGCGTCAGACACAAGACAAGAGTCTACCGGCGCGGCGTCACCGGCATTCGACGCTCAGTGAGCGCTGCCGATCCCTCCGCCGCCCTGATTGAACTTGCCCGCACCGGTCTGCGCGGCGATGAGCTCGGTGTCCGTTCCCTCGTGCATGACCGCCGCCTGGTCGGCCGCGAGAGCCTTGATCTTCGGCGAACGGCGGGTCTTGATCTCGGCCCACTTCGCGATGCCGGAGAGGATGAGACACATGATGACGTAGATGCCACCGATGACGAGCGCCGCCTGAAGGGCGGGTCGCCCCTGCTGCGAGCTGAGCAGCTTCGCGTAGTAGAGCAGCTCCTGGTAGGTGATGATGAAGCCGAGTGCGGTGTCCTTCATCGTCACCACGAGCTGGGCCACGATCACGGGGAGCATCGCGCGGATAGCCTGCGGGAGCAGGATCAGCGTCATGACGCCGCTCTTGCGAAGGCCGATCGCGTACCCCGCCTCCTTCTGACCACGCGGCAGCGATTCGATACCGGCGCGCAGCGCTTCGGCGAGGACGGAGCCGTTGTAGAGCATCAGCGCGACGACGACGGCCCAGTACGGGTCGGTCTTCAGCCCGAGCGTGGGCAGACCGTAGTACAGGATCATCATCATCACGAGCACGGGTACCGCGCGGAAGAATTCTGTGACGACGGTCACCGGCACCCGCACCCAGGCGTGATCCGACATGCGCCCGATCGCGAGCACGAACCCGAGCACGAGACTCAGCACTGCGGCCAGAGCGAAAGCGCGCAGCGTGTTCAGGAGCATCTCGCCGATGGTCTGCCAGACCAGGGTGTAGGTGAAGACGTTCCACTTCGCCGCACTGAATTGATTGGTCAGCGAGAACCGCCAGAGCACGAACGCGATGGCCGCGACGACGACCGCGATCGTCACGATTGCGAGGATCATGTTGCGACGGCGGGCGCGAGGGCCGGGGACGTCGAAGAGGACGGAGCTCATCGGGCGATCCTCCACCGGTTCTCAAGCGTTCGCTGCAACCAGGTCAGCAGCATGACCAGGGCGACGAAGATGGCGGCGACCCAGAGCAGGACTTCCAAGGGGTTGCCGGGGCGCGTGTGGGAATTGGAGATAGTGGACTGCAACTGGGGAAGGACGGCGATCGAGAAACCTGCGGCAACCGTCGTGTTCTTCAGCAGGGCGATGAACACGCTCATCATCGGGGGCACGACCGATCGGAAGGCCTGTGGCAGCACCACCTGCGTCATCACCTGCCCGAACGGCAGTCCGATCGCGCGTGCCGCCTCGGCCTGGCCGACCGGCACGGTGTTGATCCCAGCGCGCAGCGTCTCAGCGACGTACGTCGCCGTATAGACGCCGATCGCGAGGATGCCGAGGACGAGGTTCGAGAGGGTGGGCAGCGCGAGGGCGCTGTATCCGAACACGAAGAAGAAGAAGACGAGCGTCAGCGGGGTGTTGCGCACGAGCGTGACGTAAGCGGTGCCGACCGCGCGCGCGACCGGGACCGGCGAGACGCGCATCGCGCCGACGATCGTACCGAGGACGAGCGCGATGATGCCGCCGAAGAAGAACACCAGCAGTGTGTAGGTGATGCCCTGACCCCACAGGTCGAGGTTGCCGAAGATGGCGTCCACGCGCCCTCCACTTCTCAGTTGTCAGGTGCGGGGCGGCCTGAGGGCCGCCCCGCACTCATCCGATCGTCAGTCGACGGCCGGCTGCTCGACTTCGATGCCCGACTGGCCGAGCGTCGCGTCGAAGATCGCCTGCCAGGTGTCGCCACCGTCGGTGAACAGCGTGTTGATGTGGTCCTGAAGCACGGTGTCGCCCTTCGGGATGCCAACGCCGTAGCGCTCCTCCGTGAACAAGCCGTCGAGCACCTTCAACTCGTCGGGGTTCTGCGCCGCATAGCCGATGAGGATCGCAGCGTCGGTGGTGACCGCGTCGACCTTGCCACTGATCAGGTCCTCGACGCACTGGGAGTAGATGTCGTACTCCTCAGTGTTGATCTCCGGGTAGTTCTCCTTGATGTTGGAGATCGGCGTCGAGCCTGTCGCCGAGCAGACGGTCATGCCGTTGAAGTCCGAGACATCCGTGACCTCGGTCATCTCGCTGTCGGCGGCGACGAGGAAGCCCTGACCGGTGACGAAGTAGGGGCCTGCGAAGTCGATCTGCTCCTTGCGGGAATCGGTGATCGAGTACGTGCCGACGTAGTAGTCGATGTCGCCGTTCACGAGCGCCTGCTCGCGGTTCGCGGACGCGATCGGCTCGTAGGAGATGTCGCCTTCTTCGAAGCCGAGGGATGCCGCGATCCAGCGGGCGATCTCGATGTCGAAGCCGCTGCGCTCACCGGTGGTGGCGTCGAGGTAGCCGAGGTTGGGCTGGTCCTCCTTGACACCGATGATGGGTCCGCCGCGCTCGACCATCGCGTCGAACGTCGGGCTGCCCTCGAGCTGGACGTCGGTCGCGACCTCGTACGCAGGTGCGTCTCCGCCGTCGCCGCCGTCGCCACCGGGGGTCGTCGGGCTGCCGCTGTTGCAGGCGGTGAGGGCAAACAGCGCGGTCGCCGCGATGCCGATCCCTGCCAGTGTCCGTGTGCGTCGCATGTGCGTCTCCTTCGTGTGCTGTGTGATCAGGTGCTGTATGTGAGGGAAGGTCAGTGGGTGAGGAGCTTCGAGAGGAAGTCCTTGGCGCGATCGCTCTTCGGGTTCGTGAAGAACTCCTCAGGGCTCGCCTCCTCGACGATCTGACCGTCGGCCATGAAGACCACGCGGTCGGCGGCCTTGCGCGCGAAGCCCATCTCGTGCGTGACGACGATCATCGTCATGCCCTCCTTCGCCAGCTGCACCATGACGTCGAGGACCTCGTTGATCATCTCGGGGTCGAGCGCACTCGTGGGCTCGTCGAAGAGCATGACCTTGGGGTGCATGGCCAGCGCGCGGGCGATCGCGACACGCTGCTGCTGACCTCCGGAGAGCTGGGCGGGGAGCTTGGACGCCTGCTGGGCGACACCGACGCGCTCCAGGAGCGCCATCGCCTCCTTGTCGGCATCCGCCTTCTTCATGCCGCGGACCTTGATCGGCCCCAGCGTCACGTTCTCGAGGATCGTGAGGTGGGCGAACAGGTTGAAGGACTGGAAGACCATGCCGACATCGGCGCGCAGCTGCGCGAGGCCCTTGCCCTCGGCCGGCAGTTCCTTGCCGTCGATCGAGATCACACCGCTCGTGATGGTCTCGAGGCGGTTGATCGTGCGGCACAGAGTCGACTTGCCCGAACCCGACGGTCCGATCACGACGACGACCTCGCCCTTGTTGACGGTGAGATCGATGTCGGTCAGCGCCTGGAAATCGCCGTAGTGCTTCTGAACGTTGTCGACGACGACAAGAGGGGTGCCAGTCTCGGTCATGCCCCCACATTAGGAGTCCGCCAGCCCCGGGGCCAGCACATCGCGCGGCGGGTTACCGAGTTGTAACCGAGTCGAAACAGGTCACGGAATCTCGGCGGCGCGCTGCGTGAAGGCGCTCTCGTACAGGCAGACGCTCGCCGCCGTGGCGAGGTTCAGCGATTCGGCCCTGCCGAAGATCGGCAGCTTCAGAACGTGGTCGGCGAGCTCGAGCGAGCGCTCGTCGAGCCCGTGCGCCTCGTTCCCGAACAGCCATGCCGTGGGTCCGGAGAGCACGCCGTCGGCTCGGGCCTGGAGCAGGTCCTCGCCCTTCACATCGGCCGCGAGCACCGTGATCCCGGCGTCGTGCGCCCGCCGGACGACATCGTCGAGGTCGCCGCCGACCGAGACCGGCAGGTGGAACAGCGAACCGGTCGTGGACCGGACGACCTTCGGGTTGTAGGGGTCGACCGTGCGGCCCGTCAGGATGACGGCATCCGCCCCCGCCGCGTCCGCGGCGCGGATGATCGTGCCGAGGTTGCCGGGATCGCGCACCTCCTCGCAGATCGCGATGAGACGAGGGGATGCCGCGAAGATGTCGCGGACGGACGTCGGCGTCTGACGTGCCACGGCGATCACGCCCTGCGGGGTCACGGTGTCGGCCATGGCATTCAGGACGTACTCGGTGACGAACTCGAAGCTGACCGCGTGCGCGGTCGCCGCCGCACGCAGATCGGGATGCTTCTCCCAGCCCGTCGGCGTCGCGAAGAGCTCGACGATGGCATCCGGGCGGTAGGACAGCGCCTCGCGCACCGCCTGCGGTCCCTCGAGGAGGAACAGACCGGTGTCGGTCCGGGCACTGCGCTTGGTGAGCTTCGCGACGGCTCTGACACGCGGGGAGCGGGGATTCTCCAGCACGGTTTCAGTCTAGGAGGTGCAGAGCCGGCAATGCGGAAACGGGCGCTCCCCCGAAGGAGAGCGCCCGTTTCCGGAAGGATGCTTACGCAGCCGACTTCGGCGCGTTGACGTCCGAAGGCAGAGCCTTCTTGGCCGTCTCGATGAGCGACGCGAACGTGGCCGGCTCGTTGACGGCCAGCTCGGCGAGCATGCGACGGTCGACCTGGACGCCGGCGAGGCCGAGACCCTGGATGAAGCGGTTGTACGTCATGCCGTTCTGGCGGGCAGCGGCGTTGATGCGCTGGATCCAGAGGCGACGGAAGTCGCCCTTGCGCTTGCGACGGTCACGGTACGAGTAGACCAGGGAGTGGATGACCTGCTCCTTGGCCTTGCGGTACAGGCGCGAACGCTGACCGCGGTAGCCGGAGGCGCGCTCGAGGATGACGCGACGCTTCTTGTGGGCGTTTACCGCCCGCTTGACTCTTGCCATTTTCGTGTATTCCTATTCGTGCGTTCGTGCTCAGCCGCGGCCGAGAAGCTTCTTGGCGACCTTGGTGTCGTTGGGCGACAGAACCTGGTCCTGGTTGAGGCGGCGCGTGCGACGGCTCGACTTGTGCTCGAGGTTGTGGCGCATGCCGGCCTGCTGCTTCTTCAGCTTGCCGCTACCGGTGATCTTGAAGCGCTTCTTGGCACCCGAGTGGGTCTTCTGCTTCGGCATCTTCTCTTCCTTCGTGTGGCGCCTTCTCAGGCGACGTTATCGACCCGCGTGGAGCGGGAGTCTGTGGGTCACTGCTCGGACGGAGCGTCCTCAGTGCGTGCAGACCGTGCGGCCTGCTTGTTCGCAGCGCGCACGGCGTTCTGCTCTGCCTTCGCCTCGGACTTGTTCTTCACCGGGGCGATGACCATGACCATGTTGCGTCCGTCGATGGTCGGGTTGGACTCGACCGTGCCAAACTCGGCGACATCCTCGGCGAACTTGCGCAGCAGGCGCACGCCCTGCTCGGGGCGCGACTGCTCGCGGCCGCGGAACAGGATCATGGCCTTGACCTTGTCTCCGGCCTTGAGGAAGCCCTCGGCGCGCTTGAGCTTGGTCGTGTAGTCGTGAGCTTCGATCTTCAGACGGAAGCGGACTTCCTTGAGGATCGTGTTCGCCTGGTTGCGGCGAGCTTCCTTCGCCTTCTGGGCAGCCTCGTACTTGAACTTGCCGTAGTCCATGATCTTGACCACGGGCGGCTTCGAGTTCGGGGCGACCTCGACGAGATCGAGGTCGGCTTCCTGCGCGAGGCGGAGCGCGACCTGGATGGCGACGACGCCGATCTGCTCACCCGCGGGGCCGACGAGGCGGACCTCGGGGACGCGGATGCGCTCATTGGTGCGGGGATCGCTGATGCGGAACTCCTTAGACGATGGGGATTCGGCCGGTGCATCGCTTGTGCGGTGAACCGGGAGAGAGGAATCTCTGCCCCACCCGCCGACATTCAGACGTCGGCTTCGCACCCTGACCATCGGACATCGTCCGATCTACCGGCGTGAACCGGCGGAGCGCAAGACCCGGTAGCCTGGAACGGCAAGCGCGGGTGGGAAGTGAATCCTCTTTCGATCCGGAGCATGACGCTCCGAAGCCCGCCAAAGTCTAACAGAAGGCAAGGCGAAGTGACGATTCCGGCCCACGATCACGGTCACGACGAGCGCAATGAGCGCTGGGAGCAGCAGGAGGAGGCCGCATCGTCGGCCACCCGCGACATCGCGGACGTCCCCGCCGTCGAGGTGATCACGACCACGGCGGTGCACCTCATGAGCGCCGCGGCGGTGAAGCTCGGCCTCGCCGACGATCCTGACGCTCAGCTCGATCTCGACGAGGCGCGCAAGCTCATTAGCGCCCTCGCCGGCCTCATCACCGCCGGGGCGCCGGAGATCAGCGACATGCACGCCCGCTCGCTGCGCGACGGCCTGCGTTCGCTGCAGCTCGCGTTCCGCGAGGCATCCGCCATCCCCGACCCGATCGGCAAGGGTCCTGGCGAGAAGTGGACCGGACCGGTCAACTAGGGTCCGGTCAACCGGCGCGGCGGAGCTTCACCGTCAGCGAGTCCGCCAGCACCGCGATGCGGTCGTCCGCGGCCCAGCGCTGAGCCAGGCGGGCCAGCACGACATCGAGCACCTCGCGCTCGAGCCCGTCGACGAGATCGAGGATCACGACGAGCTCGGGTCCGCGCAGGCGTGCGTCCGGGTCGCCTGGTGCCACGGCAACGTCGATGACGGCGAGCTCGTGCGCGACGCTCTCCTGCAGCGCCGTGAACACCTCGGGCGAGAGGAAGCTCGGCTCCCATGCGTGCCCTTGCGCGATCGCCCAGACCGCGGGGCGACGGACGACGAACTCCGTCTCCGACGTGGGGTCGAGAACGATCAGGTCGGTGTCCTCCGCTGATGCGGCCAGCGCCGCGCGCACAGCCTCGACCGGGATCGGACGTGCCGATGCATCCCAGGTCTGCATCGCCTGCACCGACGAGAACACCGGCTGCACCTTGCGCCCGTCCGGGGCTGCGACCGTGACGATCGACAGCTCCTGCGTCTTGTCGACGGCGAGGCCGCTGGGGGCGGTGCCTTCCTCGCCCTTCTCCGCGATCAGCGGGATGAGGACGCGGGCCGAACGCAGCGCATCGACGACCTCGGTCTGACTGCCCGCTCCCGCGCGGAAGCGGAGCAGGGCGTCGAGCAGGGCCGGATCGGCCGAGCCGTCGTCAGCTGCGTGCGGGTTCGCTTCGAAACTGCGCCCCTCCCACGGGACGCCCGCCGAATCGCCGGCGTTCCCGTGGTCGCAGGCGTCGTCAGTCGCCGGCGACATCCAGTGCCTCAGCCAGCGTGAACGCTCCCGCGTACAGGGCCTTGCCGACGATCGCACCCTCGACGCCCAGGGGAACCAGCTCGCGGAGAGCGGCGATGTCGTCCAGGCTCGAGATGCCGCCGGAGGCGACGACGGGCTTCGGCGTGCGCGAGGTGATCTCGCGGAGAAGCTCGATGTTCGGACCCCGCAGGGTGCCGTCCTTGGTCACGTCGGTGACGACGTAGCGGCTGCATCCGGCGTCCTCGAGGCGGGCGAGCACCTCCCAGAGGTCACCGCCCTCCTTCGTCCAGCCGCGCGCGGCGAGCGTCGTGCCGCGCACGTCGAGACCGACCGCGACCGCCTCGCCGTAGCGGCTGATGACGTCCGCAGCCCACTCCGGGTTCTCCAGAGCGGCGGTGCCGAGGTTGATGCGCGCAGCGCCGCTCTCGAGAGCGGCCTCGAGGCTCGCGTCGTCGCGGATGCCGCCGGAGAGCTCGACGTTCACGTCGCGGTGCTGCTTGATGACCTTGCGGAGGATCGCGGTGTTGCTGCCGCGTCCGAAGGCCGCGTCGAGGTCGACGAGGTGGATCCACTCCGCGCCCTGGTCGACCCACTCCCCCGCAGCATCCAGCGGGTCGCCGTAGCTGGTCTCGGACCCGGCCTCGCCCTGTGTCAGGCGGACCGCCTTGCCGCCGGCGACGTCGACGGCCGGCAGAAGGGTGAGCTTGGGGGTGGACGCGAAGTCGTTCATGTCATCCTCGGGTGGGTGCAGTGCCGATCGTCGGCACGATGTCCGAGAGTAGTCCGCCTCGATCCCGTGATCAAAACGTCGACGTCACGGAAGGCTCTCGACCCAGTTCCGCAGCAGGCGGATGCCCGCCTCGCCGGACTTCTCGGGGTGGAACTGGGTGGCCGACAGAGGCCCGTTCTCGACCGCCGCGAGGAAGGGCTCGCCGTACGTGGTCCAGGTGAGCGCCGGCTGCGGAAACGGCGGAATGACGTCGAGTTCCCACTTCTGCGCGGCGTACGAGTGCACGAAGTAGAACCGCTCCTCCTCGATGCCGCGGAACAGCACGCTGCCCTCGTCGGGGGTCACGGTGTTCCAGCCCATGTGGGGAAGCACCGGAGCGTTGAGCTCCGTGACCGCGCCCGGCCACTCGCCCAGACCTTCGACGTCCTGCCCGCGTTCGACGCCGTGCGCGAACAGCACCTGCATGCCCACGCAGACGCCGAGCACCGGCCGTCCGCCTGCCAGACGCCGCTCGATGACCTCGTCCCCGCCCTGCTCGCGCAGCGCGGCGCGAACAGCGGCGAATGCGCCGACGCCGGGGACGAGCAGCCCGTCCGCTTCGAGCGCCGCGGTGCGGTCGCCCGTCAGTGTGGCATCCGCACCGGCGGCCGCGAGCGCCTTGACCGCGGAGTGGACGTTGCCGGAGCCGTAGTCGTAGACGACGACGCTGCGCGTCACAGCGCGCCCTTGGTGGAGGGGATGCCGTCGACGAGGGGATCGAGCGCCTTGGCCTGCCGGAAGGCGCGGGCGAAGGCCTTGAACTCGGCCTCGGCGATGTGGTGCGGGTCACGACCGCCGAGCACGCGGACGTGCACGGTGAGCCCGGCATTGAACGAGATCGCCTCGAACGCGTGCCGCACGAGCGAACCCGTGAAGTGGCCGCCGATGAGGTGGTGCTCGAAGCCGTCGGGCTCGCCGGTGTGCACGAGGTACGGACGGCCGCTGATGTCGACGACCGCCTGTGCGAGCGCCTCATCGAGCGGGACGAGCGCGTCGCCGTATCGCGAGATGCCTGACTTGTCGCCGAGCGCCTCGAGGATCGCCTGACCGAGGACGATGGACACGTCCTCGACCGTGTGGTGAGCGTCGATGTGAGTGTCGCCGGAGGCACGGACGGTGAGGTCTGTGAGCGAGTGCTTCGCGAACGCCGTCAGCATGTGGTCGAAGAACGGCACCGACGTGTCGATGCGGCTCTGCCCTGTGCCGTCGAGGTTCAACTCGAGCTCGACGGTCGACTCGGACGTGCTGCGGGTACGCGACGCGGTGCGGGAGGCGCTCATGTGCCCGAGTCTATCGACGCCAGAGCGTCGAGGAACGCCGTCGTCTCGGCCTCGGTCCCCGCTGTCACGCGCAGGTGGTGCGGGATGCCCACGTCGCGGACGAGAACGCCGCGGGCGTACAGAGCCTCGAACGTCGCGCGGGGATCGGCCACGCCGCCGAAGAGCACGAAGTTCGACCACGACTCGTGCGGCTGATACCCCAGCGCCTCGAGCGTGGCGGTGATCCGATCGCGCTGCTCCACGATCTCGTCGACCATGCCGAGCATGGTGTCCGCGTTGCGGAGGGCAGCGACGGCCGCCGCCTGGGTCAGGGCGCTCAGGTGGTACGGAAGCCTGACGAGACGCAGGGCGTCGATGAACGCCGGGTCTGCGGCGAGATAGCCGACCCGCGCGCCCGCGAACGCGAAGGCCTTGCTCATCGTCCGCGAAACGGCCAGCCGCGGGCGTCCGTCGAGGAGCGTGAGCGCCGACGATGCATCCCGAGGCGCGAACTCCTGGTAGGCCTCGTCGACGACCACGATGCCGCGCGCAGCCTCGTAGACCGCTTCGACGACGTCGAGGCCGAGCGGTGTGCCGGTGGGGTTGTTCGGCGAGCAGAGCATGACGATGTCGGGGTCCGCCTGCTCCACCTGCGCAGCGGCCTCTTCCGCCGTGATCGTGTAGTCGGCTTCGCGCTGCCCTGCGACCCACTGCGCGCCGGTGCCCTGCGCGATCAAGGGGTACATCGAGTAGGTGGGCGCGAATCCGAAGACCGTGCGGCCAGGGCCTCCGAAGGCCTGCATGATGTGCTGCAGGACCTCGTTCGATCCGTTGCCCGCCCAGATCTGGCCGGGCTCGAGTCCGTGCCCGAGATAGTCCGCGAACGCCTCGCGCAGTGACGTGAACTCCCGATCGGGGTAGCGGTTCACCTCGCGCAGCGCTACCGCGATGTCGTCGAGGATGTCGCTGGCGACCTCGTCGGGGACGGGGTGCGTGTTCTCGTTCACGTTCAGCGCGACGGGCAGCGGGGCCTGCGGCGCTCCGTAGGGTGTGAGTCCGCGAAGATCGTCGCGGAGGGGCAAGTCACCGAGGGAAGCAGTCACACTCCCCATGCTAACGGTGGGGTCAGTCGACGTACTCGGACGGGATGGCGAGCTCCTGCCCGACCTGCAGGGAGGAGGCGCCCAGCGCGTTGAGGCTCTCGATCTGGTGGATGACCGAGCGCGGGTCGGCGTTCGGCGCCACGGACTCGGCGATCGACCACAGCGTGTCACCGGGCATGACCGTGACCGTCTCGAAGCTCGCCGTGGGCACGGACTCGCCGGAGGCGACAGCGGCACCGCCGCCGAGAGCCGCGAAGGCGATGCCGGCGGCGAGCGGGAGTGCGGCGAGGCCCAGCAGCACGCGGCGACCGCGCACGGTCAGTCGCAGTCGCGTCGACGGACGGACGATGCGGACTGCCGGGGCGGCGATGCTGATGGTGCTCATGGGATTCTCCTCTGCCTCTGTGGCGTAGCGTTCGCATTCACCGCTCGGCCGGGAGCGATGAATGCGAAGCTACGTACCGAATGTATCTTCGAATTCGAACATCTGTCAAGACTTCTTCGAAACCTCGTGCGGGAAACCGGCGACACGCTCGAACAGATCTTCCGAATCGCGGCTTTTCTCGGATACGGTTTCGATAACGACACCCCACCACGGGCCACCGACATTCGAAGAGCAGCCCCGGAACCGCGCACGAAGGAGCACCCATGAGCGACACCGCCGCCACCGACGCCGAGGCTCCGCGCACGCGTCGCCGCAAGAGTCTGAGCCCCAAGCAGATGGCGATCCTCGAGGTCATCCAGACCTCGATCGCACGGCACGGCTATCCGCCGAGCATGCGCGAGATCGGCGACGCGGTCGGCCTCAAGTCGCTCTCGAGCGTCACGCACCAGCTCGGTCAGCTCGAGCTGAGCGGGTACCTGCGCCGCGACCCGGGCAAGACCCGCGCCATGGAGGTGCTCATCGACCTGCCTGGCGCGAGCGGCGAGAACCCGGCCGACGCCAGCACGCCCGTCGGCGATGCCGCCATGGTGCCGCTGGTCGGACAGATCGCGGCGGGCGTCCCGATCACGGCAGAGCAGCAGGTCGAGGAGATCTTCCCGCTCCCCCGCCAGCTCGTCGGCAAGGGCGAGCTGTTCATGCTCAAGGTCTCCGGGGAATCGATGATCGACGCCGCGATCTGCGACGGCGACTGGGTGGTCGTCCGCACCCAGAACACGGCTGAGAACGGCGAGATCGTCGCGGCGATGCTCGACGGCGAGGCGACGGTCAAGACCTTCCGTCAGCGCGACGGCCACACCTGGCTGCTCCCTCGCAACAGCTCGTTCGAGCCGATCCTCGGCGACGACGCCGTCGTCCTCGGCAAGGTCGTGGCCGTGCTCCGCGCGGTCTGACGCCCGGCATCCTTCGACGACGCAGAAACCGCCCTTCCCCGGCATCCGGGAGGGCGGTTTCTGCGTTGTCGGCTCTCGACGGCCGACGTCGGCAGGGCCGCATAGGCTCGAGTCATGCCTCAGCCGTACGGAACCTGGCCGTCGCCGTTCACCGCGTCGAGCATCGCCGCATCCGCGCCGCGCATCGACGGCGCTCGATTCGTTGGAGATGAGATCTGGTGGGGCGAGTCGGTTCCCGCCGAAGGCGGCCGCGTCACGGTCCGCAGTTCGAGCGGCGAGGAGCTCCTGCCTGCCCCGTGGAGCGCCCGGTCGCGCGTGCACGAGTACGGCGGCGGCGCATGGACGGCGGATGCCGACGGCACGCTGTACTTCGTCGACGGCCGGGACCAGCGGGTGCACCGGATGCCGCGCGGCGGGGAGCCGACTCCCCTCACGCCCGCCGGCGCGGAGGGCCGCGGACCGAACCATGGCGGGTTGCGACTGCAGAACGGCCGCCTGCTGGCGATCCGCGAGGATCTCGCAGCGGATCCGCACCGTCGCGCGATCGTGGAGATCCCGATCGACGGATCGGCGGCGGACGACGGCTCGGCCGTGCATGTTCACATCCAGGGGACGGCGTTCTTCGCGCATCCGGCGCTCTCGCCGGATGGCACCCGCATCGCCTGGGTCGAGTGGTCGGGGCGACGGATGCCATGGCAGGACGCCTGGCTCCGCGTCGCGACGGTCGGCGACGATTCCTTCGCGAGCATCCGCACCCGTGCGGCGCTCCAGCCCGAGTGGCTCGGCGACGCGGACCTGCTGTACGCCGACGACCCGTCAGGGCGCTGGGGGCTGCACCGGTTGCGCCTCGACGGCATCCAGGCATCGGACCCCGAGCCGATCGCGCCGGCCGACGCCGACACCGGGTACGGGTTGTGGGTGCTCGGAAACCGCTGGTATCGGCCACTGGCGGACGGGAGGATCGTCGCGGTCCGGACGAACGGCTCCGACGAGGTCGTCGTGATCGACGGCGACGGCACCACGCGCGCGCTCGATGTTCCTGCCACCGCGCACGTGAGCGTCGACGACGTCGCCGGCTCGCGCGTGCTGCTCTCGGGAGGAGGATCCGCCGTGAACGCCGGCCTGTGGTGCGTGGACGTCGATTCCGGTGAGGTGACTCGCGTTCGCGGCGGGTGCGCGACGGACACCGACTGGATGCCGCCCGCGACGCAGCTCACGATCGACGGCGCTCACGGCCCCGTGCACGCGTTCGACTACGCACCCGCGAACCCGCTGGTGTCCGCGCCCGACGACCAGCTGCCGCCCTACATCGTCTTCGTGCACGGCGGCCCGACAGCGCACGTCGCCGGCGCGGCATCCGCCGCCATCGCGTTCTACACGAGTCGCGGCATCGGCGTGCTCGACGTGAACTACGGCGGATCGACCGGCTACGGCCGCGACTACCGCGAGCGCCTCGACGGGCAGTGGGGTGTGGTCGACGTCGACGACGTGCTCGCGGCGGCGCGCGGGCTCGCCGAATCCGGACGCGCCGATCCCGCCCGCCTCGCGATCCGCGGCGGTTCGGCAGGAGGATGGACGGTGCTCTCGGCCCTCGTCCGCGGCGGCGTGTTCGCGGCGGGCATCAGCCGGTACGGGGTCACCGACCTGCGGATGCTGGCACAGGACTCGCACGACTTCGAACTGCACTACATCGACGGGCTCGTCGGCCCGCTGCCCGAGAGCGAGCAGATCTACATCGATCGCTCACCGCTCACGCACGCCGACCGCATCGATGTGCCGGTCCTGCTGCTGCAGGGCGCGGACGACCTGGTGGTCCCGCCCTCGCAATCGGAGGCCATCCGCGACGCCCTGGCTGCGCGCGGCATCCCGCACGAGTACGTGCTGTACCCCGGCGAGGGCCACGGCTTCCGGCGCGCGGAGACGATCGTCGACGCCCTCGAGCGCGAACTGGCGTTCCTCGGCCGGGCGTTCGGATTCGCCGGCTGAGCTACTCCCCCATGCGGTTGCGCAGACGCATGGCGCGCTCGGCCTCGCGGGTGTCCTGACGCTCCCGCAGGGTCTGACGCTTGTCGTACTCGCGCTTGCCCTTCGCAAGGGCGATCTCCACCTTCGCGCGGCCGTCGAGGAAGTACAGCTTCAACGGCACGAGGGTGTAGCCGCCGGCCGAGACGGCGTGCTCGAGCTTCTGGATCTCCTCGCGGTGCATCAGGAGCTTGCGGATGCGCTTGGCCGAATGATTCGTCCAGTGCCCCTGCGAGTACTCCGGGATGTGCACGGCATCGAGGAAGATCTCATTGCCCTTGATGTACGCGTATCCGTCGGACAGATTCGCGCGCCCCTGGCGCAGCGACTTCACTTCGGTGCCCGTGAGCACGAGCCCTGCCTCGTACGACTTCTCGATGGTGTAGTCGTGACGGGCACGGCGATTGGTCGCGATGACCTTCTCCCCGCGTTCCCTTGGCATGGTTCTCTCCTGTGCATCCTGTCGTACGGCCAGCCTTCAACCCTACAACAGCGACGATGTCAGGTGCGCAGCCAGCGACGGATCGCGAACCCGGCGGACAGAGCGGCGAGCACGACGCCGATCACGATGAGGATCGGGACGACGACGAGGGCGTCCTGCATGCTCACCCAGGTCGTGATGAAGGGCACGCGTCCCTTGAGGTATCCCTCGACGCCGAAGTGCATGCCGGCGATCATGGCAGCGCTCGCCAGCGCCGAACCGAGGAAGGCGGCGAACACGCCTTCGAGCACGAACGGCGTCTGGATGAACCGGTTGGATGCGCCGACCAGGCGCATGATCCCGATCTCCTTGCGTCTGGCGTAGGCCGACAGTCGGATGGTCGTGGCGATGAGCAGCACCGCGGCGATCAGCATGAGCACGGCGATGCCGACGGCGATGTACGTCGCCACCGTCAGGGCGGAGAAGAGCGGATCGAGGTACTGCAGCTGGTCCAGCACCTCCTCGACGCCGTTCACGCCGCTGAACGCCTCGACGATGACCTGCGACTGGCTCGGGTCCTTGAGCGTGATCCAGAAGCTGTCGAACATCTGGTCCTCGGTGAGGACGCTGGCCTGCTCGTCGCCGAGCTGATCGACGAGCTTCGCGTAGGCCTCGGCCTTCGTCTCGAAGCGGACCTCGGAGATCAGCGCGTTCAGCGCCGGGCCCTCCAGCTCGGCGCGCACCTGCTCGATCTGGTCCTGCGTCGCCTCGCCGTCGATGCAGGTCTCCTGCGTGTCCGACACGGAGGAGCACATGTAGACGGCGACCTGGGCGCGCTCGGTCCAGTAGTCGCGCATCGTGCTGATCTGGCCCTGCATGAGGATCGCAGCTCCCACGAACGTCAGCGACACGAACGTGACGAGCACGACGGAGATCACCATCGAGATGTTGCGACGAAGGCCCCCGAGGGCCTCCATCAGGATCAGTCCCACTCTCACGAGGTCGGCCCCACTTCGTCGTCATCGTCCGCGGCTGACAGACCGAGCCGGTCGGCGACGCCGAGCTCGGCGACATCGACCTCGGGCAGCACGATCGGATGCGTCCGGGGTGCCGCAGGCGCGGCCTCCTGGGCCGCGGCGTCGCGCTCCGCCTTCATGGAGGCGATCATCTCGGCGGTGAGGGGCTCGAGGGACTCGGTCTCGCGCTGGACCTCCTGGACGGCGGTGAGGGCGGCGGTGGCAGCGGCTCCGCGCTCCTCCTGCGGCACCAGCTGCGGGATCATCGACCGGTCGCCGTAGCCGCCGTGCGTCTCGTCGCGCACCATCTCGCCGTCGCGCAGCTCGATCACGCGGCGCTGCATCTGGTCGACGAACGCTGCCTCGTGGGTGGCCATGAGGACGGTGGTGCCGCCGGCGTTGATGCGAGCCAGCAGCTGCATGATGTCGACCGAGGTCGCAGGATCCAGGTTGCCCGTCGGCTCGTCGGCCAGGAGCACCTGCGGACGGTTGACCAGGGCGCGCGCGATCGCCACGCGCTGCTGCTCGCCGCCGGAGAGCTCGTGCGGCATCCGCTTCTCCTTGCCCTCCAGCCCCACCAGAGCCAGGGCCTCGGGAACCGCCTGCTGCACGAATCCGCGCGAGGAGCCGGTGACCTGCAGGGTGAAGGCGACGTTCTGGAAGACGGTCTTGGTCGACAGGAGCCTGAAGTCCTGGAAGACCGAGCCGATGTGACGGCGGAAGTACGGGACCTTCCGGTTGGCCAGCGACCGCAGGTCGCGGCCGAGGACGGCGACGCGGCCGGTGGTGGGGACGTCCTCGCGGAGGATCAGGCGGAGACAGGACGACTTGCCCGACCCGGATGCTCCGACGAGGAAGACGAACTCGCCCCGCTCGACTTCGAAGTCGACCCCGGCGAGGGCCGGTCTCTTCGTACCGCGGTAGCGCTTGGTGACGTTCTCGAACCGAATCATGGCCCTACGAGCCTAAGCGCGGGTTCACGTGTGACCGCGAGCGACACCCGGTCACCCGGGTGCGCCGGATCAGTCGTCGTCGTCCGGGCGCTTGCGCCAGCGGATGCCGGCCGAGATGAAGTCATCCAGGTCGCCGTCGAACACCGCGGCCGGATTGCCGGACTCGTGCCCGGTGCGCAGGTCCTTCACGAGCTGCTGGCCGTAGAGGAAGTACGAGCG
Organism: Microbacterium sp. NPDC077644; assembly: GCF_040702785.1. Taxonomy (NCBI): domain Bacteria; kingdom Bacillati; phylum Actinomycetota; class Actinomycetes; order Micrococcales; family Microbacteriaceae; genus Microbacterium; species Microbacterium sp. NPDC077644. The sequence goes on from NZ_JBFBME010000003.1 coordinate 39,852, forward strand.
CATCTGATCGCCCCAGCTCGCCGTGATGTTGCCGGCGAGCTCCTTCTTCTTCGCGGCCTCCTCCTCCTTCTGCAGCAGCAGGAGGCGGGTCTGGAGCACGCGCATGGCGGCGGCACGGTTCTGGATCTGCGACTTCTCGTTCTGCATCGACACGACGATGCCGGTCGGCAGGTGCGTGATGCGCACGGCGGAGTCGGTCGTGTTGACCGACTGGCCGCCGGGGCCCGAGGAGCGGAAGACGTCGACCCGGATGTCGTTCTCGGGGATGTCGACCTCGGTCGCCTCTTCCATCAGCGGGATGACCTCGACCGCGGCGAAGCTGGTCTGGCGTTTGTCGGCCGAGCCGAACGGGCTGATGCGGGCCAGGCGGTGCGTGCCCGCTTCGACCGAGAGAGTGCCGAACGCATACGGGGCCTCGACCTCGAACGTCGTCGACTTGATGCCCGCGCCCTCGGCGTAGGAGGTGTCCATGACCTTCACGGGGTAGCCGTGTTTCTCCGCCCAGCGCAGGTACATGCGCATGAGCATCTCGGCGAAGTCGGTGGCGTCGTCGCCGCCGGCGCCGGAGCGGATGGTGACGATGGCGCTGCGCTCGTCGTACTCGCCGTCCAGCAGCGTCTGCACCTCGAGCTGGTTCATGACGTCGGTGAGGGCGGCGAGCTCGGCACGCGCCTCGGCGGCGGAGTCCTCGTCCTCCATCTCGTTGGCGAGATCGACGAGCACCTCGAGGTCGTCGAGACGCTGCCCGATCTCGCTCACGCGCTTGAGGTCGGCCTGCTTGTGGCTGAGCGCGCTGGTGACCTTCTGGGCCTTCTCGGGGTCGTCCCAGAGGTCCGGAGCGCCGGCCTCCTCGCTCAGCCGCGCGATGTCGGCCTGGAGCCTGGTGATGTCGACGACCTCGCTGATGTCGCCGTATGTGTGCCTGAGCGCCTGGATTTCGGCGGAGAGATCGAGTTCGAGCATGACGCTTCAGCCTACCGTGCCGGAGCCGTGCGGATAGCCTGAGGTGTGCGCAGTCGAACATGGCCGGTGCCGGCGATCCTCGCCGTCCTGCTCATGGGATGCGCGAACGGCGCAGCGGACCCTGTTCCCCCGCCACCGGATGCCGCGTTCGACTACCAGCTCGGCGGCGCGTACGAGCCGGCCGGGGTCGAGATCGTCGTCCGCGACCGCACCGCCTCGCCGCATCCCGATCTGTACTCGATCTGCTACGTGAACGCGTTCCAGACGCAGCCGGGCGACGAGGACGCGTGGCCGGAGGCGGCGCTGCTCACGGATGACTCCGGGGTCCGCGTCGTCGATCCGGACTGGCCCGATGAAGTGCTGCTCGACGTCGCCGACCCCGAAGGCGCCGCCGTCGTCGTCGACCGCATCGGCGGATGGATCCGCGACTGCGCCGCCGACGGCTTCGACGCCGTGGAGTTCGACAATCTCGACTCGTTCACCCGATCGGACGGTGCGCTGAGCCGGGAGGATGCCGTCGCGGTCGCGAAGGAACTCGTCGACATCGCGCACGCCTCCGGTCTCGCGGCGGCGCAGAAGAATGCCGCCGAACATGCCGTCGCCCTCCGCGACGATGCCGGTTTCGACTTCGCGATCGCCGAGGAGTGCGCGGCGTACGGGGAGTGCACGGCGTACACCGACGTCTATGCCACGGTGCTCGACATCGAGTACACCGACAACCTGCCGGAGCCGTTCGAGGTGCTGTGCGCACGGCCAGGAACGCCGCCGACGGCGATCGTGCGCGACCGCGATCTGACGCGCCCCGGCGACAGCGCATATGTGCGCGGAACGTGCTGATCGCGGGCGGGAGTAGCGTGGCGGGGTGAGCAGTGCATCCAGCGTCCTGAGACAGTTCGGGCCGATGGTGTATCTGCCCACCATCCTCTTCTCGATGGGCGAGGGCGCCGTTCTCCCGCTGATCCCGGTGATAGCGGCGAACATGGGAGCAGATGTCGCCGCGGCGGCGCTCGTGGCCTCCGCCCTCGTCGTCGGCCAGTTGTGCGGCAATCTGCCTGCCGGGTGGGCCGTCGCCCGCATCGGCGAGCGCTTCACGATGGTGATCGCCGGTGTCGTCTCGATGATCGCCGTCGCCGGAATGGCGTTCGCGCCGGTCATCGCGGTCTTCGCGGCATCCGTCTTCCTGCTGGGGTTCTGCGCCGCCGCCTTCGGGCTGGCCAGGCACGCGTTCATGACGACCCGCGTTCCGCTGGAGTTCCGTGCACGCGCCCTCTCGCTGCTGGGCGGGAGCTTCCGCCTCGGCGTCTTCGTCGGCCCGTTCGTGACGGCCGGTCTGCTGCAGCTGTTCGGCACGGAGCAGGCCGCGATCTGGTTCTTCATGGCGTGCCTGGTGGTGATGGTCGTGCTCGTGCTGTTCGGGCCGGACCCGGAGAAGACCCACGCTCCCCTGCCGAGCTCCCCTCTCGTCGAGGACTCCGGCGAGGCGGTGAGCGGCTCGATCCCGACGTTCGAGCGGGTCGGGATCTTCCGCACGATGTGGCGCTTCCGCGGTGTGCTGGGGCGACTCGGACTCGCCGCGTCGTCGCTGTCGGCGGTGCGCTCGGCACGCCAGGTCATGCTTCCGCTGTGGGGCGTGTCGCTCGGGCTCGACGCCCAGACGATCGCGCTGGTCGTCGGCGTCTCCGGGGCGATCGACTTCGCCCTGTTCTACGCCAGCGGCCAGGTGATGGACAGGTTCGGCAGGCTCTGGGCGGCGATGCCCGCCATGGTGCTGATGGGCGCCGGGTTCCTCGTGCTGTCGCTCACGCACGACGGCGAGGCCGCGGTGCTGTGGTTCGGGATGCTGGCCGCCGTGCTCGGCGTCGGCAACGGGCTCTCCAGCGGCATCCTGCTCACCCTCGGTGCGGATGTCGCCCCGAAGCAGGACCCTGCTCCGTTCCTCGGATCGTGGCGGACGCTGACGGATGCCGGAGGCGCCGCGGCGCCGTTGATCGTGTCGGGCGTGACCGCGATCGCGTCGCTGTCGGTGGCAGCGGCGCTGATGGGCGCCGTCGGGATCCTCGGCGCGCTCGGGTTCATCCGGTGGATCCCGCGGTTCAGTCCCCGCCAGGGCCCGCCCGCCTGACTCCCCGGCAGATCAACGCAGGGCCGTGCGACTCGTCGCGGTCGCCTCGAGCAGGACGCCGTCCGGGACGAAGGCCGACACCAGCGGCGGATGCCAGGCGGCCGAGACGGTCACGCGGGCCGAGACGCCGTCGGGCGCGGATGCCGACACCAGCTGCGCGCCGGAGGACGTCGCGCCCACGATCGCCGCGGCCTGCTCGTGCACGCCGTCGTCCGTGAGTTCGGCTCGGACACTCTCGCCCTCGACGACGAGCGTGAAACCGTCGGCGCCCGCGAGGGCTGCGGCATCCGCAAGCGAATCCAGTCGTTTCTGCGCGATGTAAAGGTCGGTGGCGCAGGTGCAGACGAAGACCACGGCGAGCGCGAGCACGACGTAGCCCAGGAGCAGCGGGAGGATGCTGCCGTCGTCGTCCTTGAGCGCACGAGCCGTCATCGCTCGCCCCACAGGCGCGAGACCTTCTGCGCCGCCGCGGCCTCGAGCGGGATCTGCGTCGCACGATCGAGGCCGAAGATCTCGGGCACGAACGGCAGCGAGACGCGGGTGCTGACGGTGACGACGACCGTCGCTCCCGAGCGCGGGCAGTCCGCTCCGGCCGGTGTGCAGGTCACCGACACGTCGACGTCGGCGGCGTTCAGGTCGTATTCGTCGATGACGCTGGCGAGCACGGCATCGCCCCGGTCGGCGGCATCCGCCGCGTTCTCGGCCTGACCGATCACACGTGCCGTGTGCCGCGCGGCCGCCTCAGCGCCGAGCATCGCCTGCTGCACGGTGCCGAGCGTGATGATGAGGTACGCGAGCGGGACGAGGAGTATCACCCCGACAGTGATGAACTCGAGTGCCGCCGACCCATCGTCATTCCTCCCCCAGTGACTCCATCGGCGCATCCGCATCCACCTCCAACGCGTACGGGACGCCGATCAGACCGATGATCGGCAGCGTCGTGCGGACGGTGACGACGGCGGTGGGATGCCCGAGCCGGTCGCTCTGCGACACGACGATGTCGCCGGTGAAGGCATCGCCCACGGCGCGGGAGATGGCCAGCCTGGTGCGCTCGGCTCCGTCGTCGAGCGTGGTGTCGGCGAGGGCCGCGTAGTGGGCGCCCTCCACGGCCGCGTCGTGGACGACATTGCGTACGTACACGGCGAACCCGAGCTGGAGGACGGCGAGCGTGAGAGCGGTCAACAGGGCGCCGACGAGCACGAAATCGACGGGACTCGACCCGCGATCCTCGCCCGCATCCACCCACCGCAGCATCTCAGAGCCCGGACACCCGCGAGATCGCCTGCTCGAACAGTCCGGTCAGCGCAGGACCAGCGACCGCCCAGATCAACACGACCAATCCTGCGGTCATCAACGTCACCAGCACCCAGCCGGGCACGTCTCCCCGGTCGTCCTCCGCGAGATCGCGCGCGTCGACGGTGAGCTGCGCCCACCAGGTTCGTACTCGCTTCATCATTCGTCCTTTCATGGGGGTCGGTCGTCCTGACTGTCAGCCGAGGCCGAGCTGCAGGATGAACATGCCGGGGAACACGGCGAAGAGAACGCTGAGCGGCAGGATCAGGAACACGAGCGGCAGCATCATGAGGATCTCGCGGCGACCGGCCTGCTCGATCAGCGTCCGTTTGGCGTCCTCGCGCGCATCCGCGGCCTGCGCGTGCAGGACCGCCGCGAGCGGGGCGCCGTGCTCGAGCGCCGCGACGATCTGGTCGACCGCCCGGGAGAGCCCCGGCTGCCGGAGGCGCGACGCCATCTCGCCGAGTGCGTCGGCAAGCGGAGATCCGGTCCCGACCGCGAGCACGACCTGACGCAGCTCCTGCGTCAGCTCACCGGAGCCGATCGCGGCGACCCGCCGCAGGGCGTCGAGGAATCCCTCGCCGGCGGACAGGCACAGCGCGAGGAACTCCAGCATCGTCGGCAGTTCGTCGCTGAGCCGAGCGAGGCGTGACCTGACGCGCGCAGTCAACAGCATGTCCACGGCGATCGCCGCGCCCAGGGCGAGGATGATCGGCAGGACAGCGGCCGCGGGTGTCATCCGCCCTGTGGTGGCCAGGACGATGACGAGTGCGCTCCCCAGTCCGAATCCGCCGAGCGCCCATCCCAGTTGCCGTGCACGGAACGCCGCCGGCTCAGTGTCAGAGCCCGCCTGCGCCAGCCGGTGCGCGAGCGCCTCGGCGTCGCCGATGCCGTGCAGGAGGCGGGTGCGCAGCCGCTGACCGATCGTCCCCGTCCCACCGACCGGCAGGATGCCGGCGACGGGAAGGACGCCCGCGGGCAGGGCGGCGTCATCCACCGCGTCGCGCACGTAGGGAGCGATGCGCGCGGTCAACGAGGCCGCACGCCAGCGCGGGGCCGCCATGAGGATACAGATGATCCCCGCTCCCAGCAGTCCCCCGAGCAGGATCGCGGTCGCGGCATCCGTCACAATGCTCATGCGAACCACCGCCGAGGCTCAGGAAGGCGCCCGATCCGGATCATGATGCGGAAGGCAACGACCGAGACGACCGCCCCGGCGACGATGACCATGACGCCCTCCGGACTTGCATAGGCCTGCGCGCCTTCCGGGCGCAGCGCGAGGAGCAGCAGAATGACCCAGGGCGCGACCACGCCGAGCACGGCGGCCCCGCGGATCCACGACTGCTTCGCCTCGACCTCGCCGCGCAGCGCGGCATCCGCGCGCACCGAGGACGACAGCGCTCTCAACACTCCGGTGAGCTCGGTGCCGCCGACCTGCCTCGTCATCTTCAGCGCCTCGATGATGCGGTCGGCGATGGGATCGGCGAGCGTCGTCTTGAGCCGTTCGATGCTGCTCTCGAATCGGCCGGTCGCTCGGAGGTCTCGGGCGAACACGACGAACGCCGGCCGGACCGCGGTGGGCGCGGACTCGGCGAGGCTCGCGACGGCGTCGGGGAGCGAGAGTCCGACCCTGATCGCGGCCACGAGCAGATCGCACACGTCCGGCCACATCTGCCTGCGCGCCTTGAGCAGCCGCAGCCGGCGGGCTCGGAGGTACGCGATCGGGGCGGCGCCGGCAGCGATCGCCGCGAGCAGCGCCAGGACGGGGATGCCGGTGAGCAGCCACACGGCCGCGGCGGCGACCAGCGCGAGCGTGATGATGACCGCGAGCACCTTGTGCCGCTCGACGGACGCCAGCCCCGCCTCCTCGATGAGACGGGTCAGGTGGTCGTCGCGGCGTCCGGTCCGCTCGACCCGCTCGCGCGCGGGCCACAGCCAGGGCGACGCGCACAGCAGGACTCCCGCCGCCAGCAGCGCCCCGAGCAGCAGCGTCATGCGCCCGACTCCCGGCGGTAGACGGACCGCGTGATGATCCGCCCCTCGACCACCTCGCCCGTGGGCGCGACGATCTCCTGCACGAATCGGGCGCCTGCGGCGTCGCGAGCGCAGTGCACGACCAGCGAGACCGAAGTCGCCAGCGCGGGCGCGATGAAGGAGCGGTCGATGTTGCGCCCGGCCAGCAGCGGGAGGAGGGTGAGCTTCTCGAGCGCCTCGACCGCCGAGTTCGCATGCACCGTCCCCGCGCCGGGCACACCCGTGTTCAGGGCGAGGACGAGGTCGAGCGCCTCGGCGTCACGCACCTCGCCGACCACGAGCCGGTCGGGCCGCATGCGCAGCGCCTCCTTGACCAGTCGGCGCAGGGTGATCTCGCCCGTTCCCTCCAGGCTCGCCTGACGGCCCTGCAGAGCGACGAGATCCGGGCCGTCGACGGCGAGCTCGAAGGTCTCCTCCACCGTGACGATGCGCTGCGCGTCGGCGCACGAGGCCAGCAGCGCTCCCAGGAGCGTCGTCTTGCCCGCGTGCGTCGCGCCCGAGACGATGACGCTCGATCCGTCGCGCATCGCCCGCCGCAGAAGCTCGGCGACGTCGGCGGGCATCGTGCCCAGGTCGACGAGCGCGTCCAGGGTGCGGTATCCGGGCAGGAACTTCCTGATGTTCACGGCCCACGACCCGCGGACGACATCCGCGATCGCGACGTGCAGTCTCGATCCGTCCGGCAGCGACGCATCGACGAACGGCTGGCTGATGTCGACGCGACGGCCGGTGGACTGCAGCATCCGCTCGACGAGGTCGCGCAGCACGGCATCCGTGAGCCCCAGCGCGATGCGCTCCGAGACCCCGCCCCGAGCGATGTACACGCGGTCTGGTCCGTTCAGCCAGACCTCCTCGATCGTCGGATCGTCCAGCAGCGGCTGCAGCACGCCGAATCCGCTGACCGAGGCCAGCACGTCGCGCACCAGCGCGGATTCGTCGTCGATCATCGCGTCGCCGCGCGACAGCGCGAGGTCGTTGTGGCGGCGGACCTCGGCCTGCGCGATGCGCCTGGCCTCGTCGGGGGCGAGCGCCGGGTCGGTGCGTTCGGCGCGCAGACGACGTCGCACGCGTTCGGCGACGACGAGGGACGGCTGGCTCACCCCGGCATCCTCGCAAGAATCCGCAAGCGGCCTCGAAAGTTATCCACAGCCCGATTCGGGTTTCCCCCAACCGTGTGGACGGAATCCCCTGCTGACCGGTGTCGGCCGCGCACCTAGACTGGAGGCACCGCGCGGGAGTGGTGGAATTGGCAGACACGCAGGATTTAGGTTCCTGTGCCTCACGGCGTGTGGGTTCAAGTCCCACCTTCCGCACCGGCAGCATTCACTGACCGCCGCACGACTCTGCTCGACGGGAACCCATGCATGACATCGCTCTGATCCCCTGGCTCGACCCGGCGTACATCATCGGCGTCGCCGGCCCCTGGGCGCTGCTCGTGGTGTGCTTCATCGTCTTCGCCGAGACCGGGCTGCTGGTGGGCTTCCTGCTCCCCAGTGACACGCTGCTGATCATCGCCGGTCTCCTGACCCACACCAGCAACGTTTTCGGCATGAACATCTGGGTCGTCTCGCTGCTCATCGCTCTCGCGGCGTTCCTCGGCGGCGAAGTCGGATACCTCATCGGCCACAAGGGCGGACCCGCGGTCTTCGAACGCAAGGAATCCGGCCTGTTCAGCCGGAAGAACGTCGAGCGCACGAACGCGTTCTTCGAGCGCTTCGGCGGGCTCACCGTGATCCTCGCCCGGTTCGTGCCGATCGTGCGCACGTTCGCACCGGTGGCGGCGGGCGTCGGCCACATGCCGTGGAAGAAGTACAGCCTCTACAACCTCATCGGCGCCGTCATCTGGGGGTTCGGCCTGACGATGGTCGGCTACCTGATCGCGTACATCCCGTGGGTGCGCGACCTCGTCGTCGAGTACATCGACGTCATCCTGCTCCTCGCCGTCGGCGGAACCGCGATCATCACGCTCTGGCACTACCTCTCCGAGCGCCGCAAGGCTCGCAAGGCGCGCGAGGCCGGCGAGGACGTCGAGACGGATGCCGCCGAGGCCGAGGCTCTCGCGCTCGACTCAGAGGTGTTCGACCGCGCGCCCGATCTCGACGGCGACGGCAAGCACTAGCTCGCGTCCTTCTTCTTGGCCCTCGACTTCTCCACGCTGGCCTTGAGAGCCTCCATGAGGTCGATGACCTCGCCGCCGGATGACGCAGCATCCTCGCCGCCCGCGAACGTCTCGGCGACGTCGAACGTGTCGCCGGCCTCGATCTTGGCGTCGATGAGCGTGCGCAGCTCCTTCTGATACTCGTCCACGAACGACTCCGGCTCGAAGTCCCCCGAGTAGCTGTCGACGAGGTTCGCCGAGAGCTCGAGCTCCTTCTTCGAGATCTGCACGTCCTCGTCGAGCGCTTCGAACGACGCCTCGCGCACCTCGTCCGCCCACAGCAGCGTCTGCAGCACGAGCACGTCCCCGCGTACGCGGAGGGCCGCGAGCCGCGTCTTCTGCCGCAGCGTGAAGCGCACGATCGCCGTGCGATCGGTCTGCTCCAGCGTCTTGCGCAGCAGCACGTACGCCTTGGGCGACTTCGAATCGGGTTCGAGGTAGTAGGCCTTGTCGAGCGTGAGCAGATCGACCTGATCGCTCGGCACGAACTCGACCACGTCGATCTCGCGGCTGCGCTCGGCAGGGAGCGCATCGAGATCCTCCTTGGTGAGCACGACCATCTGCCCGTCGTCCTCGTAGGCGCGGTCGATGTTCTGGTACGGCACGACCTCGCCGCACACCTCGCAGATGCGCTTGTACCGGATCCGCCCGCCGTCCTCGTCATGCACCTGGTGCAGCGAGACGTCGTGATCCTCGGTGGCGGAATACACCTTCACCGGCACGTTCACCAGCCCGAACGTCAGGGCGCCCTTCCAGATCGACCTCATGAGACCAGTAGACACTGCCGAGGGCCCCGGGTGCCAGAGGCTAGTCTTTCGAACATGCCGAGCGCTGCGCAGGTCGTCGAGGTCGACGGCAGGCGTCTGCGCCTGACGAACCTCGACAAGGTGCTGTACCCGGAGACGGGAACGACCAAGGGCGAGATGATCGCCTACTACACGCGCGTCGGCCCGCGGATGCTGCCGCTGCTGGCCGGCCGGCCCGTCACGCGCAAGCGCTGGGTCGAGGGCGTGGGGACGGCGGATGCTCCGGGCGAGGCGTTCTTCGCGAAGCAGATCGAGCGCGGGGCGCCCGAGTGGGTGCAGCGCCTGCCGATCGAGCACTCCGGCGGCGCGAAGGATTACCCGATCGCCGCTGATTTGGCGACCCTCGTATGGATGGCGCAGATCGCGAGCATCGAGCTGCATGTTCCGCAATGGCGGTTCGAGTCAGGCGGCGAGCGCCGGAACCCCGATCGCCTCGTCCTCGACCTCGACCCCGGGCCGGGGGCCGATCTCGCCCAGTGCGCGCACATTGCCCGGCTCGCGCGGGAGATCCTCGCCGACATCGGCCTCGACCCGGTGCCGGTCACGAGCGGCAGCAAGGGCATCCACCTGTACGCGCATCTGGACGGCGGCCAGACGAGCGACCAGGCGTCGGCGATCGCCCACGAGCTGGCCCGTTCGATCGAGGCGGATCACCCCGACCTCGCGACGAGCACGATGGCGAAGGCCGTCCGCGGTGGCAGGGTGTTCATCGACTGGAGTCAGAACAACGGCTCCAAGACCACGATCTCGCCGTACTCGCTGCGCGGCAGGGCGCGGCCGACCGTCGCCGCGCCGCGCACGTGGGCAGAGCTCGACGACCCGGGGCTGCGCCATCTCGACCTCGACGAGGTCGCCGAGCGGGTCGAGGAGGGCATCGATCCGTTCGCCGGCTTCGGGCCGTCATCTGCGGATGCCGCGCTCGCCCGCTATCGCTCCAAGCGCGATGCCGCGCGCACGCCCGAGCCCGTTCCCGAGCGGACAGCGGTCACCGCGGCTGGGCCGCTCCCCCGGTTCGTGATCCAGGAGCATCACGCGCGCGCGAAGCACTTCGATCTGCGCATCGAGCACGACGGCGTGCTCGTGAGCTGGGCTGTGCCCAAGGGCGTCCCGGAGGCCCCCGCACGCAATCGCCTCGCCGTGATGACCGAGCCGCATCCGCTCGAATACCTGACCTTCCACGGCGAGATCCCCCGAGGCGAGTACGGGGCGGGCACCATGACGATCTGGGACTCGGGCACCGTCGAGCTCGAGAAGTGGCGCGACGACGAGGTCATCGGGACGTTCAGCGGCGGAGGCCCACTGGGTCGTGCCCGACTCGCCCTCATCCGCACGGACGGGTCCGGCGAGAAGTCGTCCTGGTTGCTGCATCGCATGAAGGACCAGAAACCGGCTTCCCCGGCGGCTGTCGTCCGTCCGATGCTCGCCGAAGCGGGCACGCCCGGTCTCGCGGCGGCGCTGAAGGACACGTGGAGCGAGATCAAGTGGGACGGCATCCGCGCCATCGGCACCTGGCAGGGCGGCAGGCTGCGCCTGCACGCGCGCAGCGGCACCGACATCACCGAGCGGTATCCCGAGCTCACCGCCGACGGTGCCCCGCACTTCGCGTGCGCGGATGCCGTCGTCGACGGCGAGATCGTGGCGCTGGATGCTTCCGGCCGCCCGAGCTTCGGGCTGCTGCAGCGCCGCATGCACCTCACGAAGGGGCGGGAGATCGAACGCGAGGTCGTCCGCACCCCGATCGCGTACCACCTGTTCGACCTGGTCCGACTGGACGGCCACGATCTCAGCGGCATCCCGCTGCGGGACCGCCGTGCCCTGCTGGAGACGCTCGGCGAGAGCGCAGACCGGCCTGTGCTCGTGCCCCCGGTCTTCGACGATCTGGATGCCGCACTGCGCACCAGCCGGGACCTCGACCTGGAAGGGGTCGTGGTGAAGGCTGCGGGCTCCCGCTACCGCCCGGGCACCCGCTCCGGCGACTGGCTGAAGATCAAGCACACGAGAACGCAGGAGGTCGCGATCGCCGGCATCCGCCCCGGAAAGGGCAACCGCGCCGGAACGTTCGGGTCACTCCTGCTGGGCGTCCCGGATGCCGACGGAAAACTGCGCTACGTCGGGCGCGTCGGCAGCGGGTTCGACGATCGGATGCTGCGCGATCTGCTCGAGCGGCTCACTCCGCTGCGCACGGAGGAGACCGATCTCGAGGGCGTCCCCGACCTCGACGCGAGCGACGCGCTGTGGGTGAGGCCCGAACTCGTCGGCGAGGTGGAGTTCGCCGGGTGGACCGGTGACGGCTCGCTGCGTCACGCGCGCTGGCGGGGCCTGCGGCCCGACAAGGACGTCGCCGACATCCGCGTGGAATGACCCACGTGTTGTTTCAGGCGTGCGTCTCGGTGCACTCGGCCTGTCCGTCCGGCTCGAGCTGGAACGTCGAGTGCGCGACGTCGAAGTGCTCGGCCAGGCATCCCTGGAGCTGCTCGAGGAGTGCTCCTGCCTGTCCCCGTGCGAACACCGCGGGGTCGACGCCGACGTGCGCGGTGAACACGGGCGCGCCACGGGTGAGCTGCCACACGTGGACGTCGTGGACGCTGGTGACTCCGTCGAAGCCGAGCAGGTGGTCTCGGATCTCGCTGACGTGGGTGTCCTTCGGCGCGGATTCGGCGAGGACCGAGAACACCTCGCGCAGCAGCGTGATGGCCCGCGGGATGATCATGACGGCGATGAACAGCGAGGCGAGGGCATCTGCCGGCATCCATCCGGTCGTGACGATGATGACGGCGGCGACGATCACGGCCGCGGATCCGATCATGTCGCCGAGGACCTCGAGGTACGCGCCGCGGACGTTGATGTTCGTCTTCTGCGCGGAGCTGAGGAGCCACATCGCGACCGCGTTGGCGACGAGTCCGATCACGGCGACCGCGAGCATGAGAGGGCCGGCGACCTCGGTCTCTGCGGGCTCGACGAGCCGGCGAACGCCCTCGATGCCGACGCTCGTGGCCAGGACGATGAGGATGATGGCGTTGATGAGCGCGCCCAGCACCTCGGCGCGCTGGTAACCGAACGTGCGCCGGTCGTCGGCAGGCCGCGCGGCCACCGTGCTGGCGATGAGCGCGATCACGAGGGCCGAGGCGTCGGTGAACATGTGCGCCGCGTCGGCGAGCAGCGCGAGGGAACCGGTCAGCAGCGCGCCGACGACCTGGACGACCATCACCGTCGCCGTGAGGCACAGCGAGATCGTCAGGAGTCGCCGGCTGCCGGCCCCTCGGATCCCGTGCGCATGATCGTGCATGCATCCAGGCTACGAGCGGAATCGGCCGTCAGAGGCCATTCCCGCTAGTCGGGAAGGGTAACGATTCTCAGTAGCGCCGCGCCCGCGCGCGTCGCGCCATCCCGAAAGAAGACTTTCGGGTCCATCGCCGCGCTCGCAGGCCCGAAAGTCTGCTTTCAGGTCCGACGTCGCCGCGCGGCGCGGAGTCAGAGCGTCTTCAGCAGCGGCACGAGCGCCTCGAACGCCCGGGCCCGGTGCGACTGGGACTGCTTCTGCTCGCCGGAGAGCTCGGCGGCGGTGCGCTCGGCGCCTGCCTGCTGGCCGGCGGGGATGAAGATCGGGTCGTAGCCGAAGCCGTTCTCCCCCGCCGGGGCGTGCGCCAGGCGACCAGGCCAGATCCCCTCGACGACGTGCTCGACGCCGTCCGGTGCGACCAGCGCAATGGTCGAGGTGAAGTGCGCCGACCGGTGCGGGTCGGCGATGTCGCGGAGCTGATCGAGCAGCAGCTCGAGGTTCGCCGCGGCATCCTTCTTCTGCCCCGCCCAGTAGGCCGAGAAGACGCCGGGCGATCCGCCCAGCACGTCGACGCAGATGCCGGAGTCGTCGGCCATGGCGGGCAGACCCGTGTGTGCGGCTGCGGCGCGCGCTTTGATCAGCGCGTTGTCGGCGAACGTCACGCCGTCCTCGACCGGCTCAGGCCCGTCGTAACCGATCACCTCGAGGTCCGGGCGCGTCAGCGCGACGATCTGCCCGAACTCCGCGACCTTGTGCGGATTGTGGGTGGCGAGGACGACCTGCATGATCACTCGCCCGCGAGTGCTGCGAGCTGGTGCTCCTTGAGCGTCGCGCATCCTGCCACGCCGAGCTCGAGCAGAGCATCGAGTTCGCGCTTGTCGAACGGCGCGCCCTCGGCGGTGCCCTGCACCTCCACGAACAGACCGCGACCGGTGACGACGATGTTCATGTCGGTCTCGGCGCGCACGTCCTCGACGTACGGAAGGTCGAGCATCGGCTCGCCGTCGATGATGCCGACCGAGACCGCGGCGACCGAGTCGATGAGCGGCGTGGCGTTCTTGCCGATGAACTTCTTCTCACGACCCCATTCGATCGCATCGGCGAGCGCGACGTAGGCGCCGGTGATCGCTGCCGTGCGGGTGCCGCCGTCGGCCTGCAGCACGTCGCAGTCGATCACGATGGTGTTCTCGCCGAGGGCCTTGGTGTCTACGACGGCGCGCAGCGCGCGGCCGATCAGGCGCGAGATCTCGTGCGTGCGGCCGCCGATGCGGCCCTTGACGCTCTCACGGTCGTTCCGGCTGTTCGTGGCACGGGGCAGCATCGCGTATTCGGCGGTGACCCAGCCCTTGCCCTTGCCGGTCAGCCACCGCGGGACGCCGTTCGTGAAGGATGCCGTGCACAGCACCTTCGTGCCGCCGAAGCTGATGAGGGCCGAGCCCTCGGCGTTCGCGCTCCAGCCGCGTTCGATCGTGATCTCGCGGAGCTGGTTCGCGGCGCGGCCGTCCGCGCGGACGATGTCAGACATGGGTCTCCTTCGGGTCGGATGCCGAATCGTCGGCGAGTTCTGAGAGGTCGGGAAGCGTGATGACACCGGTCTGCACGTGCTGCACATCGCGGACCTCGGTGCCCATCAGGCGGTTCGCGAGGGCGGTGAACTCCTCGGTGGATTCCCCGGTGGCCTCGTACACGTAGGTCGCCCGCGCATCCGGCGGGGCCAGCAGGTCGCCCCGCATGAGCTGCCGGTACACATCACCGGCCGTCTCGTCATCGCTGGAGACGAGCGATACGCCCTCACCCATGACATAGCTGATCGCGCCGCGCAGGAACGGGTAGTGCGTGCACCCGAGCACGAGGGTGTCGACGTTCGCCTCGCGCAGCGGTGCGAGGTACTCCTCGGCCGTCGCGATCACCTCCGGCGTACCGGTCACGCCCGCCTCGACGAACTCGACGAACCGCGGGCAGGCGGCCGTGAACACCTCGAGCTGCTCGTTCACCTCGAGCATGTCCTGGTACGCGCGCGATCCGATCGTGCCGACCGTGCCGATGACGCCGATGCGCCCGTTGCGCGTCGTCGAGACGGCCCGGCGCACGGCGGGACCGATCACCTCGACGACAGGCACGTCGTAACGCTCGCGAGCGTCGCGCAGCATGGCGGCGGATGCCGTATTGCAGGCGATCACGAGCATCTTCACGCCCTGGTCGACGAGCGTGTCGAGCACCTCGAGGGAGTAACGGCGGACGTCGGCGATGGGCTTGGGCCCGTACGGCGAGTGCAGCGTGTCGCCGATGTAGACGAAGGATTCGCGCGGCAGCTGGGCGCGGATCGCACGGGCCACCGTGAGTCCGCCGACACCGGAGTCGAAGATGCCGATCGGTGCCGCGTTCATGAGTCCCCAGCCTACCCCGCGCTCACTAAGCTGAGCGGATGACCTCGTCGACGGCGCTGCTCACCGACCGCTACGAACTCACCATGCTGGGCGCGGCCCTGCGCGACGGCACCGCCGCGCGACCCAGCGTCTTCGAGCTCTTCGCCCGGCGCCTCTCCGGCGGACGGCGCTTCGGGGTCGTGGCGGGAACGGGGCGGCTCCTCTCGCTGCTGCGCGACTTCCGCTTCGGCGACGACGAGTTGCGGTTCCTGCGCGACAACCGCGTGGTGGATGCCGAGACGCTCACGTACCTGGAGAACTACCGGTTCGCAGGGTCGATCCACGGCTACCGCGAGGGCGAGCTGTACTTCCCCGGCTCCCCCATCCTCACCGTCGAGGGATCGTTCGCGGATGCCGTCGTGCTCGAGACCCTGGCGCTGAGCGTGCTCAACCACGACTCCGCGGTCGCCACCGCCGCATCACGGATGAGCATCGCCGCCGGCGAGCGCCCCCTGGCCGAGATGGGCTCGCGCCGCGCCGCAGAGCACTCCGCGGTCGCTGCCGCACGCGCTGCGTACATCGCCGGGTTCGGCGCGACCAGCAACCTCGAGGCAGGACGCCGATGGGGCATCCCGACCATGGGCACCGCCGCGCACTCGTGGACGCTCCTGCACGACACCGAGGAGGACGCCTTCCGCGCGCAGATCGACAGCCTCGGCACCGGGACGACGCTGCTCGTGGACACTTACGACATCCGCGAGGGCGTGAACACCGCGATCCGCGTCGCCGGGACCGGCCTCGGCGGGGTCCGTCTCGATTCCGGGGACCTGCCGACCGTGGCGGCCGCCGTGCGCACCCAGCTCGACGAGCTCGGCGCGACGGGCACGAAGATCACGGTCACGAGCGACCTCGACGAATACGCGATCGCAGCCCTCGCGGCATCCCCCGTCGACTTCTACGGCGTGGGCACGTCGGTCGTCACCGGATCCGGCTACCCGACGGCCGGCATGGTGTACAAGCTCGTCGCCAGGCAGGATGCCGCCGGTTCCTGGGTCCCGGTGGCGAAGGCATCGGCGGACAAGGGATCCAAGGGCGGCCGCAAGGCGGCGTTCCGCACGCTCTCAAGCGGCGTCGCGACAGCCGAGACGATCGTCGTCTCCGACGGCTTCGAGGCGCTCGGCACGGCGGCGGAGCACCCCGATTCGCGCCCGCTCCAGGTCGTGCTCGTCGACGCCGGCGAGATCGATGAGTCGTACGAGGGCGCGGCGGGTACTGCCTCCGCGCGGGAGCACCACCTGCGCGTGCGGGAGGAGCTGCCGGTGCGCGCGCTCGCGCTCAGCAAGTCCGACCCGGCCATCCGGACGGTCTTCGTCGATCAGGAGTGATCGCTGATCCGGACGGACCCCGAACCCGTCGATCCCTGAGCCCGTCGAAGGGCCTCAGCCGACCATCGACTCGTAGATCTCCTTGCAGGTCGGGCAGATCGGGAACTTCTCCGGGTCACGCCCTGGCGTCCACTTCTTGCCGCACAGCGCGCGTACGGGCTTTCCGGTGATGGCGGACTCGAGGATCTTGTCCTTCTTCACGTAGTGCGAGAAGCGCTCGTGGTCGCCGGGCTCGAGATTCTCTTCTTTGAGAAGTTCTTCCAGTTCGCGATCAAGCGTTGCCACGCCGCCCTGATCGGGGCTGTCCAGCGGAGTACTCATGCGCTGAGTCTAATCGTCGGAAGCCCCGCGCGGGCGGTCTCACGCGGTCTCGACGAACTCCATCAGGCGCTCACCGCCGCGGTCCCACACGCGCCCGCCGATCATCGCACCGGCGGCGAGCACGACGACACCGGTGGCGAGTCCGACCCAGAACGTCGCCGGGTTGTACGCGTCGTCCTCGAGGATCGTCATGACGAACAGCCAGATCGTCGGTGCGCTGAGCACGAGGGTCGCGATGAAACCGATCGCGGGGGCGTATCCGGCACGAGATGCCGAACGCTGAGGCTGTTGGAACGGGCTGTCGCCCGGCCTCGAGACGGCGTACGGCGAGGTGACCGACAGGATGCTCGAGACGCCGAGTCCGCCGAGGAACAGGCTGGCCGCAAGGCCGATCATCGGCATGAGCAGGTACCAGCTCTCCACGAGGGCGAGGCTGACGGGGATCGCGATGGCGAGCACGGGGAGCGCGACGAGTGCGATCGGCACCAGACGCCCGAAGCGGTCTGCCGCGCCGCGGACACCGCTGGCGACGTGGATCCACAGGGCCGTGGAGTCGTACGCGGCGTCGTTGTGCGGGAGCCAGCCGAAGAACAGCGCCATCACCGGCACCGGCACGAGAGCGGCGATGTACAGCGGGACACCGGCGACCAGCAGCGGGAACACCGTCAGCACTCCGGCGATCGGCACGATCACGACGTTGACGATGTACCGGCGGTCGCGCGACCAGTAGACGAGGCTGCGTGCGGCGATCGCCCCGAAGGCGTTCGACGGCAGCAGCCCGAACCATCCGAGACCCGACCGCTCGCGCGTCGTCGCCGGGCGATCCGTGTGCGTCAGCAGGCGTGCGACGAGCCATGCCCAGAACGCGCCCAATGCGATCACGGTCACGAGGGCGACGAGTCCGCTGAGCCACGCTCCGGATGCATCGCCTGCGGCGACGGCGAGGGCGAAGCCCGGCACCGCCCCGAAGGGGGTCGAGGCGATCACGGACGCGAGGGATGCCACGGCATCCGGCACGAGGCCGTCCCATTCCAGCGATGCGAAGAAGACGGCCGCGGGGAACGCGACGACGATCACGGCGAGCACGAACAGTGCTGTGAGTTCGCGCGAGCGCCGTTCCGGGAGCAGCAGCGAGCTGACGGCCATGCCGATGCGTGCGGCGATCGCGAGAGAGAGCACTCCGAACACTGCGGCGAGGATCGCGAAGATGGGCGGCGTCCCCAGGGCGACGAGGGTGATGACGAAGCACACGGCCACGGCCGCAAGGGCGATCGACGGCACGCTGACGAGGGCGCCGAGCGCGAGGATCCACGGCATCGCGCGCACATCGACGCCGAACACCCGGAAGCGTCGCGGATCGAGCTGATCCGCGGTGCCGGTGAGGATCGGTCCGACGAGGAAGCCCAGCACCGCCGCGGCTCCCCCCAGGACGATCACAGTCCTCGCCACCGGCAGCGGCGCGTCGGCGAGGCTCAGCAGCGCGACGCAGACGATGACGGTGACCGCGGCCAGGACGACGAACCCGGCGATGGTGCGCACGACCCGGTCGCCCCGGAGGGCACCGAGCATGAGGGCGAACCTCAGTCGGAGAACGTGTGCAGCCACTCGAGCCCCTCCACCTCGCTCGCGCCTCCTGAGAGCTCGACGAAGCGGGACTCGAGCGTCTGCCCCGCCCGCACCTCATCTACGGTGCCCTCGGCGAGGACCTCTCCGCCGACGATGATCGCGACGCGGGAGCACACCCGTTCGACGAGGTCCATGCCGTGACTGGAGAGGATGACCGTGCCGCCGTGGTCGACGTAGGCGCGGAGGATGTCGAGGATCACGGCGGATGAGACCGGATCGACGGACTCGAACGGCTCATCGAGCACGAGCACGCGCGGCGAATGGATCATGGCTCCCGCGAGCATGATCTTCTTCGTCATGCCGGCCGAGTAGTCCGAGACGACGCGTCCGACGGAACCTGCGAGGTCGAACGCGCGCATCAGGTCGGCGGAGCGCTGCTCGATGACGTCGGCCGAGAGCCCTCGCAGCAGCCCGTAGTAGTGCAGCAACTGGCGGCCGGTGAGGCGGTCGAACGTGCGCAGCCGGTCGGGCAGCACGCCCATCACGCGCTTCGCGCCGAGCGGATTCTTCGCCTGGTCGATGCCGCAGATCTCGACCTCGCCCGCATCGGCGCGCAGGAGGCCGGCGAGGATCGACAAGGTCGTGGTCTTGCCCGCGCCGTTGGGGCCGACGATTCCGTAGAACGATCCGGCAGGCACGGTCAGGTCGATCGCGTTGACGGCGCGCTGATCGCCGAAGTCCTTGACCAGGCCGCGGACGACGATCGCGTCGGATGCCGCAGGCGCGTGCACGTCGACGACCACTGCTTCCGCGGCGGCCGCCGCATCGACCTCGGGTTCGGGTTCGGGTTCGGGTTCGGGCTCGGGCTCAGGCTCAGGCTCAGGCTCAGGCTCAGGCTCAGGCTCAGGCTCAGGCTCAGGCTTCGGAGTCGCCGCCGGGGCGGGTGACCGGAAGATCGGTTCCTCGGGCACTGCGTCGGGTTCCTGAGCGACGAGCGCTGCGGCCTCGGCGTCAGCGAGAGCCTGCGCGTCCTGCTTCTCCCGCTCGGCTTCCGCTTCCTGCTTCTCGCGCTCGGCCTTCGCTTCCTCCTTGGCAGCCTGTGCCGCGGCGGCCTTCGCCGCCCGGGTGGCGGCGGCCTTGGCTGCGGCTCGCTTCGCGGCAGCTGTCTTGGCTTCCTTGGCCTTGGTCTCAGCATCCGCGGATTCGGCCTTCGCCGCCGCATTGCGGGCCGAGGCGGACTTCACTGCCGCTGCCTTGGCCGCGGTCGTGCGCGGTACGGAGGCGCGTCCTGCGGGCTTCTTGGTCGGGCGCGCAGCGACGATCCTGACCGCCGAGGTCCGCGTCGTGGCCGCCTTCTCCTCGGCCGGTGCGGCGGAGGCGACATCCGGCTGTTCGTCGTGGTCATCCACTGGAGCAGTCACCGCTCTAACGTATCAACGGCCGTGGACTTTCTCGGGGTCTCGCGAAACAATCGGCACAGGAGACGCTCCGGATCGCGCACCTGTGGATTCGGTGTGTACCTGATCACGAAACGGCAACGGGCACGCCTCACCCCGGGGCTTTCCAGCGGGCATCGCTAGCATGATCCACGGCACGAAGAAGTGTCTGGCCGGTGAACCGGCCGTGAACACAGATTCTTTTTAGGAGTATTCGTGACTCTTCAGACCGTCATTCTTGCCGCGGGCATGGGCTCGCGCCTCGGGCGCGCACTGCCGAAGCCGCTGACCCAGCTCAGCGACGGCCGCACCATCATGCAGCAGCAGCACGAGAACATCCGCGCCGTCTTCGGCGGCGAAGCTCGCATCACCACCGTCGTCGGGTACCGTGCCGAGACCGTCATCGAGGCGTTCCCGAACGCGAACTACGTGCACAACGAGCGCTACGACCAGACGAACACGTCCAAGAGCCTGCTGCGCGCACTGGGCGCGACGGGCAAGTCGGGCGTGCTGTGGATGAACGGCGACGTCGTCTTCGACCCCCGCATCCTCGGACGCGCGATCGAGTACATCGAGCGCGACCAGTCGTTCGTCGCCGTGAACACCTCCAAGGTCAGCGACGAAGAGGTCAAGTACACCGTCACCGCCGAGGGGTTCATCAAGGAGCTCTCCAAGTCCGTCAAGGGCGGCCTGGGCGAGGCCATCGGCATCAACTACATCTCGTCGACGTACAAGAAGGCCTTCATGCGCCAGCTCGCGCGCGTCGACGACCAGGAGTACTTCGAGGGCGGCCTGGAGCTCGCAATCGCCGAGGACGGCCTGCTGCTCGAGCCGATGGACGTCTCGGACTTCTACGCCGTCGAGGTCGACTTCGCCGAAGACCTCGAGCGCGCGAACCTCTTCGTCTGAGCCTCGTTTCGAAAGCCCGGTCCCGCGTGGGTCCGGGCTTTCGGCATTCTCGCGGACGACGTGCATAGGATCTGCCCATGGCCAAGAAGGTGCACAAGATCCACTCCCTCCCGGATGATTCCGCCTGGGACAAGGGCGTGCCGCCGGTGGGATCCGACGAGCATCCGCTGACCGTGCGAGGGCTCGACAAGGTGCTGTCGATCCAGCGGCCGCTCGTGCTGGCGCACATCCGGAGCATCCGTCTGCGCAATCCGGATGCCACGCCGGACCGCATCGTCCGCATCCTCGAGCGCCGCTACCTGGCGGCCGTCACGACGGGTGGCGCAGCGGTGGGCGCGACCGCCGTCGTGCCGGGGATCGGCACTGGTGTGACGCTGGCGCTGTCCGGAGTCGAGACGCTCGGGTTCCTGGAGTCGACGGCCTTGTTCGCCCAGTCCCTCGCCGAAGTGCACGGCATCGCGATCGAGAATCCTGACCGTGCTCGCGCCCTGGTCATGACGCTGATGCTCGGCAAGGAGGGCGTGGATCTCGTCGGCCAGTTGGCCCGGCAGGCCACGGGGAAGGGAACGAACCGCTCGTCCTACTGGGGGGAGCTCGTGACGAAATCACTGCCTCGCGCTGCGATCGGTCCCGTCGTCGACCAGCTCAAGACCCGGTTCGTGAAGCACTTCGCCGCTGCAGGCGGAGCATCCTTCGTCGGCAAGGCGATGCCGTTCGGGATCGGCGCCGCAGTCGGCGGCGCCGGCAACCATCTGCTGGGCCGACGCGTGCTGACCACGTCCCGCAAGGCGTTCGGCCTCGCACCCGCCGTGCTCCCTGCGGAGCTCGAGCCCGGTGCCGGCGCCGAGAAGCTGGAGCTGCGGATGCTGCGCGGAGTCCGCTACGCCGGCTCGGCCATCACCGGTGTCGCCGGAGTGGTGTCGCGCAGTGCGGGGACGGTCGCGCGGACCGTGGGCCGTGCGGGCAGGAAGAACGGCGCCGGCTCGAGGGATGCGATCGCATCGGAGGGCGCCCTCGGCGGACACGAGATCGACTCGCTCTCCACAGACTCGGCTTCATAGGGCTTCTCCCCCGGTCGCTACGGGGGATGCCGGGACGGCGTTCCGGCGTCGGCGGTCGTGCCTAGCGTGGCGGCATGTTGCGAGCCATCCAGCCGTCTGATGCCCCTCCTCCGCCCGCCTATCGCGTTCCGTGGCTGATCGATCGCGCCGACCCCGAGCATCCCGTCGTCACGAACGGCAGCGCTGAGAGCGCGGACTTCGTCCGGGTCTTCCGCGACGACCAGCGCGCTGACGGCACGCAGTTGTGGGGCCAGGTGCTGCCGTCGGAGGACATCGAGCTGTGCCTGTGCGCAGCGGACCCCGACGAGGTGGTCGTCACGCTCGCCTGGTTCCGGCCGGTCGACGGCCTGGAGTACGTGTGGCGGTTCGTCGTGTGAGGCCTCAGGCGAGGTCGGCGGTGGCCTTCTCCCGCACCGGCTCGTTCATGGCGAGCAGCACCGCGAACACTCCCCAGAGCATGCTGATGTTCATGGCAGTGTCCTTGCCGTTCCACGATGAGGACTGCCACATCGCGAACCACTCCGAGCCGATGATGACGAATCCGACGTACCAGATGAGGAATCCGAGCCCGTAGGCCGCGTATCCCCACACCTTCGCGCGGTTGAACGCGGCAATGTCGTTGCGGCGCAGGAACAGCAGGATTCCGCCGGTGATGGCGAGCGCGGCGAACGTCCCCTCCGCGAGGATGATGCCGATGTAGGCGACATGGTGGATCCACGTGACATCGATCGCCCGCCACATCAGGGCATTGCCTTCGAAGGTGGTGTCCATGGACAGCACGTGCTTGACGAACTGGAAGTTGGAGTCATAGTCCATGAGGTTGCCCGCGAAGACGAACAGCGCGAACAGACCGGACAGGAACACCGTCAGAGCCTGGAGCAGGCGGAGCGGATACGTCATCGTGATCCTCCCTTTCGAGTGAAGACGAGATCGAACCGCGGCTCGGAGTGGGTGTCGAACGGGATCGCCTGCACGAACTTCCAGCCGCGTTCGGCGCGCTCGCGGATCACGAGGCGATAGTCGTCGGCCAGGCGATGCCCGTCACGATGTCTGGTGATCGGGATGCTGACGAAGTCATACTCGGTCATCGAAACCCCCTCCGCTGAGCGATCTGCCGCCCACCATAGCGGCGACGCGGCCGACTCGACAGAGGGCGCGGAGGAACGCAGGTCTGCACCGGGGCTTCGCTCGACCCGCCAAAGGAACGGCCGCCCCGTTGTGCGAGGCATCCAACGTGGCGCGGCATCCCGGCGCTAGGGTGGAATCCGTGACGGACACCCCTGACCTCTCCACGACCGCCGGCAAGATCGCCGACCTCCGCTCCCGCCTCAACGAGGCGGTCACAGAGCCCGAGAAGATCGCGCAGGAGAAGCAGCACGCCAAGGGCAAGATGACCGCCCGCGAGCGCATCGAGCTGCTCGTCGACAACGGCAGCTTCGTCGAGTTCGACGAGTACGTCCGTCATCGCACGACCTCCTTCGGCATGGACCGCAACCGGCCGTACGGCGACTCGGTCGTCACGGGTATCGGCACGATCCACGGCCGCACCGTCGCCGTCTACTCGCAGGACTTCACCACCTTCGGCGGTTCGCTCGGCGAAGTGGCCGGCGACAAGATCATCAAGATCATGGAGTTCGCCCTCACCAGCGGCATGCCGATCATCGGGATCCTCGACTCCGGCGGCGCCCGCATCCAGGAGGGCGTGCTCGCGCTCAGCAAGTACGGCGAGATCTTCCGCCTGAACACCCGCTCCTCCGGCGTCATCCCGCAGATCTCGATCATCATGGGCCCGGCCGCCGGCGGTGCCGTCTACGGACCGGCCCTCACCGACTTCGTCATCATGGTCGACAAGACCAGCCAGATGTTCGTCACCGGACCGGACGTCATCAAGACCGTGACCGGCGAGGACGTCGGCATGGAGGAGCTCGGCGGCGCGCTGACGCACAACACCCGCTCGGGTGTCGCGCACTATCTCGCAGAGGACGAGGATGACGCGATCGACTACGCGCGCACGCTCCTCGGGTTCCTGCCGGACAACAACATGGCCGAGATCCCCGGCTACGAGTCCGGCTTCGAGTGGGAGACGACGGATGCCGACCGCACCCTCAACACCCTCATCCCCGACTCCGCGAACCAGCCCTACGACATCCACACCGTCATCGACCACGTGATCGACGACGACTTCCTCGAGGTGCAGCCGCTGTTCGCCCCGAACATCGTCATCGGCTTCGGCCGCGTCGAGGGACGCTCGGTCGGCATCATCGCCAACCAGCCCTCGCAGATGGCCGGAACGCTGAACATCGAGGCCGGCGAGAAGGCCAGCCGCTTCGTGCGCTTCTGCGACGCGTTCTCCATCCCGATCGTCACCCTCGTCGACGTCCCCGGCTACCTCCCCGGCACCGACCAGGAGTGGACGGGCGTCATCCGCCGTGGCGCCAAGCTCATCTATGCCTACGCCGAGGCCACCGTCCCACTGGTCACCGTGATCCTCCGCAAGGCGTACGGCGGCGCGTACATCGTCATGGGCTCCAAGCAGCTCGGTGCGGACGTCAACCTCGCCTGGCCGACCGCCGAGATCGCCGTCATGGGCGGGCAGGGCGCCGTCAACATCCTGTACCGCAACGAGATCAAGCGCGCCGAGGAGGCCGGCGAGGACGTCGCCGCCGTCCGGACGCGCCTGGCCAACGAGTACACCTACAGCGTCACGAGCCCGTTCCTCGCCGCCGAGCGCGGTGAGATCGACGGCGTCATCGAGCCTGCGAACACCCGCGTCTCGATCGCCAAGGCGCTGCGCGCCCTGCGCGGCAAGCGCGCGGAGCTCCCGCCGAAGAAGCACGGGAACATCCCGCTGTGACCGACGAGCACGCATCCCCCGATCTGCGCATCGTCCGCGGCAGCGCGAACGAGGAGGAGCTGGCCGCGCTCATCGCCGTCGTCTCCGACACGTATGAGCGCGAAGCGGCCGCAGCCGTCGCCGAGACGCCGCGGATCTCGGCATGGCAGCGCACGCAGCGTCCGATGCGCGCGCCGTTGCGCCGAGACATCCCCTGGGGACGCTTCTCCGGCTGAACGTATTCAGTCGCATCGTTGTCCCCCGAAATACCTACAGACAAAGCTCTTGCGCCTCGTCAGACTGATATCGACGCTTCGCGTTTCGATCGGTCTCTCTGCCCCAGGGTAGGCAGACGGTGATCGATCTCCCGCGGTGGGTTTTCGGGTAACCACACCGCATCTGGCGAGGGGCGGGCGGCTTCGCCGCCCCTCGCCCTTCTCTCCGATGCGCTCCAGTGCACCACTCAGCTCGCGGCGTCGGCCGGCCGTACCCGCGGGATCTCGTGCCAGAGCCCCACAGCGTCGTCATCGGACGAATCGCCCGCTCCCGAGCGTCCGACCACCGTGACCGCCGTGTGCGCGTCACGAGCCGCCCGGATGATGACCCGCTCCGCATGCGCCTGGGAGATCACATCGGCGAGCTCGTTGCGGATCTCGTCGCGACGCGACTCGTCCAGCTCGTCCAGCCCGCCCTCGTCGAAGACGGTCACCGCGGTCCCGCGGAGGCGCACCTCATGGATGGCGCCGCGGACCGCGTCGTTGAGCAGACTCGCACCGCGCAGCTCGTCCCGGAGACGCCCCTCGGCCAGCCGCGCCCGCAGACGGTCCTCGTCGGTCAGCTGCCCCCTCGACGCGATGGTCTTCGTGAGCACGGGCCCTGCGGCACCCAGCGCGTACTGGACGCGGACCCGGCGTTCCCGCTGACGCACGAGCTGCGTCGCGTGCCAGGCCGAGACGGCCCGCTGGATGTCGGCGAGGTGCTCGGTGTCCTTCACCGCACGGTCCCAGAACAGCACGAGCAGGTGAGCCACGACCGCCCACATGATCGAGCCGACCAGGCCCAGCTCGAGCGCGACCAGCGGACCGAGATACATGCTCGAGGTCACGATCAGCACGGCCATGACGAGCCAGCCGACCACCGGACGGCGCCGCACGATGCACACGACGGCCAGCAGCCCCACTCCACCGATGAACCAGGTGGCGAACGGCTCGGTGCGATGCACGGGCAGGAGCGAGGTGCCCACGAGGACGGGGACGACGATGCCGGCGGCGATCGCGATCCCGCCCCACCAGGCCGGCAGCCTGACCCCGATCGGGCCGTCGACGAGCACGGATGCGATGATCACGACGAGGTAGATCAGGATCGCAGCAACCATCAGCAGCGGTGCGGACGGCTGCACCGTCCACCACACCGCACGAGCGGCGAAATAGATGGCGAAGCCGACGGCGATCGCCGTGGCGACGCTGCGCACCGACCGGTTCACGACCGCCGCCAACCGAGAGTGACGCGCGTGCCGGATGCGTCCGAATCGATGCTCGCCGTTCCGGCCACCCCGGCCATCCGCGCGATGATCGAGGCGCGGATGCCCAGACGGTCCTCGCCGATCTCGTCGAGATCGAATCCGGGACCGGTGTCGACGACCGTCACCGTCAGCCCGTCGTCGCCGTGGCCCTCAGCGATCACGTGCAGGCCGCGTCCGTTCGCATGGGCGATCGCGTTTCCGATCGCCTGCCGTGCCGCGAGCACGAGCGCTCGCGCCGCTCTCCCGGGGATGAGACCGCCTGTACCGCGCTCCTCGACGATCGCGTCGGCGCCGAGCTCCGACAGCGCGCGCCGCAGCTCCGCCACGATCTG
Organism: Microbacterium sp. NPDC077644; assembly: GCF_040702785.1. Classification (NCBI taxonomy): domain Bacteria; kingdom Bacillati; phylum Actinomycetota; class Actinomycetes; order Micrococcales; family Microbacteriaceae; genus Microbacterium; species Microbacterium sp. NPDC077644. Next base: position 66,239 of record NZ_JBFBME010000003.1, read on the forward strand.
CGCGGCGCCGACCGGATCGTCGCTGCCCTCCTGCGCGACCGCGGCCTCGGTGTTGGCGAGTCTGGTGAGCGCCTCCCTCGCCATCGCGACGGCGAGATCGCGGGCACGCTCCGAGTCGGCGCGTTCGGCCGCGATCAGCGCCGCGAGAACGCTGTCGTGCATGAGCGCGGCCATCGCGACGCGCTCCTCCTCGGCCGCTGCTCCCGCCGCGGCCGAGGCGTACGACGCCACCGCCCTGCTGCGGGCCTCGTCGACTCCCGCGGCGACCGAGCGGAACATCCAGCCCAGCGACACGATCACGACGCCGAGGATGATCGTGAACGACACATCGAATGCCGTGCTCGTCCAGTACGCCCCGGTGAATTCCCCCTCGACGAGCCGCACGTATCCGTACACGAGCGGCACCCCGAAGGCCCAGAGCACCTGCATCCACATGGGGAAGGCGAGCATGGCGGCCACGACTCCGACGTTCACGAGGAAGAAGATCCACGGCTGACCCGCCTGGGGACCGTGCGACTCGATCACGTACGGCCAGGCGGCGAGCGCCGCGACGTAGATCACGGCGAAGCATCCGGCCACCACGCGCACGGCGCGGCCGACCACGCAGGCCACGAGCATCGCGACGAGCGGCACGTAGACGATGAGCAGCAGCACGTACTGGACGAACGAGGTCTTCTCGGCCTGTCCTCCGAAGGCCGCGAAGAGCGCCTGGACGCCGAGGATGCCCGAGCCGATCGCGACGACGGTCGCGAGGATCCGCTCCATGCGCTTGCCCGTGAAGCGTTCGAACTCCGTGCCCGCCGTGCCCGGCGACGGGATCTGTCCCCACGCCGCCCGCAGAGCGGCGTCAGCCTGCACTCACGGCTCCGTCGGAGGCGACGATGCCGTCTTCCATGGCGCGCCGCAGCAGATCGACCTTGGTCGGCGCGGGGCGGCCGACCTCGACGTACTTCACGCGCACCCGGGTGATGTTCTCCTTGGCCGTCGAATAGGCGACGCCGAGACGTTCGGCGACGGCCTTGAGCGGCAGACCCGTCGCGTACAGGCGCAGCACGTCGCGCTCGCGCACGGAGAGCTGCGCGTCGGCGAACTCCCGGTCTCCCTCCACGGCGCTGGCCCATTCGACGTTGTTGAGCGCCTCTCCCGACGCGACCGTGCGGATCGCGTGGAGCACGTCGTCGAGCGAGGAGGACTTGCTGACGACACCGGCCGCACCGGCGGCGAGCGCCTCGCGCACGGCGGCCGGCCGGTCGGCGACGCTGTGGATGACCACGCTGGCCCCATCGGCGACGAGAGCGGTCACGTTCTCGGTCACCGTCGTGCCGTCGCCGAGGGTCAGGTCGAGCACGACGACATCTGCGGGGGTCGCCCCGGTGGCGACGCGCCAGTCCAGATACGACCCCACCGTGCTGCCGGAGAAGACGACGGTGCCCGCATCGGCGCGCTCGCACGCGAGCTCCAGTCCCAGACGGACGGACTCGTGATCGTCGATCAGTGCGACCCTGCTCATGCAGTCAGCCTATCGACCGCCCCGCGCGTCAGCGGGTCATGAGGGCGATCGCCTCGAAGTGATGCGAGTGCGGGAACAGGTCGAAGGCCTCCAGCGACTGCACCTCCCAGCCCAGCCCGCGGAAGGTTCCGAGGTCACGGGCGAGCGCTACGGGATCGCAGGCGACGTAGACGACGGCGTCCGGGCGCAGCGCGTGAACGCCCTCGACGACGGCCTTGCCCGCGCCGGCGCGCGGCGGGTCGAGGACGACAGCACCGGCGGCGGATCCTTCGGGGAGGGATCCGAGATACCGGTCGACCCGCGCGGTGACGGCCGCAGCGCCGAGACCTGCGAGGTTCTCGGCGGCGTGCCCGGTCGCCTGCCTGCTCGACTCGACCGTCACGATGTCGGTCGCACCGGCCGCGGCGAGCGACGAGGCGAGCAGGCCGACACCGCCGTAGAGATCGAGGTGCCTGGCCGACGGGTCGACGTGCCCGTCGAGCGCGCGGCGGACGGCCGTGTCGAGCGTCGCCGCGGCGGCGGGATGCACCTGCCAGAAGCCGTCGGCGTCCAGGCGGAAGGCGCGCTCTCCGACCCGCTCGACGATCGCCGAAGCAGCATGCCGCTTGCCCCGCTCGGGCCGGCGCAGCACGTGGACTGTGCCGTCGGACGATTCCACGAGATCCACGCGCCCCGGCTTGAGGTTCTTCAGAGCGAGCGCCTCGGCCTCGACGGCGGCACGCGCGAGCGGGAAGGACGCCACCGGGATCACCCGGTGGCTGCGGGCCGCGTAGGGCCCGACGACGCCGTCGTCATCGACGTGGAGCGAGACACGCGTGCGCCAGCGGGTGCCGTCGCCGTCGTCGACGGCCGAGACCTCGGGCGCTTCGAGGCCGCCGCCGGCGAACTTGTCCAGCGCCTCGGCGAGCACCTGCCGTTTGAGGACGCGCTGGTGGTCGAGCGCGATGTGGCCGAGGTCTGCACCGCCGGCTCGATCGTCCGGCTCCCGGGAGATGTCGGCCTCCGCCCAGACGTGCTCCCGGCGATGGGGCGAGGCATCCAGCACCTCCACGGCCTCCGCCCGCCAGAACGACGGCTTCGACGCGTCCGTGATCCTGGCGCGCACCCGCTCCCCCGGGATCGCGTCGGCGACGAACACCACGCGCCCCTCATGACGGGCGATGAAGGTGCCGCCGTGAGCGATGCCGGTGATATCCAGATCGAGCAGGTCGGATGCTGAGGGGGCCATCCTTCGAGGATACGGTGGAGTCCATGCAGGTCTGCCTCGCCTCCACGTCACCCGCTCGCCTCATGCTGCTGCGGCAGGCCGGGATCGAACCGCTCACGCGAGCGCCCGAGACCGATGAGGATGCCGTGACCGCCCAGGCCGTCACCGACCGAGGGGCCGACCTGCCACCGGATGAACTGGTGCTCCTGCTCGCGCGCGCCAAGGCCGCCGACGTCGCACGGCGTCTCGCGGCCGACACGCCGGACTTCGACGGCATCGTCATCGGCGGCGACTCGATGTTCGCCCTCGGCGGCCGAGTCTACGGCAAGCCGTACACGCCGGAGGAGGCGACCCGGCGCTGGCGGGAGATGCGCGGCGCCACCGGTGTCCTCCACTCCGGGCACTCGGTCTTCCGCATCCGGCCCGGCCAGGAGCCGCGTGAGGCGACCGCCGTCGCCGAGGCGGCCGTGACGTTCGCCGACGACATCACGGATGCCGAGATCGCCGCGTACGTCGCATCCGGAGAGCCCCTGCACGTCGCCGGAGCCTTCACGGTCGACAGTCTCGGCGGCGCGTTCATCACCCGCGTCGATGGGGATCCGTCGACCGTCGTCGGCATGTCGCTGTCGACGATCCGACGCCTCACGAGCGAGCTCGACGTCTCATGGCCGGAGCTGTGGTCGTAGACATCCCGCCACGTTCTTCCGCGTTTCTTGTGGAGAGTGCTCAAAAATATCGCCCTCGACCTCGCTAGGCTGGCACTCATGCCAATCGAGAAGGTGCTCATCGCCAACCGCGGTGAGATCGCCGTACGCATCATCCGCGCCGCTCGCGATTCGGGAATCTCCTCCGTCGCCGTCTATGCCGATCAGGACCGGGACGCGCTGCACACGCGCCTGGCCGACGAGGCGTACGCCCTCGACGGCGACACGAGCGCCACGACCTATCTGCAGATCGAGAAGCTCCTCTCGATCGCCCGCCGCTCGGGCGCCGACGCCGTTCACCCCGGCTACGGCTTCCTCGCCGAGAACGCCGACTTCGCGCGCGCGGTCATCGGCGCCGGCCTCACCTGGATCGGCCCCTCCCCCGAAGCCATCGAGTCGCTCGGCGACAAGGTCACCGCGCGTCACGTCGCCGAGAAGGTGGGCGCGCCTCTCGCGCCCGGAACCCCCGGCCCCGTCGAGACCGCCGACGAGGTCGTCGCGTTCGCGAAGGAGCACGGCCTGCCGATCGCGATCAAGGCCGCGTACGGCGGCGGCGGACGCGGCCTCAAGGTCGCCCGCGAACTCGACGAGGTCGCCGAGCTGTTCGAGTCCGCCACCCGCGAGGCGGTCGCGGCGTTCGGTCGCGGCGAGTGCTTCGTCGAGAAGTACCTGGACAAGCCGCGTCACGTCGAGACCCAGTGCCTGGCGGATGCCGCAGGCAACGTCGTCGTGATCTCGACGCGCGACTGCTCGCTGCAGCGCCGTCACCAGAAGCTCGTCGAGGAGGCCCCCGCGCCGTTCCTGACGGACGAGCAGAACCGCCAGCTCTACGCCGCATCCAAGGCGATCCTCAAGGAGGTCGGCTACGTCGGAGCGGGCACCTGCGAGTTCCTCATCGGCGCGGACGGCACCGTGTCGTTCCTCGAGGTGAACACGCGTCTGCAGGTCGAGCACCCGGTCTCGGAAGAGGTCACCGGCATCGACCTCGTGCGCGAGCAGTTCCGCATCGCAGCCGGCGGCACCATCGACTACGACGACCCGACGCCCACCGGCCACTCCTTCGAGTTCCGGATCAACGGCGAGGATCCGGGTCGCGGCTTCCTGCCGCAGCCCGGCCCGATCCACGTCTTCAAGACGTTCGGCGGCCCCGGTATCCGCCTCGACTCGGGCGTGACCGCAGGCGACTCGGTCTCCGGCGCGTTCGACTCGCTGCTGGCGAAGATCATCGTCACCGGCCGTGACCGCGCCGAGGCGCTGGAGCGCGCCCGCCGCGCGCTCGACGAGTTCGAGGTCGCGGGCCTGCCCACCGTGCTGCCCTTCCACCGCAAGGTCGTCAGTGACCCCGCATTCACGGCGGAGCACGGCGAGTTCGGGGTGTTCACGCGCTGGATCGAGACGGAGTTCGACAACGACATCCCGGCGTGGGATGGCGAGCTCGAATCGCCGGCCGCTGCCGCGAGCCGTCACACCGTCGTCGTCGAGGTCGCCGGCAAGCGCCTCGAGGTGAGCCTTCCCGACCGTGTGACGGTCGCCGCCGGCACCGCCGGCCGCCCGGCCGCCGTCCCCCCGTCCCGCCGCAGCCACGCCACGACCGCGTCCGCCGGTGCATCCGGCGACGCCGTGAAGTCGCCCATGCAGGCCACCGTCGTGAAGATCGCCGTGGAGGAGGGCCAGCAGGTCGTCAAGGGCGACCTCGTGGTCGTGCTCGAGGCGATGAAGATGGAGCAGCCCATGCAGGCGCACAAGGACGGCGTGATCGGCAACATCAACGCGGATGCGGGCACCACCGTGGCCGCCGGGCATCAGCTGCTCACGATCTCCTGACGAGACTGCAAGGCCGCGCCGAGACTGCGACGATTCGTCGCTGTCTCGGCGCGGCCTTGGTGTTTCGGGGGCTCAGCCGATGTTCACGAGGTGCATCGCGCGGGAGGCATCCGTGATGCTGCTCGACAGCGACGGATACGCGGCGAACACGCGCGAGACCTGGTCGACCGTGAGTCGGCGCTCCACCGCGACCGCGATGGGATAGATGAGCTCGGAGGCCTTCGGCGCCACGATCACGCCGCCGATGACGGTGCCCGATCCCTTGCGCGCGATGATCTTCACGAAGCCGTCCTTGATGCCCATCATCTTCGCGCGAGGGTTCGCGGCGAGCGGCAGCTTGTACACGAGGCCGTCCGCCGCACCGTTCTCGACGTCCTTCTCGCCCAGGCCCACCGTGGCGATCTCGGGCGCGGTGAAGATGTTCGAGGTGATCTTCACCTTCTCGAGCGGGATGACGATGTCGCCGAGCGCGTGGAACACGGCGGTGCGCCCCTGCATGGAGGCGACGGATGCCAGCGGGAAGAAGTTCGTGCAGTCGCCGACCGCATAGATGTTCGGCACCGAGGCGCGGGCGACCTTGTTGACCCGGACGTGGCCGGACTCGGTGAGCTCGACGCCGGCGTCCTCGAGGCCGATGCCTGCGGTGTTCGGGATCGAGCCGACCGCCATCAGGCAGTGGCTGCCCTCGACCGTGCGTCCGTCGGCGAGCGTGACCTTGACACCCGTCTCGGTGCGCACCACGCTGTCGGCGCGGGCCTTCGAGAGCACAGTCATGCCGCCGCGCTTGAAGACCTTCTCGAGCACGTGAGCGGCATCCGGGTCCTCCCCCGGGAGCACCTGGTCGCGGCTGGAGACGAGCGTCACCTTCGCACCGAGGTTCATGTACGCCGAGGCGAACTCCGCGCCGGTGACACCGGAGCCGACCACGATGAGGTGCTCGGGGAGCGCCTTCATGTCGTACAGCTGGGTCCAGGTGAGGATGCGCTCCCCGTCGGGCTTGGCGGAGTCGAGCTCGCGCGGCGAGGCGCCGACCGAGACGACGATGGTGTCTGCCTCGACGCGGTCGAAGTCGGTGCCGCCGGGACCGGTGGAGACGATGATCGCGTTCGGGCCCTCGAGCCGGCCGTGGCCGGAGAGGATGCGGACGCCGGACTCCAGCAGCGTCGAGCGCATGTCCTCGGACTGCTGCCCCGCGAGCGCCAGCAGGCGCTTGTTGACCGCAGCGAGGTTGATCGCGATCTCGGGCTTGAGCGGCTTGCCGTGCGCGCCCTTGGCATAGAACTGCACGCCCAGGTCGCTGGCCTCCGAGATCGCGACCGCGGCATCCGCCGTCGCGATGAGGCTCTTGGACGGCACGACATCCGTGAGAACCGCCGATCCGCCCACGCCGACCCGCTCGACGAGCGTCACCTCGGCGCCGAGCTGAGCGGCGGCCAGCGCCGCCTCGTATCCGCCGGGGCCGCCGCCGAGCACGGCGACGCGCTGAGTGCGCTCAAAAGGAGTCGAAGACATGACTTCCATTCTTCCGCAATCCTCACCGACTTGCCGTCGCCTTCCTTAGAGTGGATCCATGACCGACATTCATGACAACCCGCTCGACGCTCCGGACGCAGACCCGTCCGCGATCGCAGCCGAGGCCGCCGCGGACATCGCCCGGCTCACCGGCGTCGAGAAGCACGACATCGCCCTCACGCTCGGCAGCGGATGGGGGAAGGCTGCCGAACTCATCGGCGAGACCGTAGCCACGATCCCGGCCACCGAGGTCACCGGATTCTCCAAGCCCGCTCTCGAGGGCCACGTCGGGACTCTCCGCAGCATCCGCACCCCCGGTGGGAAGAACGTTCTCGTCATCGGCGCCCGAACCCACTACTACGAGGGCCACGGCGTCCGCCGTGTCGTGCACAGCGTGCGCACCGCCGCAGCGACCGGGGCTGCGATCATGGTCCTGACCAACGGCGCCGGCGGCATCCGCGAGACGTGGAAGCCCGGTCAGCCCGTACTCATCAGCGATCACCTCAACCTCACCGCCGACTCGCCGCTCGAGGGCGCGACGTTCGTCGACCTCACCGACCTGTACTCGAAGCGCCTGCGCGAGATCGCCCGGAGCATCGATCCGTCGCTCGACGAGGGCGTGTACACGCAGTTCCGCGGTCCGCACTACGAGACGCCCGCCGAGGTGCAGATGGCGAAGGCCATCGGCGGACACATCGTCGGCATGTCCACCGCGCTCGAGGCGATCGCCGCGCGCGAGGCCGGCATGGAGATCCTGGGCTTCTCGCTCATCACGAACCTCGCCGCCGGCATCCAGCAGACCCCCCTCAGCCATGGCGAGGTCATCGAGGCCGGCAAGGCCGCCGAGCCGGTGATCTCGGCCCTGCTCGCGCGCGTCGTGGAGGCGCTGTGAACGGCGAGGCGCTCGAGGCGCGTCTCGCCCAGGCCCGCGCCTGGCTGCGCCAGGACCCGGATGCCGAGACCCGCGACGAGCTCGCCGGCGTCATCACCCGTGCGGCCGCAGGCGACGCCGCGGCCGCAGCGGACCTCGACGACCGCTTCGGCGCTCGCCTGGCGTTCGGCACCGCGGGCCTGCGCGGCGAGCTCGGCGCCGGCAGCAACCGGATGAACCGCGTGCTCGTGTCGCAGGCCGCCGCCGGTTTCGCCGCGTACCTGCGCGCACGCGCGGGCGGCGCGACCCCCACGGTCGTCGTCGGCTACGACGGACGACGCAACTCGCGCCGGTTCGCGCTCGACTCGGCCGAGCTCTTCGCCGGCGCCGGGCTCCGTGCCATCCTGCTGCCGCGTCTGCTTCCGACGCCGGTGCTGGCGTTCGCCGTGCGCCACCTCGGCGCGGATGCCGGGGTCATGGTGACGGCGAGCCACAACCCGCCGAACGACAACGGCTACAAGGTGTACCTCGGCGGCGACGATGCCGGATCGCAGATCGTGTCGCCGGCGGATGCCGAGATCGCCGCGCACATCCAGCAGGTCGCCGACGCCGGCGACGTCTCTGCGCTCCCCCGCTCGACCGAGTTCGAGACCGCGGGCGAGGACGTCGTGGACGCCTACGTCGCCGCGACCGCTGCGGTCGCGCCGGCTCCCGAGTCGGCGAAGGGCCTCACCTGGGTCTACACCGCCATGCACGGCGTCGGATGGGAGACGTTCGCGCGGATCCTGGATGCCGCCGGCTACCCCCGCCCGAAGACGGTCGGCGAGCAGCTCAGCCCGGATGCGACGTTCCGCACGGTCGCGTTCCCCAATCCGGAGGAGCCCGGCGCGATGGATCTCGCCTTCGCGGCCGCACGGCGCACGCGCGCGGACTTCATCCTCGCCAACGACCCGGATGCCGACCGCCTCGCCGTCGCCATCCCCGACGAGTCCGCGGAAGGCGGCTGGCGCCGTCTGAGCGGCAACGAGATCGGACTGCTGCTGGGCGCCCGCGCCGCGCGCGCCGCAACGGGCGCGTCCGGAGCATCCCTGGCCTGCTCGCTCGTATCCTCCCCCGGGCTCGCGGCGATCGCCGCGCACCACGGCCTGGACTTCCACGAGACGCTGACCGGATTCAAGTGGATCTCACGGGCACCGGGCATCGTCTTCGGCTTCGAAGAGGCGCTGGGATACCTCGTCAACCCCGAGACCGTGCGCGACAAGGACGGCATCTCGGCGGCCGTCGCGGTGCTGGGCCTCGCCGCCGAGGCGAACGAGCGCGGCGAGACCATCGCGGACCTCCTCGCCGACCTCGGCGAGACGTACGGGCACTTCGCGAGCGGCCAGGTGTCGGTCCGCGTCGACGACCTGTCGATCATCGGGAAGGTCATGCTGGCGCTGCGGACGCTGCCCCCGACGAGGATCGGCGACACGGCGATCGCGTCGGCGGAGGATCTGCTCGAGGCCGCACCGGGGCAGCCCTCCGGCGATGTGCTCCGCTACCGGCTCGCAGACGGCTCGCGCGTCATCGTGCGCCCGAGCGGCACCGAGCCCAAGCTCAAGGTCTACCTCGATGCCAAGGCCGACTCGGCCGCGGAGGCGCGGGCGGTCGTCACCGCCCTCGAGGCCGGCGTTCGGGCGCTGCTGGACGAGAGAACGTGATCGGATGCCGTCGCGCCGGGTGACCGTGACCATCGAGGATGGCCTGCACGCACGTCCTGTGGCCGAACTCGTGCGGCTCGCAGAGGAGCATTCGGCCGGCGCGACGGTATCGGCGAGAGGCGCGATCGCCGATCTGCGCAGCGTGCTCGCCGTCATGGATCTCGCCCTGCGCCACGGCGACGAGGTCGTGATCGATGTGCCCGACTCGCCCGGGGCCGAGGTCTTGATCGAACGTCTCGCGCGCATCGTCGCACCCGGGCAGACCTGACACGTCTCCCCACCCGCCTCGCCCGCCTGTCGCGCTGCTGTTCACTGTTCGCGCTGCGAGAATGTCGACCGCGCGAACAGACAACGACAGCGCGAACCAGGGATGAGCAGCGCGAACAGATGACGACAGCGCGAGAACCGCTCTCGCGCCGCCTCAGCCGTCGATGACGGCGACGAGCTCGTCGAGGAACGCCTCGAACGTCGTGCCGCGGCGGACGATCCGTTGCACGCTGTCGCGCTCGCTGAACACCTCGACCAGCTGCTCGAACACGGTCTGGAACGCCGTCCGGTCGGTCTCGCTGAAGGCGGCGAGCGCCACCACCTGCACGCGGCCGTCGCCCCAGGCCACGGAGCCGTCGGCGACGCCGATGGCGATCGCGGTGCGCTCGGCGGTCATCTGCAGCGCATGGGGAACAGCGAGCGCGTCGGTGAAGGCGGTCGACGACATGCGCTCCCGGAGGATCGTGTTCTCGACGTAGTCCTCGCCGATGAGGCCGGATGCCACAAGCATCCCGCCGAGGTGCCGGATCACCGCCTCCTCACCCTCATCGGGGAGCGGATGCAGATACGCCTCGGGCGAGAAGTACCGCGACAGCTCTTCGCGCAGCCGGTTCAGTCGGCGCCCACGACGGATGCGGGCAGCCGTCTGCGTCACACGGTCGACGTCCGCATCGGTGAGGAACGGCTGGATCCGCACGTAGCGCTCTCCGCTCGCCCCCGGGTCGATCGTCGTGAGCACGAGGTCGGTGTCGATGCTCGCCCAGTCCGGATCCACTGTCGTGACGACGCCGGTGACCTCGACGGATGTCCCCAGCGACCGGTCGACGCTCGAGCGCAGCAGCTCGTGCAGCTCGTAGTAGCCGGGGCAGACGATCGTGGCGGTGAGGATCGACTCGGCCTTGCGGCTGCGCTCCAGGCGACCGCCGATATGCATGGCGATGTACGCGATCTCGTCGTCGTGGATCGGCGCGCCCAGCCGGTCGTGCAGGCCGCTCGCGATCGAGACGGCGACCTCGAAGATCATCGGGTACGACGACTTCAGCGAGCGGGTGAGCGGGTTGCGGGTCCATGCCTGCTCCTCCGCTCTGCGCAGCAGGTTCTGCACGTGCAGCGCGAGCCGCAGGATGAACTTCTCGTCGACGAGGTCGACCTGGTAGTCCGCGGCGGCCTGGACGATCTCGGCGCGCACCGCCGCCTCGATCGTGGGGTCCACGCCGCTGCGGACGGCATCCGACGCGGCGTCCTGACCCGGTGCGATCGCCCGTGTGAGCACGAGCGTCGCCAGGTGCGCGCTGTCGCCGTCGCCCAGGGCGACGTCGAAGTGCTCCGATGCGAGGTCGCGGATGACGGCGCCCAGCTTCGGGATCTCCTGCCATGCTCCGCTGGCCGGCGTCTCCAGCGCCCGCCCGGCGGCCACCCGGTCGGCGGCGATCGCGATGTGCAGCAGGACGTCCGAGATCGCCAGTTCGTTCACGTAGTAGCCGAGGGCCCCCAGCTCGCGCACCAGCGCGGTCTTGAACGGGCCGACCGCATGCGCCGCGACGGCCGTTCCGGTCAGCGCGCGCCTGATGCTCTCGGGGTGGAACGATCCGGCATCCATCTCGTCGTGCGCGAGCCGGCTCAGCAGCCGGCGCTGCGCGACCTCGGCGCCGCGCAGGCGCACGATCTCGCGGTCGCGCTCGAGGCGCAGGTCCATTCCGTCCAGCAGCCCGCGGACGCGGCCGAGGTCGGACTCGAGGGTCGCCTCGCTCACATGCATTCGTTCGGCCGTCTCGTAGACGTCGATGCCGTCCGAGGCATCCAGCAGAAGCCGCACCAGGGCGTGCAGGCGGTCGCGCGGTGCCGTCTCGCCGTCCACTCGGGCCCGCAGCGCCTCGTGCGCGCCCGGACCGGCGCGGTATCCCGCCGGTCCGGACTCGACGGCATCGCCCTGCGGCGTCCGGGCGTTCAGCGCCGACACGTAGGAGCGGACGCTGCGCGGAGTCACCCCGAGCAGGTCGGCCAGGCTCGCGGCGGTCGCCCATTCGTCCTGCCGGAGCAGGGTCTGCAGGAGCCGGTCCTGGCGCTGTCGCGACATGCCTCCCATGATGCCAGCACCGCGCAGGGCTCCGGGCGGAAGCGATCGTTCCGCAGGGGCGGAAAGGAACATGGTGGCGGCGCTCTCAGCGCTTTCCCAGAATGGGAGAAGCCTCGGTGAAGTGCGAAGGGTGAGGTGGCATCGATGAGGATCCTTGTGGTCTGCGGCGCGGGCGCGTCGAGCACCTTCGTCGCCCAGCGGCTGCGGCATGCCGCATCCGCGGCCGGTCGCGACTGGGACACCGCCGCCGGAACAGAGAGCACGATCGCCACGGCGTTCGCCGATCTCGTACTCATCGGCCCCCACCTCGCCGACCGCGTCGACCGCATCCGCGCCGCGACCCACGGCCCCGTGATCGTGCTCCCCGACGACGTCTTCGGCGACCGCGACGGCACCCGAACGCTCGCGATCGCCGAGGCCGCACTCGCTGATTCCCCACCGTCCACCGCGAAAGGAAAGTCATGACCGAGATCTCCCGCACCGTCCGCATCGGCTCCTCCCACGGGCTGCACGCCCGCCCCGCGAAGCTGTTCGCGCAGGCGGCGAAGGATTCCGGCATCCCCGTCACGATCGCCAAGGGCAACGGCAAGCCGGTCAATGCCGCCAGCATCCTCGGCGTGATCGCGCTGGCCGTCGAGCACGGCGACTACGTCACGCTCACGGCTGACGGCGACGGCGCCGAGGGCGTCATCGACACGCTGACCGAGCTGCTGACGACCGACCACGACCAGGAGCCCGCCTGATGACCGAGATCCGCGGCGTCGGCATCGGCCAGGGCGTCGCCCAGGGCCCGGTGGTCCGCATGGCCGAGGCGCTGCCGGCCCCGGAGAAGACGTCGAGCACGGCGGGCGCCGACGCCGAGCGCACCAGGGCGCGCGAGGCGGTCGCGGCGGTCGCCGCCGAGCTGCAGCAGCGGGCCGAGACCGCCGGCGGCGCGGCGCAGGAAGTCCTCGAGGCGCAGGCGATGATCGCCGAGGACCCGACCCTGCAGGACGAGGTCGACGCGCGCATCGACGACGGCGGCACCGCCGAATGGGCCGTGCACGACGCGTTCGCCGGGTTCAAGGCGACTCTCGAAGCGGTCGGCGGCTATCTCGGCGAGCGCGCGGCCGACCTCGATGACATCGCGCAGCGCGTGCTCGCCCACCTGCGCGGCGTCGACGCACCGGGCGTCCCCGATCCCGGGCATCCGTTCGTCCTCGTCGCCCGCGACCTCGCGCCGGCCGACACGGCACTGCTGAAGCTCGACCAGGTCCTCGCGCTCATCACGACCGACGGCGGCCCCACCTCGCACACGGCGATCCTCGCCCGCGAGAAGGGCATCGTCGCGGTCGTCGGCGCCGCGGACGCGTCCTCGCTGGAGAACGGACAGCAGGTCATCGTCGACGCCGCCGCCGGCACCGTCACGACCGACCCCTCGGCCGAGGAGCTCGAGCGCGCGCAAGCGCGTGCCGACGCCAGGGCCGCGGCCGTCGACGCTCCGCCCTCTCCCGGCGCGCTCGCGGACGGCACGAAGATCGCGCTGCTGGCGAACCTCGGCAAGCCCGCGGATGCCGCGGAGGCCGTCGCGCGCGGCGCGGAGGGCGTCGGCCTGTTCCGCACGGAGTTCCTGTTCCTCTCCGCATCCCAGGCCCCGACCGTGGCCGAGCAGCGCACGTCCTACCGCGACCTGCTGCGTGCCTTCCCCGGCAAGAAGGTCGTCGTCCGGATGCTGGACGCCGGTGCCGACAAGCCCCTGGCGTTCCTCAACGACGCGCACGAGGAGAATCCCGCGCTCGGTCTTCGGGGGCTCCGGTCGCTGCGCGCCAGCGAGGACATCCTCCGCGAGCAGCTCACCGCTCTCGCCGAGGCGGATGCCGAGACCGAGGCGGACCTCTGGGTCATGGCTCCGATGGTGACGACGGTCGAGGAGACGAAGTACTTCACCGACCTCGCCCGCGAGTACGGCCTGAAGACCGCCGGTGTCATGGTCGAGGTCCCCGCCAGCGCCCTGCTGGCGGACCGCGTCCTCGCACATGCGGACTTCGCGTCGATCGGCACGAACGACCTCACCCAGTACACGATGGCCGCCGACCGCATGCTCGGCTCCGTCGCCTCGTTCCAGGATCCATGGCACCCCGCGGTGCTGCGGCTGGTCGGCGAGGTGGGTGCGGCCGGTGCACGCACGAGCAAGCCGGTCGGCGTGTGCGGCGAGGCCGCGGCCGACCCGCTCCTGGCCCTGGTCCTCGTGGGGCTCGGCGTCACGAGCCTCTCGATGGCCCCCGCCGCCCTGGCGGACGTCAGACTCGCGCTCTCCGAGCGCACCCTCGACGAGGCACGGCGCCTCGCCGAGATCGCCCTGGCCGCAGATGATGCAGCCGGTGCACGCAATGCCGTGGCAGAAGCCGTCACGGACCTACCCTCACACCAGAAAGAGACGACATCATGACGACGACGTCAACGACCGCCACCGCAAGCGGCGGCGGTGCCCGCGTTCGCGTGCAGAGATTCGGCACGTTCCTGTCCGGCATGATCATGCCGAACATCGCAGCGTTCATCGCCTGGGGCATCATCACCGCTCTGTTCATTCCGCAAGGCTGGGTCGGGTTCGACGGCCCCGTCGAGGCCTGGCAGTGGGCAGGCTCGCCGATTCTGGGCGGTGGCGACTTCGACGGTACGACCTATACAGGACTGGTCGGCCCGATCATCAATTACCTGCTCCCGCTTCTGATCGCCTTCACCGGCGGCCGGATGGTGCACGGTCACCGCGGTGGCGTGGTCGGCGCCGTCGCCGCGTTCGGCGTCATCATCGGCGCGGAGGGCACGGTCATGTTCCTCGGCGCGATGATCGCCGGCCCGCTGACGGCCCTCATCCTGAAGTACGTCGAAAAGCCTTGGCAGGGCAAGATCAAGCCCGGCTTCGAAATGCTCGTCGACAACTTCTCGGCCGGCTTCGTGGCGTTCTTCGCGTCGCTCGCAGCGTTCTTCTGGCTCGCGCCGGTCATGAAGTGGCTGACCGACCTCCTCGGCGGCGCAGTCGGCTGGCTCGTGGAGACCGGCCTCATCCCGCTGGCCAGCATCATCGTCGAGCCCGCAAAGGTGCTGTTCCTGAACAACGCCATCAACCACGGCGTGTTCACGCCGCTCGGGACCGAGCAGTCGGCCCAGACGGGCAAGAGCCTGCTCTTCCTGATCGAGGCGAACCCCGGCCCCGGTCTGGGTCTGCTGATGGCGATCACCGTGTTCGGCGTCGGTGCTGCCCGCGCGACGGCACCCGGCGCGGCGATCATCCAGTTCCTCGGCGGCATCCATGAGGTGTACTTCCCGTACGTCCTCGCCAAGCCCGTCCTCATCCTCGGTCTCATCGCTGGTGGTGCGACCGGCGTGCTCACCAACGTGATCTTCCAGTCCGGTCTCGTCGCCCCGGCGGCTCCCGGGTCGATCTTCGCCGTGCTCTTCCAGACTGCACCGGGAAGCCACGTCGGCGTCATCCTGTCGGTCGTCCTGGCCGCAGCTGTGACGTTCGTCGTCTGCATGCCCTTCCTGCTCGCCAGTCGTCGTCGGGACCTGGCCGCCGAGGCTGCGGGCGGCGACAAGCTGGCCGCAGCGATCGCTCAGACCGAGGCGAACAAGGGCAAGAAGTCCGAGCACCTGTCGAACCTCGCCGCGCGGACGGGCGCCGCAGCCGACGGAACCGCACCGGCCACCACGGCTGTCGCGACCGCGCCGATCCAGAACATCGTGTTCGCCTGCGACGCCGGCATGGGATCGTCGGCGATGGGCGCGAGCGTGCTTCGCAACAAGCTCAAGAAGGCCGGCATCGAGGACGTCAAGGTCACCAATGCCGCGATCGCCAACCTCGATGGCACGGCCGACCTGGTGATCACGCAGCAGCAGCTCACCGACCGCGCGAAGGGCATGTCCCCGAACTCGGTGCACGTCTCGGTCGACAACTTCATGAACGCGCCGCAGTATGAAGAGGTCGTCGAAATGGTCAAGTCCCAGAAGGAGCAGACGGAATGAGTGTTCTCGAGATCGGTCAGGTCCGCATCCGCACAGGATCCGCGACCCAGGAGGAGGCCCTGCAGGAGGCGACCGACATCCTCGTCGCCGCCGGTGCCGTGACCCCCGCCTACGTCGACGCCATGCGTCAGCGCGAGGAGACGGTGTCGACGTTCATGGGCAACGGCCTCGCCATCCCGCACGGCACGAACGAGACGAAGGAGGCGATCCTCGCCTCCGGGCTCTCGGTCGTCCGCTACGACGGCGGCGTGGACTGGGCGGGTGAGCAGGCCACGTTCGTGATCGGCATCGCCGGTCGCGGAGACGAGCATCTCGAGATCCTCTCGCAGATCGCGATCCTGTTCTCGGACGAGGACGACGTCGCGAAGCTCAACGCCGCGCAGACGCCGGACGAGCTGTTCGCCCTCCTGTCGGCGGTGAACGAGGCATGAAGGCCGTCCACTTCGGCGCCGGCAACATCGGGCGCGGCTTCGTGGGGCTCCTGCTCCACGAGGGCGGCTACGAGCTCGTCTTCTCCGACGTCGCCGGCGCCCTGGTGGACGCCATCAATGCGACCGGTTCGTACACGGTCCACGAGGCGGGGCCCGGTGGCGTCGACCGCGTCGTCACCGGGTACCGTGCCGTGAACAGCGCGGAGGATCCGGATGCCGTGGCGGAAGAGGTCGCGACGGCCGATGTCGTCACGTGCGCCGTCGGCCCGACAGTGCTGCGCTTCATCGCCCCGGCGATCGTGGCGGGCCTGGCCCGCCGCTCCCCCGATCTGCCGCCGCTGAAGGTCATGGCGTGCGAGAACGCGATCGGGGCAACCGATCAGCTGCGCGCCGAGATCGAGAAGCTCGACCCCGCTGCGGCGGGACGCGCCGTCTACGCCAACACGGCCGTCGACCGGATCGTGCCGGCGCAGCCGGCGGGCGCAGGCGTCGACGTCACCGTCGAGCCGTACTACGAGTGGGCGATCGAGTCAGGGCCGTTCGAGGACGATCTTCCGAGCGTCCCCGGTGCACACTTCGTCGAGGACCTCGGTCCGTACATCGAGCGCAAGCTCTTCACCGTGAACACCGGCCACGCCGCGACCGCGTACTTCGGCGCGCAGGCGGGCATCGAGCGGATCTCCGATGCGCTGGCCGACCCGTCGATCGCCGCCCGTGTCAGCGCCGCCCTCGAAGAGACCGGCGCCGTCCTGGAGGCCGTGCACGGCCTGGATCCCGAAGAGCTCGCCGCCTACCGGGCGAAGATCCTCGACCGGTTCCGCAACCCCGAGCTCGTCGACACGGTGCAGCGCGTCGGCCGCCAGCCGCTGCGCAAGCTGTCACGGCACGAGCGGTTCATCGGTCCGGCATCCCAGGCGGCGGAGCGCGGTCTGTCGACATCGGCCCTCGTCGCCGCGATCGCGGCGACGACGGCCTTCGACGACCCCGCCGACGAGCAGTCCGTCGAGCTGCAGCGGAGGCTGGGTGCGGACGACCCCGTCGCGCTCACCGCGGACGTGACCGGCCTCGAGCCGGGGCATCCGCTCTTCTCCGCCGTGCACGCGGTGTTCGCCGCACGTCAGCGGGAGTTGCGCGCGCTCTGATCCGCCCCGCGCGGGGGGGGGCCGGCCGGCCCGCCGCTCAGAGGACGGCGTCGAGCAGCGGATGCAGGTGCCTGCTGCCGAGCACGACCGCTGCGGCTTCGGCACCGGCCCGCAGCGCGCGATCGAGTGGCGCACCCGCGAGCCGGGCGGCGAGCACGCCGGCGAAGAACCCGTCTCCGGCGCCGTTCGTGTCGACGACATCGGCGGGGACGGCATCCACGCGGTGCACCTCCCCTGCCTCGTCGACGGCCACGGCTCCCTCTGCGCCCAGCGTGCACACGGCCAGCGATGCGCCGGCGGCGACGCGCGAGCGCAGGAACTCCACGGGGTCGGCGAGGCGGTCGGCGTTGCAGAACACCGCGTCCGCGGCGGCGAGGAACGGGCGGTGGTACGCGGCGGCGCCGTCGTAGTCGTGCACGTCCACCCAGACCGGCCGGCCGGCCGCCTCCGCGAGCGGCAGGAGGCGGCGGGGCTCCTCCGCCAGGTCGAGCACCACGATCTCGGCTTCCGCCATGGCGGAGCGCACCTCGCGCGGAGGCGGAAGGGCCGATGCCGACGGCACCGAGAGGTACAGCGACACCCGGCCACCGGCCGCCGTCATGAGGTTCACGTGGCGCTCGGTCGCCTCGGTCTGCCCCCAGACCGTCTCGACGCCCGCAGAAGCGAGCGCCGAGCGCACCCGCGAACCGTGGTCATCGTCGGCCGCGAGGGCGTACAGCGTCGCGGGCACGCCGAGAGCGGTGAGGCTCAGGGCCTTCCCGGCGCTGGTTCCCCCGAGCGTGTCCCAGCTCGCCTCGGCGAACTGCATGTGCGGCTCGGGCTCCGGCAGCCGATCCAGCACGATGATCGAGTTCCACGACGCGGGGCCCGCGATGAAGACGGCCGAACTCATGATGGACGCCTCATGCCCGCCGGAATCCCTCGGCGATCATCTCGACGAGCTCCTCGCGTTCCTCGACCGGCAGGAACGTCGCCGCCGCGGCATTGAACTGGAATGTCTCGAGGTCGTCGAGGTCATAGCCGAAGGCGTCGACGAGCAGGGCGAGCTCGCGCGTCAGCGAGGTGCCGCTCATCGTGCGGTTGTCGACGTTCACGGTCACGGCGAATCCGAGCTGGTAGAGCAGGTCGAACGGGTGGTCGGCGAGTTCGGTGCCCCACGCCTCGATCGCACCGGTGTGCACGTTCGACGAGGGCGACAGCTCGAGCGGGATCTCGCGGTCGCGCACCCAGCGGGCGAGGTCGCCGAAGCGCACCTGAACCTCTTCGCCGTCGCGGCCCATGACCTCGAGGTCCGAGACGATGCGCACGCCATGGCCGAGGCGCAGGGCGCGGCCGTCCAGCAGCGCGCTGCGGATCGACGCGAGGCCTGCGGCTTCACCGGCATGCACGGTCACGGGGAGGAAGTTCGCGGCGAGCAGTTCGAAGGCCTCGCGATGATCGGATGCCGGGAAGCCGTCCTCGGGGCCGGCGATGTCGAAGCCCACCACGCCGTCGTCGCGGTGGTCCAGCGCCAGCTCGGCGATCTCGAGCGCGCGGTCGTTCTGGCGCATCGCGCTGAGGATCTGTCCGACGCGGATGCTGCGACCGGCGCGGTCGGCGGCATCCTCACCCTCTTCGATGCCCTGCTGCACGGCATCCACCGCATCGTCGAGCGACAGTCCTCCGGCGACGTGCTGCTCGGGCGCCCAGCGGACCTCGCCGTAGATGACGCCGTCCTCGGCGAGATCCTCGACGAACTCCCGTGCCACGCGGGTGAGGCTCTCGGCGCTCTGCATGACCCCGACCGTGAGGTCGAACGTCTTCAGATAGTTCACGAGCGAGCCGGAATCGGCCTGCGACGTGAACCAGTCGCCCAGCGCGCGTCCCGAGGTTGCGGGCAGCTCGAGCCCGATCTCTTCGGCGAGCGCGACCACCGTCGCCGGGCGCACAGCGCCGTCGAGGTGGTCGTGCAGCGAGATCTTCGGCAGCGAGCGCAGCGAGACGCCCTGGATCTTCACGTCACCGTCGGGTGCGATCGGCATGGATATGTCCTCTCAGAACGCTGGTCGGCGGGTGCCCGCGCTCAGCCTACGCGGTGATGCGCTCGCGGACGAGGGGCCCGGTCTCGGGTGCGGTGCCGCCGACCTCCCAGGCGCCCTCGACCGCTTCCAGCGCTCGAGCGAACCGCGCCTCGTCCTGAGCGGAGAGCGTGAACAGGGGCTGTCCGGCTGTGACACGATCGCCGGGTTTGACGTGGAGGTCGATACCGGCCGCGTGCACCACGGCGTCCTCGGCGCGGGCACGCCCGGCTCCGAGCCGCCAGGCGGCGATGCCGAACGGCAGCGCGTCCATGCGCGACACGACCCCGTCGGCCTCGGCCGTCACGACGTGCGTCTCGCGGGCGGCAGGAAGCTCGGCATCCGGGTCGCCGTCCTGGGCGCGGATCATGGCCTTCCAGGTGTCCATCGCGCGCCCGTCGTCGAGAGCCGCCTCGACGTCGGCATCCGGCTGACCGGCCAGCGCGAGCATCTCGCGGGCGAGCGCGATCGTGAGCTCGCGGATGTCGGCGGGGCCGCCGCCTGCGAGGACCTCGACGGATTCGCGGACCTCGTTGGCGTTGCCGATCGCGAGACCGAGCGGCACGTTCATGTCGGTGAGCAGAGCCGTGGTGGCCACGCCCGAGTCGGTGCCGAGCGCCACCATGGTCTGCGCGAGCTCGCGAGCGCGGTCGATGTCCTGCATGAACGCACCGGAGCCGAACTTCACATCCAGCACGAGCGCATCCGTGCCCTCGGCGATCTTCTTCGACATGATGCTCGATGCGATCAGCGGGATCGCCTCGACCGTGCCGGTGACATCGCGCAGCGCGTACAGCTTCTTGTCTGCGGGGGCGAGACCGGAACCCGCTGCGCAGATCACCGCGCCGACGTCGCCCTGCATCTGCGCGAACATCTCCTCGTTCGACAGCGCCGCGCGCCAGCCGGGGATGGACTCGAGCTTGTCGAGCGTTCCGCCGGTGTGGCCGAGTCCCCGGCCGCTCAGCTGCGGGACGGCGACGCCGAAGGATGCCACCAGCGGAGCAAGCGGAAGCGTGATCTTGTCTCCGACACCGCCTGTGGAGTGCTTGTCGACGGTGCGCTTGCCGAGCTCGCCGAAGCTCATCCGCTCCCCCGACGCGATCATGGCGTCGGTGAGCACGCGGATCTCGTCGCGCTCCATGCCCCGCTGGAAGACCGCCATCGCGAAGGACGCCATCTGCGCATCCGAGACGTAGCCGCGGGTGTAGGCGTCGACCATCCAGCGCAGGGCGGGCTCGGGGACTGTGCCGCCGTCGCGCTTGGCCCGGATGACGTCGATCGCGTCATACGGCTCCGGCGTCGTCATCGCACATCCTCCAGGTCGCGCGGCCCGAACGCGTCGGGCAGGACTTCATCGATCGTCCGGATGCCGGACACGGTCTCCAGCAGCATCTCGGGCATGGAGTGCTCGAACAGCAGCTGGCGGCAGCGCCCGCACGGCATGATCGTCTGTCCCTCGCCGTTCACGCACACGAACGCGACGAGCTGACCGCCGCCGGACATGTGCAGGTCGCCGACCAGGGCGCACTCCGCGCATAGGCCCACGCCGTACGACGCGTTCTCGACGTTGCATCCGGCGACGATGCGGCCGTCGGAGACGAGAGCCGCCGCACCCACCTTGTACCGCGAATACGGCGCGTACGCCTTGTGCATGGCCTCGGTGGCGACGTGACGAAGCTCGTCCCAATCGATGTCTGTCATGGCTCCTTCTCGACTCAGCTCTTGATGTACGGTTCGCCGGACGCAGCGGGCGGACGCGAGCGTCCGACGAGTCCTGCGACCGCGAAGATGGTGACGACGTACGGCAGCATCAGCATGAACTGGCTGGGCACCGGCGATCCGATGACGGACAGCACGCCCTGGAGGTTGGTCGCGAATCCGAACAGCAGCGCGGCCAGCGTGGCCCGCACCGGGTCCCACTTTCCGAAGATCACCGCGGCGAGCGCGATGTACCCGGCGCCGGCGGTCATCTCGCGGCCGAACTGCGGGTTGGTCACCAGCGTGTAGAACGCTCCGCCCATGCCGGCGATGGCGCCGGCGAGCATCATGTTCCAGTAGCGCGTCTGCGCCACCTTGATGCCCACGGTGTCGGCAGCCTGCGGGTGCTCGCCCACTGCGCGGAGGCGCAGGCCCCAGCGGGTGCGGTAGAGGCCGAACCAGACCAGGAACACGGTGACGTACATCAGGTAGACGATGATCGTCTGCCGGAACAGCACGGGGCCGATGACGGGGATCTCGCTGAGCAGCGGGATCGGGATCACCGGGAACAAGGGCGGCGAGTTCAGCTGCTCGGGATTCGCGTTGAGCACCTGACGGTACAGGAACGTGGTCAGACCCGCGACGAGCACGTTGAGCACGACCCCGACGATCACCTGGTTCACGTAGTAGGTGATGGCGAACACGGCGAGGACGAGGGAGACGAGCACACCGGCCACCATGGCGGCGATGAGGCCGGCCCACGGGCTCTGCGTCGCCGAGCCGACGACGGCCGCCATGAACGCTCCGGCGAGCAGCTGCGCCTCGATCGCGATGTTGACGACGCCGACGCGTTCGCCGATGACGCCGCCGAGCGCACCGAAGATGAGCGGAGTCGCGAGGGCGAGTGCACCGCCGAGCAGTCCGATCATCGGGAGGGTCCCGCCGGCCGATGCCCAGGCGAGGAATCCGACGAGCAGCACGACCACGTAGACGACGGTCAGCCACAGCGGCAGCCTGCGCCCCGCGCGAGTCCACACGACGGACAGCGCTGTGACCAGTGCCAGCAGCACGACGGCCACCCATGCCGTTCCGTTGGCGGGAAGGACCAGCTCGGGGAGCTGGATCGCCGCATCCGCGGAGCGGACGAGACGGAACGTACTCGCACCCTCTCGCGGCACGAGCAGCGGGAGAAGTGCGAACAGCACCGTGAACAGGCCGAAGATGACCGGCGCCTTCCAGGAAGTGATCGTGACGCGACGCTGCTCGTCGCTGACCACTGCTTCAGCCGTGATGGTCATGCCGACACCTCCTCGGTGATCTGCGCCGCGTTCTTCTTGGGCTTCTTCGGCTTCTTCGGCTTCGTCCGCGCGCCGGGCTGGGGCAGGCCGAAGATCGCACGCACGAGCGGCGGCGCGGCGATGAACAGCACGATCAGCGACTGGACGACGAGCACGATCTCGATCGGGACGTTCTCGGAGGCCTGCATCGCGAATCCACCGGCCTTGAACGCGCCGAACAGGATTCCTGCCGCGAGGATGCCCAGCGGCGTGGAACGACCGAGAAGCGCAACGGTGATCGCATCGAAGCCGATGCCGGCGTCGATGTCGCCACCGAATCCGCTCGTCACGGTGCCCAGCACCTGACTGACACCGGCGATGCCGACGAGTCCGCCGGCGATGAGCATGACCGAGAAGTACATCCGACCGACGTTGATTCCCGCGACTCGCGCCGCCGTGGGATTCTCGCCCACCGCGCGGAAGCGGAAGCCGAGACTCGATCGTTCGAGCAGCCACCACGTGAAGGCGACCGCGATCAGGGCGAGGATGAATCCGGCGTGGAGGTTGTACTGCGGGCCGAGGATGTCGGGCAGGATCGCCGACTCGGCCATCGCTGCCGTCTTGGGGTTGTTGGAGCCCGGCGCCTGCAGGATGCCCTGCGTCGCCAGCATCCACGCGAGCAGATAGAAGGCGATGTGATTGAGCATGATCGTCACGATCACCTCGTGAGCACCGGTGCGCGCCTTGAGGATGCCGGCGATGCCGGCCCACAGCGCACCGGCGACGACACCGGCGACGATGGCGACCAGCATGTGCAGCGGCCAGGGAAGGTTCATGCTCGTGGCCACCCAGCCCGCTGCGGCCGCGGCCATCAGCATCTGGCCCTGGCCGCCGATGTTGAACAGACCGGCGCGGAACGCGAGGCCGACGCCGAGGCCGGCGGCGATGAGCGGGGTCGCGAACTTGAGGGTCTCGGTGAGCGGCTTGATCCCTGCGGCGAACCCGTCGACGCGGAAGTTGTAGATCGCGCCCTGGAAGAGTGCGACGTAGGCACCCGAGATCGAGCTCCACACGGCCGCCAGCATGTCCTGCGGGCGTGCGAAGAAGTAACCGGCGGTGCGCTGCACGTCGGGATCGGTGAACGCGATCATGATCGACCCGGCGATGAGCGCCAGGATGACCGACAGCACGGAGATGAGCCCGTTGCCCATCACCACGCGACGGAACGCGCCGTGCCACCTGCCGGGCTCGCCGGCGGACGGATCGGTCCCGAAGTCTGCCGGAGCGGCCTTGATCGGCTTGAGATCTGCTGCGCCGCTCATGCGCCGCCCTCCTCGGTCTCGAGCACCGGCGCACCGGCGGCTGCAGTCGTATCGGTCTCGACCATGCCCGCCATCATCAGACCGAGCTGCTCGCGCGTGCTGTCACCGGGCACGATGCCGACGACCTTGCCGCGGTACATCACCATGATGCGGTCGGCGAGAGCCGCCGCCTCATCGAGCTCTGTGGAGATGACGACCACCGGGATACCGGAATCACGGGTCTCGATGATGCGCTTGTGGATGAACTCGATCGATCCGACGTCCACGCCGCGGGTCGGCTGCGCAGCGACGAAAAGGGACAGATCGCGGCTGAGCTCCCTGGCGAGGACGACCTTCTGCTGGTTGCCTCCGGAGAGTCGGCCGGCAGCCTGATCCGGCCCCTGCGTGCGGATGTCGAACTCGGCGATCTTCTCCCTGGCGAAGGCGTCGAGAGCCTGCAGCTGGAGAGTGCCCGCCTTCACGAAAGGAGCCCCGACCGAGCGATCGAGCATGAGGTTCTCCGCGATCGAGAACTCCTTCACCATTCCGTCGACGCTGCGGTCCTCGGGCACGAACCCGACGCCGTCGTCGAGGATTTCTCGCACCGAACGCCCGATGAGCTCGGAGCCGTTGAGCCTGATGCTCCCCTCGACCCGTGGCTGGAGTCCGACGATCGCCTCGGTGAGCTCGGTCTGCCCGTTGCCCTGGACTCCGGCGATGGCGAGGACCTCGCCGCCGCGGACCGAGAACGAGACGTCGTCGACGAGCACGGCGCCGAGCGGGTCGGTGACGGTGAGGTTCTTCACGACGAGAGCCTCGTCGCCGAGCTTCGGGGCGTCCTTGTGCACGGTCAGCTCGACCGCGCGACCGACCATCAGCGATGCGAGCTCTTCGTTGCTGGCG
Source organism: Microbacterium sp. NPDC077644 (assembly GCF_040702785.1). NCBI lineage: Bacteria > Bacillati > Actinomycetota > Actinomycetes > Micrococcales > Microbacteriaceae > Microbacterium > Microbacterium sp. NPDC077644. The sequence goes on from NZ_JBFBME010000003.1 coordinate 90,722, forward strand.
GTGGGCGACGCCTCGCCGACGACCTTGCCGAGGCGGATCACGGTGATGCGGTCGGCGACCTCGCGGACCTCGCGGAGCTTGTGGGTGATGAAGACGATCGAGGTGCCTGATTCCTGCAGCTGACGCATCGTGGCCATGAGCTCGTCCGTCTCCTGCGGAGTCAGCACGGCCGTCGGCTCATCGAACACGAGGATCTTCGCGTCGCGCGAGAGCGCCTTGATGATCTCGACGCGCTGCTGGACGCCGACCGGAAGGTCCTCGACGACGGCATCCGGATCCACCTGGAATCCGAAGCGATCCGAGATCGTGCGCACCATCGCGCGTGCTGCGGCGAGGTCGAGGCGTCCTCCGAAGGTCGTCTTCTCGTGACCGAGCATGACGTTCTCGGCGACGGTGAAGACCGGGATGAGCATGAAGTGCTGGTGCACCATGCCGATCCCGGCCGCCATCGCGTCGCCGGGGCCCGAGAAGTGCTGCACCTCGTCGTCGAGGACGATGTGCCCTTCGTCGGCCTGGTACAGGCCGTACAGCACATTCATCAGCGTCGACTTGCCGGCGCCGTTCTCGCCGAGGAGGCAGTGGATCTCCCCTGGCTCGACGGTGAGATCGATATGGTCGTTCGCCGTCAGCGCGCCGAACCTCTTCGTGATGCCGCGCAGTTCAAGCTTCATGTGTCAGATCCTAATCAGCGGAGGGTGCTTCACCCAGGTCCCTGTGGGCACCCGGGCATCGGCGAGGGGAGGCCAGCGGGTCGCCGACCTCCCCTCGTGGTTCGTTCCTCGATCAGCCGAGGTACGAGGTGACGGTGACTTCACCGTCGATGATCTGCTGCTGCAGGTCCTGAACCGCGGTCCACAGCTCAGGGTCGACCTTGTCCTCGAAGTTGTGGAGCTCAGCGATGCCGACTCCTTCGTTCTCGAGGGTGCCGATGTACGCCTCCGCGTCGAACTCGCCGTTCGCGCTGCTCATGGTCGCCTCGTAGACCGAGAGCTTCATGTCCTTCAGGATCGAGGTGAGCACGTAGTCGGCGGTCGTCGGGTCGGTGATGAACAGGTCTGCGTCCGCACCGATCAGTGCGATATCGCGGCCGGATTCCTTGATGGCCTGCAGGCCGGACTGGTAGATCGGGCCGCCGACCGGAAGGAGCACGTCGACGCCCTGGTCGATGATGTTCTGCGCGACGGTCTTGGCCTCGGGGCCGGCCTCGAAGCCCCCGGTGAACGAACCGGACTTGCCGTCCCAGCCGACGACCTCGACCGAAGCGTCGTTCTGCTCGTTGTAGTAGTTGACGCCCTGGTAGAAGCCGTCCATGAAGATCGTGACGGTGGGGAACTCCATGCCGCCGTAGGTGCCGACCTTGCCCGCCTCCGAGTAACCGGCCGACAGGTAGCCCGCCAGGAACGCGGCCTGGGCAGTGTCGTACAGCAGCGGCTTGACGTTCTCGGCGTCCTTGGTGCCGTCGAAGTCGTTGTCGGCTGCGTCGTCGACGAGGATGAAGTCGGTGTCGGGGTTCGCGGTCGCGGCCTCCACGGTCGCTGCGGAGAGCGCGAAGCCGACCGAGACGATCGCGTTGCAGCCCTGGGAGACGAGGCTCTCCAGGTTCGGCGCGAAGTCGGTCTCGCTGTTCGACTCGACGTTCTTGTACTCGACACCGAGCTCGTCCGCGGTCTGCACGACGCCCTCGAAGGACAGCTGGTTGAACGACTTGTCATCGAATCCGCCTGCGTCGGAGACGATGCAGGGCAGGAAGTCGATCGTCTCTCCGCCCGCATCCCCGCCGCCGTTTTCTTCGGGAGCGGCTCCACAGCCTGCGAGTGCGACGGCGACGCCGGTCGCCACGAGCGCGGCGAGTGCGCGCTTTCGGGTGGAAATGGTCACGTAAGCCTCCACGACTACTGGCCTGCGCCGATCGCAGGGTCCGTCTGGCTAAATTACCCAGTGTTACGGCATCCGCACCGTCCAGGACGGTTAATGGTTACAAACTCGCAACAGACCCGTGACGTGCGCTCAGAGGACGTCTCCGCGACCGGTGAGCTTGAGCGATTCGACGACGCCCTTCACGCGCTGCGCGTGCTCCGCCGTGGTGACCAGCAGAGCATCCTCGGTGTCGACCACGACGATGTCCTTCACACCCACCAGGCTGATCACGCGGGAGGTCTGGCTGACGAGGATCCCGGTCGCGGCATCCGACAGCACGCGGGCCCTGGGGCCGAGGACGGCGAGGTCGTTCTTGCGTCCGCCCGAGATGAGCTTGGTGAGCGAGGCGAAGTCCCCCACGTCATCCCAGTCGAAGTGCCCGGGGATGACGGCGAGGCGCCCCTTGTCGGCGGCGGGTTCGGCGACCGCGTAGTCGATGGCGATCTTCTTCAGCCGCGGCCAGACCCGGTCGACGGCGGGACCGCGGCGGTCGCGGTCGTCCCACGCCTCGGCGAGTTCGAGGAGACCCGCATGCAGCTCGGGCTCGTTCGCCGCGAGCTCGTCGAGCAGCACGCTCGCCTTCGAGATGAACATGCCGGCGTTCCACAGGAACGACCGGTCGGCGTAGTACTGCTTGGCCGTCTCGAGGTCGGGCTTCTCGACGAAGCGCTCGACGGTCGCAGCCTCCGGGGCGCCGTCGACGACCAGTTCGTCGCCCTTCTGGATGTATCCGAATCCGACGGAGGGCTCGGAGGGCTGGATGCCGATCGTGCAGATGTATCCGGCGCGGGCGACGGCGACGGCCTGCTGCACGGCGAACTCGAACGTGCGCGTGCCGCGGATGACGTGGTCGGCGGCGAAGGAGCCGATGATGACGTCCGGGTCGCGACGGTGCAGGATCGCCGCCGCGAGTCCGATCGCCGCGGCCGACTCGCGCGGCTCGGACTCGAGGAAGACGTTCTTGTCGGGGATGCCGGGCAGCTCGGACTCGACGGCGGCGCGGTGCGCGCGCCCCGTGACCACCGAGATGCGATCGGGGCCGGTCATGGGCTCGAGCCGATCCCAGGTGTCGCGCAGCAGGGAGTTGCCGGACCCGGTGAGATCGTGCAGGAACTTCGGCGCGTCCGCTCGGGACAGCGGCCACAGCCGGCTGCCGATTCCGCCGGCGGGGATCACTGCGTAGAAGTCGTCGAACGGCGCCATGCGCCCAGCCTATCCGCCGCCGATCCTGGCCCTCTCGGCACGATAGCCGGGCCGAATCGTGACGATGCAGAACAGACATGATCGCCCCACCCCTTAGGGTCGCCCTCGTCGCACCCAGCGTTCTGACAGGAATAGGATGGTGCACGGCCGGGCACGTCCAGCGGTCTGTTGAGATCCGCACGTGCTACCCGACCTCGCATCGATCAGGGAGGACGACCGTGTCCGCAGGCACACGCTTGACACCGTCGATTTCGGAAACCACGTCCAAGACCCCGCGCGGCACTCTGTACCGCGGCCGTGAGGGCATGTGGTCATGGGTGCTTCACCGCATCACCGGAGTCGCCATCTTCTTCTTCCTTCTCGTGCACGTGCTCGACACGGCACTGATCCGGGTCTCCCCCGAGGCGTACAACGCCGTGATCGGCACGTACAAGAACCCCGTCATGGCTCTGGGCGAAGTGGTGCTGGTCGGCGCCATCGTGTTCCACGCCATGAACGGTCTGCGCATCATCCTCGTCGACTTCTGGTCGAAGGGAGCGCGGTACCAGCGCCAGATGTTCTGGGGCGTCATCGCCGTCTGGGTCGTGCTCATGGCCGGCTTCACCGGGCGCCACCTTTCGCTCGCGTTCGCCGGGTTCGGAGGGGGTCACTGATGTCCGCTCAGACCGTCGCAGCACCGACGCGCCGCCGCCGCGGCGTCAACCTCGAGAAGTGGGGCTGGATGTTCATGCGAGCATCCGGCGTCGTGCTGATCGTCCTCATCTTCGGCCACCTGTTCGTCAACCTCATGGTCGGCGACGGCATCCACGCGCTGGACTTCGCGTTCATCGCCGGCAAGTTCGCCACGCCGTTCTGGCAGTGGTGGGACGTGCTCATGCTGTGGCTCGCCTTCATCCACGGCGGCAACGGCATGCGCACGATCGTCAACGACTACGTCACCAATGACAAGGTCCGCAAGGCGCTTGTCGGCGCGATCGTCCTCGCCGCGGGCCTGCTGATCATCCTCGGCACCCTGGTCGTCTTCACGTTCGACCCGTGCCTGGGCGTCACCGAGTCCAGCACGCTGTGGGACACCTGCGTGGCTGCGGGCGTCGTCGGAAACTGACAAGAGAGCATCGAGAAGTGACTACTGAGACGCAGGATTCCGTCGTCCGCGACGGCGTTCACTACCACCAGTTCGACGTCGTGATCGTCGGCGCGGGAGGCGCAGGCATGCGCGCCGCCATCGAGGCGGGCCCCGGCGCGAAGACGGCCGTGATCACGAAGCTGTACCCGACCCGCTCGCACACCGGTGCGGCGCAGGGCGGCATGGCCGCAGCCCTCGCGAACGTCGAGGAGGACAGCTGGGAGTGGCACACCTTCGACACCGTCAAGGGCGGCGACTACCTCGTCGACCAGGACGCCGCCGAGATCCTCGCCAAGGAGGCCATCGACGCGGTCATCGACCTCGAGAACATGGGGCTGCCGTTCAACCGCACCCCTGAGGGCAAGATCGACCAGCGCCGTTTCGGCGGTCACACCGCAGAGCACGGCAAGACCCCGGTCCGTCGCGCGTGCTATGCCGCCGACCGCACCGGTCACATGATCCTGCAGACGCTGTTCCAGAACTGCGTCAAGCTCGGCATCAACTTCTTCAACGAGTTCTACGTGCTCGACCTCATCACGGTGAAGGACGACGACGGCAAGACCGGAGTCGCGGGCGTCGTCGCGTACGAGCTGGCCACGGGCGCGCTGCACGTGTTCCAGGCCAAGTCGGTCGTCTTCGCGACGGGCGGCTTCGGCAAGATCTTCAAGACCACCTCGAACGCGCACACCCTCACCGGTGACGGCGTCGGCATCATCTGGCGCAAGAACCTGCCGCTGGAGGACATGGAGTTCTTCCAGTTCCACCCGACGGGTCTCGCCGGTCTCGGCATCCTGCTCACCGAGGGTGCGCGAGGCGAGGGCGCGATCCTGCGCAACGACTCGGGTGAGCGCTTCATGGAGCGCTACGCCCCCACCATCAAGGACCTCGCACCGCGCGACATCGTGGCGCGCTCCATGGTGCAGGAGGTCCTCGACGGCCGCGGCGCAGGCCCGCACAAGGACTACGTCTACCTCGACTGCACGCACCTCGGTGCCGAGGTCCTCGAGACCAAGCTGCCCGACATCACCGAGTTCGCCAGGACATACCTCGGTGTCGACCCGGTCACCGACCCCGTGCCCGTCATGCCGACCGCGCACTACGCCATGGGCGGCATCCCGACGAACAACGACGCCGAGGTCCTCGCCGACAACGACACGGTCGTCCCCGGCCTGTACGCCGCCGGCGAGTGCGCGTGCGTCTCGGTGCACGGCTCGAACCGCCTCGGCACCAACTCGCTCCTCGACATCAACGTGTTCGGTAAGCGCGCCGGCAACAACGCCGTGGCGTACGCCAAGACCGCCGAGTTCGTGCCGCTCCCCGAGAACCCCGCCGGGTTCGTCAAGGACATGCTCGAGAACCTGCGCGGCAGCAACGGCACCGAGCGCGTCGCCGTGCTGCGCAAGAAGCTCCAGGAGGAGATGGACCGCGGCGCCCAGGTGTTCCGCACCCACGAGTCCCTCGAGCACGTGCTGGGCGTCATCGCCGAGCTGCGCGAGCGCTACAAGAACGTCTACATCGACGACAAGGGCCACCGCTTCAACACCGACCTCCTCGAGGCCGTCGAGCTCGGGTTCCTGCTCGACATCGCCGAGGTCGTCGTCTACGCCGCGCAGAACCGCGAGGAGAGCCGTGGCGGTCACATGCGCGACGACTTCCCCAAGCGCGACGACGAGAACTGGATGAAGCACACCATGGCGTACCTGACGGGCGACTCGCACTCGTCGACGCCCGCAGATCACATCAAGCTCGACTCGAAGCCGGTCGTCCAGACCCGCTACCAGCCGATGGAGAGGAAGTACTGAGCATGTCGAACGCTGTCGCAGAGGCGCCCGCCGCCGCGGACCCGGCCGTCCAGTCCTTCCTGGTCACCTTCATCATCCGCCGCTTCGACCCCGAGCAGGACGCCGAGCCCCGCTGGGTCGACTACGACGTGGAGCTGTTCTCCACCGACCGCGTGCTCGACGCGCTGCACAAGATCAAGTGGGAGGTCGACGGTTCGCTGTCGTTCCGCCGCTCGTGCGCGCACGGCATCTGCGGCTCCGACGCCATGCGCATCAACGGCCGCAACCGCCTGGCCTGCAAGACGCTGATCAAGGACCTCGACATCTCGAAGCCGATCTACGTCGAGGCGATCAAGGGCCTGCCGCTCGAGAAGGACCTCATCGTCGACATGGAGCCGTTCTTCGCCTCCTACCGCGAGGTGCAGCCGTTCCTCGTCGCGAACAGCGTGCCCGAGAAGGGCAAGGAGCGCGTCCAGTCGATCGCAGACCGCGCGATCTTCGACGACACCACCAAGTGCATCCTGTGCGCCGCCTGCACCTCTTCGTGCCCGGTGTTCTGGACCGACGGCCAGTACTTCGGCCCGGCCGCGATCGTCAACGCGCACCGGTTCATCTTCGACTCGCGCGACGACAACGCCGATGTGCGTCTGGACATCCTCAACGACAAGGAGGGCGTCTGGCGCTGCCGCACGACCTTCAACTGCTCCGAGGCATGCCCGCGTGGCATCGAGGTCACGAAGGCCATCGCCGAGGTCAAGCAGGCCGTTCTGCGCGGCCGTCCCTGACGTCCGCCGCGCATCGGCGCTCCCCTGGATAGGGTGAGTGCATGTCGGAGGACCGAGTCCCGCTGCGTGAGCGCTTCGAAGGACCCCTCGAACGCGCCGCAGAGCTGAAGGATCGCACGCTCGCGGCGTTCCCCGTACGCGTCTGGCGCGGGTTCCTGCGCGGCAACGGCTTCCTGCTCTCGGCGGGGATGAGCTACTACGTCCTGTTCTCGCTGTTCGCGGTCATCTACGTCAGCTTCGCCGGTGTGGGGATCTGGCTCGGCGCCAGCCCGCGCGCGATCGAAGCGCTCATCGATCTCGCCAACAGCTATCTGCCAGGGCTCATCGGCGACCCCGGTCTCATCGGCCGCGACGACGTCGTCGAGATCGCCCAGGGCAGCACGAGCCTGCTGGGTATCACGGGCGCCGTGGCCGTGGGCTTCGCCGCCTGGACTGCCATCGCGGCGGTGACCTTCACACGCCGGGCGATCCGAGACATCTTCGGTCTGCCGTTCGACACCCGCTCCTATTGGCTGCTCAAACTGCGCGATCTGCTCGCCGGCGTGCTGTTCGGCCTCGCGCTGCTGCTCGGCGCGGCGCTGAGCGTGCTGAGCGTCTGGGCGCTGGAGTGGCTGTTCGACCTGTTCGGCTGGGGCGATTCGTGGGTGCTGTCGGGTATGGCGCGCGTGCTGTGGATGGCCAGCGCCTTCATCGTGGATGCCGGCGCCCTGGCGGCCCTCGTCCGCTTCCTCGTCGGCGCCGACCTGCGGTGGCGGTTCATCTGGCCGGCGTCGCTGCTGGGCGGCGGGGCGATGGTGGTCCTCCAGCTCATCGCGGGCTTCCTGCTCACCCGCGTGCCCAGCAACCCCCTGCTCGCGTCCTTCGCCGTGATCATCGGGCTCCTCCTGTGGTGCCGCCTGCTCGCGAGCGTGGTGCTCGTGGCGGCATCCTGGATCGCGGTCACCGCGGCCGACAACGACCATCCTCTGGAGCTCGAGGACGAGCAGGCCGCCCGGCTGGCAGAGCAGGAGGCGCTGGTGCTCGCGGCGCGCGTGCATCTGCGGCGCGCTCGCGACGCGTACGAGGACGCGCCCTGGTACCGCAGGCTCTGGGCCGGGCGTGCGGTGCGGCGCGCGCAGGATGCTCTCGCCATCGCCATCGAGGGCGCCGAGGCGGAGGATGTCACCGGCCCTCGTTAGGCTGAATCCATGCCTCATCTGCGTATCGCCTCGGTCAACGTCAACGGGATCAGGGCCGCGGCCCGCAACGGCATGAGCGGGTGGCTCGACGCTGCCGATGTCGACATCCTGACCCTGCAGGAGGTGCGCGGTCAGGACGAGCACCTCGAGGCGGCGCTCCCCGGCTGGTCGATCGTCCACGACGAGGCGACGGCCAAGGGCCGCGCCGGCGTCGCGATCGCCAGCCGCGCCCCCGCGCTCGCGTCGCGCACCGCGTTCGGGCCCGAGGACTTCGATTCGAAGGGCCGTTGGATCGAGGGCGACTTCCTCATCGGCGACCGCCCGCTCACCGTCGTCAGCGCCTATGTGCACAGCGGCGAGGCCGACACTCCCAAGCAGGACGAGAAGTGGAAGTTCCTCGACGCGTTCGGTGCGCGCCTCGCCGACCTCGGGCAGGGTGACGCGCTCGCGCTCGTCACGGGCGACCTGAACGTCGGTCACCGCGAACTCGACATCAAGAACTGGCGCGGCAACCGCAAGAAGGCGGGCTTCCTCCCCCGCGAGCGGGCGTACTTCGACCGGTTCGTCGGGGATGCCGGCGCCGAGGTGACCGGCGTCGACGGCACGGTCGGCACGGGGCTGGGATGGGTCGACGTCGGGCGCCGTTTCCACGGCGAGGTCGACGGTCCGTACACGTGGTGGTCCATGCGCGGGCAGGCGTTCGACAACGACTCCGGCTGGCGCATCGACTATCACCTGGCGACCCCGGCGCTCGCCGAGCGCGTGCAGGACTACCGGGTGGCACGCGCCGCCGCCTATGCCGAGCGGTGGAGCGATCATGCGCCGGTGGTCGTCGACTACTCGTACTGACAGGGCGGTCGCCCCAGCACCATAGGATTGATCCGTGACCAAGCCTCGTCTCTACTCAGGAATGCAGCCATCCGCCGACTCGCTTCAGATCGGCAACTACATCGGTGCTCTTCTGCAGTGGCGCGATCTGCAGGCGTCCTACGATGCGTTCTTCTCGGTCGTCGACCTGCACGCGCTGACGGTCGCACAGGACCCGGCGTCTTTGCGCGAGAAGACGCGGCGCACTGCCGCGCAGTACATCGCCGCAGGCATCGAGCCGTCGAAGTCGACGCTGTACGTGCAGTCGCACGTACGCGCGCACGCCGAGCTCGCCTGGATCCTCTCGACGATCACGGGCTTCGGCGAGGCCGGGCGCATGACGCAGTTCAAGGACAAGTCCAGCCGCTACGGGCAGGACGGCACGAGCGTCGGCCTGTTCACCTATCCGGTCCTGATGGCGGCCGACATCCTGCTGTACCAGAGCGACGTCGTTCCCGTCGGCGATGACCAGAAGCAGCACGTCGAACTCACGCGCGATCTCGCGGAGCGGTTCAACGCGCGCTTCGGCCAGACGTTCGTCGTGCCGATGCCGGTCATCCAGAAGGACACCGCGCGCATCTACGACCTGCAGAATCCGACCTCGAAGATGTCGAAGTCGGCCGAGACGGACGCGGGCGTGCTGTGGATGCTGGACGACCCGGCGAAGTCCGCGAAGAAGATCATGCGGGCCGTCACCGACAACGAGGGCTCCGTGCGCTTCGACCGGGAGAACAAGCCCGGTGTCTCGAACCTGCTGACGATCTACGCGGCCCTCAGCGGCCGTCAGGTCGCCGCGATCGAGGACGAGTACGCCGGCCGCGGGTACGGAGACTTCAAGAAGGGCCTCGCCGAGGTCGTGGTCTCGGAGTTCGAGCCGGTGCGCTCGCGTGCGCTCGAGCTGCTCGACGACCCGGCAGAACTCGACCGCATCCTCGCCGCCAACGCCGAACGCGCCGATGCCGTGGCCGATGCCACGCTCGCCGACGTCTACGAGAAGGTCGGCCTGCTGCGCCGCGTGTGACGATCGGGTCGGTCGCGCATCCTAGGATGGGTGCGTGACCGACCCGCAGCTTCCTCCGACCACCCCGCACGGATCGGTCCCGCCGATTCCGAGTCCGCCGTCTCCGTACGGCACTCCCCCGTCACAGGCCGCGCCGTCGTACCAGAATCCGCCGTCGTACCAGACGCCGCCCGGCGCGTACGCGGCACCCGTGGGCGGTTACGCCGCACCGGCAGGCGGCTACCAGGCGCCGGCCCCCGCGCAACCCCGATCGGCGGTCCTGGGCATCGTGGCGTTCGTGCTGTCCGTCATCGCTGCCGTCGTCGCGCCGATCATCGCGGGCATCGCCGGGTACCAGATCGGGTTCCAGCTGCCGACCGTCACCCAGTACATCGATCCGGCGACCTCCGATCTCTCGTTCCTGTCCCCCGTGCGCGACCAGGTGCTCATCGGAGAGATCGGCTTCTGGGCCGGCACTCTCGGCGGCATCGCCGCGATCGTCCTCGGCATCATGGCCATCGTGAAGCGAGCGGGTCGCGTATGGGGCGTCGTGGCCCTGATCCTCGCCGTTCTCGGACCGGTGATCTTCTTCGTTGTGCTCGGTGTGACCCTCGGTGCCGGCGCGGGTGCGGGTGCGGTCTCGTTCTACGGAGCCTGACGCACGACCGGCACCTGTTCGCGGCGCGCCGGTCACCGCGGTGCGTGGTGCTTCTGCTGGGCCGCCAGCAGGCCCTCCGCGACAAGGAGCTCGACCGCATCCGCGGCATCGGACACGAGGATCGGGAGCGTCTCGCGCTCCGTCTTGCCGAACGGCGAGAGCACCCAGTCGGCTGGGTCCTGCCGTCCCGGCGGGCGCCCGATGCCGACGCGCACCCGCGGGAAGTCCGCCGTCCCGATGGCACGCGCGACATCGCGAACGCCGTTGTGCCCTCCGTGCCCGCCGCCGGTCTTGAGCTTGAGGGCGTCGAAGGGGATGTCGAGCTCGTCGTGCACGATCACGGTGCGCTCGGGAGGCACCGAGTAGAAGCGTGCGAGGGCCGCCACCGGGGTGCCCGAGACGTTCATGAACGAGTTGGGCTTGGCCAGCACGATCTTGTCCGCACCGGGGCGCAACCACGTCTCGACGACACGAGCGCCGCCCTTGTGCTCGCGGAAGCTCTCGCCGCGCCGACCGGCGAGCTCATCGACCACCATCTGCCCGACGTTGTGCCGGGTCGCCTCGTACCGCGGACCGGGATTGCCCAGTCCGACGATCAGCCAGGTGTCGGCCATGCGTCTCTCATCTCTCGTCCATCCGGTCGTCAGAATACGACGAAGGGGACGCGATCAGCTCGCGTCCCCTTCGTGGAAGCAGATGTCTTACTCTGCAGCGTCCTCTTCGGCAGCGGCTTCCGCGGGGGCCTCGGCCTCAGGGGCCTCTTCGCCCTCCTCGGCCTCCGGCTCCTCGGTCGGAACGTAGACCGCGACGATGAGCGTCTCGGGGTCGGCGAGGAGAGTCGCGCCCTTGGGCAGCTTGACGTCGGCGGCGGTGATCTGCGCGCCCTCTTCCAGACCCTCGACGGAGACCTCGACGTGCTCGGGGATGTGGGTCGCCTCGACCTCGACGGCGATCGAGGTGGCGTCGAGGTTGGCGACGGTGCCGGCGAAGGGCTCGCCGGTGACGACGACGGGGACGTCGACCTGGATCTTCTCGCCCTTCTTCACGACGAGGAGGTCGATGTGCTCGATGATCTGGTGCACCGGGTCCTTCTGGACGTCCTTGACCAGGGCGAGCTGGTCCTTGCCCTCGATGTCGAGCTCGAGGAGCGCGTTGGCGCGGCGGATGATGAGCGAGACCTGGTGGCCCGGGAGGGCGACGTGGACGGGCTCGGTGCCGTGGCCGTAGATGACGGCGGGGATCTTGCCGGCGGCGCGGAGGCGGCGGGCGAAGCCCTTGCCGAACTGCTCGCGGACCTCGGCGTGGACCTTGGTGTCCTCAGACATGGGTTCTCCTTCGGGGCACGCGGCGAACTGCTCGCCGCGTGGTGGTCTTGTGATCGGCTTCCCGGACGCAGACGTGCGAAAGAGCCACGAGGCTGGATTCGCCGCGTCGATTACGGATGCTGCGCACGCGAAGCATCCCTCGCCGAGGAACTCATCTATCGTACCCGAAGACCCGATAGGCTGAAACACAGACCTCTGACGCCCTCAGAACCCACCACGAAGAAACAGGAGTCCGGCATGATCGACGGCGCATTCCTCTCCCACGCCATCGCATGGCTGATCGGCGCCATGGCCGTGTGCGCGACCGTCTTCACCGTCGGCGCCCTCTTCTCGATGGGCCGCTCCGGCTACCGCAAGGACTGACCCCGCTGCGGCAACTCCCGGCATTCGACGTCACGGATGCGGCGCCCCCTCGCGCACAGCGATACGCTGAAGTCCATCCCCCTGGCTTCACGATCGAGGAGTATCTGTGCCCGAAGCATCAGCGAACATCGGAGTTGTCGGACTTGCGGTGATGGGTTCGAATCTGGCGCGGAATCTCGCGTCGCGTGAGGGGAACACGGTCGCCGTGTTCAACCGGTCGCGGTCGAAGACGGATGAGTTGGTGGCGGCGCACCCGGAGGCGGGGTTCGTGCCCGCATTCGACTACGAGGAGTTCGCCGCGTCGCTGCAGAAGCCGCGAACCGCGATCATCATGGTCAAGGCCGGTGCCGGCACGGACGCGGTCATCGACGAGCTCGTGCGCGTGTTCGAGCCGGGCGACATCATCGTCGACGGCGGCAACGCGTACTTCCCCGACACGATCCGCCGCGAGAAGGCCGTCCGCGAGACCGGGATCAACTTCGTCGGCGCCGGGATCTCCGGCGGCGAGGAGGGCGCGCTGACCGGGCCGTCCATCATGCCCGGCGGGTCGGATGAGTCCTGGGTCACACTCGGACCGATCCTGCGTTCCATCGCCGCAGTCGCCGAGGGCGAGCCGTGCGTCACGCACATCGGCCACGACGGTGCCGGACATTTCGTGAAGATGGTTCACAACGGCATCGAGTACGCCGACATGCAGCTCATCGCCGAGGCGTACGACCTGATCCGCCGCGGCACCGGCAAGACCCCCGCGCAGATCGCCGACATCTTCGCCGAGTGGAACACCGGCGAGCTCGAGTCGTACCTGATCGAGATCACCGCCGAGGTGCTCCGCCAGGTCGACGCCGCCACCGGTCAGCCCCTCGTCGACGTCATCGTCGACCAGGCCGGCGCCAAGGGCACCGGAGCCTGGACCGTGCAGACCGCGCTCTCCCTCGGGGTGCCCGTCTCCGGGATCGCCGAGGCGACGTTCGCCCGGTCGCTGTCCTCGCACCCCGAGCAGCGCGCCGCAGCCTCCATCCTCCCCGGCCCCGAGGGCGACTTCGCCGTCCCCGCCGAGGACGTCGACGCATTCATCGAGGACGTGCGCCTGGCCCTGTACGCGTCGAAGATCGTCGCCTACTCGCAGGGATTCGACGAGATCCGCGCCGGTGCCGCCGAGTACGGGTGGAACATCGACCTCGGCGCCGTGTCGAAGATCTGGCGCGGCGGCTGCATCATCCGCGCCCAGTTCCTCAACCGCATCGCCGACGCGTACAACGAGGCCCCGGACCTGCCGGTCCTCATGACCGCCCCGTACTTCGCCGAAGCGCTCACCCGCGGACAGGCCGCCTGGCGCCGCGTCGTCATCGCGGCCGCGACCTCCGGCATCCCCGCACCCGCCTTCAGCTCCTCGCTGTCGTACTACGACGGCATCCGCGCCGACCGCCTCCCCGCAGCCCTCGTCCAGGGCCAGCGCGACTTCTTCGGCGCCCACACCTACAAGCGCGTCGACAAGGACGGCACCTTCCACACGCAGTGGTCCGGCGACCGCACCGAGATCGAAGCGGAAGACACGCACTGACCGCGCAGCACCAGCGCTGAAAGAAGAGTTTCCCGCCTCCGATCTGTCTCGGAGGCGGGAAACTCTTCTTTCATGAGCGTGTCAGGGCGCGATGTTGTGGTTGCGGGCGAAGACGTTCTGCGGGTCCCACGCGCGCTTGATCTCGCGCAGGCGTTCGAAGGCCTCGGCCCGGAACATGCCGGGGACGGCATCCGGCCTCTCGGTGTCGGCGAAGTTGCCGTACTCGGCGAGCCGCCCGGTCTCGATCGCCCGCCAATCGTCGCGAATGCGCTCGCGCGTCTCGTCGTCGACGAGTCCCGGGATGTCGAATCCTCCGGCCATGACGAACCACGTCGCGGTCCGCGCGGGGAACGCCGTCTCGGCCTGTCCCACGTCGCCGTAGGCCCCTCCGAGTGAGCGTAGGAACACGACGGATGCCGGGTAGGCGGCGCGGAAGGCGACGAGCCGGTCGATGAGGTCGTCGTCGAGTTCGGCGAACAGTCCGTTGCCGCCGATGAACCCGGGCGGCTCGGCACCCTCGGCGGGTTCTGGCATCTGGAGCAGGATGTCGCGGTACGCGGGTGTCGTGTACTCGGCCTCCACCCCGTCGAGTGCGGCGATCGGCGCCATGACCGACCGGAGCGCGTCGATGTCGTTCTCGGCCCACACCGCGCTCAGGCGCGCCCCGGCGGGCGCGCTCGGGTCCATCGGGGGCACGTCCATGTATGTCACGGTCACCTCGCGCGGAGCCTCCCTCATCAGGTCGCGCGTCGCGCGGAGCACCCGCGTCGCATCCGTCGAGATGACGTGATCGCCGAACGCGATGCCCGAGACCGGGTGCGCGCGGAAGTCGAAGCGGGTGACGATCCCGAAGTTGCCCCCTCCCCCTCGAAGCGCCCAGAAGAGGTCAGGATGCTCGTCGGCCGAGGTCTCGACGAGCTCTCCGGCGGCGGTGACGATCTGCGCGCCGATCAGCTGATCCGCGGCGAGGCCCCAGGCGCGGACCATCCAGCCGATTCCGCCGCCGAGGGTGAGGCCGCCGACTCCGACCGTTGCTGTGTCTCCCGAGCTGATCGCCAGTCCGTCCGCGCCGAGCCGCGCGGCCACGTCGCCCCATACGGCTCCGCCGCCGATATGGACCACGGCGTCCTCGCCGTCGAGCGCGAGGCCGTCGATCTCGATGCCCGCGATTTCCGTGAGCTCGATGCGCATGCCCGGCGACGGCGAGTGCGACCAGGGTCCGTGCCCGCCCGCGACGACAGTGATGGGCAGCGAGTCCTGTTGTGCGCGCCGGACGAGGCCGGCGACCTCGGCGGCGGTGGCGGGGCGTGTCGTGAGTGTTTCGCTCAGGCGGTCATCGCTCATGCGGAGAACGCTAGACCGCGCCGCGGACATCCGCTTCCGTGTTCACTCTCGGCGGATCAACCGCCGGGGGTCACGACCGTCTTCAGCCCCTCGCCGCGCGCTGCGGCATCCAGCGCTTCGAAGAACTCGTCCAGACGGACACGCTTCGTGATGAGCGGTGTCAGGACGACGTCTCCCGCTGCGATGAGCCGCATGGCCGCGCGCCAGGACGTCGGCGTCGACGCGAAGCCGCTCGTCACCGTCAACTCCTTGTAGAGCACCGTGTCGAACGCCAGGCTCACATCGCGCCCGAAGATCCCGACCTGGACGTAGCGCGCACCACGCCGGGCCGATCGCATGGCCGCCGCCGCGCCCGGCGCCGATCCCGAGCACTCGATCACGACGTCGTACGCGTCCTCAGCGGGGCGCTCGGCGGTCGTTCGGATGCCGAGGCCGGCGGCGACCTCGAGACGAGCGTCGTCCGCCGGGAGGCCTGCGAGCGTGACGAGACCGCCACACGCTTTCGCGACCTGCGCCGCGAGCTGCCCCATCGCTCCTGGTCCTGTGACGAGCACGCGATCCCCCGGCTGCACGACGGGCGGATCCAGCAGGCAGTGCGTGACGCACGCCAGCGGTTCGCTGAGCACGCCGTCGAGGTCACCGGGCGTCGGCGGCATCCGGTGCAGGTTCGCGACGGGCACGAGCATCCGGGTGGCGAAGCCGCCGTCGCGGAACGAACCGATCGACCGCCGCTCGGCGCAGAGATTGCGTCTGCCCGCTCTGCACATGTCGCAGCTCTCGCATGCTGAGAAGTAGGTCTCGACGGCTACCGTCGCGCCCACCCACGTCGCGTCGTCCGCTGAGCCGACGGACGAGACCACGCCCAGCACCTCATGGCCCATCACCACTGGCCGCTCGTGCGCGTACTCGTCGTGCGCGATGTGCACGTCCGTGCCGCAGATCCCTGTTGCGAGCACGTCCACGACTGCCTGACCTGCCAGGGCGACGGGAACCGGCACCCGGCCGATCTCGATTCCCTCGACGCCGTCGCCGGTCTTGATGACGGCGGGCATGGTCGCGGCGTCGGCCATCATGATCTCCTGACCGCCGTCCGGAACGCCGCCGCGCGATCGGCCAGCGCCTCGAGGTCGCCACCGGGACTCGCCGCGTCCCCGACCAGAGGACCGCCGACGCCGAAACCGAAGGCGCCGGCCGTGAGGAAGTCCGGAATCGACTCGATCCCGACACCGCCGACGGGAATGATCCGAGCATCGGGGAATGGATCACGGACAGCCCGGACGAATCCGGGTCCGAGGGCAGAAGCAGGGAACAGTTTGACAGCGGCCGCACCGAGATCGAGCCCGCGCTGGATCTCGGTGGGCGTGTAGACGCCGGGAAGCACCCCGATCCCCTGGCCGATGGCATGCTCGACGGATGCCGTCAGCGTCGGGGTCACGATGAACTGCGCTCCGGCGTCGACCGCGCGGTCGACATCGGCGGCGGTGAGCACGGTACCGGCGCCGACGAGAGCGCGATCGGGCGCATCCGCCACGATCTGGGCGATGGCCTCCTCAGCCTCGGCGAGCGTCAACGTGACCTCGAGCGTCGTGACGCCCTCGCGGATGAGCGTGAGGGCGGCGGCGACGGTGGCGTCGATGTCGGTACCGCGCAGGATCGCGATCAGACGGTCCGTACCGATGCGGTCCCGCAGGGTGTCGTTGTCCACTGTCGCCATGTTCTGTCCACTCACCATTCCGCGATGCTCACCATTCCGCGAACGATCCGTCAGCGTGCCGCCAGACCGGATTCTGCCACCGTTCCCAGCGTGAAGCCGCCTCGCGCACTGCTCTCTCGTCGATCTCGATACCGAGTCCAGGACCGGTGAGCAGCGGGAAGCAGCCGTCCTGGAAGGCCAGCGGCGCCTTGTCCACGACGTAGTCCAGGACCTCGGCCCCGGTGTTGTAGTGGATCCCGATGGACTGCTCCTGGATGAGATGGTTCGGCGTCGAGAACGCCACCTGCAGACACGCGGCGAGCGCCAACGGCCCCAGCGGGCAGTGCGGGGCGAGCAGCGCGTCGAAGGTCTCGGCCAGCGCCGCGATCCTGCGCGTCTCAGAGATCCCCCCGGCGTGCGACAGATCGGGCTGCACGATCGCAACACCCGCTTGCAGCACCGGCAGGAATTCCTGCCGGTTGTAGAGACGCTCCCCCGTCGCGATCGGGATGCTGGTGGCATCCGTCACGCGCGCGATCATGTGCGAGCTCTCGGGAACGACGGGCTCCTCGATGAAGAACGGATGCAGCGGCTCGAGCATCGGCGCGAGCCGTCGAGCGGTCGCGATCGTGAACCGGCCGTGCAGATCGACGGCGACGTCACGGTCGGGGCCGAGGACGTCGCGGGCACTGGTGACCCTTGCGACGACGCCGTCGAGCTCCGCCACCGAACCGTTGCGGCTCATCCGGCCCGATGCGTTCATCTTGACCGCCGACAGCCCCGTCTCGATCTGCTCCGAGATGTGGTCTGCCACCTCTGCCGGGTCGTCACCGCCGACCCAGCCGTACGCCCTGATGCTGTCGCGCACTGCGCCGCCGAGCAGATCGTGGACCGGCACCCCGAGACGCTTGCCCTTGAGGTCCCACAGCGCCTGATCTATCCCCGACACGGCACTCGCCAGAACCGCGCCACCGCGGTAGAACTGGCTCTTCGTCAGAACCTGCCAGTGGTCCTCGATCAGTCCGGGGTCGCGGCCGACGAGGTAGTCGGCGAACTGGTCGACGGCTGCCCTGACGACGTCGGCGTAGCCCTCGAGCGACGCCTCTCCCCACCCGACGAGACCGTCGCCGGTCTCGATCCGGACGAACAGCCAGCGCGGCGCGACGGGGAACGATTCGACACGCGTGATCACGGATCGTGCTGTCACCGCTCAACCTTTCGTCGCACCGGCGGTCAGACCGGAGACGATGTACCGCTGCGTGAACAACGCGATCAGCATGATCGGTGTCGTGACGACGACGGATGCCGCCATCAGTGCGCCCCAGTCGATCGAGGCGTATCCGATGAAGTCGAAGATCGCCACCGGAAGGGTCTTCGTGGCGGCGCTGGAGAGCACGAGCGCGAACATGAAGTTGTTCCACGAGAAGATGAACGACAAGATCGTGGCCGTCGCGATGCCGGGCACCGACAGCGGCAGCGTGATCCGGAAGAACGCCCCGATCGCGGTCAGGCCGTCCACCTGCGCGGACTCCTCGAGTTCTTCGGGCATCTGATCGAAGAACGACATCATGATGTACAGGATCAGCGGCAGTGAGACGAACATGTGCGAGAGCACGAGGGGAAGGTATCCGCCGGTCATCTTCAGCTGGGCGAAGATGAAATACCACGGCACCAGCAGGCTCACACCCGGGATGATGCGGGCCAGCAGCACCACCATCGCGGACTTGTTCATGATGAACCGGCTCATCGCGTACGCAGCGGGGACCGCGAGCACGAGCGAGAGAGCGGTCGCCATGAACGCGACGAAGAATGAGTTCCAGATGTAGACGAGGTAGTTCCCGCGGCGGGGGTCGAACACCGTGCCGTAGTTGGTCAGCGTGGGATCGAAGATGAACGCCTTGCTGGCGTCGTGGATCTGCACGTTGTGCTTGAAGCTGGCCAGCACCATCCAGACGATCGGTCCGAGGAAGGCGAGCACGATCAGCGCGAGTCCGACGAACCGGCCGACCGTTCCCCAGCGGATCTTCCGCCTCCGGCGGGTCACGGGCGCGGGCTTCGGCGCGACGGTCGCACGGGTGTCGAGGGCGGTCATGAGTCCTTGCCCTTTCTCTGCATCTGCAGGACCCAGATCACGGCGAGGATGATCAGGAAGAAGAGGATCAGCACGGCCGAGGCGAGGCCGTATTCGTTGTAGTCGAAGCTCAGGCCGTAGGCGTAGACGTTCAGCGTCTCGACGTCGTGGAATGCCCCGCCGCCCTTGCCCTTGGTCGCGTAGAGGATGTCGAAAGTCTTCAGCGCGTCGATGCCGCGCAGGAGCACGGCGGCGATGATCACCGGGCGCATCAGCGGCACAGTGATGTACCAGAAGCGCTGCCATCCGTTCGCGCCGTCGACCCGTGCCGCCTCCTGCGGCTCCTCTGAGAGGCTCGTGAGACCCGCCAGCAGGATCAGCGCCACCATCGGCGTCCACTGCCAGATGTCGACGAAGGTCAGTGTCGCCAGCGACGTGGACGGGTCTGCCAGCCAGGGCTGGGGCGGGATACCGACCCAGGACAGCATCTCGTTGATGAAGCCGATGTTCGGCTCGAACAGCAGGCGCCACATCATTCCGACGGCGACCGGCGTCGCCACGAGCGGCAGCAGCACGATCGTGCGGACGATTCCCTGACCGCGGAACGGCTTCCACAGCAGCAGGGCGATCACCATGCCGAGGATGAGTTCGAAGGTGAGCGCGCCGGCGGTGAACGCGAACGTACGCCAGACCGACGGCCAGAACCGCTCGGTGTCGGTGAGCACTTCGACGTAGTTCTCCACCCCGTTGAAGCCGAAGTCGCGCCGCACCGATCGCCTGGCGTCGGTGAAGCTCAGGAACAGCGTCCACGCGAGAGGGATGATCAGCAGCAGTGCGGTGAAGGCGATGGACGGTGCGGCGAACAGCCATTTGCGGTGCCGGTCTGCCCAGCGGCTGAAGCGCTCGCTCGTGCCGAGCTCGCCGGGGACCTTGATTGCAGTCATGTGTTCTTCCCTCGAGAGGGGTCGCCGCCGTCGTCGGGACGGAGCGGCGGCGACCCGAATGCGATTACTCGGAGTCCTCGAGGAGGAACTCGTCGAAGGCCGCGCTCGCCTCGTCGATGGCGGCATCCACGTCCCCACCGGCGATCGCGACCACGATCGGGTCACCGACGATCTCGCGCGCCTTGGCGACGTCGATCACGAGCGGGCGGTCCTTGCCGACGCCGTTCTCACCGTTGACCTTGATGGCCTCGACGAGTTCGGCCGGGAAGTCGGCGATGGCGGCGTCGTCCTCCCACGCTGAGGTGCGTGCACCGGTGACACCGAGCTTGGTCATCTCGATGGTCTGCGCCTTGGAAGTCGCCCATTTGATGAACGCCCATGCCGCGGACTGGTTCTCGCTGGTGTCGTTGACGGCGAGCGCCCACGCGGCGACGTTGTACGGCTTCGCACCGTCAGCGCCGGCGGGGAAGGCCGCGAAGCCCACCTGATCGGCGACCGTGGACTGCTCAGGGTCGATCATGTTCTTGTACAGGCTGTCGGCATCCGCGATGAAGGCGGCCTTGCCCTGCTGGAAGACCGCGAAGGCCTCGGCCCAGCTCATCTCGGGGTTGATGGTCGCATTCGTGTGGTTGCGGATGAGGTCGCCATAGTACGTGTACGCCTCGCGCGCCTCGTCGCTGCCGATGACCGAGGTGCCGTCCTCGCCGATGAAGTCACCGCCCGAGCTGAACAGGAAGGCGCTGAACTGCGTGACCGCGGCGGACTTTCCGGTGCGTCCGATGTAGCCGGCCACGTCGGGGTTCTGCTCGTGGATGGTCGCGGCTGCGGCCTCCAGCTCCTCGAGCGTCGTGGGGACCTCGAGTCCGGCCTGCTCGAGCAGGTCCTTGCGGTAGTAGAGCACCGTGCGCTCGGTGATGATCGGTACGCCGACGACCTCGTCCTCGTACGTGGTCAGGGCGGCGGGGCCCTCCTGGAAGTCGTCCCAGTCGAACTCCTCGTCGTTCTCGACCAGTTCCGTGAGATCGGCGAGGTAGCCGTTGCTGGCGAAGAGCTTGTTCTCCTGCAACGGGCGGTACATCAGGACGTCGATCTCATCGGTTCCCGCGTTGAGCTTGACGTTGTACTGGTCGGAGAGCTGGTCCTCGGCGAGCTGCGAGATCTCGACCTTGGCTCCGGTCTCCTCCTCGAACTCCGGGATCATCTCTTTGATCGTCTCGGTCCAGACATGGTTCGCGAGGGTGACGCGGATCGTCGTGCCCTCGATGCCCTCATCCGGGTCGATCTCCGACCCTGCGCTGCAGCTGACCAGCGCACCGGCGATTACAGCTGCGGTTGCCGCCGCGAGGAAGCGGGCGGTCTTGGATCCGTACTTCACTGTGACTCCATCCTGAGCGTCGCGTCATCGCGAGGTCTCCTGGCGCAGATGCTGCGTTACATCTGCTCAGTGGCCAAGATAGCGAGCACAAGTCATACCTTTCAACCCTCGATGTTGAAAAGATATGATCAACCCATGGATGCACCTGCGCCGGTCGACGATGACCGCGATCCCACGCCGGCACGCGACCTGCGCAACCTCGTGCTCGACACGCTCGGCCGTGAGATCGCAGCCGGCGCGATCGCCGTCGGCGCGACGTTCACGACCGAGTCGATCGAGAGCCGCTTCCACGTATCGAGACCGGTCGTGCGCGAGGCGCTGCGCGCCCTCGAAGCGCTGGGACTCGTGGCCGCCAAGCGGCGAGTCGGTGTGCGGGTCATGCCCGCGACGAACTGGAACGCGTACGACCTGCAGGTGATCCGGTGGCGGCTGGCCGGTCCCAGCAGAGTCGCTCAGCTGCGCTCGCTCACCGAGTTGCGCGGCGCGATCGAGCCGGCAGCCGCTCGCCTGGCGGCCGTCCGGGTGCCGCTGAACGAGGCCGGCGAGCTGGTGGGTCTCGCCGGGCGGCTGTGGGCCGCAGGGAAGCAGGGCGACCAGGGCGAGTTCCTGCGCCTGGATCTGCAGTTCCACCAGTCGATCCTGCGGCTCAGCGGCAACGAGATGTTCGAGCAGCTGCATCATCTCGTCGAGGAAGTCCTGCTCAGTCGCGTGCAGTACGACCTCATGCCGAAGTACCCCGCGCTGCAGGCCCTGCAATGGCACGTCGACCTCGCGACCGCCATCCAGACCGGGAACGCCGAGAAGGCGTCGCAGTCGATGGTCTCGATCACCGAGCGCGCGCTCCTGGAGATGAGCACGATCTGGGAGCAGATCGGCGCCCCGGCCGGCGACGAGCGCTGACCGGGGCACCGCGCGGCCCTCACCGGGTGATGTCGGTCACCGTCCCCTTGGCGAGCCGCAGCCGCCTGCTGGCCCGCTTCGCGACCGCGGAGTCGTGCGTGACGACGATCAGGGTCAGCCCCTCGGCGCACAGTCCTTCGAGCAGGGTCAGGATCTCGTCGCGCATGCTCTCGTCCAGGTTGCCGGTCGGCTCGTCGGCCAACAGCACTCGCGGACGCTTGACGATCGCTCGTGCGATGGCGACGCGCTGCTGCTGCCCGCCGGAGAGCTCGGTGGGCAGATGGTCACCGCGATCCGCCAGGCCAACGTGCGCCAGGGCCTCGTCGACGCGCGTCTTCCGCTCCGCACCGCTCAGCCCCAGCGGCTCGAGCGCCATGTTGACGTTCTCGGCGGCCGTCAGCGTCGGGATGAGGTTGAAGCCCTGGAACACGAAGCCGATCTCCTCGGCCCTGATCCGGCCGAGCGCTGTCGGCGAAGCGGACGACAGCTCGGCGGCACCGAGGCTGATCGACCCGGAGGTGGGCTTGTCGAGCGCTCCCAGCAGCTGCAGCAGCGTCGACTTCCCCCCTCCCGTCGGCCCCTGGATCGTGACGAACTCGCCGAAGCCGATCTCGAGGTCGACGCCGGTCAGCGCTTTCACGACGCGCTGCTTCTGCGTGTAGGTGCGCGTGACGCCCTCCAGGCGATACAGCGTCGCCGGCGCGTCGGGAGTCCGCTCTGCGGGCACGGTGTCTGTCATGGTCATCTCTTGCTCCTTGTCGTGGTTCACTGATCGGCGCCGGTCACGCGACCGAGCGCAGGGCCTCGGCGGGGCTCAACCTCGCAGCGCGCCAGCCTCCGAACATGCCGGCGACGAGTCCGCCCAGCACCGCGAGCCCGACCGCGGCGACGAGCACCCAGGGCGTGAGCGGCGCGCTCAGGACGATGTCGGTCGCCTGCGCGGTCTGGAACATCCCCCCGCCTCCGCCGGTCGGTCCGCCCGTGCCGCCGCCGGGCCCGCCCATCCCCGAAGGCGTCTCGGTCGCGGCCGAGATCGTCGGCTGGATGACATTGATCAGCAGGATCCCGACCAGACCCAGCACGAGTCCGGCGGCCCCGCCGATCAGGCCCTGGACCATCGATTCCCCGGCCACCTGGCGCACGACGCGGCCGTTGGACCATCCGATGGCCTTCAGCGTTCCGAACTCCCGCGTGCGCCGCGTGACGCCCGAGATCGTGAACAGCACCGAGATCATGACGGCGACGGCCAGCACGATGATCGACAGCCAGGCGCCGAGGTTCGTGATCATCTCGTTCGCGCTGGAGAGCGACCCGGAGACCGTGGAGGCGAGATCCGACTGCGAGCTCACCGTGGCGTCGGGGAGCTCGTCGGACAGGGCGGTCTGCACCGAGTCGATCGCCGACGCCGAATCGGCCTGCACGTAGATGGTCGAGACGACGTCCTCGACGCCGGCGAGCTCCTGCGCGGTGTCCAGCGGCAGATACACGTTCGCCGCGGTGTCGGCGGAGTCGGACGTGGATGCGACGATGCCGACGACCTCGACGTCGGAGCCTGCGACGTCGATCGTGTCGCCCACGGCGATCTCGGATGTGGCGGCGTACGACGAGTCCACGAGGGCGACGAGCTCGCCGCTGTCGGCGGCGTCGAATGCGCGGCCGTCGCTGACCACGACCGAGGCGAGCGGGCCGATGGCGTCCGCACCGGGGTCGATGCCGAGCACCGTGAAGGAATCGATGCCGAAGGCGCTGCCGCCCTCGCCGTCCGCACCGCCGGTCGGCGGCGCCTCGCCGTCCCCGGGCGTACCCTCGCCCGGCTGCCCGAACCCGCCGCTGGGCAGCTCGCCCGAGAACGTCGAGTTCGTGAGGCTCAGCGCCCCGGATGCCGCGGCGACGCCGTCCGTGCCGAGCACGGTCTCGAGCACCGAGGCATCCAGCGTTCCGCGGCGGAAGTCCGTCGTGAGCATCGACTGGCTCAGCGTCGTGGTGTCGTCGGCATCCTCGCCTGCCTCGGAACCGAACTCGAACCGCTGCCCGCCGCCCTCGCCGGGTTCGGCCGCGGCACCCGTGACCGTCAGGTCGGTGCCGACGCCGTATACGGACTCGAGCGCCTGCGCCTGCGCTTCGCGCACGCCGGCTGCCAGGGCGTTGACCATGATGACGAGCGCGATGGCCACCGCCAGCCCGACCGCCACGATGATGGTCTGTCTCTTGCGGCCCGCCAATTCGCGCCGCAGATACGTTGCGTACATGTCTCTCCTTCTGCCGCGTGCGTCGCGGAACGAGATCGACAGTAGGAACACGGTCGATGGGCACCCGATCAACGGGTGATGAGAATCGTATGATCAGCGGTTCACAGGAATCGCATAGCGCGCTCTATGGATTCGCTCCGAACCGATGCGCACAATGGAGCCATGAGCACCGATCTGCCCGAACTGCACCGCCCTGACGGATCCCCGCTGCGCATCCTCGCCGTGGACGATGAGCAGATGCTCACCGACCTGCTCGCGATGGCACTGCGGATGGAGGGCTGGGAGGTGCGCACAGCATCCTCGGGACTCGAGGCGCTGCAGGTGGCGCGGGAGTTCGAGCCGGACGCTCTCGTGCTCGACATCATGATGCCCGACCTCGACGGCATGAGCGTCCTGCGCCGTCTGCGCGAGTCCGGCAATCTCGTTCCCGTGCTGTTCCTGACCGCGAAGGATGCCGTCGGCGACCGCATCGCGGGTCTCACGGCCGGCGGCGATGACTACGTCACCAAGCCGTTCAGCCTCGAGGAGGTCATCGCGCGCCTGCGTGCGATCATCCGCCGGACAGGTTCGGCCACGTCCGACGACGGTCAGTCGATTCTGCGCGTGGGCGATCTCACCCTCAACGAGGACAGCCACGAGGTCGAGCGCGACGGCACCGAGATCGAACTGACCGCGACCGAGTTCGAGCTGCTGCGCTACCTCATGCGCAACGAGCGCCGCGTGCTGTCGAAGGCGCAGATCCTGGACCGCGTGTGGAGCTACGACTTCGGCGGCAAGTCCTCGGTCGTCGAGCTGTACATCTCGTACCTCCGCAAGAAGATCGACGCGGGCCGCACCCCGCTGCTGCACACCGTCCGTGGCGTCGGATACATGATCAAGGCTCCGCAGTGATCGCACCGAGGCTGCATCGACCGCTGACCCTGCAGGCGCGGCTCATGACCGCTGTCATCGGGTTCGTGTCGATCATCCTCATCATCGTCGCCGTCATCACGAGCGCGACGCTCGGGACGGCGCTGGAGGGGCGCCTGCTCGATCAGGTGAAGGCGACGGCGTCGCAGACGAGCTTCCTGGTCGCCCAGCGGACGCAGGCCGCGGCCGTCGACGGGCAGCCGATCACGGCGGAGCGCGTGCTCTCCGGCCAGCATTTTCAGGGATCGGGCCTGCTTCTCGCCGTCGCATCGGCCGACGGGGCGACCGGGGTGGTCGTGACGTCCGACGAAACCACCGAGCTCAGCCGCTCCCAGCTGCTGGCGATCAACGAAGCCGTGCAGACCTCTCCGGATGCTTCCGTGAACCTGGAGGGGGTCGGGTCGTTCCTCGTCACCGTCACCTCGCGCAATGGGGTGGGGATCGTCACGGGCCTTCCCCGCACCGAGATCCAGAGCACTCTCGGGCAGCTGCTCACCGTGATCACGCTCGCGACGATGGGCGGTCTCATCCTGCTCGCCCTCACGACGGCGGTCACGATCCGCTACAGTCTCCGGCCGCTGCGCGCCGTGGCACGCACCGCGACGCGCGTCGCGAATCAGCCTCTCGACCGCGGCGAGGTCGAGATCACCGAGCGCGTTCCGGTCGCCGAGGCCGATCCGCGCACGGAGACCGGCATCGTGGGCGCCTCGCTGAACAAGCTGCTCGACCACGTCAACGACTCGCTCGCCGCCCGTCAGCGGAACGAGGCGCTGATGCGCAAGTTCGTCGCCGACGCCAGCCACGAGCTGCGCACCCCCCTGGCGTCCATCCGCGGCTACTCGGAGCTCTCGCTCCGGGCGCTCAGCCAGGGAGCCGACGCATCCGGCACGGAGACCGCGCTCGAGCGCATCCAGGCCCAGTCCCTGCGGATGACGCGCCTGGTCGAGGATCTGCTGCTCCTGGCCCGCCTCGACGAGGGGCAGGAGCTCGTCCACGGGACCGTCGACCTGACGCAGCTCGCGCTCGAGGGCCTGTCGGACGCCCGCCCCACCGGTCCCGAGCACATCTGGAACATCGATGTGCCCACCGAGCCGGTCGTCATGCTCGGCGACGCGGGCCGCCTGCACCAGGTGGTGGCGAACCTGCTCGCCAACGCGAGGACGCACACCCCGGCGGGAACCGCGATCACTCTGAGCGTCGCCCGAGACGGCGAGGACGCGGTCATCCGTGTGCACGACGACGGCCCCGGCATCGACCCGGCGGTACGTGAGCAGCTCTTCGCACGCTTCGCACGCGGCGACAGCTCGCGCGCGCGTCAGACCGGCGGCACGGGCCTGGGCCTGGCGATCGCGAAGGCGATCGTCGAGGGCCACCACGGCACGATCGACGTCGAGTCGGCGCCGGGGAGCACGACGTTCACGGTCCGCTTCCCGCTGACGCCCCGCCCGACGGGGTGACTTCTCGTCCGACATCCGCACACATGCAGGGTCATCGAGCGGATGCAGGAGAATCGTCCGGTGATTGGCCCTGCATCCGTTCAACGAACCTGCATCCGTACCGGGATCACGCCCGGACGAGCGCCGCGACGACGGCCGCCTCCACGCTCTGCCAATCGTGGACGACCTGAGCGTAGTCGAACCGGAGCGTTTCGTAGCCGAGAGCGGATGCTGCGGCATCGCGAACGAGGTCCTTGTGCCGATGGACCTCGCCGTCGTGGTTCTCCTTGCCGTCGACTTCGAGGATGAGCCGATCGCCGATCACGAAGTCGACCCTGCCGACAGTCGGGATGTCGACCTGACAATCGAGTCGGATGCCGAGGATGTGCAGCCGGAGCCGGAGCAGCGATTCCAAGCCGCTGTCGGCATCCTTCCGAGCGAGATCGACGAGCCAATGCACCCCGGTTGGGAGCCGGCGCCGGATGCGATCCTTCGCCGCCGCTCTGATGCGCCCCGTGCGGAGAGCGGACTCGAGAGCCGCGAAGAACGCCTCATCGCCATGGCAGTGGAAGACATGCACGAGAACGATCTCCAACGGCGCCAGTCCGAGTCGCATGGTTCCGCCGAAGAAGTGACCGACGCACGTGCATTCTCGGGGGTGGTGGACGCGCCCGGTGCCACCGAGCCACACGTGCGGCACCTGATCGTCCTGGAGCGTCCAGATCCCGTGCAACCGCAGCGCTCCGCCGCAGGTCAGGGCTCCGCCGTGCTCCGCAGCGGCGACCAGGCGCGGGTCGGTCGACACGTTCGCGAAGACGCCGGGGCGCACGCGCAGGATCGTGCCGTCCTTCACCGCCTCCGATAGCATCCGTCGCGAAAGCCCGAATTCCTGCAGGCGCACGCCGCGGGCGATACCGCCTTCATGACTGATGAGCAGAGCTGGCTGGAGCATCCGACGATCTTGACGGACGAACGACCACCGCCAGGTTCGAGATGACGCTTCTGGGGATGAACCCGCAACCCGGGCCGAGTGTGCAGAGCGAGTCGCCCCATACACGTGCAGGACCGATGAACGGATACAGGGGCATCTGTCGGCGGGTCGCCCTGCACCCGTTCATCCGCCCTGCATCTGTATAGGCCGTGACGGAGGGATCAGTACCCGGCGAACGCGTCCGTCGTGACCGAGCGCGCCTTCTGCAGAGCCGGCGCTAGATCGGCGATCAGACGCGGCGGGCCGGAGATGAACGTGTGCCGAGCGGTGATGTCGGGCACGACCCGCTCGAGGCCCGCGGCATCCAGGCGTACGCCCTGAGCCCACACCCAGTGGTCCGGCAGGTCGCCCGGCCGGTCGCGCGTGAAGACGACGACCGGCACTCCGGTGGCCTCGAGCTCGGAGCGGAACGCGAGCTCGGAGGCCTCGGATGCCACGTACACGAGCACGATGTCGCGGTTCTGCCCCGCGGCCTGCAGCTCGCGCAGCTGCGAGACGAACGGTGTGACGCCGATGCCGGCCGCGACCATGAGGACGGGTGCCTCGCCCTTCGGGAGCAGGAAGTCGCCCCAGGTTCCGGTGACGGCGAGCACCGTGCCCGATTCGGCCGCGGCGAGCGCGCGCTTGTACGACGACGGATGCTTCTGATCGCCGTTCTTGTACGCGATCCGGAGCGTCGGCAGATCAGCCGGGGCGGACACGATGCTGAACTCGCGACGCGTGCCGCGCGCATCGGGGCGGTGATGCGGGACGTCGAGCTCGAGGTACTGCCCCGGCTGGAACCGCAGCCTGCCCTGGGCGCGGAAGGTGAGCTCCTGCGCGGTCGGGGTGATGAACTCGCGCTTCTCGAGAGTGAGCCGCACCGATCCGCGCAGTGCGAAGGTGAGAGCGAGCAGGTTGCCGATCAGCAGCGCCCGCTCCTGGCCGAGCGTGAACAGGTCCCCGACGGGGATCGGCCAGCCGGCGAGCACGCCGACGACCCCGGCGACCCAGAACTGCTGCCAGCGTCGCGGCGGGCTCGTGAGCGGTTCTGAGACCATGAACACGCCGAGGAACAGGAACGGCGACTGCAGTGCGGCGAACGACAGCGCCGTCGGCAGGTCGAACGCGATGTCGAACTGCTGCGCCTGCACGGCCTGTCGCACGACCGCTGCGCCCACGGCGAGGAGGAGGAACACGAGCACGACCCGCACCTTCTCGGTGCGCCAGAGGACGGCGAGACCGAACAGCGCGACAGGGATCGCCATGGCCGGAGTTCCCACCCACCACGTTGCCGAGGTGCCGAGCCATGCGAAGGCGCCGAAAGCACCGGCGATCGAGACGACAGCGGCGCCGAACGCCGCCGGGTTGAAGATGTGCCGGCCGCGCCAGGCGATGAGGTACTTCGACACGCTCGCGATGGCGCCGGCGAGCGCGAGCCCGACGAGTGCGGTCGGATCGGCACCGGGGCGCATGACGAACAGGAGGATGAGCGCGGTGACCAGCGATGACTCGACGCGCCACGGCAGATGCAGCAGGCGCTGCGCGGCGGCATCCACGAGCGAGATCACGATCGCCAGCACGACGAACGAGAGCACGAGCTCGAGCGGCGACGGACCCACGAGGCCGAAGAACGCGAGGACGAACGCGATGGCGGCCAGGATCGCGAGAGATGACAGCGCCAGCCGGTACATCGAGACGGCGCCGAGGACGGCCAGCACCCGCTGGCGGAGGGACGTGAATGAGGTCACGGTTCAACTCTTCCGCATGAACAGCTCGACGGGGGCGTTCTGCGAGTGTTCGGCCGCACCAGCGGTGCTCATCCGCACCCACTCGACGCCCCAGCGCTCGGCGAGCTGCGGACCGCCGTCGAAGAACAGCGCGGTGGCGACGGCATCCGCGTGCATGGCGTCGTCGGCGATGGCCCACGTCGCCGCCCAGGTCCGCACCGGCATCCCGGTGCGGGCGTCGAGAACGTGGTGCAGCCCGTCTCCCCAGGCCCGCCGGTTCGTCGCCGATGCGCACAGTGCCTGATCGCGGATCGTCGCGATCCCGATGGCCTTGGCCGGGTCGAACGGATGCTCCAGTCCGATGCGCGCTTCGCCCCGGACGCTGAGATCGCCGGATGCGTCGACGACGAGGTCGCCGTCGACGTCGCCGAGCTCGGCCGCCACGAGATCGACGAGACGGCCCTTGCCGAGCGCGCCGACATCGATGATCGCGGCGGATGCCAGAGACAGCTGCGCGGCGTCCCAGTCGAGGACGCTCTGCCACTCGGCGGGCGCGGGCTCGGGATCGCGTGCGGAGAGCGAGTGCGCAGCGTCGTAGCCGAGAGCGCTCAGACTCCGGCCGACGAGGGGGTTGACCGCGCCGGCTGTCGCATCCGACAGCTCGCGGTACGCGTCGAGCATGGCGACGGCATCCGACGGGGTATCCGCCTGGCCTCCGGCGACCGACAGGCGGGTGACGAGCGAGTCGGGTCGGAACCGCGACCATGTGGCGTCGAATCCGGCGATGATCGCATCGACCCGGGATCGCTGCGCCGCGGTCAGGGCCTCGACCGTCTCGATCTCCCAGCTCGTGCCGATGGCATCGAATCGCCAGGTCGCCATCGTCAGCTCGCGGCCTGGTCCTTGATGTCCTCGAGGGCCGCGTTGAACCCGCCGCTGGTGAGCGAGGACCCTGCGACACGGCTGACGTTCAGCTCGTCGATCGCGACACCGACCACCTCATCGGCGATGCCCGCGATGAACTGCCCCTGGTACTGCTCGGTCTCGCGAGCCTGGGGGTCGCCGGTGACCTCGACGTCCGTCACGACGCCGTCGGCGAGCGTGAGCGTCACGGAGATCTGCTCGACCGTCTCGGGCGTCTGATACGAGCCCTCGGCGGTGTAGGTGCCGTCGGCGTAGTCGCCGGATGACGCCCCGCCGCCGCTTCCGGAGTTCCCCGTGGAGTCGGTGGACGCGTCCTCGGCGTCGGCCGCGCCGGAGCATCCGGCGAGCACGAGCATTCCAGCGATGCCGACGACAGCGGCGCTCTTGCGAACGGTGGGTGAGACGGCCTGGCTGATCATGGGATCGAGCGTAGGGCTGGCCGCTATGGGCGGGCTGTGTCTGCGCTGTCGAGACGCCTTAGGCGTCGCCGCCGAACATGCTCGTCACGGAGCCGTCCTCGAATACCTCGTGGATGGCGCGCGCCAGCAGCGGCGCGATCGGCAGGATCGTGAGCGTGTCCCACCGGCGGGACTCGGTCAGCGGGATGGTGTCGGTGACGACGACCTCGTCGATCGAGGAGTCCTGGAGGCGTTCGCTGGCCGGGTCGCTGAAGATCGCGTGGGTGGCGGCGACGATCACGCGGCGGGCGCCGTTGGCCTTCAGCGCCTGGGCGGCCTTCACGATCGTGCCGCCGGTGTCGATCATGTCGTCGACGAGCAGGCAGGTGCGCCCTTCGACCGTTCCGACGATCTCGTGGACGGAGACCTGGTTGGCGACCTTCGGGTCGCGACGCTTGTGGATGATCGCGAGCGGCGCGTTCAGGCTGTCCGACCAGGTGTCAGCCACGCGGACGCGACCCATGTCGGGCGAGACGATCGTGAGGGTCTCGCGGTCTTCTGCCGTGAGATTCTCCTTGAAGTGCTCGAGCAGCACCGGCTTGGCGAACAGGTGGTCGACGGGACCGTCGAAGAAGCCCTGGATCTGGGCGGCGTGCAGGTCGACGCTCATGACGCGGTCGGCACCGGCGGTCTTCAGCATGTCGGCGACCAGCCGGGCGCTGATGGGCTCGCGGCCGCGGCCCTTCTTGTCCTGCCGGGAGTACGGGTAGTAGGGGGCGACGACGGTGATGCGCTTGGCGGAGGCCCGTTTGGCCGCGTCGATCATGATGAGCGTCTCCATGAGCCACTCGTTGACCGGCTCGCCGAAGGTCTGCACCAGGAAGAGATCGCATCCGCGGATCGAGACCTCGAAGCGCGAGTAGATCTCGCCCGAGGCGAAGGTGCGGTGCTCGGTCGGGGCGATCTCGGTGCCCAGCGCCGCGGCGACCGCCGCCGTCAGTTCGGGATGCGAGCGTCCGCCGGCGACGACGAGCCGCTTCTTCGTCTTGGCGACGAGTCCCGGCGCGACGCCGTTGTCCCGATCCAGTTCAACGGTCTTCTTCTTGCGCGCCATGACCTGCCTTACTCTGCAGCTTCGCTGTTTGCGGCCTTGCCGGCTCGGGATGCCGCCTCGGCGGCGCCGGTGCCGGCACGATTCTTCTCGACCCACCCCTCGATGTTGCGCTGAGGGGCGACGCTCAGGGCCAGGGCTCCAGCGGGAACGTCCTTGCGGACGACCGCTCCTGCTCCGGTCTTCGCACCGTCTCCAATCCTAACGGGAGCGACGAACACGTTGTGCGAGCCGGTGTGCACCTCGTCGCCGATCTCGGTGCGGTGCTTGACGATGTCGTCGTAGTTCGCCGTGATCGCGCCGGCGCCGAGGTTCACGCGCTCCCCGATCGTCGTGTCGCCGATGTAGGAGAGGTGCGGGACCTTGCTCCCGTCGCCGATCTGCGAGTTCTTCGTCTCGACGAAGGTGCCGATCTTGCCGTTCGCGCCGAGCACGGTGCCGGGGCGGATGTAGGCGAACGGTCCGACGGTGGCGCCCGCGCCGATCACGGCGAGGGTCGCGTCGGAGCGTCGGATGACGGCGCCTTCGCCGACCTCGCAGTCCAGCAGCGAGGTGTCAGGTCCGATGACGGCGCCGGACTCGACGACGGTGGCACCTGCGATGTACGTGTTCGGCATGAGCGTGACGTCGGGCGCGAGCTTGGCGTCGTCGTCGATCCAGGTCGTCGCCGGGTCGACGACCGTGACGCCCGCGCGCTGCCAGCGTCGGACGATGCGGTCGTTGAGGACCCTGCCGGCCTCCGCGAGCTGGACGCGGTCGTTGACGCCGAATGTCGCGGCCGTATCCGACGCGACCTCGGCCGCGACGGTCTCCTGCGCTTCGCGGAGCAGTCCGATCACGTCGGTGAGGTATAGCTCGCCCTGTGCGTTGTTCTGGTCGATCTTCGTCAGGTGCGTGCGCAGGGATGCCGCGCGGAACACGTACACGCCGGAGTTGATCTCGGTGACCGCCGCTTCATCGGCCGTCGCGTCCTTCTGCTCGACGATGCGAGCCACCGTGCCGCTGTCGTCGCGGATGACGCGGCCGTACCCGGTCGGGTCGTCGAGGAGGGCGCTGAGCACAGTGGCGGATGCCGCCGCCGAACGATGCGCGTCGACGAGAGCCGACAGCGTGTCGGCCTCGAGCAGCGGCACATCTCCTGAGAGGACGAGGACGTCCCCGCCGAAATCCGTCGGGAGCGCGTCGACGGCGACCTGGACGGCACGGCCGGTGCCGGGGATCTCGTCCTGATCGACGATGACCGCCTCGGGGTACTGCTTGGAGAGCACCTCGACGACGCGATCGCGCTCGTGACGAACGACCACTTCGATGTGGTCGGCTCCGAGGCGGGAAGCCGTCGTCAGCACGTGGCCGACGAGCGGGCGTCCGGCGATCGGATGCAGCACCTTGGGCAGCGCGGACTTCATCCGGGTGCCCTGGCCTGCAGCGAGCACGATGATGGCGAGGTTGTTCTCCGTCATGCTCCGCCGCCAGGACTCGAACCTAGACCTAACAGCTCCAAAGGCTGTCGTGCTGCCATTACACCACGGCGGACCGCAGCCGCATGGGCTGCCTGACAAGTCTGCCACGGCCGGAGTGCAGGCTCTTGCAGGTTCCCGGTCTACAGCCCCGACTCCTAGACTTCTGCGGATGAATCGGGTGACGAGGCGGGCGCTCAGCGCGTTGAGCAGGTTCAACGCATCCCACCCCTGGTCGCACAACACCGCCTACTCCACGTGGGTGCTCCGGCAGGCGCGGATCGTGCGTCGACGGGGAGGCGAACGAGCGCTCGACGTCGGATGCGGAACCGGAGCCTTGGCGAAGCGCCTGGCGGGGATTCTGCCCGGGGTCGTCGGAGTGGAGCCCGACAGCCCGACGGCTCGGCGCGCTCGAGCGATGGTCGCCGAGTCGCGGAACGTCGCAGTGCTCGAGGCGCCGTTCGATCCCGCTGTGTTCGACGAGCAGAGTTTCGACCTCGTGACATTCGTGGCAGTGCTGCATCATCTGCCACTCGGTCAGACCCTGGAAGCGGCGCGGGACCTGCTCAGACCGGGCGGACGGCTGGTCATCGTCGGCCTCGCCCGCGAGTCGCCGGGCGAACGGCCGTGGTCCGCGGCGTCCATGCTGCTCAACCCCGTCATCGGGGCGATCCGTCACCCCCGCCGCGCGCACACCGCGCCCGAGAACATGACGGCGCCCACTCGGGAGCCGTCGGAGACCTTCGAGCAGATCGCGTCGGTGGCCTCCGAGATCCTGCCAGGGGTCAGGATGCGTCGCGGGCTGTTCTGGCGGTACACGGCCGTGTGGGTCAAGAGCGGATAGAAGACTATTCGAAGCTTTCTTCTATTCCCTTGCGCTTGCGTCTTGCATTCATCGTGGTTTTGTTCGATAATGAGATATGGCATTCATCGCGGAGCATCGAACGGAACGACTCGTCACCGACGAGCGCCGCGCAGCCCTGCTGGATGAATGGGTCGATCTCGGTGGACAGATCGCCGCGCTGGAGGCGCGCCGCGCCGAGGTGCTCGCCGAGCGCGCTGACCTGCTCGCCTACGAGTCCGGTCCGAAGATCGTGCACAGTTCGATGGCCGAGCGGTCGATGGTGGCCGAGTTCGCCGCCGCGGGGCAGGTCTCCCCCGGAACGATGAGCGTGCAGTTCGCGCACGCCGCAGCGCTCGTGAACGGATTCCCCGCGACGCTTCGCGCGTTGAAGGAGGGCCGGATCAGCAGGCGCCACGCCGAGGTTATCGTCGAGGCCGGGCCGCGCGACGATCGAGGCGATGCGGCCGACGGCGGAGCGACGGATCGAGCCGCCTACGAGCACGACGTGCTCCCCTACGCCTGCCGCACGACCGCGCCGCGGACCAAGGCTCACGCCCGGGCGGTGACGGCGAAGCTGCAGCCGGTCACGCAGCTCGAATCGCACCGCGAAGCTCGTGACGAGCGTGAGGTGCGGATTCAACCGACCGCGGACGGCATGGCTCAGCTGATCGCCGTCGTCCCCGAGATCCTCGCGCACGGTATTCACGACCGCCTCAGCGCCATGGCACGCGAGATCGACGATGACCGGACGACGGATCAGCGTCGCGCCGACCTGTTCTGCGATCTTCTGCTCACTGCGGCCCCCTCGACCGGGCTCGGCACCGATATGAATGCCTTCCGCCCCACGGTGCAGGTGACGATCGCCGCCTCCACGCTCCTCGGTCGCGACGAGCTCATGGCAGAGATCGACGGCATCGGCCCTGTTCACCCCGATATCGCCCGCGACCTCGCCGGCCGGGCACCGAGTTTCAGTCGCCTGTTCCTCAACCCGAGCGGAATGGTCACGAACGTCGACACCTACGTCCCGTCGAGCCGGATGAAGAAATACCTGCGAGCACGGGACCAGCACTGCCGGTTCCCCGGATGCCGCGCCAAGACATCGCGATGTCAGATCGACCACAACTGCGACCGAGCATTCGGCGGAGCGACCGCACTGTGCAACCTCGCCTGCTTCTGCAACAGTCATCATCCGCTCAAGCATCCCGATGTGGACGCGCGACATCGATGGACGGTCACGCAGCAGGACGAGGGCACGCTCGTCTGGCGCAGCCCGCTCGGCCGCGAGTACATCGACGACCCCGCGCCCCGCGTGATGTTCGTCTGAACCCGTCGACCCCTGAGCCCGTCGACCCTTGAGCCCGGCCCACGCGCCCGGAGGCTCCGGACAGCGCGCAGCGATGTCTGGAGTGGGCGTGGGGATCGAAGGGTCGACGCCCTGCATCGGATAATGAACAGATGAGCGAGGCAGACGAGGTCGACCGGATCGTCGGCGCATGGAACACCCAGCGTCCCGACCTGGACTTCTCGCCCCTCGAGGTGCTCTCCCGCATGGATCGGCTATCGCGTCATCTCGACCGGGCCAGGCGCGAGGTGTTCCGCCGCAGCGACATCGAGGCATGGGAGTGGGACGTGCTCTCCGCGCTCCGTCGTGCCGGCGCACCCTTCCAGCTCTCCCCCAAGCAGCTGCTGCAGCAGACGCTGGTCTCCAGCGGCACGATGACCAACCGCATCGACCGACTGGTCGGGCGGCGCTTCGTCCGGCGCGAAGCCGACCCCGGCGACGGGCGCAGCGTGCTCGTGACGCTCACCGACGACGGGCGCATCCGCGTGGACGCCGCCATCACCCGCCTCGTCGACGTCGAAGCCGATCTGCTGAAGTCCCTCTCTCGCGCGGACCGCGAGCGGATGGCCGCGCTGCTGCGCAAGCTCAGTCTGACCTTCGACCTGTGATGGCGGCATCCTGATGGCGATGCGATCGCCGCTGCCGGTGCGCGACGGAGTCGGCGCGACCCGCCTGCACGTGCCGATGAGCGGCCCCTGGCCGACCGTGAGTGCCTACATGGTCGAGCGCTTCTTCCACCTCGACCCCGAGCGGCTCCTGCGGCGATTCGACCGCGGCGAGATCGTCGCCTTCGACGGATCGGCCCTCACCCGCGACACTCCACTCGGTGCCGAGGAGTTCGTCTGGTACTACCGCGAACCGCCGGTCGAGGTCGAGATCCCGTTCGACCTCGAGATCGTGCACCACGACAACGACCTCCTCGTCGTCGACAAGCCGCACTTCCTGCCGACCACTCCTGCGGGCAAATACGTGCAGAACTCGGCTCTGGTGCGGCTGCGCCGCCGGTTCAACAACCCCGATCTCACCCCGATCCATCGCCTGGACCGCGCCACCGCAGGCCTCCTGATGTTCTCGACCAGGCCGCAGACCCGCGGCGCGTACCAGATGCTGTTCCAGGACCGGGCGATCGAGAAGGTCTATGAAGCCGTGTCCGCCCGGCCGGCAGGCTGGGCAGGATCCTTCCCGCAGACGGTGCGACTGCACATCGAGAAGTTCCGCGGGCAGGTGTGCGTCGTCGTCGATCCCGATCGCGAACCGAACTCCGAGACCCTGATCGAGCTCATCGACCAGTCTGACGACGTGATCCACACCCTGCTGCGCCCGCACACCGGCAAGATGCATCAACTGCGGGTGCATCTGGCGAGCGTCGGCATCGGCATCCTGCACGACAACCTCTACCCCGTGCTCACCGACGAGCGGCCGGACGACCACGACCGGCCGCTGCAGCTGCTCGCGCGCGAGCTGCGGTTCGTCGACCCGCTGTCGGGCCGGCCGCGCGAGTTCGTGACGCGGCGCACGCTGCAGTACGCCCCGCGCTGAGGGCATCCCGCAGAGGGCGGCGCGAGGAGCGTCAGCGACGCATGACCCGTCGCGCCAGCCACGTGCCGAGCATCTGCACCAGGTGCACGAACACGACGATCAGCACGATCGCAGCCCACATGACCACAGGTTCGAACTGGCGGAACCCGTAGATCAGGGCGAAGGCGCCCAGGCCGCCACCGCCGATGGCGCCGGCCATCGCCGTCATGTCGATCACGGCGACGACGATGAACGTGTAGCCGAGGATGAGCGGGCCCAGGGCCTCCGGGATCACCACGGTGAGGAGGATCCGCCACGGCCCCGCGCCCATCGAGCGGGCCGCCTCGACCACGCCGGGTGGAACCGAGACCAGGTGCTGCTCGACGATGCGTCCGATCGCGAACGAGGCCGCGACGCCGATCGCGAACGCGCCGGCCGTGACACCGATCCCCGTGCCGACGACGAGCCGCGTGAACGGCTGCAGCACAGCGAGGAAGATCACGAACGGGATCGGCCGGAAGAAGTTGATGATGAGGTTGACGATCCCGTAGATCACCCGGTTCGGCATCACTCCGCCCGAGCGCGTGGCGTAGGTCGCGACACCGATCACGAGGCCGAGGACGCCGCCGAGCACGAGCGCGAACGACGTCATGTACAGCGTCTCGACGGCGGCGGCCCAGAAGTCGCCCTGGAGTTCAATGAGGCGATCCATCAGCGCACCTCCCCTTCGAATCCGGCGTCCCCCTGGAGCTCCGTCACCGTGACGTGGGCGCCGATCTTCTCGAGGGCTGCGTCGATCGCGGCATCCGCGCCTCGCACGGCGAGGGTCAGGTGCCCGAAGGCGCGCCCGCGGATGTCGTTGATGCCCCCGTAGATGAGCTCGAACTCGAGCCCGGCGGCGGCGAGGTCGAGGAAGACCTGCGCCTGCGAAGAGTCGCCGTCGCGGAACGAGAACGTGACGATGCGGCCGCGGTGCCGCTCCTGGAGCACGGCGCGCTCGGCCGGTGAGGGGATGCCCTTGATCACCGTCCCGACGAAGCGCTGCGATGCCGGATGCTGCGGGTCCGAGAACACCTCGAACACGTCGCCCTGCTCGATCACGCGTCCGGAGTCCATGACGGCGACCTTGGTCGCGATGGTCTGGATCACGTCCATCTCATGCGTGATGATCACGATCGTGACGCCCTGCTCCTCGTTCACCCGCTTGAGCAGTGCGAGCACCTCGTGCGTGGTCTGCGGATCCAGAGCGCTGGTCGCCTCATCCGCGAGCAGGATCGCCGGTCTCGTGGCGAGAGCGCGGGCGATGCCGACGCGCTGCTTCTGGCCACCGGACAGCTGCTCGGGGAATGCCTTCGCCTTGTCGCTGAGGCCGACGAAGGCCAGCAGCTCCGTGACGCGCGCGTCGATGTCGGGCTTCGACCAGCCGGCGAGCTTCAGCGGATAGGCGATGTTCGCTCGAACCGATTTCGCGGCGAACAGGTTGAACTGCTGGAAGATCATGCCGATGCCGCCGCGCACGCCGCGCAGGTTGCGTTCGCTCAGTGCCGTGATGTCGGTTCCGTCGACGGTGATCCTTCCGCCGGTGGCGGGCTCCAGCGCATTGATGAGCCGGACGAGCGTGGACTTGCCTGCGCCCGAGTACCCGATGATGCCGAAGACGTCGCCCTTCTCCACGTGCAGCGTCACATCGTCGACCGCGGCGGTGGGCTGGGCGTCACGGCTCGACGGCGGATACGTCTTCGAGACGTTTTCGAGTGTCACGATCGGCATGGGTTCTCCGGTGGTTCTCTGAGCTGGACGTGAGAATCGGGCGGCACGAAGGCGCCGCCCGATTCTTTCACGCTGTGCTGATCAGCCGTTGGCCGCGACGTCCTTCTGAACGGTCGCGAGCGACTCGACGAGGTCGGCGACGGGCGTCTGCAGAGCGACGGCCGTGTTTCCCGAGGACTCCTGCAGCCCCTCCTGGACGGCTTCGTTCGTCTGGAAGATCTCGACGAGCTTCTGGTAGGTCTCGTTGTCGGCGTCCTCGGCGCGCGCGGCGAAGATGTTCACGTACGGCAGGGCGTTCGGGTCGGACGGGTCGTCCTGCGCGATCGCGTCCTCGAACGAGAGCCCCGCCTGGGTGACGAAGTCGTTGTTGATGATGGCTGCGGCGACGTCGGGCAGCGACGTCGGGATGAGCGCCGCCTCGAGGGCCTTGACCTTCACCTTCGACGCGGACTCGTCGACGTCGGCGAGGTCGGAGAAGATGGTACCGCCGCTCTTGAGTTCGATGAGGCCGGCCGACTGCAGCACGAGCAGCGCTCGGGCCTGGTTGGACGCGTCGTCCGGAACGGCGACGGTCTCGCCCTCCGGGATGCTGTCGACGTCGTCGTACTTCGTCGAGTAGAGGCCGAGCG
The DNA here is from genome assembly GCF_040702785.1 of Microbacterium sp. NPDC077644. Classification (NCBI taxonomy): domain Bacteria; kingdom Bacillati; phylum Actinomycetota; class Actinomycetes; order Micrococcales; family Microbacteriaceae; genus Microbacterium; species Microbacterium sp. NPDC077644. Next base: position 130,100 of record NZ_JBFBME010000003.1, read on the forward strand.
GGTAGATCGCGGTGGAGCCGATCGGGGTGAGGTCCTCGCCCGATGCCTCGTTGTACTGCGCGAGGTACACGATGTGCTGGAACTGGTTGAGGTCGATCTCACCCTCGGTCAGCGCGGGGTTCGGCTGCTCGTAGGAGCCGAAGTCCACGAGCTCGACGGTGATGCCCTCTTCGGCTGCGGCATCCACGAAGGCGGGCCACTGCTCGTCGGACTTGCCGACGACACCGATCGTGACGACGTCGTCGTCACCTCCGGCGTTTCCGGCGCCGGTGGCGCAGCCGGCGAGGCCGATCACAAGAGGGAGCGCGGCGAGAGCGGCGACAGCGGAGACGACACGACGAGACATGGACAGAACCTTCCTGGTGGGATGCATCCACAGTAAGCAGGCGATCCGGCCGGGGCCGAATCCCCCGTCACAGAGCGTCACGGATCAATCGAGCCGCTCGCTGAGCTCCAGCCAGCGCAGTTCGTTCTCCTCGACCTCGGCCTCCAGCGCCGCGATGTCCTTCATCTTCGCGCCGAGGCCCTCGTAGTCGGACTGGTCGTGATCGACGAGAGCGTGCTTGGCCTTGTCGATCTGCTCGGTGAGCTTCTGGATCTTCCGCTCGAGAGCGGACACCTCCTTCTGCGCGGCGCGCAGTTCGGCCCCGGAGAGCGTGGATGCCGGGCTTCCCGCCCCCTGAGCCTGTCGAAGGGTCGCCGCGTCACCCGATTCGGATGCCGCCCGCAGCCGCAGGTATTCGTCCACGCCGCCGGGGAGGTGCCGGAGATGCCCGCCCATCACCGCGTACTGCTGGTCGGTGACGCGCTCGAGGAAGTACCGGTCATGGCTGACGACGAGGAGCGTGCCCGGCCAGGAGTCGAGGAGATCCTCGATCGCGGCGAGCATGTCGGTGTCCATGTCGTTGGTCGGCTCGTCGAGGATCAGCACGTTCGGCTGATCGAGCAGCACGAGCAGAAGCTGCAGGCGACGCTGCTGACCACCGGAGAGGTCCTTGACCTGCGTCGACAGTTGCGCGGACGAGAACCCGAGGCGCTCGAGGAGCTGACCGGGCGTCAGCGACTGCGCCTTCGAGCCGGCACCGAACGTGTACTCGGTGCGGAGGCCATTGATCACGGTGCGCACCGGGTCGTTCCAGTGCTGCTCGAGCTCGTCGATGCGCTGCGTCAGCGTGCGCACCTGGACGGTCGTTCCGCGCTTCACCCGGCCGCTGGTGGGCTCGATGGTGCCGGCGACGAGGCCCAGCAGAGTGGATTTGCCCGCACCGTTCACGCCCAGGATGCCGGTGCGCTCCCCCGGCGCGATCCGCCACTCGACGTCCCGAAGCACCTCGACCCCTGACCCTTCGACAGGCTCAGGGGTCGAAGGGTCGCCGTAGCGCACGCCGGCATCCAGCAGATCGACGACGTCCTTGCCGAGCCGCGAGACCGCGAGCGACTGCAACGAGACCTTGTCGCGGATCTCGGGCACGTCGGCGATGAGCTCGTTGGCCGCGTCGATCCGGAACTTCGGTTTGCTCGTGCGCGCGGGTGCGCCGCGGCGCAACCACGCGAGCTCCTTGCGGGCGAGGTTCTGCCGCTTCGCCTCGGTGGCGGCAGCCATCCGGTCGCGCTCGACGCGCTGCAGGATGTACGCGGCGTATCCGCCCTCGAACGGCTCGACGATCCGGTCGTGCACCTCCCATGTCTCGGTGCAGACCTCGTCGAGGAACCAGCGGTCGTGGGTGACCACGAGGAAGGCGCCGGAGTTCGCAGCCCAGCGCTTCTTGAGGTGCCCGGCGAGCCACGTGATCGCCTCGACGTCGAGGTGGTTCGTCGGCTCATCGAGCGCGATGATGTCCCACTCCTTCACGAGGAGCGCTGCCAGGGCCACCCGTCGGCGCTGACCCCCGCTGAGGCCGGCGACCGGAGCATCCCACGACAGATCCGCGAGCAGGCCCTGGATCACGTCGCGCACCCGGGGGTCGCCCGCCCACTCGTACTCGGGGACGTCGCCGACGACGGACTGCGCGATCGTGAGCGCATCGTCGAGCGTGTCCGCCTGGTCGAGCACGCCGACCGTCGTTCCGGCGCGGACGGTCACGCGCCCGGCATCCGGCTGCTTGCGCCCGGCGAGCATCGCGAGCAGCGAGCTCTTGCCGTCACCGTTGCGGCCGACGATGCCGATCCGGTCGCCCTCTTCGATCCCCAGGGTGATGGAGTCGAAGACGACCTTGGTCGGGTATTCCAGATGCAGGCCTTCGGCCCCGAGAAGATGTGCCATGTCCTCTCCAGGGTAGTCGCCGTATACGGGACGAGCCGCCCGGCCCCGAAGGACCGGACGGCTCGCGTGCCCAGTGGCTGCTTACTTGTAGGACTCGACGATCTCGAGGAGGCTCGGCACGTTGGCGTAGGCCTCGGCCGCGTTCTCCTTCGTGACGATGAGCGGCTCGAGCAGGTACGACGGAACGACCTTCGCGCCGTTGTCGTACTGCTCGGTGTCGTTGACGTCGACCTCTTCGCCCTTCTGGAGCTGACCGATCATCTTGATGGTCTGCTCGACGAGGAGCGTGGTGTCCTTGTTGATCGTGGAGTACTGGATGCCCTCCATGATCGACTTGACCGACTCGACCTCGGAGTCCTGACCGGTCACGACCGGGACGGGCTTTCCGGCCTGCTGCACCGAGGTGATGATGGCGCGGGCGAGCGTGTCGTTCGGCGAGAGGACGCCGTCGATCACCGTGTCGCCGCTGTACGAGCCGGTGAGCAGGGTGTCCATGCGGTTCTGGGCGTTCTCGGCCAGCCAGCCCTCGGTCGCGGTCTGCGCGATCGCGGTCTGACCCGAGACGACCTTCAGCGTGCCGTCGTCGATCTTCGGCTGCAGCACGTCCATCGCACCGTTGAAGAACACGGCGGAGTTCGCGTCATCGGGCGAACCCGAGAACAGCTCGATGTTGTACGGAGCGTCGTGGCCGGCGCGCTCGGCGAGGCCGTCGAGCAGAGCCTGGCCCTGCAGCTGACCGACCTTGAAGTTGTCGAACGCGACGTAGTAGTCGACGGCCTCGGTGTTCTCGATGAGTCGGTCGTACGCGATCACGTAGGCGCCGGCATCCTTGGCCGCCTGCACCTGCGTGGCCAGCTGCTTGCCGTCCTTCGCGCCGATGACGATGACCTTGGCGCCGTTGGTGACCATGGCCTGGATCTGGTTCTGCTGCTCGGCGACCGTGTTGGATGCCGGGGCGTACTGCACGTCGGCCTTGAAGCCGGCGTCGGCCAGGCCGTCCTCGAACAGCTTGCCGGCGAGCACCCAGTTCTCACTGGTCTTGTCCGGAAGCGCGATGCCGATGGTCGATCCGGCGTCGAAACCGGTGGTCTCCTCCGAGCCGGTGTCGGTGCCGGTGTCGCCGCCGCCGCGCTGCCCGGAGCAGCCGGTGAGGGCGAGTGCGGATGCGGCGACGAGCGCTGTCGCTGCGAGTGCGATCTTCTTCATGCGATCTCTTTCTCTGGTGGTTGGTGGGATTACTTGGACTTCGGGAAATCGGTGAGGTTCGGAGCATCCGCCTTGCTGCGTCTGCGCGTGATGAAGCCGATCAGCGACGGGCGGCCCTGCTGCTTGTTCCACACGTCGATGCCGACGGCGACCAGCAGCACGAGGCCCTTGATCATCGAGACGACATCGGCGCCCTGGCCGAGCAGGGCCAGGCCGTTGTTGAGGAACGCCATCACCAGACCACCGATGATCGAGCCGATCACCGTGCCGATGCCGCCGGCGACGGCCGCGCCGCCGATGAAGACCGAGGCGATGGCATCCAGCTCCCAGCCGGTGCCGTCGTTCGGGCCGGAGGCCTGCGACCGGGCGACGAAGATCATGCCGGCGAGGGCCGCGAGCATCGACATGTTCATCATGACGAAGAAGTCGATCCAGCGGTCCTTGACGCCCGACAGGCGCGCCGCCTGACGGTTGCCGCCGACCGCGTAGATGTGGCGGCCGAAGACCGTGCTGTTGGTGACGAACGAGTAGATGATCACGAGCGCCAGCAGAATGAGGCCGGGAACCGGGAAGCTCGTGCCGGGGCGGCCGGTGGCGAACATCCAGCCGGCGGCGAGGATCACGATGGAGATGAGCACGACCTTCGTGGTGCTCACCCACAGCGGGGCCGTGTCCGAGCCCATCTTGCGCTGGATGCGACGGGTGCGGATCTCCCAGAAGATCACCCAGCCGACGCCGAGGAGCGCGAGCACCATGGTGAGCACGTTGAAGTCCAGTGGGACAGCGAGCTCGGGCAGGTAGCCGGTGCCGATGATCTGGAAGCCCTTGGGCACCGGAATCGTCTGCGCATCGCCGATGAACTGCTGCGCGCCGCGGAAGAACAGCATTCCGGCCAGCGTCACGATGAACGCCGGAACTCCGACGTACGCGACCCAGAATCCTTGCCAGGCTCCCACCAGAGCCCCCACCAGCAGGCCGAACAGGATCGCCAGCGGCCAGGGAAGATCCCAATCGGCCATGGACTTCGCGACGATGATGCCGACGAAGGCCGCCACCGATCCGACCGACAGGTCGATGTGCCCCATGATGATGACCATCACCATGCCGATCGCGAGGATCAGGATGAACGAGTACTGGTTGATGACGTTGATGAGGTTGCCCGGCGTCAGCGTCGCACCGTTCGGGCCGTTGCGCACGAGGGTCAGGATCTCGAACAGCACGATGATGACGATCAGGCTGCCGAGGATGCCGAACTGGCGCAGCGACGACGTGCCTCCGCCGCCGAACATCTTCCTGATGTCTGCGAAGTGGAATCCGCGCCTCTCGGCCGGGGTCGTGCTGGTCATGCGGTCGCCTTCTGATTCGTGGAGGTCATGCTGCGCATGAGCGCCTCCGGGGTGGCCTGGTCTGCGGGGATGCAGTCGGTGACGCGTCCCTCGAAGATCGTGTAGATGCGGTCGGAGATGCCCATCAGCTCGGGCAGCTCGCTGGAGATCACGATGACGCCCTTGCCGGAGGCGGCGAGCTCGTTGATGATCGTGTAGATCTCGTACTTGGCCCCGACGTCGATGCCTCGGGTGGGCTCGTCGAGGATCAGCAGATCAGGGTCGGTGAACATCCACTTCGCGAGGACGACCTTCTGCTGGTTCCCGCCGGAGAGGGTCGACACGCCCTGGTTCACCGTCGGCGTCTTGATGCGCAGCGCCTTGCGGTAGCGCTCGGCGACCGTGAACTCCTCGCGCTTGTCGACGACGCCGCGGCGGGCGAGCTTGGACAGTTTGGCCGAGACGATGGATCGCTTGATCGTGTCGAGGAGGTTCAGCCCCAGGCTCTTGCGGTCCTCGCTCACGTACGCCAGGCCATGGCGGATCGCGCTGGCGACGTCGCGGATCTCGATCTCTTCGCCGTCCTTGAAGACCTGACCGCCGAGGAACGTGCCGTAGGAGCGGCCGAAGATGCTGCGGGCGAACTCGGTGCGCCCGGCGCCCATGAGGCCGGCGATGCCGACCACCTCGCCGCGGCGCACGTTGAGCGACGAGCCCTTGACGACCATGCGCTCGCTGACGGTCGGATGCTGCACCCACCAGTCCTTGACCTCGAAGAACACCTCGCCGATGTCGGGTGTGCGATCGGGGTACCGGCTCTCGAGCGAGCGGCCGACCATGCCGTGGATGATGCGGTCCTCGTTGATCTCGCCCTTGGTGATGTCGAGGGTCTCGACCGTGCGGCCGTCGCGGATGATCGTGATCTCGTCGGCGATCTGCTCGATCTCGTTGAGCTTGTGGCTGATCATGATCGACGCGATGCCCTTGGCCTTCAGCCCCAGGATCAGATCGAGCAGGTGCTGCGAGTCGTTCTCGTTCAGCGCCGCGGTCGGCTCGTCGAGGATGAGGAGCTTGACGTCCTTGTTCAGGGCCTTGGCGATCTCGACGAGCTGCTGCTTGCCGACGCCGAGGTGCTTGATCGCGATGTCGGGGTCCTCGGAGAGGCCGACACGGGCGAGCAGTTCGGTGGCACGGGTCTTGGATGCCCGCCAGTCGATCACGCCGCCGTGGCGGATCTCGTTGCCGAGGAAGATGTTCTCGGTGATCGACAGCTCCGGGATCAGAGCGAGCTCCTGGTGGATGATCGCGATGCCGGCTTGCTCGCTGGCGGCGATGTCCTTGAACCGCTGCTCCTCGCCGTAGAGCAGGATGTCCCCGTCGTACGAGCCGTAGGGGTAGACGCCCGAGAGCACCTTCATCAGGGTGGACTTGCCGGCGCCGTTCTCACCGCAGATCGCGTGGATCTCTCCAGCGCGCACGGCGATCGACACATCGGAGAGCGCCTTCACGCCGGGAAACTCCTTGGTGATGCTGCGCATCTCCAGGATCGGCCCTGACACGGTCGGCAACGTCGCTGTGCTGCTCACGAATCTTCCTCGATACTCGACGGTCACCTTCGATGTGACCGTTCACATGAGACACAAGTTTGCGCTCACCCGACCCCGGTGTCAAGTGGAGCCCGGATTTTGTGTCGTTATCGCGACGCGCTCGACGAGCGCAGCCGCAGCTGAGGCACGGCGGGCCCGAACTTCGGCGTCTGCTCGCCGCGGATCTCGGCGAGCAGGATCTCCACCGCGCGGCGGCCCAGCGTCGGGAAGTCCTGGTGCACGGTCGTCAGCGGCGGCCAGACATGCGCCGCGACGGGAATGTCATCGAAACCCACCACGCTCACCTCGCGCGGCACGTCGATCCCGGCATCCCGGAACCCGTGCATCAGACCGATGGCCATGAGGTCGTTCGCGGCGAACACCGCCGTGAAGTCCCGCCGTCTGGCGAGCTCCTGCCCCGCGAAATGGCCGAAGTCGGCCGTCCAGTCGCCGCGGATCGGCGGGAACGTCGGAAGGTCCGCCTCCCGCAGCGCGTCGAGGTATCCGCGCATGCGCGATTCCGCCTCGATCCAGTCCTGCGGGCCCGCCAGATGCAGGATGTCGGTGTGGCCGAGCTCGATCAGGTGCTCCGTGACCGCGCGCGCACCGGCCACCTGGTCGGCCGAGAGCGTGTATCCGTCCGACCCGGATGCCGTCTGCAGACTGACCAGCGGCACCCCGACGGCCATACCGCGCAGGACGTTGAACACCCGCACCTGCGGCGCGAGCGCGACGATGCCGCTGACCTGCTCCCGGCCGAGCTGGCGGATCGCATCGCCGATCGCCTCGGGCGTCGTCTCGGGAAGATTGACCGTCGTCACCGAGTAGCCCTCGGATCGGGCGGCATCCTCGATGCTCGCGATCGACGACGTCGGACCGAACTCCCCGATCGTCGCCGACAGCACGCCGATCGTATGGGTCCTGCTGGTGACGAGAGCGCGGGCGGCGAGATTCGGCTTGTAGTCGAGGACGGCGATCGCGTCCTCGACGCGTTTGCGCGTCTCCGGGCGGATGCTCGGATGATCGTTGAGCACCCGGGAAACGGTCTGGTGCGAGACTCCGGCCAGCCGCGCGACATCGCGGATGCTGGGGACGCGTGCACGCTCGCCGGAGGCCGCCATGGCATCGCCTCCCTTGCGTGTGCACGGTCACATTCGTCGTCCCATTATGTCCCGAGTGCACAACGAGCGCGCAAGCCGTGTGCCCCCGGTTGTCCGATCGGCACGATCAGGAGGTGCGCAGACCTCCCGGGGCCGTCACGAGATGATGCGGGCGCCGGGCACGGGTCCGTGCACGTGCAGGGCCGTCCGCCCGGCATCCTGCAGCTCGGCCTGGACGTACTGCGCGCTCTCGGGCGTCTCGCACAGGAACGCGATCGTCGGCCCGGATCCCGAGACGATGCCGCTGAGCGCACCCGCGTGCAGACCCTCATTGATGACGTCATCCAGGGCGGGGCGCTCGAGCAGGGCGGGTACCTCGAGATCGTTGAACATGGATGCCGCGAGCGAATGCGGGTCGCCGGCGCGCAGCGCCTGCAGCACCGGGATCGGCACGTCGAGCGACAGCGGCGGATCGTCGGCGAGGGCACCGCTCTCGGCCCGGTGCGCGTCGAGCCTGGCGTAGATCTCGGGCGTCGAGAGTCCGTGCTCGCTCGTCACCAGCACCCAGTCCAAGCGTCCGCGCGCGAGTGCGGGGTTGAGCTGATCGCCCCGCCCCGTGCCGACGGCCGTGCCGCCGTGCAGCGCGAACGGCACGTCGGCGCCCAGGCGCGCGGCGAACTCGTGCAGGCGCTGCGACGAGAGCCCCGTGCCCCACAGCGCATCGCAGGCGACGAGCGCGGCGGCGGCATCCGCCGAGCCTCCGCCCATACCCCCCGCCACGGGAACGCCTTTGCGCAGCTCCAGGTGCACTCCCCCGTCGTGACCGGTCGCCGCGGCGAGCATCTTGGCCGCGCGCATCGCGAGATTGCGGTCGTCGAGGGGAACGTCACCCGGTCCGGCTGCGCCCGTCACACTGAGGGTGAAGTCGTCGGCGGTGGTGGCGATGACGTCCTCGTAGAGCGAGACCGCCTGGAACACGGTGGCGAGGGCGTGATAGCCGTCGTCGTGGCGCCCGCCGACTCCAAGGTAGACGTTGATCTTGCCCGGCGCGCGCACGTGCACGGACGCGGGGAATTCGGCGAGTGTCACGATCTGCTCACAGCGACGAGGAGGGCGCCCAGAGGTTGACGTCGACGGTGCCGGCGAGGGCGTCGATACGGTCGAGCTGCTCGGCGCTGAACGCCGGGCCGCCGACCGCCGCGATGTTCTCGTCGAGCTGCGCGGGCCGCGAGGCTCCGATCAGCGCCGAGGCGACCACGGGGTCGCGCAGCGTCCACTGCAGAGCCATCTGCGCGAGGGTCTGGTCGCGCTCCTGCGCGATCTCGTTCAGCGAGCGGAGCACCCCGAGCGCCTCGTCGGAGAGCCTGCCGTCGGGCAGGGATCCGCGCTTCTGCGCGCGCTGCGCGGTGCCGTCGCCGAGGTACTTGTCGGTGAGCAGGCCCTGCGCGAGCGGGGTGAAGGCGATGGCGCCGACCCCCTCGGAACGCAGCGTGTCGGTGAGCTCCGGCTCGATCCACCGGTTGAGGATCGAGTACGAGGGCTGGTGGATCACGAGCGGCGTGCCGAGGTCGCGCGCGACCGCGAGGGCATGCGCCGTGCGCTCCGCGCTGTACGAGGAGATGCCCACGTAGAGCGCCTTGCCCTGCCGGACCAGGGTGTCCAGCGCGCCGACCGTCTCCTCGATCGGGGTGACCGGGTCGACGCGGTGCGAGTAGAAGATGTCGACGTAGTCGAGGTTCATGCTCGCGAGCGAGCGCTCGGCGCTGGCCAGGATGTACTTGCGGCTTCCGAGGTCGCCGTACGGCCCCGGCCACATGTCCCACCCGGCCTTCGACGAGATGATCAGCTCGTCGCGGTAGGGGCGGAGGTCTTCGCTGTAGATCCGGCCGAAGTTCTTCTCGGCCGAACCGTGCGGGGGTCCGTAGTTGTTCGCCAGGTCGAAGTGGGTGATGCCGCGATCGAACGCGTGACGAAGAAGCGCGCGCTGGTTGTCGAGGGGGATGTTGTCGCCGAAATTCCACCACAGGCCGAGCGAGATCGGCGGCAGGAAGAGCCCCGACGAGCCCACCTGGCGGTACTCGAACTGGTCATAGCGCGCGGCGTCCGCCGCATAGGGACGATGGATGTCTGGCACGTCGGAGCGGTAGCGCGGCGAATCGGTCACGCAACCAGGTTAGTCCCGAAGCGTCAGCCCTGAAGCGCGAGGGCGATCCGCACGAAGTCCGAGATCGTCAACTGCTCGCCGCGCGCGGTCGGTGCGACCCCGGCCCGCTCGAGAACCGCCGACGCTTCTGCGGCCGATCCGCCGAGAACCGTCGCGAGAGCCTGCCTGAGCATCTTGCGACGCTGCTGGAAAGCGGCATCCACGATCTGGAACGTCGCCCGGCGCAGCGCCTCATCGCCTCGCGGCACGTCATCGCGCTCGAAGGCGACCAGCACGCTGTCGACGTTCGGCACGGGCCAGAAGACCTGCCGCGACACGTGGCCCGCCAGCCGCCACGGCCCGTACCAGGCCGCCTTCACGCTCGGCGCGCCGTACACCTTGCTGCCGGGAGGGGCGGCAAGACGCTCCCCCACCTCGGCCTGGACCATGACGACGCCACGGCGGATGCTGTCGAAGGACTCCATGAAGTGCAGCAGAACCGGCACCGAGACGTTGTACGGCAGGTTCGCCACGAGGACGGCGGGGTCGCCCGGGAGTTCGGTGACGCGCAGCGCGTCGGCGTCGACCACGGTGAGGGCGTCGTCCGGGACGCCGTGCTCGGCGGCGGTCTGCGGCAGACGGGCCGCGAGCCGGTGGTCGATCTCGACGGCGGTGACGGATGCTCCGGTCTCGAGGATCGCGAGCGTCAACGATCCGAGGCCGGGACCGACCTCCACCACGCGCTCCCCCGCCTGCACGCCGCCGACATGCACGATCTTGCGCACGGTGTTGGCGTCGACGACGAAGTTCTGCCCGAGTTTCTTGGTCGGGGTGACGTCGAGCTCGGCGGCGAGGCGGCGGATCTCGGTCGCGCCGAGCAGTGTCACGGTCATCCTGCCATTGTCCCCCATGCGCACTACTGTGTACGGGTGCCCACACTCGGCGAGCTCATCGCGCCCCGCAGACTCGGTCGCGACTTCCGCTGGCTGCTGGCGTCGTCGTGGACCAGCAACATCGGCGACGGCATCGCGCTGGCCGCCGCTCCGCTGCTGATCGCCTCGCTCACCTCATCGCCGATCCTCGTCGCGCTCGGCGCCGTGCTGCAGTTCCTGCCCTGGCTCGTCTTCGGGCTGCACGCCGGGGCCATCGCCGACCGGTTCGACCGGCGTCGCCTCGTCATGTTCGCCAACGCGGCGCGGATGCTCGTGCTCGGCGCCCTGTGCGTCTTCATCGTCACCGGCACGGCGAACATCTGGGTCGTGCTCGCGACCGCATTCCTCTACCGCACGGCCGAGGTGTTCGTCGACACGACCTCCAGCACCCTGCTGCCGATGCTCGTGAAGCCCGCCGACCTCGGCGTGGGCAACGCCAGGCTGCAGGCCGGGTATCTCGTGGCGAACCAGTTCGCCGGTCCTCCGATCGGCGCGTTCCTGTTCGCCGCAGGGGCCGCCTGGCCGTTCCTCGTCGAGGTGATCTGCATCGGCTTCGCCGTCGTCCTCATCTCGCGGATGGCAGTCACGCCGATCCCGCCGCGCGAGACCGAGGCGCGCACGCCGGTGCACACCGACATCGCCGAGGGCGTGAAGTGGATGTGGCGCAACCCGCCCGTGCGGATGCTGGTTCTCATCATCCTCACGTTCAACATCACCTGGGCGGCGCCCTGGGGCATCCTCGTCCTCTACGCCACCGAGCACCTGCACATGGGTCCGGTCGGGTACGGCATGCTCACCACGGCATCGGCGCTCGGCGGCATCCTGGCGACCGTCACCTTCGGCTGGATGGAGCGGCACGTGTCGTTCGCGACGCTCATGCGCGTGGCGCTGTCGCTCGAAGTGCTGATGCACCTCGCCTTCGCGCTCACGACAGTCGGATGGGTGGCGCTGGTGATCATGTTCGTCTTCGGAACCTACGCGTTCGTGTGGGGCACCATATCGACGACCGTGCGCCAACGGCTCGTGCCGCACGCACTGCAGGGGCGGGTCGCATCGGTCAACATGGTCGGCGTCTTCGGCGGGATGGTGATCGGGCAGGCGCTCGGCGGCATCATCGCGCAGCTGTGGGGACTGACCGCACCGTGGTGGTTCGCCTTCGGCGGGGCCGCGATCACCCTGCTGCTGGTCTGGAAGCCGATCTCGCACATCGTGAACGCGAAGCCTGCGATCGACGAGGTGGATGCTCAGTCGGCGAAGGAGCCGTAGACCCGCAGGGTGTTCTCGGCGATCTGCGCGGCGAGATCGTCGACCGGCAGATCGAGCTCGGCAGCCATGAAGCGCAGCGTGATGGGCACGAGGTACGGCGCGTTCGGGCGGCCGCGCAGCGGGGTCGGGGTCAGGAACGGGGCATCCGTCTCGACGAGGATGCGGTCCAGCGGCGTGACGGCCAGCGCGTCCCGCAGGTTCTGCGCGTTCTTGAAGGTCACATTGCCCGCGAAGGACAGGTGATAGCCGGCATCCGCGCAGACACGCGCCATGGCGTCGTCACCCGAGAAGCAGTGGAAGACCGTGCGCTCCGGGGCACCGACGCGGGCGAGCGTCTCGAGGACCTCGTCATGCGCGTCTCGATCGTGGATCTGCATCGCGATGCCGTGCTTCCTGGCGAGCGCGATGTGCGCCTCGAAGGATTCGAACTGCGCGTCCCGCCCCTCGGGCCCGGTTCGGAAGAAGTCCAGGCCCGTCTCGCCGATCGCCCGCACGCGCGGGTGCGCGGCGAGCTCGTCGATCACGGCGATCGCCTCAGCGAGCCGACCGGCCTCGGCGTACACCGGGGCGTCGTTCGGATGGATCGCGACGGCTGCGAGGACGCGGGGGTCGGCGGATGCGGCATCCACCGCCCAGCGCGACGACTCGATGTCGCCCGAGGCCTGGACGACACCGGCGATGCCGACCGCCTCCGCCCGATCGAGCTGCTCGGTGAGCGTGAGCGGGTCGTCGCCGTCGGTGATCTCGAGGTGCGCGTGGTTGTCGTACACCGGCACCGTCAGCGGTTCGGGTGCGGGCGGGTACCGGAGGTCCTTGCGGCCGCCTGCCGCCCGCTCCCGGACGTACTGACTCGGGTTGTCGGTCAAGCCGGCTGCTCCACGCGGGGGAACAGCGGTGCCAGGGTCTGCACGGTCGTTCCAGGGGCGAGCTTGCCCCAGGCTCCGGCCTCACGGAGAGGCTGCTCCTGCAGGGCACCGAGCGTCTCAGCGGCACCGAGCGCCGACCACAGCTTCCCGGTCGACTGCGGCATCACCGGGGACAGGAGCACGGCGAGCGCCCGCAGACCCTCGGCGCACGTGTACAGCACGGTGCCGAGGCGCCCGCGCTGGGCGTCGTCGCGGGCGAGGGCCCACGGCTCGTTGTCGGTGATGTAGCCGTTGAGCTCGTCGACGATCGTCCAGATCGAGCGGATCGCCTCGTCGATGCGGAACTGCTCGATCGCGGCATCCGCCGCCTTCGCGGCGTCCGCCACCGTCTTCTGGATCGCCAGATCCTGCTCGGCGTACTCGGCCGGCTCGGGGACCGTTCCGCCGAAGTACTTCTCGATCATCGCGATCGTGCGCGAGGCGAGGTTGCCGAAGCCGTTCGCGAGCTCGGCCTGGTATCGGGCCGACAGGTCCTCCCACGAGAACGAGCCGTCCTGCCCGAAGGCGATGGCGGAGAGGAAGTAGAAGCGGTACGCGTCCGAGCCGAAGACGTCGGTGATCTCGGTTGGCGCGATGCCGGTGAGCTTCGACTTCGACATCTTCTCGCCGCCGACGAGCAGCCAGCCGTGCGCGAAGACGCCCTTGGGCACATCGACGCCGGCGGCCATCAGCAGCGCGGGCCAGATCACGGCGTGGAAGCGCAGGATGTCCTTGCCGACCACGTGGTACGCGGGCCAGCGGCGGGCGAAGGTCTCCGCGCCCTCCGAACCGGGCTCTGCGCCGTATCCGACCGCCGTGGCGTAATTGAGGAGCGCGTCGACCCATACGTAGATGACGTGCGACTCGTCCCAGGGCAGCGGGATGCCCCAGTCGAAGGTCGAGCGCGAGATGGAGAGGTCCTTCAGACCCTGGCTGACGAACGAGACGACCTCGTTGCGTGCCGAGTGCGGGCGCACGAAGTCGGGCTCGTTCTTGTACAGCTCGAGCAGCCGGTCCTGGAACTCGCTGAGCTTGAAGAAGTAGTTCTTCTCCTGCAGGAGCTCGAGCGGCTTGGAGTGGATCGCACAGACCTTGAGCCCCTCGAAGGGACCGGTGCCATCGACGATCTCCGACTCGGGCTTGAACTCCTCACAGCCCACGCAGTACAGCGCCTCGTACTCGCCGGCGTAGATGTAGCCCGCGTCGTAGAGCCGCTGGAAGAACACCTGAACGTTGCGCTCATGCCGCTCCTGTGTGGTGCGGATGAAGTCGTCGTTGGCGACGTCGAGCGTCTCCAGCAGCGGGAACCAGCTCTCGGAGACGAGCTTGTCGACCCACTGCTGCGGGGTGACGCCGTTGGCCGCGGCGGCACGGAGCATCTTCTGGCCGTGCTCGTCGGTGCCGGTCAGCATCCAGGTGTCATCACCCGACTGCCGGTGCCAGCGGGCGAGCGTGTCGACCGCCACCGACGTGTACCCGTGACCGATGTGCGGCACATCGGAGGGGTAGTAGATGGGCGTGGTGATGTAGAACGATTCGCCAGCGGGCATGCGGTCAATTCTAGGCGGGATGCCGCGGGCGGGTGCTCGTGTGTCGAGGACGCCCTGGCTCGCACTCGGTGATCATCGTCGCGCATCCGATTCGGAGAATCGCACGAACTTCGGATCGATTCGCAGGAATGGTCCGAACCTGCCGCAATCCTCCGAAGAACGTGCTGGGCGTTTCGCGGTCCGTCGAAGAAGCCGATGAGCAACGAGCCGCCGGGCGTCAGAACGCGCGCGAACTCGCTCAGCACCGCCGGGATCTCTGCGGGCGGCGTGTGGATCAGGGAGTACCAGGCGAGGATGCCGCCGAGCGAGGCGTCTGCGACGGGAAGCGTGCGGAAGCTGGCGGCCTCGAACCTCAGATGCGGGTATGTGCAGCGCGCGCTCGCCAGGAACTCCTCGGAGATGTCGACGCCCTGGACCTCACGATGACCGTCGTGGAGGAAGTCCGTCCACAGGCCCGGCCCGCAACCGGCATCCAGCAACGGCCCCTCCGTCGCATCGCGCCATGCCGCGATGAGACTGCGGTCTGCGGCATCCATCTGATCGACGCTCCCGGCGATCTCGATGTACTCCGCGGCGCGCGCGTCGTAGGCCGCGGCGATCGAGTCGTCCGTCATCGCGAGCGGGACGCCAGCGCCTGTTGGTACAGATCGCGGGAGCTGAGACCGGTGGAGGCGGCGACTTCGGCGCAGGCATCCTTCAGGCGCATGCCGGCCTCGACGAGCGCCTGAACCTGAGCGCCGGCATCCTCCGCGGATGCGACGACGGGAGCCGCGCCCTCGACGACGACGACGATCTCGCCCTTGACGCCGCCTTCCGCCCACGCGGCCAGATCGGACGCCGTGCCGCGTCGCACCTCTTCGTACATCTTGGTGAGTTCCCGGCACACGGCGATCCGGCGGTCGTCGCCGAAGGCATCGCCCATGTCGGCGAGCGCGGATGCCAGGCGCGACGGCGACTCGAAGAAGATCATCGTCCGTGGCTCTGCGGCGAGAGCCCGCAGTTCGCGCCGCCGCTCCCCCGGCTTGCGCGGCAGGAAGCCCTCGAACGTGAAGCGGTCGGTCGGGAGCCCTGAGATCGCCAGCGCCATGATGACCGCGCTCGGTCCGGGGATCGCCGTCACGGTCACGCCGGCGTCGACCGCCGCGGCGACCAGTCCGTACCCGGGATCGCTGACGGCCGGCATCCCGGCGTCGCTGACGACGACGACATCCTCGTCCTCGGCGAGCGCGACCAGCTCGGCGGCCTTCTGCTTCTCGTTGTGGTCGTGGAGGGCGACCAGTCGCGGCCGGTTCTCGATCTGCAGGGCCCTCAGCAGATGCGCGGTGGTGCGCGTGTCCTCCGCGGCTACGACCTGCGCGTTCTCGAGGGCTTCGATGAGCCGCCGCGAAGCGTCGCCGAGATTGCCGATCGGAGTCGCCGCGAGGATGATCACCTCTTCAGCTTAGGGAGTCGGCTCTAGGCTTGTGCCGTGTCCGAGCCCGCGCCCCTCCTCCCTCCGCCCGCGGAGCGCCTGACGGTGTGGGACAGGCTCCGCGACCGCTTGCTGCTCGACCCGGACTGGAGCCGTGTCGTGCGGTGGCTCGCGCCGCTCGTGGTCACCGCGATCGCAGCCGTGCTGCGGCTCGCGAACCTCGCGCACCCGCACACGCTTGCCTTCGACGAGACGTACTACGTGAAGGACGCGTGGTCGCTGTGGCTGCTCGGCTATGAAGGAACCTGGGGCGACGGCGCGAACGAGGCGTTCCTCACCGGCGACACGAGCTCGTTGAGCGAGACCGGGAGCTTCGTCGTGCATCCGCCGCTCGGCAAGTGGATCATCGCGCTGGGCATGGCGGCGTTCGGAGCGGGCAACAGCGCCGCGTGGCGGCTGATGGTCGCGCTCGTCGGCACGGCCACGGTGCTGCTGGTGTACCTCGTGGCCAAGCAGCTCACCCGTTCAATCGTCGCCGCGACGGTCGCGGGCATCCTTCTCGCGATCGACGGGCTCAGCATCGTCATGAGCCGGATCGGGCTGCTCGACGGCATCCTGACCTTCTTCATCCTGCTCGGATTCCTGTTCGTCCTGCTCGACCGACGGCGCACGATCCCGCTCATCGAGGCCGCGGGCGCCGGCCTGTGGGGGCGCGTGGTCTGGCGGCGTCCGTGGGTGCTCGCAGCGGGCGTCGCCCTCGGCGGTGCCGCCGCGGTGAAGTGGTCCGGCCTGTACGCGCTGGCCGGCTTCGGGATCTACCTCGTGGTCACCGATGCCCTCGCGCGCCGGCGCGCCGGCGTCGCGTACTGGCCGATGGATGCCGCCGCCCGTCAAGGGGTCGTGTCGTTCCTGCTGCTCGTCCCTGCTGCGGCGCTCACCTACGTCGTGTCGTGGACGGGATGGCTCGTCACCGCAGGCGGATACGACCGGCAGTCCGACGCGAATCCGCTCGTCGCGCTGTGGAACTATCACGAGGCGATCTACGCGTTCCACGTCGGGCTGAGCTCGGGGCACCCGTACGCGAGCCCGGCGTGGCAGTGGCCCCTGCTGCTGCGGCCGACCGCGGTGTGGACGGGAGACGATCAGACGTGCGGGACGGATCACTGCATCTCGGTGATCTCGACCGTTCCCAACCCGCTGATCTGGTACGCGGGTGTCGCCGCGGCGCTCTATCTGCTGTACCGGTTCGTGCGCGGGCTCGTCGAGCGCCGACCGATGCCCTGGACCTACGGTCTCCCCCTCGTGGGCCTCGCGGTGACGTACGTGCCGTGGCTGCTCTACCCGGAACGGACGATCTTCCAGTTCTACACGGTCGTGATGGTGCCGTTCCTGGTCCTCTCGCTGACGCTGGCGCTGCGCGACATCGGCGGCCGCCGCGAGGACCCGCTCTACCGCCGTCAGGCCGGTGAGCGCACCGCGGTGGTGTTCCTCATCGTGGTCGTCCTCGTCTCCGCGTTCTTCTACCCCGTGTGGACCGGAATGAACGTGCCGTACGACTTCTGGCTCATCCACAACTGGATGCCGACCTGGATCTGATCGCGCGCGGCGCTGCTCCGTTCAGCGCTCGAGCGCGAGCGCGGCGGCATCCGACACCGGCAGGCGGCACACGAACGCGCGGCAGTCGTACGCGACCCCCGTCGTCGCCGAGCGACCCGCGAACAGGTCGAAACCGGCATCCTCGAACGCCTGGGCCTGCGCCGGCGTGACGACGGCGATGACGTCGGCATCCGCCCGGCCCGCGGCCTGCGCCAGCAAACCACCCGGCGCCGAGGTCACCACCACGATCTGGCGGGGAGGTTCGGCGAGGTCGGCGGCGACGCCCAGCAGAGAGCCATGACCGAACGGATGCTGCAGACCGGATGCCGCATGCACCCTCACCTGCTCCTCTGCCGCATCCCGGTACCGCTCCCCCGCGCCCAGCCGCCACGCGGTGAGCGCGGCCCCGGCGAGCGCCGCGACACCGGACGGCAGGTCGCCGTCGGTGCTGTCGGGGGCGGATGCCACACCGTGCGACGCCAGCACCGGATCGGCCTGCGCTCCGTGCGCCAGGACGTCGTCGAGGATCTCGCGCCCGCGGACCGCCCACGCGGCATCGCCGGTGGCGACGGCGAGCGCGAACAGTCCGTCCGCGAGCAGCGCGAGATCGGCCAGCGTCGCGACCGCGTCTGCGGCGACGCCATCGAGCGACGATCGCACGAGGCGACCTGCGGGCGAGCGGTTCACGCGCAGCACGAACTGCGCAGCCTCCGCGGCCGCCGTCGCCCACGACGACTCCCCGAGCGCCGCACTGGCCCGTGCGAGCGCGGCGATCGCGAGGCCGTTCCATCCGGTGATGACCTTGCCGTCGACCGCGGGCGGATCGAGCTCCGCCCGCTCGGCCACGGGTCGCAGGTAGTAGCCGCCCTCGGTGCGTTCGCCCCCGATCATCGACTCCGAATCCTGAGCGGCGCCGAACCCGCCGCCGCTCTGCCGCAGCGTCTGCAGCAAGAACTGCGCGATGCCTCGTGCGGTCTGCTCGTCGCCGGCGTGCAGTGCGACATCGAGGAGCTGGGCGTTGTCGGTCAGCATCCGCTCGTAGTGCGGCACGGTCCAGTCCCGCTGCGTCGCGTACCGGAAGAAGCCGCCGTCTTCATCTCGCAGATCGGATGCCGCCATCGCGGCGAGCGCACGATCCGCGGCACCCGCGGCGTCCGGCGCCTCACGGCGCACGAGCGGATGCTGCAGAAACCCCAGGGTCGTCGCGACGGGGAACTTCGGGGCGCCACCGAAGCCGCCGAACGATCTGTCCTCGCGTGCGGCGATCGCCTCGGCGGCCGCGACGAGGTTCGGCGTCGACGGCGCATCGGACGGTGCGACCGCGGCGGCCTGCGCCAGCGCCTCGGCGACGGCATCCGCCGATTCGACGGCCTGATCACGGCGCACCGTCCACGCCTCCTTCACCGCCGCGAGCACATCGCGGAATCCCGGCATCCCGCCGCGCGCCTCGGGCGGCCAGTAGGTGCCGGCGTAGAACGTGCGGCCCTGCGGCGTCGCGAAGATCGTCAGCGGCCAGCCGAGGTTCTGCGTGAACGCCGCGGCCGCCGCCATGTAGGCGCCGTCGACGTCGGGATGCTCTTCACGGTCGACCTTGATCGCCACGAAGTCGGCGTCGATGAGTTCGGCGATCTCGGGCGAGGAGAACGACTCCCGCGCCATGACGTGGCACCAGTGGCACGTGGAGTAGCCGATCGAGATCAGCAGCGGGACGTCCCGGCGCTGCGCCTCGGCGAAGGCATCACCTGACCACGGCCACCAATCGACGGGGTTGTCGGCGTGCGCGCGCAGGTACGGGCTGAGGGTTCCGGCCAGGCGGTTCATGCCCTCACGCTACGCCCAGACCGCAAGGCCGCGCCGAGACAGCCGCGAAGCGGCGCAGTCTCGGCGCGGCCTTGCAGTCTCGCGGTCAGACGAGGGCATCCACCGTGCGCGTCGCCGCGTAGCCGACCAGCGGCAGGGCACGGTCAGCCGCGAGCGCGATGCGCGCCTCGAGCACGTCCGAGGCGACCCGATAGCCGTCGAAATCCGTGTTGCTGGCGTAGACGCCAAGCGGCAGCGTCAGCGCCTGGAAGAACGCGAACAGCGGCCGCAACTGGTGCTCGATCATCAGCGCGTGCCGCTCTCCGCCTCCCGTCGCGGCGAGGAGTACCGGCTTGCCGACGAGCTCGTACTGGCCGATGAAGTCGAACAGGTGCTTGAACAGTCCGGTGAACGAGGCGCGGTACACCGGGCTTCCGACGATCAGCAGGTCGGCCTGCTCGATGGCGACGAGCTGCTCCTCGATGTGCGCGGGCAGCTGCTCGCGCTGCAGGGCTCCGGCCAGCGAGGGCCCGATCTCGGTGAGTTCGATCAGCTGGATCTCGGCATCCGCGCGCTCGGCGACGGCGTCCGCGATCGCACGCAGCAGCGCGGTCGTCTTGCTGGGCTCGTGGAGAGAGCCGGAGACGGCGACGATGCGGTAGGGAGCTGTCATAGAGGCGACGTTAGCGACGATGACGCCCTGTGGCACGCGGAGCGACACAGGGCGTCATCGTTCGAAACAGGTCGTCTCAGTTGAACTCGTTCGGGTGGGTTCCCACGCGGCCCGAGCCGTCCAGCGGGTCGAGGGCGTCGATCGCCGCGATCTCGCTGTCCGTCAGGGTGACGTCGAACACGTCGAGGTTCTCGCGCAGACGCTCGATCCGCACCGACTTCGGGAAGACGATGTTTCCCTTCTGCAGGTGCCAGCCGAGCACGATCTGCGCCGGGGTCTTGCCGTGGGATGCCGCGGCGTCTGCGACGGCGGGCGTGCCGAACAGGTCGTACTTGCCCTGGCCGAGCGGGCCCCACGCCTCGATGCGCACGCCGTGGTCGGCGGCCCACGCGGTGACCTCGCGCTGCTGGTACGCCGGGTGCAGCTCGATCTGGTCGACGGCGGGGGTGACGCCGGTCTCCTTCACGACGCGCTCGAGGTGTTCCACGAGGAAGTTCGAGACGCCGATGCTGCGGGTCAGACCCTGTTCGCGCAGCTCGATGAGCTTCGCGAACGCGTGGACGTAGTTGTCCTTGGCCGGGGTCGGCCAGTGCACGAGGTAGAGGTCGACGTGCTCGAGGCCGAGCTTCTCGAGGCTCTCGGCGATCGCGGCGTTCGGCTCGTCGCCGTCGTGGCGGTCGTTCCACAGCTTCGTCGTGATGAACAGCTCGTCCCGGGCGATGCCGCTCTTCGCGATCGCGGCACCCACACCTTCCTCGTTGCCGTAGATCGCGGCGGTGTCGATGTGGCGATAGCCGACCTCGAGTGCCTCGGAGACCGTGCGCTCCGTGTCGACCGGGTCGACCTTGAACACCCCGTAGCCGAGCTGCGGGATCGTGTGACCGTCGTTCAGAGTGATGAGGGGAATCGTCATGCCGTCCAGCCTACGACCTGTGATGACAGGCACGGTCGTCATACGATGGAGGGCTATGTCATCTCCCGTCATCTCCTATCCCCCGGAGCTGCCCGTCAGCGCCGCCCGGGAGGAGATCGCCGCCGCCATCCGCGACAACCAGGTCGTCGTCGTCGCCGGCGCCACCGGGTCGGGCAAGACGACGCAGCTGCCGAAGATCTGCCTCGAACTCGGCCGCGAGAGCATCGCGCACACGCAGCCGCGGCGCCTTGCCGCACGAACGATCGCCGAGCGCGTCGCCGAAGAGCTGCAGGTGGAGCTCGGGGGGCTCGTCGGCTACAAGGTCCGCTTCACCGACCAGGTCTCGGCCGACACGAAGATCGCGCTGATGACCGACGGCATCCTGCTGAACGAGATCCATCGCGACCGGCTTCTGCGCCGCTACGACACGATCATCATCGATGAGGCGCACGAGCGGTCCCTCAACGTGGACTTCCTGCTCGGATACCTCACCCGGATCCTTCCCGAGCGCCCCGACCTCAAGGTCATCATCACCTCGGCCACGATCGACCCCGAGAGCTTCGCGAAGCACTTCGCGCGCCCTTCGACGGGCTCAGGGGCCGATCAGGTGCCGGCACCCGTGATCGAGGTCTCCGGCCGCACCTATCCGGTCGAGATCCGGTACCGGGGCCCCGATGAGGATGCCGAGGAGGACGAGGTCTCCGCGATCGTCGCCGCCCTGCGCGAACTCGACCGCGAGGCACCGGGCGACGTGCTCGTCTTCCTGCCCGGCGAGGCCGAGATCCGGGATGCCGCGGATGCCGTCCGCTCCGCCTACACGTCGACGAAGGCACCCGTCGAGGTGCTCCCCCTGTACGGCAGACTTTCGGCCGCCGAGCAGCACCGCGTGTTCGAGCCGAGCCGTGTCGCGGGCGTCCGACGCCGCGTCATCCTCGCGACCAACGTGGCCGAGACGAGCCTCACGGTCCCCGGCATCAAGTACGTCATCGACACCGGGACCGCGCGCATCTCGCGGTACAGCAACCGCTCCAAGGTGCAGCGGCTGCCGATCGAGGCGATCTCGCAGGCATCCGCGAACCAGCGCTCCGGCCGCGCGGGCCGCACCAGTGACGGCATCGCGATCCGCCTGTACTCCGAGGAGGACTTCGAGAAGCGGCCGGAGTTCACCGAACCCGAGATCCTGCGCACCTCGCTCGCGTCCGTCGTGCTGCAGATGCTGTCGCTCGGATTCGGCGACATCACCGCGTTCCCGTTCCTCACGCCTCCCGACTCGCGCGGCGTCAAGGCCGCCTTCGACCTGCTCACCGAGCTGGGCGCGGTCGACCCGACGGGCTCAGGGACCGCCCGCCTCACGAAGATCGGCCGCGACATCTCGCGCATGCCGATCGATCCGCGGTTCGCACGGATGCTGCTCGAGGCGCAGCGCGGGGGTGTGTCGGAGGATGTGCTGGCCATCGTCGCGGGCATGTCGATCCAGGACGTCCGCGAACGCCCGTCGCAGGATGCGCCGCAGGCGGTCCGGGATGCCGCCGACCGCATGCACGCCCGCTTCACCGACCCCACGAGCGATTTCCTCGCGATCCTCAACCTCTGGAACCACCTGCGCGAGCAGCAGCGGGAGCTCGGATCCAGCGCGTTCCGCCGCATGTGCCGCTCAGAGCATCTGAATTACGTGCGCGTGCGGGAATGGTTCGACGTGCACCGCCAGCTGCGGAGTCTCGTGAAGAGCCCCCACCGCGGGCCGTTGAGCGAGCGGAGCGAGACGAAACGGGTTGAGCGAGCGGAGCGAGTCGAAACCGCACCCCAGGGCCACGCCAACGGCGACGCCATCCACCGCGCGCTGCTCGCGGGCCTGCTGTCGCAGATCGGAATCCTCGACGAGCGGAACGTCAAGGGCACGACCAAGGACAAGAGCAAGAAGGAGAAGCGCCGGACGCCTGAATACCGCGGCGCCCGCGGCATCCGCTTCTCGGTCTTCCCCGGGTCGGGACTGCGCAAGCAGAGCCCGAAGGCCGTCATGGCCGCCGAGATCGTCGAGACCTCCCGCACGTTCGCCCGCACGGTCGCCGCGATCGACCCCGCGTGGGCGGAGGCGCTCGCGGGCGATCTCGCCAAGCGCCAGGTGTCCGAGCCCCACTGGTCGAAGGATGCCGGGGCCGCGATCGCCTACGAGAAGGTCACCCTGTTCGGGGTCGAGATCATCCCCCGTCGCCGCATCCAGTTCGCGCGGGTCGATCGCGCGGCATCCCGCGAGCTGTTCCTGCGGCATGCCCTGGTCGAGGGCGAATGGGACCCGGGACGCATCGACAAGCGCGTCAGTGCTTTCTGGCGCAGCAACCTCGAACTGCGGCGCCGCCTCGAGAAGCTCGAGGAGCGCGAGCGGCGCCGCGACATCCTCGTGGGCGATGAGGCGGTCTTTCGCTTCTACGACGAGCGCGTCCCGGCAGACGTGTTCGACGTGCGCTCCTTCGAGGCGTGGTGGCGCGAGGCGCTGCAGACGACCCCGAAGCTGCTCGTCATGCGCGAGAGCGACCTCATCGAGGACGACGACCGGGCCGACAAGGACGAGTTCCCCACGCGCTGGCGGCAGGGCGACCAGGTGCTCGGCCTCGCCTACCGGTTCGAACCGGGCGCTGCGGATGACGGCGTCAGCGTCGTCGTCCCGCTCGCGCTGCTCGCCCAGATCGAGGATCGCGGGTTCGACTGGCAGGTGCCGG
This sequence comes from Microbacterium sp. NPDC077644, assembly GCF_040702785.1. NCBI lineage: Bacteria > Bacillati > Actinomycetota > Actinomycetes > Micrococcales > Microbacteriaceae > Microbacterium > Microbacterium sp. NPDC077644. The sequence goes on from NZ_JBFBME010000003.1 coordinate 153,486, forward strand.
GCCTGCGGGCCGAGCTCGTCACCGCGCTGCTGCGCGCTCTGCCCAAGACCATCCGCCGTCATGTCGTCCCGGCCGCCGACTGGGCGGAGAAGTTCGGCGCCGATCTCGCAGAACAGGGTCCGGAGGGCCACGACGGGCTGCCGGAGCGTTCGCTGAAGGAGGCACTCGCGCGCCTGATCCAGCCGCTCGCCAATCAGCCCGTCGCGGCCTCGGACTTCGACGACGAACGCGTACCGGGGCACCTGCGCATGAACTTCCGCGCGGTCGACGAGCGCGGCAGGGTCGCCGGTTCCGCCCGGGATCTGGGCGACCTGCAGCGATCCCTGTCGGACCGGGCCAGGGCGAGCGTCGCACGGACGATCGCGAAGCCCCAGAAGCCCGACGTCCGTGATGTCGCCACGGCGACGCGTCCGTCGTCGATCGAGAGGCAGGGTCTCACGGCCTGGACCTTTGACGACCTCCCCGAGGTGCTCGACACGCGCGTCGCCGGCGGCGTGGTGCGCGGGTATCCGGCGATCGTCGACGAGGGCAAGACCGTCGCCGTGCGCGTCGAGGCCACAGCGGATGCCGCCGAGCGCCTCACCCGCGACGGCGTGCTGCGGCTGATCCTGCTGAACGTGCCGTCGCCGGCCTCGTATGTGCAGGATCACCTGACATCGCAGGAGAAGCTCGCCCTGGCGGCGTCCCCGTACCCGAACGTCGCCGCCCTCGTCGAAGACTCCCGCCGCGCGGTCGTGCAGGCGACCCTTCGACAGGCTCAGGGATCGACCGCCGCGATCCGCACGAAGGCCGCGTTCGATCAGGCGAGGGATGCGGTCAGCGCCGCCCTCGTCGACGATCTGTTCCAGACGGTCTCTCTCATCGCCCGCATCCTCACGAAGTCGCGGGACGTGGAGCGCGGCATCAAGGCGCAGAACTCGCTCGCGCTGCTCGGCCCGCTGAACGACATCCGCTCGCAGCTGAGCGCCCTCCTGCATCCCGGGTTCGTCTCGGCGGCCGGCGTCGACCGGCTCGCGCACTTCCCCCGCTACCTCGACGGGATGCTCGACCGGCTGAAGACGCTCGCGAACGAGCCGGGCAGGGATCGCGCCCGCATGACCGAGTTCGAGCGCGTCGCGCAGGCGTTCGCGGATGCCGGCGGCACGACCCCGCTGCCCGCCGATGCACCCGCGGCGCTGACCGAGGCGCGCTGGCTGCTCGAGGAGTACCGCATCAGCGTGTTCGCGCAGCGTCTCGGCACCGCGCAGCCGGTGTCGCCCCAGCGCATCGCGAAGGCCCTGCGCCCCTAACCACCCTCCTGACCTCTCCGCCCCACCCCACCCCACCCCCGCCCGTGCACTACTTCGGACCTGAGGCCCGACACGCCGCGGCACGGCGCATCCACGCGGTGTGCCGCCAGCGGCATCCGAAGTCGTGCACAATCAGAGGTCGCGGGGGAAAGGTTCCGGAAGGCCGGTAGCCTGACGGCATGGCTCGCGCGATCGTCTACACAGAACTCGGCTCCCCTGACGTCCTCCGGCTCGTGGACATCCCCGATCCTGTCGCCGGTCCCGGCGAGGTCGTCGTCCGCATCGAAGCGGCCGGTGTCAATCCGCTCGACGCCAAGCGTCGCAGCGGCAAGCGCCCGATGCCGCCGATCACCGAACCCCGCCGGGTCGGGTTCGACGGCGCCGGCACCATCGAGTCCGTCGGCGAAGGCGTCACTGGCTTCTCCGTGGGCGACCGCGTCGCCGTCCGCGATGCATCCGGCACGTACGCCACGCACATCGCCATCTCCGCCGACCACCTCTACGCTCTTCCGGATGCCGTGACCGCCGCTGAGGCCGCCGGTCTCGGCATCCCGGTCGGCACCGCCTATCAGTGCCTGCGCTCGCTCGAGGTCGGCGCGGGCGATGTGCTTCTCGTGCACGCCGGATCCGGTGCGGTCGGGCAGGCGGCCGTCCAGTTCGCCGTCGCCTGGGGTGCAACGGTCGTCGCCACGGCGAGCCCGGCGCGCCACGAGCAGGTGCGCGACCTGGGCGCCATCCCGGTCGCGTACGGCGAGGGCCTCGCAGACCGCGTGCGCGCAGCCGTGGACGGCGACGTCACCGTCGCGCTCGACTGCGCGGGCACCGACGAGGCCATCGAGGTCTCCAAAGAGCTCGTGGCCGACCACGATCGCATCGCGACGATCGTTCGCGGTCCGGATGCTGCGGAACTCGGCATCCGCGCCTTCAGCGGCGGCTCGCCGGTGCCCCTCACCGAGCAGGAGCTCGCCTGGCGGGCCGAGGGCATCGCCGTCGCGATCGACCTGATCGCGAGCGGGGACTTCCAGGTCGAGCTGGGCGCCGAGCTGCCTCTCGCGGAAGCAGCCGAGGCGCATCGCCTGATCGAGGCTCACGAGGCGAACGGCAAGATCACCCTCATCCCGTGAGGCGATCATCGGCAGGAGCCGCGCCACTACGCTGAGAGGATGACTGGACTGCGCTGGGGAATCCTCGCCACGGGCGGCATCGCCCACGCCTTCGCCTCTGATCTGCGCACAGCAGGACTCGACCTCGTCGCGGTGGGCTCGCGCTCGCAGGCATCGGCCGACGCGTTCGCCGCGGAGTTCGGCATCGAGGCTGCGCACGCGTCGTACGAGGCGCTCGTGACCGACCCGGGCGTCGACATCGTGTACGTGTCGACACCGCATCCGATGCATCACGCCACCGCACGCCTGGCACTCGAGAACGGCAAGCACGTGCTCGTGGAGAAGCCGTTCACCCTCAACCGGGCGGAGGCCGCGGACCTGCAGCGGATCGCCGCCGAGCGAGGGCTCCTCGTCATGGAGGCGATGTGGACGCGCTATCTGCCGCACATGGTCCGCATCCGCGAGATCATCGCCGACGGCACCCTGGGCGAGATCCGCGCGGTGACAGCGGATCACACCCAGCTGCTCCCTGCAGACCCGGCGCACCGGCTGAACGCCCTCGAACTGGGCGGAGGTGCTCTGCTCGACCTCGGCATCTACCCCGTCTCGTTCGTCTGGGACGTCCTGGGAGCACCGGAGGCCATCACGGCATCCGGACGGCTCGGCGAGACCGGAGCCGACACCGAGGTCGCCACGATCATGACGCACGCCGGAGGCGCGCTCTCCACGACTCTGTCGTCGTCGCGTGCCGCAGGCGCCACCTCGGCGTCGATCGTCGGCACCGAGGCGCGGATCGAGATCGACCGGGTCTGGTATGCCCCGACGACCTTCCGCGTCATCGCGCCGGACGGCGAGGTGCGCGAGAGCTACGCGTCCGAGGTGGACGGGCGCGGCATGCAGTTCCAGGCCCTCGCGGCCGAGCGGCTCGTGCGGGACGGCATCCTGGAGGGCGATGTCTTGCCCATCGCCGAGAGCGTGGCCATCATGGGAACGCTGGATGAGATCCGGGCGCAGATCGGCGTCCGGTACCCGAGCGAGGAGCGCACCGATGGCTGACCCCCAGGACCCGCGCGTCGCGGTCTACCTCGACTTCGACAACATCGTCATCTCGTGGTTCGACCGGGTGCACGGCCGGAACGCGTACAGCAAGGATCGCCAGCGCATCGCCGAGAACCCGAACGACCCCGAGGTCGAAGCGCGTCTGAAGGAGGCGATGATCCAGGTCGGCGCCATCATCGACTACGCGGCATCCTTCGGCACTCTCGTGCTGACCCGCGCGTACGCGGACTGGTCATCGCCGGTGAACGCCGAGTACCGCTCGCAGCTCGTCGCGCGCGCCGTCGACCTGGTGCAGCTCTTCCCCGCCGCCGCCTACGCGAAGAACGGTGCAGACATCCGGCTGGCGGTGGATGCCGTGGAGGATATGTTCCGCCTCTCCGACCTCACGCACGTCGTGCTCGTCGCCGGAGACAGCGACTACGTGCCGCTCGCCCAGCGCTGCAAGCGGCTCGGCCGCTACGTGATCGGCGTGGGCGTTGCAGGGTCCACGGCGAAGTCGCTCGCAGCGGCCTGCGACGAGTTCGAGTCGTACGACTCGCTGCCAGGGGTCTCCCGACCGGCGCAGAAGAAAGCCGCACCGACCCCTGCTGAAACCGAGGACGAGACGCCGGCGAAGACCAGAGCCACGAGCCGGAGCAGGGCCAAGAAGAAGCCCGCCGAGCAGGATGCCGAGGCGACGCAGCTCAGCGACCAGGACGAGGCGACCGCGCTGCTGCAGCGCGCCCTGCGCCTGGGTCACGACAAGGCCGATGCCGATGAGTGGCTGCACAGCTCGGCCGTGAAGACGCACATGCGCCGCATGGATCCGTCGTTCAGCGAGAAGGGGCTCGGGTACCGGTCGTTCTCGGACTTCCTGAAGTCCCGCGAGCAGATCGCGGAATTCGAGGAGACCGGTCACGAGCGGCTGGTCAGGCTCCGCGAGCGCTGATCCTGCGGTGGACGTCGCGCAGCGCCGGTTCGAGTTCGGGGTGCGCGAAGCGGTAGCCGGCGTCGAGCAGCACCTTCGGCGCGACCCACCTGCTCTTGAGAACGAGCTCGGGTTCGGTGCGCAGCACCCACATGGCGGGCTCCAGCATGAACCGCCACGCCGGCATGCCCAGCGGCATCCGCACGATGCGGCGCAACGTCGCCATCAGTGACCGGTTGTCGCTCTGGGTCGGTGCCGACAGGTTGACGGGCCCCGCGATCGTCGGGGTATCCCGGAGGAATCGGATCGCGCCGACGAGGTCGTCGATGTGGATCCAGCTGAACTTCTGATGCCCCTTCGAGCGCACCCACATCGGTCTGCGCGGCTGGGTCGGATGCGGCCCGATGCCGCGGTAGCGGTTGTGGGGGAACCACCAGCCGTCGATCTGCGGTCCCCCGAGGCCGAGCCGGGCGAGGCGGAAAAGCATCTTCGTCGCCGGCCCGTCGCCCAGGACGATCGTGATGCGCATCGCGACGCGGCGCGTGTTCGGGAGCTCGAGACGGAACAGCTCCTCCTCCCAGGCCAGAGCGACGTCGGGAGAGAACCCCGTGTCGTAGTCGGTGTCGGCCTCGGTCTGCGCCCGGTCGAGCGCGTAGCGGTACACGGTCGCGCTGCTCGAGTTCAGCCACACGGTCGGCGGACGCTCCGAGCGGGCGATCGCCTCGCCGAGCATCCTGGTCGTGTCGATGCGCGAGCGCAGGATCTCGTCGCGATTGGCGTCGTCGTAACGGCAGTCGACGATCCGCCCCGCGAGCCCGATGACGAGGTCGGCGCCGTCGACGACGCGCAGAACGGATGCCGGGTCGTCCCAGGTCGCATCAGGACCCGACCGGCCGATCACACTGACCTCGTACCCGTCGGCTTCGAGGGCGCTCGCGAGCGCCCTGCCGAGGAAGCCCGATCCGCCGCCCAGGACGGCGCGCTTCGGCGCGCTCAGGATGCGTCGCCCTCGTCGTGCCGCCGCTTGGCGATCTCCTCGCGCAGGCGCCATTCCTCGATCTCGCGGTCGAGATCGGCGATCTGCTGCTCGGTCGTGCGGGCATCGGCCGGCGGGGCGTACCGCGATGCGGTCGGTGCCTGCGTGCGGGCTTCGCGCCGCGGCATCCGGGGCAGCGAGACACCGCCGCCGCCGTACTCGCGACCGATCAGGAACCACAGGATGCTGCCGATCATCGGCAGCAGCACGACGAGGAGGATCCAGACCAGCTTCGGCAGGTGCTTCACCTGCGACTCGTCACGGGTGATGATGTCGATCAGTGCGACGATCATCACGGCGATGATGAGGATGGAGACGAACGGCATGCCCTCAGCGTAGACGACGGCTGGTTGAATGAGCAGGTGCCGTTTCTGACTTCCCCCTCGCCCGTCGTCCTCACCGGTGCTCTCGTCGAGCTGCGTCCGCTGGACCGCTCGCATGCCGACGGTCTGATGGATGCCGTCAGCGAGGGCGACCTGTGGCAGACGGCCTGGTACACCTCCGTGCCCGCCCCGGACGGCGTCGCCGACGAGATCGAACGGCGCCTCGCCCTGAGGGACACCGGCGAGATGGTGCCGTTCACGGCGTTCGACGCCGCGGGGCGCGTGATCGGGATGACGTCGTACTACGACCTCGACGCATCCGTGCCCCGGCTGCACATCGGCTACACGTGGAATCGCCCGTCGGCCCACGGCACCGGGACGAACGCCGAGTCGAAGCTGCTGCTCATGCGGCACGCATTCGAGACGCTCGGCGTGTACCGGGTGGGGTTGACGACGCAGTGGGTGAACTTCCAGTCCCGCGCGGCGATCGAACGGCTGGGCGCGAAGCAGGACGGCGTGATGCGGGCGATCTCGCGGTACCGGAACGGCGCCCTGCGCGACAGCGTCGAGTACTCCGTCATCGAGCCGGAGTGGCCCGCGGTCAGGGCGAACCTCGAAGCGCGGCTCGCGAAGCGCCGCTCGAGGTGACGCTGCGCGTGCGGGGACGCGTGCTCAGGGCAACAGGTGACCGGCTGCCCGGAACAGCTCGTACCACTCCGCGCGGGTGAGGACGATGTCGGAGCCGGCCGCGGCATCCGCGACGCGCTGCGGGGTGGTCGTGCCGAGCACGACCTGCATGTTCGCCGGGTGGCGCGTGATCCACGCCGTCGCGATGCCTGTCGGCGTCACGTCGTACCGGGCGGCCAGGCGATCGATGACCGCGTTGAGCTCGGGGTGGTCGGGGTTGCCGAGGAAGACCCCGCTGAAGAAGCCCGCCTGGAACGGCGACCACGCCTGCAGGGTGATGCCGTTGATGCGGCAGTACTCGACGATGCCGCCGCCGTCGCGGACGATGCTCTGCTCTTCGCCGAGCATGTTCATCGCGATCGGCTGCGTGATGATCGGAGCGTGCGTGATCGACAGCTGCACCTGGTTGGCGATGAGCGGCTGCCGCACGGCCGTCCGCAGCAGGTCGATCTGACGCGGGGTGTGGTTCGAGACGCCGAAGGCGCGCACCTTGCCCGACGATTCGAGCTCGTCGAATGCTCGGGCGACCTCATCGGGTTCGACGAGCGCGTCCGGCCGGTGCAGCAGCAGCACGTCGAGGTAGTCGGTGCCGAGCGCCCGCAGAGACCCGTCGACCTGCGCGACGATGTGCTCGTAGGAGAAGTCGAACATCCCCTCGGCCGGAACGATGCCGCACTTGGTCTGCAGTGTGATCTCGGACCGCTCGGACGGACTCAGTTTCAGCGCATCGCCGAACCTCTGCTCGCAGGCGTGCATGGCACCGCCGTAGATGTCGGCGTGGTCGAAGAAGTCGATCCCGGCGTCACGCGCGGTGCGGTACAGCTCGCTGATCTGCGCGTCGTCCTTGTCGGAGATGCGCATCATCCCCGCGATGACCGCGGGTGCCGTCGTGGATCCGAAGGGAACGGACTTCATCAGTTGGCGGCCGGGCCGCCGTCCCAGTTGTTCGAGCGGCGGGTGGCGCCGCTCTTGCCCTCGCGCATCATCCACGCCATCGACAGGCAGACCAGGGCGAGGCCGGCGCAGAACGTGAGCGCCTGGAAGTCCATCGGCACGCCGTGCGAGATGCCCATCACCCAGATCCCGCCGACGAACATGACCAAGAAGATGATGAAGCTGAGAATCACGGCTGCCTCCTGTTGTGAATGCTCACTCCAGGATAGTCGGCGGACCGGCCGTCCTGTTCACGAGAGCTGGTCGAGCACGAGCTCCCCGCGGGCGCTGAGACTCTCCATCATCCTTTCGACGCGCTTCGAATCGATCATCGGCATCGTCGAGCCGTCGAAGGAGAGGATCAACGGGATGCTCGGATTCATCCAGATCGTGAGACGCCCTCCGTCGCCGCTGCCCTCGGGCAGCCAGGTCATCATGAAGCTCTCGTGGCGACGGAGCTTCGTCCCGATGACGATCTTCAGGTGGGCGAGAGTGTCGTCGTCGACCTTGATCGGCGGGCGGGAGCTGTTGTATTCGAGGGTTCCCATAGCGTGCAGACTCCGCTTCAGAAGTCCCAGTCCTCGTCCTCGGTGGCCTCGGCCTTGCCGATGACGTACGAGGAGCCCGAGCCCGAGAAGAAGTCGTGGTTCTCATCGGCGTTCGGCGACAGGGCCGACAGGATCGCCGGGTTCACGTTCGTCACGGTCGACGGGAACATCGCCTCGTAGCCGAGGTTCATCAGCGCCTTGTTGGCGTTGTAGTGCAGGAACTTCTTGACGTCCTCGGTGAGACCGACGCCGTCGTAGAGGTCCTGCGTGTACTGGACCTCGTTCTCGTAGAGCTCGAAGAGCAGGTTGAAGGTGTAGTCCTTCAGCTCGTCGCGGCGCTCCTGGGTCTCCTTCTCGAGACCCTTCTGGAACTTGTAGCCGATGTAGTAGCCGTGCACGGCCTCGTCGCGGATGATGAGGCGGATGAGGTCGGCGGTGTTCGTCAACTTCGCCTTCGACGACCAGTAGATCGGCAGGTAGAAGCCCGAGTAGAAGAGGAACGACTCCAGCAGCGTGGATGCGACCTTGCGCTTGAGCGGGTCGTCGCCCTGGTAGTAGTCCATGATGATCTGCGCCTTCTTCTGAAGGTTCGGATTCTCCGTGGACCACCGGAATGCCTCGTCGATCTCCTTCGTCGACGCGAGGGTCGAGAAGATCGACGAGTAGCTCTTGGCGTGCACCGACTCCATGAACGCGATGTTCGTGTACACCGCCTCCTCGTGCGGCGTGATCGCGTCGGGGATCAGCGAGACGGCCCCGACCGTGCCCTGGATCGTGTCGAGCAGCGTCAAGCCGGTGAACACGCGCATCGTGAGCAGCTGCTCCTCGGGGGTGAGCGTGTTCCACGACTGCACGTCGTTCGACAGCGGCACCTTCTCGGGCAGCCAGAAGTTGTTCACCAGACGGTTCCAGACCTCGAGGTCCTTGTCGTCGATGATGCGGTTCCAGTTGATCGCCTGCACGTGCTCGACCAGCTTGAGCGATTCGGGGGTCATCTCTTCTTTTCTCTCTCCGTGACCAGAACTGTATTCACATGCCTCAGAGCATGCAGCTGACGCACTCGCTCATGTCGGTGCCCTCGAGGGCGAGCTGACGCAGGCGGATGTAGTAGATCGTCTTGATGCCCTTGCGCCATGCGTAGATCTGCGCCTTGTTGATGTCACGCGTGGTGGCCGTGTCCTTGAAGAACAGCGTCAGCGACAGGCCCTGGTCGACGTGCTGCGTGGCCGCGGCGTACGTGTCGATGACCTTCTCGTAGCCGATCTCGTAGGCGTCCTGGTAGTACTCCAGGTTCTCGTTCGTCATGAACGGCGCCGGGTAGTAGACGCGACCGAGCTTGCCCTCCTTGCGGATCTCGATCTTCGACGCGATCGGGTGGATCGACGACGTCGAGTTGTTGATGTACGAGATCGAGCCGGTCGGCGGAACGGCCTGCAGGTTCTGGTTGTAGATGCCGTGCTTCTGGATGCTGTCCTTGAGCTCGACCCAGTCGGCCTGCGTGGGGATGCTGTGACCGGCGAAGAGCTCCTTGACCTTCTCCGTCGTGGGAACCCATGCCTGGTCGATGTACTTGTCGAAGAACTCGCCCGACGCGTACGTCGAGTCCTCGAAGCCGTCGAAGGCGACGCCGCGCTCGATCGAGAGCTTGTTCGAGGCGCGCAGCGCGTGGTACAGCACCGTGTAGAAGTAGATGTTCGTGAAGTCGAGCCCCTCTTCGGAGCCGTAGTGCACGTGCTCGCGGGCGAGGTAGCCGTGCAGGTTCATCTGCCCGAGGCCGATCGCGTGCGAACGGTCGTTGCCGTCCTCGATCGAGCGCACCGACGAGATGTGGCTCTGGTTGCTGACCGCGGTGAGGCCGCGGATCGCGGTCTCGACGGTCGCGCCGAGGTCTCCCCCGTCCATCGCGAGCGCGATGTTCATCGAGCCGAGGTTGCAGGAGATGTCCTTGCCGATCTGGTCGTACGACAGATCGTCGTTGTACGTGGTCGGCGTGTTCACCTGCAGGATCTCGCTGCAGAGGTTCGACATGTTGATCCGACCCTTGATCGGGTTGGCCTTGTTCACCGTGTCCTCGAACATGATGTACGGGTAGCCCGACTCGAACTGGATCTCGGCGATGGTCTGGAAGAATTCGCGCGCGTTGATCTTGGTCTTCTTGATCCGCGGGTCGTCGACCATCTCGCGGTACTTCTCGGTGACCGAGATGTCACCGAACGGCACACCGTAGACCTTCTCGACGTCGTACGGCGAGAAGAGGTACATGTCTTCGCCGTTCTTGGCGAGCTCGAACGTGATGTCGGGCACGACGACGCCGAGCGACAGCGTCTTGATGCGGATCTTCTCGTCGGCGTTCTCGCGCTTGGTGTCGAGGAAGCGCATGATGTCGGGGTGGTGCGCGTTGAGGTACACCGCACCCGCGCCCTGACGGGCACCGAGCTGGTTGGCGTAGCTGAAGCTGTCTTCGAGAAGCTTCATGACCGGGATGATGCCGCTGGACTGGTTCTCGATCTGCTTGATCGGCGCACCGGACTCGCGGATGTTCGACAGCAGCAGCGCCACGCCGCCGCCGCGCTTGCTCAGCTGCAGCGACGAGTTGATCCCGCGCGAGATCGACTCCATGTTGTCCTCGATGCGCAGCAGGAAGCAGCTGACGAGCTCGCCGCGCTGCGCCTTGCCCGCGTTGAGGAAGGTCGGGGTGGCCGGCTGAAAGCGACCGGAGATGATCTCCTCGACGAGGTCGATCGCGATCTGCTCGTCGCCGTCGGCGAGGCCGAGCGCGGTCATGACGACGCGATCCTCGAAGCGCTCGAGGTAGCGCTTGCCGTCGAAGGTCTTCAGCGTGTAGCTCGTGTAGTACTTGAAGGCGCCGAGGAAGGTCTCGAAGCGGAACTTCTTCGAGTAGGCCAGGTCGTTGAGCTTCTGGATGAACTCCAGCGAGTACTTCGCGATGAGCTCGCCCTCGTAATACTCCTTCTCGACGAGGTAGTCCAGGCGCTCCTTGAGGGAGTGGAAGAACACGGTGTTCTGGTTGACGTGCTGCAGGAAGTACTCCCGCGCCGCGCGCTTGTCGGCGTCGAACTGGATCTGCCCGTTCGCGTCGTAGAGGTTGAGCATCGCGTTGAGCGCGTGATAGTCGAGCCCTTCGTATGCGGGGTTGACCTTGAACGCCACCTGCTCGGTCACTGCCTGCTCGTCAACTGCAATGTCCACCATCGATCCAATCCGTCGCTCACGCGATCAACGTCGTCCTGCGTGCCGAATACTTCGAGCCGGTACAAGTGCGGCACATGACACTTGCGGCTGATGATGTCACCGGCGAGGCAGAACGCGTCGCCGAAGTTGGTGTTGCCTGCGGAGATCACTCCGCGCAGGAGATTCCGGTTGTTCTCGTCATTGAGGAACCGGATCACCTGCTTGGGCACAGCGCCCTTCTCCTCGCCCCTGCCCTGACCACCGCCGTATGTGGGGGTGACGAGGACGAAGGGTTCGTCGATGACCAGCGGCTCATCCGCGCGGTACAGCGGGATGCGGCGAGCCGGCAGGCCGAGCTTCTCGATGAACCTGGCCGTGTTGCCCGAGGTGCTGGAGAAGTAGACCAGGAGCGGCGCCCGGGTGGCCACCGCAGTCATGATCGGCGCCCTTACGCCAGACGGGCCGCGAGCTCGTCGATCTTGTCGGGGCGGAAGCCCGACCAGTGACCCTCGTCGGTGACGACGACGGGTGCCTGCATGTAGCCGAGCGCCTTGACCTGCTCGAGCGCTGCGGCGTCCTCGGAGAGGTCGTGGATCTCGTACTCGATGCCCTTCGCATCGAGCGCGCGGTAGGTCGCGTTGCACTGCACGCACGAAGGCTTGGTGTAGACCGTGATCGACATGTTCTTTCCCCTCAGATCAAAGTTTTCCGACAGACCCCCCGTCGGGATCTCAATACTACATATGGGGACGGACATTAGGAGTGACCACAAGGGATAGTAGTTACATCCGTGTAGTTTTCCACCGTTCTCCACTGGTTACAACACAGGTTGTCCACCGTTTCATCCACAGTCCCGAGGTCGATTCCGAGCCTCGAGATGCGCGTGATCTCGCTGTTCTCAGGAGCCGTTCAGAAATCCATCCACAGACCGGACTCTACGGCGAGCCTCTGACACTCGATTTCCTGTGGAAAGCGTCGCGCGGCGTGTCGCGGCGTGTCGCGATGCCGACGTGCGTGCACGGGGCGTTCGACGCCCACTAGCGTTGTCCCGTGGCGGGATATCGGGACCTTCTTCGCACCCCAGGCGTCGGGCGCATGATCGCGTCTCAACTGACGGCGCGCTTCCCCAGCGGGATGACCTCGCTCGCCGTGCTCCTGCATGTCGAGCAGCAGACCGGTTCGTACGGCGCCGCAGGGCTCGTCCTCGCGGCCACCTCGATCGGCCAGGCCGTCGCGGGTCCCGTGACCAGCCGCTGGATGGGCGTGTGGGGCATGCGCCGCGTCATCTCGCTGACGGCCATCGTGTGCACCCTCGCCGTCCTCGGTCTCGCCCTGCTGCCCCTGAACGTGCCCGGGTATATGGCGCTCGGCATGCTCGCGGGCCTGTCCACCCCGCCGATCCAGTCCGCCGTGCGCACGATCTATCCCAAGCTCGTCAACTCCTCGCAGCTGACCCCTCTGTTCTCTCTGGATGCCTCTCTGCAGGAGATCATCTGGATCCTCGCCCCGGTCGTCATCACCCTCGTCTCGACCCAGGTCGGCACCACCGAGGGCCTCCTCCTCGTCGCGATCATCCTCGTCCTCGGCTGCGGCTGGTTCATCGCCGCTCCCGAACTCGGAAGGGTCCGTATCCCGCGCAGCCGGCGAAGCCTCGGCAAGGTGCTGCTCAAGCCCCCGGTGATGCTGGCGACGGTGATCGGATTCCTCCTCATCGGCGCGTGCTCGGCCGTCGAGGTCGGCGTCGTGGCGACCTTCGACCACGGCAGCCTGGAGGCCGGGCTCGTGCTGGCGGTCTTCTCGGTGGGCAGCCTCGTCGGCGGCCTCTCGTTCGGTCACATTCCCATCGGCCCGTGGGCGATGGCCCGTCGCCTCATCCTCGTGACGGTCGGTCTCGCCCTGACCATGGTGATGCTGAACATCTTCTGGCTCGGCGGCGCCCTCTTCATCGCCGGGCTCGGCATCGCTCCGGCCCTGGCCGTACTGTTCGCGATAACGACGGCGAGCGTGAAGTTCAGCGAGACGGCCGAGGCGTTCGGCTGGGCGGGTACCGGGCAGCTGATCGGTGCCGCCGCCGGCTCGGCGATCGCCGGGTTCCTCGTCGACGGCACCGGCGGAGCGCAGGGAGCCTATCTCGCCGCGGCGCTGTTCGCTATCGTCGGTGTCATCGTGTCCGCCGCGTTCGTCCGGTTCCTGCCGGACCTGCGCCATCGCGATCCCAGCCCGTTCCCCGACACCGAACCTGTGACGACGATCTCACCCACATGATTGCTTCCACCGACGCCTCCGCCACCCCCGACATCATCTGCATCGGCGAGACCATGGCCCTCGTGACCCCGACGGATGCTCCGCTCGCGGGCGCGCATCAGGCGACCATCAGCCTCGCCGGCGCAGAGTCCAACGTCGCCGCCGGCATCGCCGCCGCCGGACGCACCGTCGCGTGGGCGTCACGCCTCGGCGACGACCCGCTCGGCATCCGCATCTCCACCGAACTTGCCCGCCGGGGCATCCAGTTGTGGACCGAGACCGACGACGTCGCCCCCACCGGGGTCATGTTCAAGGACCCGGGTGCCGAAGGATCGTCGGTGCTCTACTACCGCCGCGCCTCGGCGGCATCCCGCATGTCACCCGGCTTCCTCGCACCCGAACGCCTCGCCGGCGCACGGATCGTGCACACCACCGGCATCACGCCCGCGCTCTCGCCGTCGACACGGGCCATGGTCGATCAGCTCTTCGATGACGCGCGGACCGCGGGCGCGCGCGTCTCGTTCGATGTGAACGACCGGCGCGCCCTGTGGTCGAGGCAGGATGCCGCCGACACGCTCGCGCGACTGGCCGACGCCGCCGACATCACCTTCGTCGGGCGCGACGAGGCCGAGCGCATCTGGGGCACGGCGACGGCATCCGAGATCCGGCAGTTCCTGCCCGGGTGCTCGCTCCTCGTCGTCAAGGACGGCGATGTCGGAGCTACCGCGTTCGACGGCGACGCCGAACCCGTGTTCGTCCCGGCGCCGACGGTCGACGTCGTCGAACCGGTGGGCGCGGGCGACGCCTTCGCCGCCGGATTCCTCGCCGCCACGCTCGAGGACCGCCCTATGGCAGAGCGCCTGCAGGCGGGCCACAACGCCGCAGCGCGAGTGCTGCGCATCGCCGCGGACATGCCGCCCATCGACTGATGTCGCACTCGTAGGCTGATCCTGTGAGCGTTGTGACCCTGCCCCAGCTGTCATGGGGAGACCCGGCATCGTCGAAGACCGCCCTCCTCGTGCACGGGCTCGGCTCGTCCGGCGCCCTCATGTGGCGGTTGGGAACAGCCCTTGCGGACGCCGGCTGGCACGCCGTCGCCGTCGACCTCCGCGGGCACGGAGACGCTCCGCGTGCTCTGGAGTACACGGTCGCCGCCTACGCACGCGATCTGTCCGCGACCCGACCCGCCCGCGGCGGAGCATGGGATGCCGTCATCGGGCACTCCCTGGGCGGAGCATCCAGCACGGCGGCCTCGGCATCCGCCCCGGAGTGGACGAAGCGCCTCGTCCTCATCGACCCGGCCATCCTCGTGGACGGCCGCGATGCGACGATCGTCCGCCGCAGCCAGGAGCGCGCGTTCGCGGACAACCGCATCGAGATCGTGCAGACGGAGCATCCGCACTGGCAACCGCAGGATCACGAGCTGAAGATCGATGCGGTCGCCCGCGGCAGCCGCTGGGCCGTCGAGCAGACCAGCGCGCAGAACCAGCCGTGGGATGTGCGGGCCGATGCCGCCCGCCTGACCGTTCCGACGCACATCATCGGCGCCGACCCCGAGGTCTACAGCCTGTTCACGGGAGAAGTCGCCACCGAGGTGCTCGCGGCGAACGCGAAAATCTCGATGTCCGTCGTCGCCGGCGCGGGACACTCGCCGCACCGAGACAAGCCGGACGACACCGTCCGCCACCTGCTGGAGGCACTGTCATGAGTTTCGACCCGGCCGTCCACCTTCCCGACGACCTGCTCGAGCGTATCCGCGAGCGCGCTCCGATCCACGACAGGGAGAACACCTTCCCCCAGCAGGATCTCGACGAGCTCCGGGATGCCGGCTACCTGAGCATCCTCGTCCCGACCGAGCGCGGGGGCGCCGGCCTCGGGCTCGAGCAGGCGGCGATCCTGCAGCAGCGGCTGGCGACGGCATCCCCTGCCACGGCCCTGTGCATCAACATGCATCTGGTCTGGACCGGCGTCGCGAAGGTGTTCACCGACCGGGGCGTGCCGGGGCTCGAGTTCGTGCAGGACGGCGCCGCCGCCGGCGAGGTCTTCGCGTTCGGGATCAGCGAGGGCGGCAACGACCTCGTGCTGTTCGGCAGCGACACCTCGGCGGTGCCGGCGGAGGACGGCTCGTACGCGTTCACGGGGACGAAGATCTTCACGTCCCTCGCGCCGGTGTGGACGAAGCTCGGACTGCACGGACTCGACACCACCTCGCCGGACGCGCCCAAGCTCGTGTTCGCGTTCGTCGACCGCACGGATGCCGTCACGACGAGCGACGACTGGGACACGCTCGGCATGCGCGCGACGCAGAGCCGCACGACCCGGCTGAAGGGCGCCGTCGCCGCACCGGAGCACGTCGTGCGGCGCATCGACCCCGGCCCCTCACCCGACCCGATCGTCTTCGGCATCTTCAGCGTGTTCGAGCTGCTGCTCGCCTCGGTCTACACCGGCATCGCCCGACGTGCGATCGACCTGGCGGTGCAGACCGTGCACGAGCGCACGTCGAAGAAGACCGGCCTCGCGTACAGTCAGGACCCGGACATCCGCTGGCGCATCGCCGACATGAGCCTGGCGTACGACGCCCTGCCGCCGCAGATCGCCGCGCTCGCTCGAGATGTCGACGATCAGGTCGATAACGGTGCGCGCTGGTTCACGCTGCTGTCGGGGACGAAGCACCGCGCGGTCGTGATGGCCAAGCACGTCGTGGATCAGGCGATCCTCACGGCGGGCGGCGGATCGTACTTCTCGTCGAACGAACTCTCGCGGCTGTACCGCGACGTGCTGGCCGGCGTGTTCCACCCGTCCGATCCGGAATCTGCGCACTCCACTGCGGCGAGCGAGCTGCTCGGGCCGGTCGACGGTCCCTGACGCTTCGACAGGTGGTCCCTGAGCCTGTCGAAGGGCTCAGCGGTCGAGTGACTACTTGCGGTCGAAGTCGAACGCCTTGAGCAGCTCGTCCACGGCCTGATCGCGCTCGTCGCCGCCCTGCTCGAACATGTGCGTGACATGCGTGCGCAGGTGGTTCTCCAGCAGCAGGCGGTTGAGCGACTCGAGCGAGCGCTGGATGGCGCGGGACTGCGTGATGATGTCCATGCAGTACTCCTCGCCCTCGATCATGCGGGCGACGCCGCGCAGCTGACCCTCCAGGATGCTGGTGCGGTGCAGCGCGCGCTTCTTGATGTCTTCGATCACGAGACGAGGCTACCCTTCGACAGGCTCAGGGACCGAGTGCGTGCGAGGATGACAGCATGCCGCGCACTCCGATGGCTCTACTCTCTCCCGCCGATCAGGAGCGCCTGCGCGCCCTGCGCCTGATGAAGGGCATCGCGCTGGGCGCGCTGATCTTCATGGCGATCGTGTTTGTGATCGCGTTCTGGCTGCAGGAGCGGCATCCGTGGCTGGGGTACGTCCGCGCCGCGGCCGAGGGCGGCATGGTCGGCGCGCTCGCGGACTGGTTCGCCGTCACAGCCCTGTTCCGCCGCCCGCTCGGACTGCCGATCCCGCACACCGCGATCATCCCGAACCGCAAGGACGAGATCGGTCGGACCCTCGGCGAATTCGTCGAGACGAACTTCCTGGCCGCCGACGTCGTGCGCACGAAGCTCGCCTCGACGCCGATCGCCCGCCGCGCCGGCGAGTGGCTGCAGCAGCCGGCGCACGCCGAACGCGTGGCCGCCGAGGGGTCGGCGATCGCCACCGGCGTACTCAACGCGCTCAGCGACGACGACGTCCGCGATCTCATCACCGACCTCGCCCGGGAACACCTCGTTCAGCCCGAATGGGGTCCGCCGGCTGGCGCCTGGCTCGAGAAGATCGTCGAATCCGATGCCCACCGCGGCGCGATCGATCTCGCCGCCGACAGCATCAGCACGTGGCTCATCGCCAACGAGGACGCCTTCCACGGACTCGTCTCGCGCCGTCTGCCGGGTTGGGTGCCGAAACTCGCGCACCGGTTCGTCGATGACACGGTCTATCACGAGGCCGTGAAGTTCGTCGACGCCGTCCGCACCGATCCGCGGCATCCCGCCCGGCTCGCGATCGACGGCTACCTCGCCCGCCTCGCCGACAACCTGCAGAACGATCCCGTCACGCGCCGCAAGCTCGAGAACGCCAAGGCGTCGCTGTTCGACAGCCCCCGCGTCGGGGCTCTGGCCGCAGAGGCCTGGAACACCGCCAAGAATGGCTTGATCCGCTCGCTCGGCGACCCCCAGAGCAGCCTGCGGGTGCGGGCGGTGCAGGCGATCGAGGAGGTCGGTGAGCGCCTGGTGACGGATGCCGCACTGCAGCGCCGCGTCGACTCCTGGGTGTCGGAGGCCGCCGTCTTCCTCGTCGACCGATACCGGCACGACATCGCCTCGATCATCACCGACACCGTCGAGCGCTGGGACCCGGCCGAGACCACCGAGAAGATCGAGCTGATGGTGGGCCGCGACCTGCAGTACATCCGCCTGAACGGCACCGTCGTGGGCGCCCTGGCGGGACTGGCGATCTTCTCGATCGCGCACGCGCTGATCCCCGGCGTCTGAGCCGTCAGCGCGCGGCGAGGCCCGCCAGCATCTCGAGCACGCAGAGCGCCGCGAGTCGCACGGTGCGCGCGTCGTCGGTGTCGGCGGTGGCGTCCACCTCGGCGAGATCGGCGCTCACGATGCTCGGATCGGTGACGAGACCGCGCACGAGCGCCCGCATCTCCCAGGCCGCGAATCCCCCCGGCACGCTCGCCGGGCAGCCGGGAGCCACGGATCGGTCGGCCGCGTCGACGTCGACGTCGAGGTGGATGCGAGGTGCGTCGCCGCCGCCCGCGATCTCGAGCGCTTCGGCACAGACGTCCTGGATGCCGCGGCGACGCACCTCGTCGATCGTGATGACCCGGATGCCCCAGTCGGCGGCCCGCTGCGCGTAGTCCGCGGAGTTCGCGAAGTCGGCGATGCCGATCTGGACGATCCGGCGCGGGTCGATGCGTTCCGACGCGGGCGCGTCCTCCACGAGCCTGCGCACTGGTGAGCCGTTGGACACCCCATCACGCAGATCGAAATGGGCGTCGATCGTGATGAGGCCGGTCGCGGCCGCACCGCGAGCCACCGGATAGGTGAGCGAGTTGTCGCCCCCGAGGGCGATGACGAGGTCGCTCCCACCCGCGATCTCGGCCACGCGCGCGACCGTCCGGGCGATGCCGTCCTCGTCGTCGGGCTCGGCGATGTCACCGGCATCCGCGATGCGCAGAGCGTCGTTCAGATCGAGCGTCGGCGGCCCCATCAGGACGGCGCTGTACCGCGGGAGTGCCGCTCTGATCGCGGCGGGAGTCGCATGCGCGCCGGTCGTCGAGAGCGATGTCCGCCACGTCGGAACCCCCAGGAGCACGGCGTCCGCCCACTCCGGGGCATCGAACGGCGGCCATCCCCCCGCCCGCGGCCACCTGTCATCGACCGGCAGCGTCATGCTGCGCCTCCTCGCTCGGCGGAGCCTACGACGAGCGCGCCGTCCTTCCAGACGCTGCGCACGAGCGGCACACCGGGCCGGTACGACAGGTGCACGTGGCTCGGCGCGTCCAGCAGCACGAGGTCGGCGCGGGCGCCGGGAGCGATCACGCCGATGTCGTCGCGACGCAGTGCAGCCGCTCCCCCGGCGGTGGCCGCCCACAGCGCCTCGGCGGGCGTCATTCCCATGTCGCGCACGGCGACGGCGATGCAGAACGGCATGGACGAGGTGAAGCTCGAACCGGGATTGGTGTCGCACGCGAGCGCGACCGTCACGCCGGCATCGATCAGTCGCCGGGCGTCGGGGTACGGCTGTCGTGTGGAGAATTCGACGCCGGGCAGCAGGGTGAGCACGGTGTCGGATGCCGCGAGCGCGGACACGTCGCCATCGGTGAGATAGGTGCCGTGATCGACGGATGCCGAATCCAGATCGATCGCCAGCTGCACGCCGTCACCGGGGCCGAGCTGGCTCGCGTGCACGCGCGGTGCAAGGCCACGGGCGATGCCGGCCTCGAGTACGCGTCGGGCCTGCTGGACGGTGAAGGCGCCCGTCTCGCAGAACACGTCGATCCAACGGGCATGCGGGGCGCAGGCGTCCAGCATCGGGCCGGTGACGAGATCGACGTAGCCGTCCGGGTCGTCGGCGTACTCGGCGGGCACGACATGCGCCCCGAGGAATGTGACCTCGTCGGTCGCCTCGGCGGCCAGACGCACCATGCGCTCCTCGGTCTCGACATCCAGGCCGTACCCGCTCTTGATCTCCACGGTCGTCGTGCCCTGCGCATGCATCTCGGCGATGAATCCGCGCAGTCGCGCGCGCAGCTCGTCGTCGGACGCAGCTCTGGTCGCGGCGACGGTCGAGCGGATGCCGCCGGCGGCATACTTCGCCCCGGCCATCCGCGCCTCGAACTCCGCGGCACGGTCGCCGCCGAACACGATGTGACTGTGGCTGTCAACGAAGCCCGGGATCATCGCGCGTCCCGCGGCGTCGACGATCTCGTCGGCGACCGGCGCGTCTGCGGCAGCGCCCACCCATGCGATCCGTTCGTCCTCGACGACGACAGCGGCGTCACGGATGATCCCGGCACCGCCGTCGATCTGCATCGTGCAGGTGCTCAGCTCGCCGATGTTCGTGATCAGGGTGCGCATGGTCTCATCTTCACAGCATCGGCACGTTCAGGCCGCGCTCGCGCGCGACCTCGCGGGCGCGTTCGTATCCGGCATCCACGTGGCGCATGACGCCGGTGCCCGGGTCGTTCGTGAGCACGCGCTCGAGCTTCTCGGCCGCGAGCGCCGTGCCATCGGCGACCGTGACCTGGCCGGCGTGGATGCTGCGCCCGATCCCGACTCCGCCGCCGTGGTGCAGCGACACCCAGGACGCTCCCGAAGCCGTGTTCAGCAGCGCGTTCAGCAGCGGCCAGTCGGCGATCGCGTCGGAGCCGTCGGCCATCGCCTCGGTCTCGCGGTACGGGGACGCGACGGATCCGGCATCCAGGTGATCGCGGCCGATCACGATCGGCGCCTTGAGCTCACCGGAGGCGACCATCTCGTTGAACTTGAGCCCGGCGAGGTGGCGCTCCTTGTAGCCGAGCCAGCAGATGCGGGCGGGCAGACCCTCGAAGTGCACCTTCTCCCCGGCCTGGTCGAGCCAGCGGTGCAGGGCCGCGTCCTCGGGGAACAGCTCCTTCACGGCGCGGTCCGTGGCGGCGATGTCGGCGGGGTCTCCGGAGAGCGCCACCCACCGGAACGGCCCCTTGCCCTCGGCGAACAGCGGGCGGATGTACGCCGGCACGAACCCGGGGAACGCGAACGCCCGCTCGAAGCCGCCGAGCTCGGCTTCGCGGCGGATCGAGTTGCCGTAGTCGAAGACAGCGGCACCGGCATCCTGGAAACCGACCATCGCGGCGACGTGCGCGGCCATCGATGCACGCGAACGGCGCGTGAACTCCTCCGGGTCGCGCTCGGACTCCGCCTTCCAGTCGGCGACCGAGACGCCCTGCGGCAGGTACGCCAGCGGGTCGTGCGCGCTGGTCTGATCGGTGACGATGTCGATCGGGATGCCACGGCGCAGCAGCTCGGGGAAGACATCCGCGGCGTTGCCGACGACCCCCACCGACAGGGCCGCGCCGGCATCCTTCGCGGCGATGGCGCGGGCGACCGCTGCATCGAGATCGGCCGTGTACTCGTCGAGGTAGCCGTGCTCGACGCGGCGGGCGAGCCGCGTCTCGTCGACGTCGACGATGAGCACGGCTCCCCCGTTCATGGTCACCGCCAGGGGCTGGGCACCTCCCATGCCTCCGGCGCCGCCGGTGAGCGTGAGCGTTCCGGCGAGCGAGTCGCGGCCGAGGCTCCGCGCCACGGCGGCGAACGTCTCGTACGTGCCCTGCAGGATGCCCTGCGTGCCGATGTAGATCCACGACCCTGCCGTCATCTGCCCGTACATCGTCAGGCCGAGCGACTCGAGGCGGCGGAACTCCGGCCACGTGGCCCAGTCGCCGACGAGGTTGGAGTTCGCGATGAGCACCCGCGGCGCCCACTCGTGCGTGCGGAAGACGCCGACCGGCTTGCCGGACTGCACGAGCAGCGTCTCATCGGGTTCGAGCTCGTCGAGGGTGCGGACGATCGCGTCGTACGCCTCCCAGCTGCGCGCGGCGCGGCCGGTGCCGCCGTAGACGACGAGGTCCTCGGGATGCTCGGCGACCTCGGGATCGAGGTTGTTCATGAGCATGCGCTTAGCGGCCTCCGCGCCCCAGCTCTTCGCGGTGCGCTCGGCGCCGCGTGCGGCGTGGATCGTGCGGGTCATGCGGTTGCCTCCTGTGCGGTACGGGCGACGGCGCCCGTTCGGACGAGTTCGGTGACGGCTTCCATCTCGGGCGAGAGGAACCGGTCGGGCCCGGGGCCCGCGGCCACGGTTCGGACGAGGTCGCGCACGGCGCCCGTGGCAGGACCTGCCTTCAGCGGGGCGCGCAGGTCGAGCGCCCGTGCGCCGGTGATGATCTCGATCGCGAGCACCCGGGCGAGCCCGTCGATCGCGCGGCGCAGCTTGCGCGCGGCCGCCCAGCCCATCGACACGTGATCCTCCTGCATGGCGGACGACGGGATGGAGTCGACGGATGCCGGCACCGCGAGCCGTTTGAGCTCGGAGACGATGCCCGCAGCGGCGTACTGCGCGATCATGAGCCCCGAGTCCACGCCGACCTCGTGGGCGAGGAACGGCGGCAGACCGTGGCTGCGTGCGGGGTCGAGCGCACGGTCGGTGCGCCGCTCCGACACCGAGGCGACATCGGCGACCGAGATCGAGAGGAAGTCGAGGACGGCCGCGACCGGCGCCCCGTGGAAGTTGCCGTTGGACTCGATCCGGCCGTCGACCGTGACGACGGGGTTGTCGATGACGCTGGCGAGCTCGCGCGAGGCGATCATCGCCGCATGCGACATCGTGTCGCGTGCGGCGCCGTGCACCTGCGGCGAACAGCGCAGCGAGTATGCGTCCTGCACACGGCCGTCCTCGGGTCCCCGGTGGCTGGCGACCATCGGGGAATCGGTGAGGAAAGCCCGCAGGTTGGCCGCGGAGACCGCCTGCCCGTCCTGCGGACGCAGTGCCATGAGGTCGGCCGCGAACACCGCATCCGTGCCGAGCTGACTCTCGACCGACATGGCGGCGGCGAGATCGGCCGTGGTGACGAGCATCTCGAGGTCGTGCAGCGCGAGCAGCAGCATCCCGAGCATCCCATCGGTGCCGTTGATGAGCGCGAGCCCCTCCTTCTCCTCGAGGACGAGCGGCTCGATGCCGGCGGCGGTGAGCGCGTCGGATGCCGGGACGGTCCCTGAGCCTGTCGAAGGGTCGTCGCCCACGCGGACCTCGCCCTCTCCCATGGCGGCGAGCGCGATGTGAGCGAGCGGTGCGAGGTCGCCGGAGCATCCCAGCGACCCGTACTCGCGGACGATCGGCGTGATCCCGGCGTTGAGCATGGCGGCGTACGTCTCCGCGACCACCGGGCGCACGCCGGTGCGTCCGGATGCCAGGGTCTGCAGACGCAGCAGCTGCAGGGCGCGGACGACCTCGGTCTCCACCTCGGCGCCCGTCCCTGCGGCGTGCGAGCGGATGAGGCTGGCCTGCAGCTGCCGACGGCGCTCCGGAGCGATGAACGTGGTGGCGAGGGCGCCGAATCCGGTCGAGACGCCGTAGTGCGGGCGGGGATCGGCGGCCAGCGCGTCGATGATGCCGCGCGTCTCGGCGATGCGGTCCAGGGCGCTGCTGTCGAGCTCGACCGGGGCGCCGTCTCGGGCGACCGCGACGACCTGCGCCGGGGTGAGGACGTCGGCGCCGATGCGGATGTGGTGGGGCATGAGTCGATTCCACACCCCTGCGCTGGCGGGGAACAGGAGGCCATGGCATCCTGTGTCTGTGATCCCAGACAATGCGTCCCGCTCTCCGCAGGTCCCCGCTGCGGACCAGACGCTGCGGATCCTGCGACACCTCGCAACACGACCGGCCCCGGTCGCGGCATCCGCGATCGCCCGCGAGCTCGCTCTTCCGCGCTCGACCGTGCACCACCTGCTCAACACCCTCGCCGACCACGGATTCGTGCTGCACCTGCGCGAGGAACGCCGCTGGGCTCTGGGAACGGCGGCGTCCGAGCTCGCCGGAGGCTTCGCCCGGCAGCAGCCGCTCGCGCGCCTGGGCCGTCCGCTCGTGGCGGCGCTGGCCGACCGGCTCGGCGAGAGCACGCACCTCGGGGTGCTGAGCGGCTCGGACGTCGTCTACATCGTCGAGGAGCGCGCACCGCGGCGCCCTGCTCTCGTGACGGACGTCGGCGTACGCCTCCCTGCGCACCTGACGGCGACGGGGCGCGCGATGCTCGCAGCCCTCCCGCGCGAGCAGGTCCGAGCGCTGTATCCGAACGCGTCGGCGTTCTCGACGCGGACGGGACTCGGGCCCGGTCGAGTCGGTGAGCTGCGCGAGCTGCTGCGTAGCATCCGCGCCGCCGGATACGCGTCAGAGGACGGCGAGGTCACGAGCGGAACGCGGTCCGTCGGCGCCGCGGTGCTCGACACCTCCGGATGGCCGGTGGCGGCGGTCGCCGTCACCTGGTCGAGCGGGTCGGGTCCGGCCGAGGCGGATGCGGCGAGCAGCGTCATCGAGACGGCTGCAGAACTCCAGCGCCGTCTGCGATGACCGGCCGCCGGAAATGGTGAGGGGA
This sequence comes from Microbacterium sp. NPDC077644, assembly GCF_040702785.1. Lineage (NCBI taxonomy): Bacteria > Bacillati > Actinomycetota > Actinomycetes > Micrococcales > Microbacteriaceae > Microbacterium > Microbacterium sp. NPDC077644. The sequence continues at coordinate 177,479 of NZ_JBFBME010000003.1, forward strand.
GCCGCAGCTCACCAGTCCGCGACTCCCCCAGGGGCCAGGCCTTCGTCGGGTCAGCCGGCCGCGCCCTTGCGGGGCTTGATGAAGGTTTCCGGCGCCTGCTTGGCGCGCTTGGCTGCTCGTTTCTCCTTGAGCGTCAGCTGCGCTGTCTTCTTGCCCTTCTTCAGTGTGGGCGTCTTTCCTGCCATTGGGACTCGCTTCCCCTCTCGTATCGGCTGGCGGGTGTGCCACTGACCATAGCCGGTTCCTAGGGGAAGTCAAATTGCCCGGTGAGAAGGAAAAACAGGGTCTCGCGGCGAATGCAGAAGCGGTCGAGCGCTAGGCTCGGAAAGTGCTCGAGACTCTGACCGGATTCGCCGTCGTCGGACTCGCGATCGCCGTCGGGTACATCCTCGGCCGCATCGATCTGCTCGGTCCGAGCGCACGCCACGTCCTGGGTCGTCTGACCTTCTTCGTCCTGTCGCCCTTCCTGCTGTTCACTGTTCTCGCGCAGGCGGATGCGCGCGTGCTCTTCTCCTCGCTCCTCCCGGTCTCGGCGATCGCCGCAGCGCTGATCATCGGCATCTACGCGCTCATGGCGAAGCTCGTCTGGAAGCGTTCGGTCGGCGAGACCGTGATCGGAGCGCTGTCCGCCGGACAGGTGAACTCCAACAACATCGGCATCCCGCTGTCGCTGTATCTGCTGGGCAGCGCCGCGTACCCGGCGCCGGTCATCCTCATGCAGCTGCTCGTTTTCACGCCGATCTCGCTGACGATCCTCGACACCGTCACCAGCGGACGGACCTCGGTGTGGCGCACGTTCGTCCGCACGGCGACGAACCCGATCATCGTCGGCTCGGCGCTCGGCACGCTCGTCTCGGTGCTCGACATCGAGCTGCCGCCGATCGTCATGGAACCGGCGACACTGATCGCGAACGCGTGCGTGCCGGTTCTGCTGATCAGCTACGGCATCTCGCTGTTCGGCCAGCGGGTGCTCGACTCGTCGGGGTATCGCAAGGATGTGCTGCTCGCGAGCGGGCTGAAACTGCTCCTGATGCCGGTTCTCGCCTGGGTCGTCGCGCAGTTCGTCTTCGGACTGTCCGCGCACGAGGTTCTGATCGTCGTCGTGCTGGCGGCGCTGCCCACCGCTCAGAACGTGTTCAACTACTCGCAGCGCTACGACATCGGCGAATCGATCTCGAGGGACACGGTCTTCATCACCACGATCGGATGCATCCCCGTGCTGCTCGCAGCGACCCTGCTGCTCGGTTGAATCCGCCGTCGGCATGTCGCCGCCATCTGGCAGAGTGAGGGCATGAGCGGCCTGCGAATCCTTCATCTCAGCGACACGCACTTCTCGCGCGACGGCGGCCGGCACTACGGCGTCGTCGACACGGCGGAGCATCTGCGCCGTGCACTCGCCCACGTCGGCCACCTGCTGTTCGACCTCGTCGTGGTCTCGGGCGATGTCAGCGAAGACGGCTCGGAGGAGTCGTACCGGCGTGTGCGCGCGCAGCTCGAGCCGTGGGCGCAGGCGCGCGGAGCCCGTCTGGTGTTCGCGATGGGAAACCATGACGGACGTGAAGGGTTCCGCGCCGTGCTGGGCGGCGGGCAGCCGGATGCCGATGAGCAGGTGCCCTCGGGCGATGCATCTGATCGCCCCGTGGTCTCGGTGGCGGCGCACGACGGCTGGCGTCTGGTCGTGCTCGACAGCTCGATCCCCGGTTTCGGGTACGGCGACCTCGAGCCCGAGCAGAAGCAGTTCCTGCGTGAGACGCTCGCCGAACCCGCCGAGCACGGCACGATCGTCGTCGTGCACCATCCGCCCGTCGCAGCGCAGACCGACCTGCTGCAGGCGCTCGCACTCGACGACGCGGACGGCCGCGACCTCATCGAGATCGTCCGAGACACGGACGTGCGCGTCATCCTGTCAGGTCACTACCATCTCCCTGTCACCGAGGTCGTCTCCGGCGTTCCGGTGACGGTGGCCCCAGGCGTGACCAACATCTCGTGCGCGTTCGGAGACCCGGCCGAGGAGGCGGCGATCAACGGCTTCGGCGGATCGGTCGTCACGGTGGACGGCGACCGGGTGCGCGTGGTGCCGTTCGTCGAGCGGCTGACTCCCGATGAGATGGTGTTCCACTTCGATGCGGATGCCGTCGCCGACATCATCGAAGACGCCGGACGCCCCGCCGATCCTGCGCAGTCGCTGGCGCCCTGAGCCGAATCACTCGACGGCGAACCGGAGGATGCGGTCATCGTCCTGCCCAGGGCTCCCGCGCCCGTCGGTGTTGTTCGTCAGCACCCAGAGCTCGCCGTCCGGCGTCACGACGACGTCGCGCAGGCGCCCGTACTTCCCCGGCCAGTGCTCGACGGATGCCGAGAGATCGTCGAGCGGCACCTCGCGCACACGCTCGCCGCGGAGGTTCGCGATGAGGATGCTCCCGCCTGCGACCGCGATGCCGCTGGGGCTCGCCTCGGACGGCGCCCACTGCTGCACAGGATCGATGAAGCGCTCGTCGTCGGAGATGCCCTCCACCTCTGGCCAGCCGTAGTCACCGCCGGCCTCGATGACGTTGAGCTCGTCCCAGGTGTTCTGCCCGAACTCCGAGGCGTACATGGTGCCGTCGGCGTCCCAGGCGATGCCCTGCGGGTTTCGGTGGCCGTAACTGTAGACGTAGGACCCGGGGAACGGGTTGTCAGCGGGGACGGTGCCTTCGGGCGTCATCCGCAGGATCTTGCCGCCAAGGATCTCGAGGTCCTGAGCGCTCGGGCGGTCTCCGGCGTCGCCGGTCGTGGCGTACAGCATGCCGTCCGGGCCGAAAGCGATCCGTCCGCCGTTGTGGTTGCCGGCCGCGGGGATGCCCTCGAGCACGGTCTCCGGCTCGCCGAGGTGCAGCTCGCCCGGGCCGCCGCCGAGAGTGAAACGTTCGATGCGATTCTCGTCCGCCGCGGTGACGTAGACGTACAGATGCTCCTCATGCACGGCGATGCCGAGCAGACCGCCCTCGCCGCCGTGACGCACGCCGTCGATCACGGCGACCTCGCGCGCCTGTCCGCTGGAGTCGAGCTCGAGGATCCGCGCGCTGTCGCGTTCGCTGACGAGCGGGGTGCCGTCAAGGAAGGCCACCGACCAGGGAGCGTCGAGATCCTGGGCGAGCACGACGGGGTCGCCCGAGGACGACGCCGTGTCCGCGGCATCCGGGCTCGCGGCATCATCGTTCGCGGCGTCCGGGGTCGCGCAGGAGGCGAGCAGGACGACCGTGGCCACGCACATCAGCGCCGATCGCACCACCGCTCGCCCGTCCATGCTCGGAGCCTACGGCCTCGCCGCGAGAATTGCGCGGCCGCACGAGAATGCGTGTGGCAACGCCATTCTCGGCGCGCAATGCGATTCTCGGGGGGAATGAGTGAAGCCCCGGCCTGCGCCGGGGCTTCGGAAATGGTGGACCTAAGGGGATTCGAACCCCTGACCTCCTCGATGCGAACGAGGCGCGCTACCAACTGCGCCATAGGCCCGTGAACCTCAGTTAGATTATCACGCCCGAACGGGGTGACGCGCCGAGGCCGTGTTCAACCGGCTGCCCGGCGCTGCAGCATCCGACGGACGTGCTGCTCGATCTCCGCGTCGTCCACGAAACCCATCCGAGCGTACGGCGAGGCCTCTTCGGCCGCTGCCGGGGCAGGAAGAGCGACCGGCTCAGCCGGGGCCATCTGCGCCGCACGTCGGCGGAGCTCGGCCATCCGCTCGGCGCGGACGAGATCCTGCTTCGCTTCGATCTCGGCTCGTGCCGTCTGCGCAAGAGAACCGGTCACCTGCGCCATCGGCGCCGGGAGCGGACGAGGAGTCCACGATGCGCGCCCCTGGTCGTGCAACGGCGGTGAGACACGCGAAGCGGGTGCGGCGACGACTTCCGCTGCGGGACGCGCGAGTGCACGGCGGGCGACGGATGCCATCTTCTGCAGCGCCAGAGCGCCGGCAACCGCTGCCGCCCCGCCGACCCAGATCAGCACCTGCGAACCACCGGTGACGACCTGCCAGACCCCGAGACCGGCGACGGCCAGCCCGATGGCGAGGACGGATGCGGCGACGACGCGCACCCGGCGACGAGCCCTTGCCTGGCGGACGACCGGATCGGCGCGCGTCGCGGCCAGTTCGGCACGCAGCTTCACGAGCTCGGCGGCCTCCTTCTCGGACTGCAGGCGCTTGGCGAGCTTCTGCTGGGCGAGCGCGGTGCGGGCGTTGAGTTCGAGGTGCACCTCTTCGGGCGTCTCGCTCGTCTCGGCCAGCACGCGCAGCGCCTGGTTGAGGCGAACCGCGTTCCGCTCGGCGGCGTTGTACTGATACTTTCCGCGCCAGGAGGGCAGCAGATACAGCATCCAGAGCAGCACGGCGACGAGGACGATGACGCCCCCACTCAGCACCGGCCCGTTCATAGCCTCAACGGTATGCGACCGCGCGCCGCTCGCCCGCGTGTCGCGGCGCGTGTCGCGCTCGGATACGGCGGAATCAGATCGGCAGGCGGTCGGACGGCGGGATGCTCGCGGCCTCCTGCGGGGCCCGCCCGTCGAGCCAGCGTGCGAGAACCCCCTCCGGCACGTCCTCGCGGGTCAGCGCGAACGCGTAGTGATCGCGCCAGTCGCCATCGATGTGGATGAACCGGCGGCGGAAGCCCTCATAGCGGAAGCCGAGCTTCTGCACGACGCGCAGGCTCGCCGCGTTCTCAGGACGGATGCAGATCTCCATGCGGTGCAGCCCGTACTCGGTGAAGCAGGCGTCGGTGGCGAGCGCGACCGCGGTCGGGGTGATCCCGCGCCCCGCGAACCGCTCGCTCACCCAGTAGCCGATCGTGGCCGAGTTCAACGACCCACGGGCGACGCCCCAGACGTTCAACTGCCCGGCGATCTCGCCGTCATGCAGCATCACGAACGGGTAGCCCCCGCCGTCGCGGTACTGCTGCAGGAGCCGTCTGATGCTCAAGCGCATGTCGAACGAGGCGGAGCCGTTCGGCACCGTCGCCTCCCAGCGCTGCAGCCATGCACGGTTCTCCAGCAGTTCGTGCTGAAGCGTGCGCGCGTCGCGGCTCCGGATGAGCCTCAGCTCGACCGGACCGTGACGGTGACCCTGCAGGAATTCCATCGCTCCTCGCAGCCGGACGGGCCTAGAGGCGCTCGGCGAACTCCTTGAGCCACGGCCGCAGGTCGGGGCCGAGGTCCTCACGGTCGGATGCGAGCTGCACGATGGCCTTGATGTAGTCGACCCGGTCGCCGGTGTCGTAGCGGCGGCCGCGGAAGACGACACCGACGACGCCGGGGCCCTCGCTGTCGGCCGCGAGCTCCTGCAGGGCGTCGGTCAGCTGGATCTCGCCGCCCTTGCCCGGCTCCGTCCGCTCGAGGATCGGGAACACCGAGGCGGGAAGCACGTAGCGTCCGATGACGGCGAGGTTCGAGGGCGCGTCCTCCTTCGCCGGCTTCTCGACGAGGCCGGTGACGCGCACGATGTCATCGTCGCCGGTCGACTCGACCGCAGCGGCGCCGTACATGTGGATGTGCTCGGGATCGACCTCCATGAGGGCGACGACAGCTGCCCCGGTGCGCTCGTGCTCGGCCATCATCGTCGTGATGAGCGGGTCGCGGTCGTCGATGAGGTCGTCGCCGAGCAGCACGACGAAGGAGCTGTCGCCCACATGCGTCTTGGCGCGGAGCACGGCGTGGCCGAGCCCCTTGGGCTCGCCCTGGCGAAGGTAGTGGATGTCAGCGAGGTCGCTGGACTTCATGACGCGCTCGAGGCGCTGCATGTCGCCCTTCTCGGTGAGCTTGACCTCGAGCTCGGGAACCGAGTCGAAATGGTTGGAGATGGCGTTCTTGTTGCGGCCGATGATGACGAGGATGTCGTCGATCCCGGCGGATGCCGCCTCTTCGACCACGTACTGGATGGCCGGCTTGTCGACGACCGGCAGCATCTCCTTCGGCATCGCCTTGGTGGCGGGCAGGAAGCGCGTGCCCAGACCCGCCGCCGGAATGACCGCCTTGATTGACTGCTTTCCCATCTGGCCAGCTTACTGGGGGACCCGGTCAGATCCGACACGTAGAATCGCAGCATGTCGCCTGACGTCGAACAAGCAAAGCGCGCGCTGCGCGCCGAACTGCGCGAGCGCCGGCAGCTGCTGTCCGATCAGCAGCGCGAGGCCGCGGCATCCGGCATCACCGAGCAGCTGGACGCACTCGTGACCGCACACGACGCGCAGTCGATCTCGTGCTTCCTCTCGACGACCACCGAGCCCGACACCCGGGCGTTCATCGCCGGAGCGGTGCGGCGCGGCATCCGCGTCCTGCTGCCGATCACCCGTGCGGACGGCCTGCTCGACTGGGCGGTCGCCGATGACTCCGACGAGGTGGCCGAAGGCCTGTTCGGCCTGCCGGAGCCCACCGGTGAAGTGCTCGGTCCGATCGCGGTCAACGACGTCGACATCATGATCATCCCGGCCGCCGCCGTGGACGCGGAAGGAACCCGCCTCGGGTGGGGGCGCGGCTACTTCGACAAGACCATCGGATCCATGGAGAACTGCCCGCCCGTCTACGCGGTGACCTACGACTCCGAGATCCTCGACTCCCTCCCCCGGGAGCTGCACGATCAGCCGGTCACCGGCGTCGTGACGCCCACTCGCACCCTCCATCTGTCGCCTGCGCGACCCTGACCATCCCGAGACAGAACATGCCCACCTACGCCTACGCCTGCACGTCGTGCGGCCACGCCTTCGACGCCGTCCAGTCCTTCACCGAGGACGCCCTGACCCTGTGCCCCGAGTGCGGCGGCGCCCTGCGAAAGCAGTACGGATCCATCGGTGTGACCTTCAACGGCTCCGGGTTCTATCGCACCGATTCTCGGAGTGGCGCTGGCGCAACGGCCGGTTCATCGGCATCATCGAAGTCGGAATCGTCGACGAGCGCCAAACCGGCGCCCGCGGCGGCGCCGGCCTCGAGCTGAGGTCTGAACATCACGGGGGTTCCCATGATTCAGGGATTCAAAGAATTCATCACCAAGGGCAACGTCATCGACCTGGCCGTCGCCGTGGTCATCGGCGGTGCGTTCACGGCGATCGTCACCGCCGTGGTGGACGCCATCATCACGCCGCTGGTCGCGCTATTCTACCAGCCGGACGACTCGGGAAATTTCGGCCCCACCCTGACCGGCATCTACGGGCAGGAAGTCACCTTCCCGCTCGGCACTCTGATCACGGCGGTCATCAGCTTCTTCGCGGTCGCTCTGGTCGTGTACTTCGTGTTCGTTCTGCCGATGAACAAGTACAAGGAGCGCCAGGCCGCCAAGAACCCGGCTGTCGAGGAGGAGACCCTGCCCACCGAGCAGGAGCTGCTCATCGAGATCCGCGACGCCCTGCGTCACGGCGCCGCGGGCGCGGCAGGCACGCCCGGCACCACGCCGCGCGTCTGAGCTCACGACTCTGAGACACAGAAAGGGCTCCCGCATCGCGCGGGGGCCCTTTCTGTCTGCAGGTCAGTAGTGCGGTGGAACGTCGCGCAGGAGCTGCTCGTCGTTCGCGCCCTTCGCCCCTCGCTGCTCCGGGCGCGCCGACTTCGGCGGCACGTCGGGAGCCGGATCCGTCCCGGGAGCCGGCGTCAGCCGTGCTCGGCGGCTGCCGGGGACGCGGATGATCCGCTGTCGCTCCGGTTCTGCGGCAGCCGTGGCGGCATCCCGATCAGGCATCGCCGGGGAGGTCGATCGGCTGGGTATCGGTCTCCGCCCTGACCGCGTCGGCGGCGATATCGAGGACGGCCGCGATCCGGGATGCCGCGGTGACCGGGTCACTGTACAGGTCGAAGGCGTGCACCCTGACGTAGTGCCATCCCAGGCGTCGCAGGACGTGCGGGCGCAGGCGCAGGCTCTCGCGCAGGGAGTCGCCCAGCGTCTCGGGGTCGGATTCGATCACGACGGCCTTGCCGCCGTGCTGCGCCACCAGCGGCAGCAGGCCGCGGTAGTCGACGTCGACGGATGCGCCCAAGCGTCGCAGCTCCCTGGCCAGCGCCAGCGTCAGCGGGTCGGCGAGGTCTTCCAGGCGCGAGTCGCGGGCACGCGCCGCGAGGCCGCCGAGGATCGACATGAGCGTGGCGGCGCCGTACTCAAGGCGCCCGTCGTCGAACGAGGACGGCCGGATCGACGACACGATCACCATCGAGCGGCGAGCACGCGTCATCCCCACCGTCAGCAGGCGCTCGCCGTCCGCGGTGGACAGGTCGCCGAAGTCGCTGAGCACACGTCCGTGCTTGGTGAGGCCGTAGCCGAGCGAGAAGATCACGCGGTCGCGGCTCTCCGCCACCGACTCCTCGAGGGTCAGGACGGCGAAGGGCTCGGCGGTGTCGCGGCCGACGAAATCAGCGACGTCCGACCGGCCGGCGAACGCGGTCGTGACCGCTGCGCGCACGCGCTCCGCATGGCGGGCGCTGGCGGTGATGACCATGAGTGATTCGTTCGGCCGGTGCACGGCGTGCTCGACGACGAGCGTCACCACGCGCGCGACCTCGGCATCGGGGCTCTCGACGGCCCCCGAGACCGGATCGGGAGCGCCGACGCCGCCTTCGACGTAGTCGACCGTGAGGCTTCCGCGACCGAGGTAGGAGCCGGCCCACGGCAGCGAGACGATCTCCCCTCCGTAGAAGGCGTCGTTGATGAGCTCGGCGAGATCCTCGCCGCCGGCGCGGTAACTGCGCGTCAGCGTCATCACCGGCAGCAGTTCGGCCAGACGCTCGAATGCGGACGTCTCGTCGAAGGGAACCTCGGGCTCCCACTCGTCACCGGTGTCCACGGCCATCTCGAACGGCGTCGGACGCTGCGTGACAGGGTCGCCGAACGCGACGACCTGACGGGCGCGGCGGATCGCCGGGGCGGCCTCGGCGAGGTTGATCGCCGCGGCATCCACGAGCAGCACGGTGTCGAACTCGACCGAGTCCGGGATCTCGGGCACGAGATACGGCGACGAGATCCACGCGGGTGCCAGCACGTTCATGAGCGTCGGAGCCGCCGACACGATCTCGGCCGTCGTCGGGCTGCCCTGGGTGAGCGCCCGGCGGAGGTTCTGCGATTCGTCCGGCTCGTCGACGATCGCGATGCGCCACTGGTTCGCCAGCTGCCAGGCCAGCAGAGGCCCGGCCATCGCCGCATGCGCCTCGTCGACCAGCCGGAAGTCGCGCTCGAGGCGATCGACGACGGCGGTGTTCGCGCCGAGCAGCGCCCTGTTGTCCTGCAGCGCGCGCTCGAGGAGCGACTGCCACCACGCGAACTCGAGCTCGTCGGCGACGCGGTCGTCGGCGACGTGGCGCACCGACAGGTCGGCGAGCAGCGGCTCGAGGCCGAGCGTTGCGAGCTCGTCACGGATCGTGGCGCGCTCGACGATGTTGTCGAACACGTCCGAGGTGGCTGCGAGCCCGGCGAGAGTGCGGACGAGTCGTTCGACCGGCAGCGTCGCCAGCGGCTCTCGGCGTCCGAGTGCGGCATCCAGTTCGGACAGCTCGTCGGTGACGCGGTGCCAGGACGCGGCGACCTCCGCGAGGCCCAGCGGAACCTCGGGCGCGACGCCGGCATCGACGAAGCGCTGCCACTGCGTCCGCTGCTGCTGGATCCTCAGCAGCGCCTCGTGCATCTCGGGGATGTGGACTCCGGGCCGGACGTACTCCTTGGCGAGTCGGCGAAGACGCCGCCGGTTGGCACCGGACATCGCCGGTGCGTCCCGGCGCGAGCCGTGGGCCTGGATGAGTTCGCCCAGTGGCCGTTCGAACACCGTCGGGCTGAACCGATCGAGCGAGTCGCGGATGCCCTCGAGCAGACCGAGGTACTCACCCAGCTCGTCGATCGTGGAGAACGGGCGCATGCGCGTCTGCGAGATCAGCGCGTAGCCGCGCTCGAGCAGTTCGGGGACGCTCGTGGCATGCAGGCGTCCGGCGAGTTCGTGCGCGGAGCGGGCGTCCTGCGTGCTGCGGAAGTTGACGCCGTACCAGGGCGAATCCCCCGGGCCGAACCGGAACTCTCCCAGGCGCGCCGCCTGGATGAGCGCGGATGCGGCGCGGCTGCGATCGCCGGCGAGCCGGCGCAGCGTGTCGAAGCTCAGCCGCGCGGTCGTCGACGGCGGGGTCGGCAGCGACGCGAGTCGGGTGAGGTGACGCGTGGCGTCCAGGACCGTCGCATCCAGGCCCTCGATCGGCGCGCCGAGCGCCTTGCGGTAGTCGAGCAGCACCGAGCGCAGGCGCACGAGCGCGTCGTCGACCTCGCTGACCTTCGGCGCCGCCGCCTTCTCGTTGCGTCCGATGGCGCGCACGAGGTCACGGCGGATGCTCCCGGGCGAGACCGCCAGGCTGTCGAGGCCGATCCCGCTGAGCCGGTGCCTGACACCCTCGAGTGTGGAGCGCCGAGCGGAGACGACGAGCACGCGTCGACCGGCGCGGACGAGCTCGCCCAGCGCGTTGATGACGGTCTGCGTGCCGCCGGTCCCCGGCAGGGTCGACACGACCAGCGAATGGCCGGCTGCGATCCGCGCGAGCACGGATTCCTGCTCGGCATCGGCATCCAGGAGCAGCGTGTCCGAGGCGGGCGCGCGCTCATCCGGGCCCGTGACGTGCGGCTGCGGGCGCGACTCGGTGATCAGCTCGCGGTCCGCGACGTGACCGGCGAGCGCGTTGAGCACGCGGTGGTCGAGGCTGTTCCCGTCGCGGGCCATGGATGCGCCGATGTCGGCGAAGGTCGACACCACGAGGCGCGGCAGCACCGTGAAGGTGTCGATCGACTGGGTCGCCGCGCGCAGGCGATCGATCACGGGCTGCGGCTTGAAGATGCCGCCGTCGTACGCGAGGGATGCCAGGGCCTCGGCGTCGATGGTGATGCCGAAGTGCTCGCGCGCGACGCGCACCAGTTCGGGGTTCACGAAGAACGCGCCCTGCAGCTTGAGCTCGTAGTCGGTGTGGTGTCGCCGGATCGCCAGCGGTCGCAGCAACACGGGAGCGGCGAAGTCCGCACCGCCGATCCGCCAGCTCGCGATGCCGACGGCCAGGTGCACGGCATCGATCCCGCGGACCATGCGCAGCTCGGTGTTCTTCGCCGTGATGCGCTCGGCGGCCATCCGGGCCGTGCGCAGCCCGACCTCGTCGCGGAACAGGTTGGACAGCAGGGTCGACTTGCCGGTGATGAACTGCGGCAGGCTCCCGGGGTGGGCCTTCGAGATGTCGATGCCGCCCTCCGGGGTGTCCCGGAAGGTGATCAGGGGCGAGCGTCCGCCGAGGTCGGCGGCCTCGGCGCGGAGCCTGGTGCGTTCAGCGTCGGCGACGTGTGCGATCACCACGGCGGAGGGGTCGCCCTGCTGGTCGCCGATCGTCATCGCGGCTTCCGCTGCTGCGGCATCCGCGGCCTTGTCTTCACGTCGCCACACATACGACAGACTAGGCTCCAGCGCCCTGCGCCCCCTGTATCCTGGGCGGGTTTCACCGGATTGGCCCACTTTTCCTCCACATCGGAGCATGTTTCAGTGGTTCTCCCCCGCTCGCGGATCACCGCCTTCGCGGAACCGGCGAACGCTTCAGAATGGGCTCATGACTTTCCGCTACGACTTCGCCCCCACTCCGTTCGGCGATGCGCTGGTCGTCTTCTCCGACGAGGGGGTCGTCGGCTTCGACCTCTCCGAATCGGCCGACCCTTCGGTGCCGTGGCTCCTCGAGGGCATCTCCAACCGGCTCCGTGCGGTGCCCGTCCCCGATCCGGGAGCCGGTGACGAGCTCGCCCATCTGCTCGACGACTACTTCGCCGGCGCTCCGGTCGCCTTCGACGAGCACCTCCGATTCGACTGGCGTCTCGCAGACGGTTTCCATCGGACGGCGCTGCAGACGATCCTCACGATCCCGTGGGGGCAGACCATGAGCTACGGCGAGGTCGCCGTGCTCGCAGGCAGCCCCGGCGCCGCGCGAGCCGTCGGCACGGCATGCCGGATCACGCCGTTCTCGATCATCGTGCCGGTGCACCGGGTGGTGCGTTCGGACGGATCAGCCGGTCAGTACGGCGCTCACCCCGAGCGCAAGCGCTACCTGATCGATCTGGAGCGCGGATAGGCGACGGGAACCCCCGGCGTGTGGGCCGCCGGGGGTTCCCGCCATCGTCGCGCTGAGCGACGTTCAGTGCGAGCGATGGATCAGTGCTCGACCGCCTTCTCGGCGCCGAAGCCGGTGAGCGAGCGCACCTCCATCTCTGCTGCCAGCTCCCTCGATTCGGTCGCGCGGCTGGTGACCGTGCCGAGCCAGCCGAGGATGAACCCCAGCGGGATCGAGACGATGCCCGGGTTGTTCAGCGGCCAGACGGCGATGTCGATCGTCGGGATCATCGAGGTCTCGGATCCCGAGAACACCGGCGAGAGCACGATGAGGAGGATCGCCGACCCGAGACCGCCGTACATGCTCCACACTGCTCCTCGGGTGTTGAAGCGCCGCCAGAACAGCGAGTACAGGATCGTCGGCAGGTTGGCGGATGCCGCGACCGCGAAGGCCAGTGCGACGAGGAAGGCGATGTTCTGCCCCTGCGCCCCGATGCCGCCGACGATCGCGAGGATCCCGATGACGATGACGGTGCGACGGGCCACCTTCACCTCGGCGTTCGGGTCGGCGTCGACGGGCGTGCCGTCGGCCTTCTTCCGGCCCTTCTGGATCACGTTCGCGTAGATGTCGTGCGCGAACGACGCCGCAGCCGTGATCGTGAGACCGGCGACGACCGCGAGGATCGTCGCGAACGCAACAGCCGAGATGAAGCCGAGCAGCAGCGGACCGCCGAGGTACTGCGCGAGCAGCGGTGCCGCGGAGTTCACGCCGCCGGGGGCCGCCTGGATCACCTCGGGCCCGACGAGAGCGCCTGCTCCGTAGCCGAGCACCAGGGTGAGCAGGTAGAACCCGCCGATGAGCCAGATGGCCCACACCACCGAGCGCCGGGCCTCCTTGGCCGTCGGCACCGTGTAGAAGCGCATCAGCACGTGCGGCAGTCCGGCGGTACCGAGCACGAGGGCCAGGCCCAGCGAGACGAAGTCGAGCGGGTTCGCGCCGTACTGCAGTCCCGGCGCGAGGATCGCGTCGCCCTGCGGAGAGGCCTCGACCGCCGATTCCAGGAGGGTGTTGAGGTTGAAGCCGTTGATCGCCAGCACCCAGATCGTCATGACGATCGCGCCGCCGATGAGCAGGAAGGCCTTCACGATCTGAACCCAGGTCGTGCCCTTCATCCCGCCGATCAGCACGTAGAGGATCATGAGGACCCCGACGACCGCGATGACCACGGACTGGCCTATGCGGCCCTCGATGCCCATGAGCAACGAGACGAGACCGCCGGCACCGGCCATCTGCGCAAGCAGGTAGAAGAAGCACACAGCGAGAGTCGTGATGGCCGCCGCCATCCGGACCGGGCGCTGCTTGAGGCGGAAGGAGAGCACATCGGCCATCGTGAACTTGCCGGTGTTCCTCATCAGCTCGGCGACCAGCAGCAGGGCCACCAGCCAGGCGACGAGGAATCCGATCGAGTACAGGAAGCCGTCGTAGCCGTTGACGGCGATGGCGCCGCAGATGCCGAGGAACGATGCCGCAGACAGATAGTCTCCGGCGATCGCGAACCCGTTCTGCGGGCCGGTGAACGAGCGCCCCGCCGCGTAGTAGTCCGCCGCGGTCTTGTTGTTGCGGCTGGCGCGGATGACGATGAAGAGGGTCACCGCGACGAACGCGGCGAAGATCGAGATGTTCAGGACCGGATTGTTCTCACCGGCGGGAGCGGCTGCGAGATGGACGACATTCATGCTCGGGCCTGCGCATTCTCGAGTTCTTCACGGATCTCCTGCGCTTTGGGGTCGAGCTTTCGATTCGCGAAGGCGACGTACGCCATCGTGATGGCGAAAGTCGTCACGAATTGACCCAATCCGAGCAGCAGCCCGACGGTGATATCTCCCCATACCCGCTGGCCCATGAATTCCGTCGCATAAGCGCCGAGCAGGACGTACACGAAATACCAGATCAGGAACAGCGCGGCGAGTGGAAAGATGAACGAGCGCTGCGTTCTCTTCAGCGTTTGGAAGCGAGGGGATTCTTCGACGGCGATGTAGTCGATTCCCCCCGCCGATTCCTCCGGGATGCGGTCGGTCATGCGGCCTCCTTGCCTCATGCGGATCGTCGCGCGGCAGTGGCCCCGCGAATGGTAGGGTCGACGCTACGACGGGGGCGACGAGGCCGTCACCCCCGAAAGTCGGTACCCCGAGGAGCCCCACGATCGCGCTTGATCCGGACGCTGATCTCGTCGCACAGGCCGTGCGCGAGCTGGCTCAGCGCACCCGGTTCCCCGTGGCCTTCGGCGGGCTGTTCGAAGACGGCGGGGTCACCGTGAGCAGCATCGTGGGCACTCGCACTCACAGCATCGAAGGACTCCGCGTGCGCCCCCAGCTCGGGCTCGGCGGGCGCGCGATGCTCGAGTTGCGCCCGCGGATGACCAGTGACTACGGGGCATCCCAGCAGTTCACCCACGACTATGACGGCTACATCCTCGGCGAAGGTCTGCGCACACTGCTGGCGATCCCGATCGTGGTCGACGGCCGCGCCCGGGGCGTGCTGTACGCGGGTTCATGGCGGGACACCCCGGTCGGGGGCGTCACGACAGCACCGGCGATGACCATCGCAGACCAGATGGCGGCCGAGTTGCGCATCCGCGACGAGGTCGACCGACGTCTGCGGGCGCTGCCTGCCGCTGCGTCGACGTTCACGCCCGCGGATCGGGAGGAGCTCCGTGACAGCTTCGCCGAGCTGCGCAGCATCTCCGCCGATGTCGATGACGCACAGCTTCGCGAACGGCTGGCGCGTCTGGAGAACCGTCTCCTCGCCCTCGCGGTGATCGACGGCACGGCTGCGGCGCCGATCACCGCGCCGATCCCGACCGTGCACCTCTCCCCCCGGGAGAAGGACGTGCTCGCGTGCGCCGCTCTCGGGTCGACGAATGCCGAGATCGCGGCCCGGCTCGGGCTTCGCGAGGGCACCGTCAAGGCGTATCTCGGAACGGCGATGTCGAAGTTGGATGCCTCGACGCGCCACGCCGCGGTTGCGAGAGCACGGCGTGCCGGAATTCTCCCCTGATTCCGATCGTTCCGTATTCCGCAATACCGCAACCGACATTGTCTGCGCCATTCCCGGTGCGTATGCTGGCGGAATGGCCCGACGCATTGTGCACCAGCTCGTAGACGATATCGACGGAACCGTTCTCGGAATCGGAGAAGGCGAGACCGTGCATTTCTCGCTCAACAACACCGCCTATGAGATCGACCTGACGACAGAGAACGCCGACGCTTTCCGCGAGGCGCTCGAACCGTACATAGCGGGCGCACGTCGCGCATCGGCATCCTCCACTCGTACCGGGTCGACGCGGAAGCGGGCGGCCGGATCCCCCGAGACAGCGGCGATCCGCGAGTGGGCGAACGACAACGGCCACAAGGTCTCCGAGCGCGGACGCATTCCGGCCGCCGTCATCGACGCGTACCGCGCCGCCCACTGACCGGCACGTCCTCAGAGGTCGCCTCTGGCTCACAGCCGGGGCGACCTCTTGTCGTGTCTGCTGCGCCCACCGGATCAGGGATAGGCTTATCTCTAGCCAGGCTAACGAAATGAGGGCGAGCCATGTCACACGACACCGCATCCACCGGCCGCACGCGTGTGCGGCGACGCTCCTGGGCGCGCGTGCTCCTTCCCGCCGTCCTGATCGTCGGCTGGTTGGTCGCCGCCGGTATGGGCGGCCCGCTGTTCGGCAAGGTGGATGAGGTCTCGTCGAACGATCAGACGAGCTACCTGCCGTCCTCGGCCGACGCGACACAGGTGCAGCAACGTCTCGGAGAGTTCACCGACTCCGACGCCGTTCCCGCCGTGGTCGTGTTCGTCGGCGACGTTGCCCTCGACGAGGCCCAGCTCGCCGCGATCGACGACGCGATCGCGGAGGCGCCCGACATCGAGGGCATCGCCGATGAGGTCTCACCCGGCATCCGCTCGGATGACGGCATGGCCGTGCAGGCCTTCATCCCCGTCTCCGCCGACGCCGACCTGGGTGACACCGTCTCGGAGCTCGAGAGCCGGCTTCAGGATGCCGCACCCGACGGCGTGAGCACGTATGTCACGGGTCCCGCCGGTTTCTCCGCCGACCTCGTCGCCGGCTTCGCCGGGATCGACGGGCTGCTCCTGGGCGTCGCACTCGCCGCCGTCCTCCTCATCCTCGTCCTGGTCTACCGGTCGCTGCTGCTCCCGGTGGTCGTGCTGTCCACGAGCCTGTTCGCCCTGTGCGTCGCCCTGCTGGTGGTGTGGTGGCTGGCCAAGTGGGAGATCCTGCTGCTGAGCGGTCAGACGCAGGGAATCCTTTTCATCCTCGTGATCGGCGCCGCCACGGACTATTCGCTCCTGCTCGTCGCGCGGTTCCGGGAAGAGCTGCGACACACCGAGGACAAGGGCGCGGCGATCGCCGCCGCGTGGCGGGCTTCCCTCGAACCGATCGCGGCGTCCGGCGGAACGGTCATCGCAGGGTTGCTGTGCCTGCTGCTCAGCGATCTGAAATCGAACAGCACGCTCGGCCCTGTCGCATCCATCGGGATCGTCTTCGCGATGCTGTCCGCGCTCACGCTTCTCCCTGCCCTGCTGTTCGTGTTCGGTCGGGCCGCGTTCTGGCCGCGGCGTCCGGCATTCGAGCCTGATCGGGTCGGTACCGGTCACGGGGCCTCGGGCACCGGGGCCTGGGCGCGACTCGCCCGGGTGATCCGGCGCCGCCCGCGCCTGATCTGGATCGTCACGTCGCTCGTGCTCCTCGCCGGGGCTGCCGGGGTCACGCAGTTGAACGCGTCGGGGGTGCCGCAGTCCGACCTCGTGCTGGGCGCTTCGCAGGCCCGAGACGGCCAGGTGGCGCTCGGCGAGCACTTCCCCGGCGGTTCGGGCAGTCCCGTGTACGTGGTGGTCGCCGAGGAATCGCTGCAGGATGCTGCTGACGTGCTCCTCGCGAGCCCCGGGATCGACGGCGTGACGGTCACATCGTCGGAATCGCCCAGCGGGACGGCGAATGTCACAGCCGAGGGCATCTCGGCCTTCGGCCCGCCGGGCACGCCGGCGCCCGAGCCGACGGTCGTTGACGGGGATGTGCTGCTGCAGGGCACGCTGACCGATGCGGCGGACTCGGATGCTGCCGCCCAGACGGTACGCGATCTGCGTCAGGACTTCGATGGCGCCGACGCTCTCGTCGGCGGAGTCACAGCGACCCAGGTCGACACGAACGATGCGTCGATCCACGACCGCAACCTGATCATCCCGCTGATCCTGGGAGTGATCCTCGTCATCCTCATGCTGCTGCTGCGCTCCGTGCTCGCGCCCGTGCTCCTGGTGCTGACGACGGTGCTTTCCTTCGGTACGGCGATGGGCGTGTCCGCGCTCGTGTTCAACGGCGTCTTCGCCTTCCCGGGAGCCGACCCCGCCGTCCCGCTGTTCGGCTTCGTGTTCCTCGTCGCGCTCGGGATCGACTACAACATCTTCCTGATGACGCGCGTGCGCGAGGAGTCGCTCAGACACGGAACGCGCGAGGGCGTGCTGCGGGGGCTGACCGTCACGGGAGGTGTGATCACCTCGGCAGGGCTCGTGCTCGCGGCGACGTTCGCGGCGCTCTCGGTGATCCCGATCCTGTTCCTCGTGCAGCTGGCGTTCATCGTCGCGTTCGGCGTGCTGCTGGACACGTTCGTGGTCCGCTCGCTGCTCGTGCCTGCGCTGACGTACGACATCGGCCGAGCGATCTGGTGGCCGTCCGGCCTCAGCCGCGGCGAACGCTGAGGCAGCGCCCTCGGCTGGCTGCCTCAGCGGCCGATTGCGCTCAGACGAACACGGGGATCATCGACAGGACGAACCCGACCGCACCGAGCACCGTGAAGACCATCCCGAGCGTGATGAACAGCTTGCGGCTCACCGGCTTATCGAGGCGCGCATGCTCGGGGTCGCGCACACGGACGTATCCTTGGTGCCAGCCGTCAACGACGTGTTCGCGAGCAGTGAGCGGGCGCTCATGGAAGTCGCCACCGGCGAACCATCGCAGCATCGCGTGATCCGCGTGCTCGACGACGGCGATGTCGACGTGTTCCCATCGTCCTTCCGTCAGCGCGATCATCCCGCCGATCACGAGCAGGGGGATGCCGAAACCGAGTCCGACCCAGGACACGACTTCGCCGACGACGGCGACGGTGTCAAGGGCATCCACCTGCTCAGTCTAGGAGGCGCGAGACGGGCGACAGTCGCACCTTTAGCCCTCTATTCGCGCTCGGTCAACCGGGTCCGCATCCGGGTGGCGCCGGCGTAGCATCCGATCACATCGAAAGGAGCAATCATGACCAATCCTCCGATCCCGCAGCTTCCGCTCCCCGACGACGACCGCGTCGCCGATGACGGCATCTCGGAGCCTGATGGCGGGCCGGCCATCGTGGACGACGAGGGCGAGCGCACGATCGATCCCGATGTCGCCGGCGACCGCGTCGACAGCGCCGAAGCCGACCGTCTGGCCGCTGGAGCACAGCCCGAAGAAGGTGCACTGTGAGCGGCATCGGCGACCAGGGTATGCGCCCGGCGGACGTGGAGAAGGCACCCGCCGGCGACGACGGACAGGAACAGCCTGAACAGAGCGACGAACAGGAACAGCCTGACGAGAACAGCGCCGCAGCGCACACCGAACAGGTTCCGGCCGGACGCGCAGGGGCCGATTCCGGCGCAGCCGAGGCGGTGCGCATCGACCCGGACGACGAATCGGACATCCCCGACGTCTCGGAGCTGAACGACACTCCGGGAGTGGGTCCCGGAGACGCTAACAGTTGATCGTGTCCTCGACGTCCTCATCGACGAGCGTGATCCCACCACTGGAGCTCGCCGAGCTCGCGAGGCTCTCCACCCATTGACGGCTGATCTCGGGCGCCTCCGATTCGGCGAAGACGAAGCGCAGCGGGATGGACGGGTGCAGCCAGATCGTGCTGCGCCCGCCGTTCTCCGCGTCTGCGTGGTGCCACGAGAGCGTGAAGCTCTCGTTGCGTCGCAGCTTCGTCGCGATGACGATCTTCAGGTGCGCGAGCGCGCGATCATCGATGTTGATCGGTTCAGCGGAATCGCCGTAGTAGAGGCTTCCCATGACTTCTCACCCTCACGTGGCGGTTCACCGGCGCTGCAGGTCTGCCGGCCCGAAGCCGTGCGCTCGTTCCGAACCTAGCGACCGGTCCCAGCATTCTCGGACGAGACACGACCCGGCGACGTTTCGCGCAGAGAGAGTGCGCTTTCAGTCCCCTCGACCTCTCCGCAGAGTCTCAGACGGCGAGACGCCGTAGACGGCGCGATAGGCCGCCGCGAACCGTGAAGGATGAGCGAATCCCCATGCCCGCGCGACATCGCCGACCGTCGCCGCCCGTCCGCGTGAGAGTTCGCGGTGGGCGCCGTCCAGACGAGCGCGTCGCATCTGTTCGGCCGGGGTGGTGTCCAACGCGCGCCGGAACGCGTACTGCAAACCACGCGTGGACATGTGGACAGCCGAAGCGACGTCATCGACGGTGATGTCGCGGTGAGCGTTCGCGTCGATGAAGTCGACGGCCCGACGCACGGTCGTTGTGGCGGCGCGCCGCTGCGACCTGGCCTCGAGCGCGTCTCCGAATCCCGTGTCGAAGGCGGTGAGCGTGGCCCACAGCGCTTGTCGGCGCAGTCCGGCGACGATCAGCCGGTCATCCGCACGCGCATTCCCCAACGACGAAACGAGGTAGGAGAACGAGCGTTCCCACTGCGCCGCGGCACGTCTTCCGACCGGTCGGAGGTCCTTCAGCCGGAGGCGGTAGTCCTCGTTCCCGCTCATCCGGCGAGCGATCGTCTGAGCCGCGTTTCGATCGAAGATGAGCGCGCGGACCTTGGCGGTGTGGTTCCATCGGGCCCACACGGGCCGGCCGTCGGTCAGCCAGGGAAGACCCGCATCGAGGCTGTCACGTCCCGATCCCACCTCGGCGGCCGGTGCGTCGACCCGGCACACGAGGAGCTGATCCTCAGGCTCGACCACCGAATGCACGTCCGCGCGCAGTTCGTACTCCACCACCGTGAGGTCTGCGAGGCCCGCGGACGACCAGTGGAACGCGAAGCGATCCGGATCCACCTTCTGCAGGTTCGCCGAGGGGACGAACGTCTGCCAGGTCTCTTCGACCCGCGTGGCGTCCGTCGAGGTGAAGCGCAGTGTGGACAGCATCCTGGTTCTTCTCCTTGCAGACAGGCCTCCTCGGACGATAGCCGAGCTTGCATGCCTCAGCGGACATAGCTGGAACACCGTGCGCAGGTCAAGCTCCTTGTCGTGGCCGCCCTGCGGGACGACACTGCTCCTATGACCGTTCGTCGGGCGCGACACATCCATGCGCGTTCCGCGCTCAGAAGCGCAGCAGCCACCGCGACCATCGCTTTCGCGGCCGTGCTCACCGCGGGCTGCGGTATCACCGTGCCGACGGATCCGAACGGCACGCTCGACGCCGTCAGCGGCGGAACGATCCGTGTCGGAGTGTCGCCCGATCCCGGGCTCGTCGCGGTTGACGGCGAACAGCCGCACGGGCCGCTCGTCGATGTCACCGAGGACTTCGCCGACTCGATCGACGCACGAATCGATTGGACGGTATCCGCGGAGGAGACGCTGATATCGGACCTCGAATCCGGTGACATCGATCTCGCGATCGGCGGCTTCACCGACGGGACGCCGTGGACAGACCGGGCGGGAATCACACGGGGCTACAAGAACATCGAGGGGGCGGACGGTCGCTCGCTCGTGTTCCTCGTCCCACTCGGCGAGAACGCCTTCCTATCCCGGCTCGAAGTCTTTCTCGATGGGGAGGTGGGCTCATGAGACCCGCCCACCAGTTCGGTCGTGCGGATCTTCCCGAGGAGCAGCAGGTCGCGCTGAAGAAGGCGGTGTTCTGGGAATGGTTCACGATCGCCTACACCAGCTGCACGATCGCGCTCGTCGCGTTCGTCGTCGGCAATTCGCAAGCGATGCGAACGGCGTGGATCGAGGACATGCTCTCCCTCACCCCCCAGGTCGCCTTCCTCGTCGCCCTCATCTTCGTGCGCCGACGCCCCGACAAGAAGCATCCCTACGGCATGCATCGGGCGATGGGGGTCGGTCATCTCGTCGCCGGCGTCGCACTCTTCACCGTCGGGCTGAACCTCGCCGTGGAAGCCGTCTCCGGACTCATCGCCGCCGAGCATCCGACGATCGGGACGGTGCGGATGCTCGGACACACCATCTGGCTCGGATGGCTGATGGTCGCGGTCATGGTGCTCGTCGTGGTCGGTCCGGTCTTCATCTACGGGCCGGCGAAGGCGCGGCTCGCGCCGGTGCTGCACAATAAGCTGCTCTACACCGACGCCGACATGGCGAAGGCCGACTGGCAGACGAACGCGGCGTCGATCGTCGGCGTGCTCGGCATCGGAGTCGGCGTGTGGTGGCTCGACGGAGTCGCCGCGCTGTTCATCTCGCTCGGCATCATCCACGACGGCTTCCGCAACACCAGGTCGGCCGTCGTCGACCTCATGGACCAGCGCGCGACGACGTACGACGATGATGGACCGCATCCGCTCGCCGCCCGGATCGTCGCCCTGCTCCGGTCCCTGCCGTGGGTTGCGGATGCCGCCGTGCGGATGCGGGATCAGGGACAGGTTTTCCACGTCGAGGCCTTCGTCGTCCCCCGCCGTCGCCGGGTGGCCCTGCGACGGATCGATCAGGCATCCGAGCGCATCGCGGCAGTGGACTGGAAGGTGCAGGATGTCGTCATCGTGCCATCGGATCGCCTTCCTGACGAGGCGGACGACGGTCGCTGACCGGACTCTCCCGGCGGCGCCCCCACTGTGCGAGCAGGTAGAGAACTCCGCCGACCGCGAGGAGGATCGCGCCGAACAGCCACACCTGCGGCCGTTGCTGGCTGAGCAGCAGGATGCACGAGGCGACTCCGAGCACGGGGACGAACGTCCAGACGCGGAAGTGGTCGTGCTCGGCGCGGTCTCTGCGCAGCACGAGCACGGACACGTTCGCGCTCAGGAAGACGAACAGCAGGAGCAGCACGACGGTCTCTGCGAGGGTCGCCAGATCGCCGATGAGCGTGAGGAGCATCGCGACGAACGAGGTCGTGAGGATGGCGACCCACGGAGTCTTCCGCCGAGGAAGCACGCGAGAAAGCGCACCGGGCAGCAAGCCCTGCTCCGCCATCCCGTAGGCGAGCCTGCTGGCCATGATCATCGTGAGGAGAGCGCCGTTCGCCACGGCGATGAGGGCGATCAGGCTGAACAGCCACGACGGAATGCCGGCACCCGTCGCCTCCACGACGGCGAGCAGCGGCCCGCTGGAACCGGCGAGGTCCTCGGGCGGCAATGCGGCCGAGCTGGCCAGCCCGACGAGCACGTAGACGACCCCGGCGGTGATCAGCGCGGTGAACAGCGCCTTCGGGTAGGTCTTCGACGGGCTCTTGACCTCTTCGATGACGTTCGCCGACGTCTCGAAGCCGACGAAGGAGTAATAGGCGACGATCGCGCCGCTGAGAACCGCGAATCCCACCGCCGTGCCCTCCGGCGCCTGGGTCACGCGTCCGAGGTCTCCCCCGCCGCCTGCGACGAAGAGACTCACGACGACGATCACGATCACCAGTCCACTCACCTCGATCGCAGTCATCACGAGGTTCGCGCCCATCGATTCCCGGATGCCTCGGGCGTTGAGCGCCGCGACGACGGCGAGGAACACCATCGCCACCGGGATGACCGGCAGATCGACGAACGTGTGCAGATACTCCCCCGCGAAGGCGATCGCGAGGCCGGCTGCGCTGACCACCCCGGCAGCCATCATGCTGAATCCGACGAGGAACGACACGATGCGGCTGTGGAAGGCTCGTTCCGCGAAGACGGCCGCTCCTCCCGCCCGCGGGTATTTCGTGACGAGCTCGGCATATGATCCGGCGGTCAGCAGCGCGAGCAGCAGCGCCAGAAGCAGCGGCGCCCACAGCATGCCGCCCACCTCGCCGGAGAGAACGCCCATGAGTGCATAGATCCCCGCTCCGAGAACATCACCGAGAATGAACGTGAACAGCAGCGGGCCGGTGATGGCCCGGCGCAGTCGTGACTCGTCGTGCGGCCGCGCCGCGACTGAGGCGTCCGGAGTGCTGTTCGCATGCGCATCGTCGGTCATCCTGCGAAAGTAGCGGGGCCCATCGGCCTCGCAAGCGGGCTTGACAACTCGCGGGACGGCTCGAGCCGCCGCTGTCAACCCCGTTCGGTCATCCCGCACGGTGGCGGAGGGTGTAGTCATGCGAGCAGTCACCTGGCAAGGAAAGCGCGACGTTCAGATCAGCGAAGTGGATGACCCGAGGATCGAATCACCGACCGATGCGATCATCCGGATCACGTCCTCGGCGATCTGCGGCTCGGATCTGCACCTGTACGAGCTCCTCGGTCCGTTCCTCGACCGCGGCGATGTCCTCGGCCACGAGCCGATGGGTGAAGTCGTCGAGATCGGCAGCGAGGTCGTCGAGCTCGCGGTCGGCGATCGGGTGGTCATCCCGTTCAACATCTCGTGCGGTCACTGCTTCATGTGCCGCCGAGGTCTGCAGTCGCAGTGCGAGACCACTCAGGTGCGGGAGTACGGCAGCGGTGCGGCGCTGTTCGGATACACGAAGCTTTACGGCCAGGTGCCCGGAGGCCAGGCGGAGTACCTGCGTGTGCCTTTCGCCGACTACAACCACGTGCGGATCGGCGCCGATCTGCCCGATGACCGGTATCTGTATCTGAGCGACATCCTGCCGACGGCGTGGCAGGGCGTGCAGTACGCGCAGGTGCCCGAGGGCGGCACCCTCGCCGTGCTGGGCCTCGGCCCCGTCGGTCAGTTCGTCTCCCGTGTGGGGACGCACCTCGGGTTCCGGGTGCTCGCCGTGGATCCGGTTCCGGAACGGCGCGCGATGGCCGAACGTCACGGCATCCTCACCTATGACCTGACCGACGATGTCGTCGATGAGCTGCGCGATCTGACGGACGGCCGCGGCGCGGATTCCGTCGTGGACGCCGTCGGACTCGAGGCGCACGGCGCTCCCGGCGTGAAGTTCGCGCAGCAGGCGGTCGGGCTCCTCCCGGATGCCGTGGCCCGGGTCGCTCTCGAGAAGGCGGGTGTCGATCGGCTGACGGCGGTCTACGCCGCCATCGACGTCGTGCGCCGTGGCGGCACGGTCTCGCTCAGCGGTGTGTACGCGGGCGATGCGGACATCCTGCCCATGAAGACGATGTTCGACAAGCAGCTGAGCCTGCGGATGGGCCAGTGCAACGTGAAGCGGTGGATCGACGATCTGCTGCCGCTGGTCGAGGATCCCGCAGATCCACTGGGCGTGATGGATCTGGCGACGCACCACGCACCGCTCGAGGACGCTCCGGATCTGTATTCGACCTTCCAGCGCAAGGAGGACGGCTGCATCAAGGTCGTCCTAAATCCCTGAGCCGAACCGAAGAGAGGACAACACCATGAGCGACTCCCAGACGTCTGACCAGACACCCGAAGAGCCACAGCTCCCCGACGAAGAAGAGATGCCGACTTCGGACGAGATGACGGAGCCGAGCACCGAGAAGGATCCCGACGAGGAGCCCACAGCCCCGACTCGCGACGAGCCGGAGCCCAGTCACGAGGCGGTGGGCATCGGCATCATCGGTCGCCCGCAGGTCGAACCGGACGAGGCCGAATCCTCGGAGTAGCCCCTGTGGCGCCGGAGGATTCTCTGCGGAGGCGGGGGCTGGCTAGACTGTTCTGGCCAGCCTCTGTAGCTCAATGGAAGAGCAGTTGCGTCCTAAGCAAACGGTTGGGGGTTCGAGTCCCTCCAGGGGCACCGCCTCTTTCTCGCTCTGACCAGGGATTTCTTCTGAGGTCAGACCACAGAAATGGCATTTTTGGCCGCATTTTGGCCGCATTTGAATCTCCTATGAGGCCGAAAAGGGGTCGCGGACGAGGCTCTACAAGGGGCTTCATCGAGCGTCTTCAGGCGTCGAAATCGAGCATCTCGGCCGTCGCGTGCGCTGTCGCAGAACTGAGCAATCTGCTCCCGGCGCTCACGTCGGTCGGGCGTAGCGTTTCTGCGGCCCCGTCGGCAGCGCGATCAGCGACATGGCGGCATTCAGCCGAGATGCGACGGCATCCAGATCGTCATCGAAGAGATCGGCGTAGGTGTCCAGCGTCATCGCCGCCGACGCGTGTCCGAGCATCCGCTGCACGGCCTTCACGTTCGCACCCGAACTGATCGCCAGCGAGGCGGCGGTGTGCCGGAGATCGTGCGGGGTGACCCGCGGGATCGACGGATCGATCGCCTGCGCCCGGCGAACCGCGTTCGCGAACCAGCCCTGCGCACCCGAGTTGCGCATGTGGTTGACCCCGTCGCCGAACAGGAGACCCTCGGGCCCCTTGCCGGCGCACGCCTGCTCGATCATCGCGGCCAGACG
The DNA here is from genome assembly GCF_040702785.1 of Microbacterium sp. NPDC077644. NCBI lineage: Bacteria > Bacillati > Actinomycetota > Actinomycetes > Micrococcales > Microbacteriaceae > Microbacterium > Microbacterium sp. NPDC077644. The sequence goes on from NZ_JBFBME010000003.1 coordinate 202,988, forward strand.
CTCGGGGTACGGCACCGAGCGCTTCTCGTGCGTCTTGGGCGTGCCGACATGGATCTCGTACGCGATCATCACCGCGTTCTCCTCGATGACGAAACGCCGGCGCAACCGGTTGACGCTGCGCACCCGCAACCCCGTCGCCTCGCCCCAACGCAGACCGGTGTACGCCAACGTCAACACGAGCGTCGGATGCGCCGAGCACGCCGCCAGCGTCGCCACCTGGTCATGCGTGAGGTACACACGGCGCTTGCCCGGACCCTTCCGAGGAAGGCTGCGGATATGGCGGGCCGGGTTGCTCGCAAGCCGGCGATCGTCGATCGCGACATCGAGGATGCCGGCGAGGACGCCGAGCGCGCGCAGCACGACGGTGCGAGATCGCTGCGTCGCGAGGTCGGACACCCAATCCTGGACCTCCGAGCGTCGGATCGACCAGATCTCCCGCTCGGCCCAGACCGGAGCCACATGGTTCTTCCACGCCCGCTCGAGCGTCGTGTAGTACGACGGCTTCGACATCGGCGGCCGCTTGGAGCGCAACCAACTGTCCGCGAACAAGACGACCGGAACGCGGGACGTGGACGGATCGACGTACTCGCCCTTCGACTTCGACACCGTGACCAGCGACAGGTATAACTCCGCGTCGCGCATCGTCGTGAAGCCGCGCTTCTGCGCCTCGGAGCGATCCGGCTTGCGATAGCGCACGCGGTACCGACGACCGTTCACCGTTTCATATGACGTGATGGTGCCCATCTCGACCTCCGCTCGATGCCGGCCTGCTGGTCAGTATCTGCCTAGTCTCGGACACCCGCTCAGCACCGTCAACGACACCGACAACGAATGTGGATAGATGCAGGAAGACGTCGCCAAGTGGCGTTGAGGAGGACCGGGGCGCCTCCCTCCGACGCCGAGAGTGTAGCGATCGGGCACGGCTCCGTTCTCGCCGCTCACTCCTTGCAGACTCCGCGCTGACGCGCTCCGCTTAGCAGCCGTTCGACGCCGCGCACTGCGCCGCGCCCGATCGCTGAGGCGGCTGGGTGTCGGGGCGGGCCGCCGTGAGGTCCGGGCTTGTCAGCGCATACCCGCTACCAGAGTGGAACCGCGTTTCGCCCGGCTCAATGGTCTCCTCATTCGGCGGGGCAGTCGCGGTCGGCGGCCCTGTCGAAGTCGGGGACGGGCCGGTTCCGCGCGTCTCCAGCCGTCGTGGCAGGTCCGTTGCGTTCGATGTCGTCGATGAGCCAATCCATCTCGAGGATCTCTCGGCGTTGAGCTTCGCTGATCTCGACGGCGAGCTGGCACACTCGGATGTCTTGAATCTGCGCTCGTTCAGATCTGGTGATCGCAAGAGAGTGGTGGGGAATCATGGCTCGCATGTACGCGGTGTCGTCGACGGTGACCTGGCTGCGGTCGAGGGCGACGCCGCCTCCGAGTAGGAGCATGCTGATGATCACGACGGCGACGTTCGCTTTGGTGTTCTTGTACATGTTCAGCATCCAGGCGAGCATGACAAGCCCCATAGCGCCTCCCATGGTGAGCGCCATGAACACGCGGCTCTCGCTGAAGCGGATGTGTCCCCATTCCCACACTCCGGCGAACATCGTCCAGTACATCACCACCATGCCAGTGAGGATCATCGCCGCAAATCGCAGATACATCTTCAGCGGGCCGCGCTTCTTTTGATCCGCGTGTCGGTCGCTTCCTTCGTGCGTGTTCTGCGACATGTGAATCACCTCTGCCTCTGGATACGTGCGGTGGTCTCGCAGAGGTCGGCGCAGTCCAGGTTTGTGCAGTTGCACTTCGTGAGCTCTGCGAGCATCTCCTCACTCGGATATCCATCGGCGCATGGGGTGCAGACCTTGATGCAGTCCACGAGCGCTTTCTGGTCAACCTGGCCCCCGTCCTTCGAATGGGTGCGAAGCATTTCCGCCGCGACAGTCATGATCGTCCTCTCGTCATCTGGGAGCTCAAAAGATACGATCGCCGAGATGGCCCCGGGAACCCGTTGAATACCACGGGAGGGCATGGTAATGCCTCAGCCCTCACGGTCCAGGTTGTGTCTCGCTGATCCCCGTGGTCGTGTGCGGAGGCGTCCGCAGGATCAGTGCCGTGGCTATGATGACGATGATCACTGTGATGTCGTAGCTGGCGATCGTGTAGGTCCACCAGGGGCTGTCGGTCGATCGAGCGTCGGTCACCAGATGCGCGAGCGCAAGGAGCGGGCCGGTGGCCAGGAGCGCGTATCCGAGACGAACGAGACGTCGGTGTGTTCGGACCGGATCAGTAGGCGGTTGGGAGCTGGCGCGGTTCATCGGAATATCGCTCCGATCGCGAGGAAACTGGCGGCGGCGAGGAGGACGACGGCCATCGTGGCGACCGCGATGAAGAACGTGAGATTCTGCAGCGGGTTCTTGCGCTTATCCATGGTCACTGGGCGGGGCTGAGGACGTTCGTGCCGCCGGTGGATACTTCGACGATGCCGCGGTCGTCGACGAGGATGATGCGGTCGTCGACGACGGTGAGCGCTTGGACCGCGCCCTGCAATGATTCCAGTTGCTGCCAGGCGCCGCTGTCGTCTTGTGACCACAGGACGCCGTCGGTACCGGCGCCGAGCAGTGCGCCGTCCGTGCGCGCTTCCAGAGCGTAGAGAACGGGAGCCGCGTCGACGGGCGTGAATGATTCGCCGCCATCGGTGCTGACGAGGACGCCTTCTTCCGCTGCGGCGTAGACGCCGGACTCGGTGACGGCGAGGTCAGCGGCGCCGAGAGGTACACGCTCTGTCCAGGTGTTTCCCTCGTCGGTGCTCGTGAGCAGGTCTACCTGGCTGGAGGGGATGCCGTAGAGCACGCCGTCCGGCCCTGCGGTGAGGACGTGGAAGTCGGTGGTCCCGTTGAGGGCGATCGGGGACCAGGAGTTCCCGTAGTCGTCGCTGCGGATGATGCCGAGGTTCGGGGCTCCGAGTTCAGCCGGGGTGTTGTCCCCGGGATGTCCCGACGCGAACAGCGAATCGTCAGAGACGGTGAACCCCATGGCGTCGAAATCGTGTCCGCCGATCGGTCCGGAGATCGTCCCGTCGGGGGCGAGAGTGAAGATGCCGTTGTGCGTGGCGACGAACAGGTCGTCGCCACGCGGGTCGGCGGCGATCCCGTGGATGTGATCGATGCGGGGTGCCGAGTCGGGGTCTCCGAGCGGTGCGGCGGTGCATCCGGTGATGATGACCGCCAGGACGGTCGAAGTGGCGGTGGTCAAGAGGAACGAGCGTTTCATGATGGTTTCCGGTGGCGGCCGTGGGACGGCCTGGCTTCGACGTCGCGCAGCAGGAGCGCGACGATATGCAAATCGATGTCGCGGTGCGACAGGTGGCAAGAAGGGCGGGCCGATCGATCGTCGGCCCGCCCGGGGCGTCCTAGAGCTGTCCCAGGAGTTCCTGCATCGTGGCGATCTCCGCAGTCTGAGCGTCGATAACCTGCTGCGCGAGGTCGAGGACGTCAGGGTTCTGCCCGTCGTCAAGGGCGGTCTGCGCCATGTCGACAGCGCCTTCGTGATGCACGATCATCTGCTCGAGGAACAGGCGACCGGCCTCGGCGGCGTCGGCATCCTCCAACAGGGTCATGTCCTCTTCGGACATCATGCTGTCGTCACCGCCCATGGCCCCATGGTCCATGCCGCCCATCGAGCCCGGGTCGTAGTCGACGCCCCAGTCTTCGAGCCATCCGAGCATCGTGTCGATCTCCGGGCCCTGCGCGGCCTTGATCTGCTCGGCGAGTTCGACCACGCGTGAGTCGGCCCCGTCCTTGGCGAGCAGGATATCGGCCATGTCGATGGCCTGCTGGTGATGCGGGATCATCATCGTCACGAACATCTCATCGGCCTCAGTCGCCGTCGAAGCCGACGACGACTGGGGTGAAGAGGTGGTCTGGCTGGATGGCGCAGTGCTGTTGTCAGCGCACCCGCTGAGCGCCAGCGCGAGGGTCAGGACGCCGGTGCTGACAGCGAGGGGGAGCTTTTTGTTCATGATTGTTCCTTTGATAAGTCGTTGTGAGGTCGCGAATATCGACGCCTGACGGCGCCACGAAGCCGACCGTTCAGGGTCGGCGGCGATTACTCAGGTGCGACTTATCGAAAGGAACGTGAGCGAGGGAGCACGGGGAAGAACACCGGACGCGTCCCATCTCATCCGGCTCATGACCCGTTGAAGGTTCACGCTGTGACCGCGGCTCAGCACCGGAGGAAGAAGCAGAAGAAGGCCGGAAAGCAGCGCGAGCACACAGGCCGTCAGCATGTCGTGGTCGCCCTGCCCGTGCCCGGTCATCGCATGACAGGAGCCATCGCACGAGATGCCCGCGCTGTCAGCGCCGCCCGTCGCAGTGACGTGATCGCCGCCTGCCACAGATGCTGAATGGGAGAGTCCGGACGCACCGTGCCCGGCAGGTTCCGCGGTGAAGGTATGCATCGCCAACAGCCCGACGATGACCATGAGCGTGGCCGCGCCGAGTGTCAACAACGCGCGCAACGACAACTGCGGGCGTGCGCTGCGGAACGCGAGATGCATGCGGGGACCCTCCATCCTGCTCAGGATGCTAACACCGCGGACTATGTGCATCATCGGGGTTAGCGGCCGACCTGCACGGATAGCGGACATCGTCCGCAAAGCATTGACCGTCGTAACGGAATACCCCCCAGGGGTATAGTGTTGTGGGCGGGGAGACACCATCCGCACACCGATCGAGAGAAAGAGGAACCGCGCATGCCCGACTCCACCACGGGATCCTGCTGCAGCCACAACGCCGTCGCCGTCGAAGGACGCAAGGATCTCCTCGCCCGGTCGGCCGATCAGTGCGCCGAATGCCCCGTCATGGTGGGCAGCACGGTCGTTAAAGCCGATGCGGAAGCCGCAGGCCTGTTCCGCGACTACAACGGTGAGCGGTACTACTTCTGCTGCGCCGGATGCGGACCCGCCTTCGACGCAGACCCGACCAAGTACGTCACTGCCACCGCCTGAATGGCATCACTCGCGCGGATCCGCGGCATGGATTGAGCCCGCACGATTCGTCAACCCGAGGAGGATAGGACCATGAGCACCCCGCACCACGAGGGCACCGAGCACGCACACGCCGCTGGCGATCACACGGCACACGCCCACACCCCGTCGAGCCCTACCGTGGCGACCGCCGCAGCGCACGGTTCACCGACGGGCCATCAGGTCGGGCCGCATGAGCATCCCGAGCCGATGTCGCACGAAGGCCATAGCGCGCAGTCGGGGCACGATGGCCACGCAGGACACGGCGGCCACGCAGGACACGGCGATCACGTGGGACAGTTCCGCCGGCTGTTCTGGATCATGCTCGTTCTTGCCGTCCCCACCGTCGCGCTCTCCGGGATGTTCGCGATGATCGTCGGCTACACCCTCCCCGACGTTCCGGGCCTTGTCTGGGTGTCGCCCGTGCTCGGCACAGTCATGTACGCCTGGGGTGGCAAGCCGTTCCTCATCGGCGCGATCAGCGAGCTTCGGTCTCGCCGGCCGGGGATGATGCTCCTGATCGGTCTGGCCATCACGGTCGCGTTCGTCGCCTCCTGGGGCGCCACCCTGGGCATCCTGCACCATGAGCTCGACTTCTGGTGGGAGCTCGCCCTGCTCATCGTCATCATGCTGTTGGGGCACTGGATCGAGATGCGCTCCCTCGCGCAGACCACGTCTGCCCTCGACTCGCTCGCCGCTCTCCTGCCAGATGAGGCGGAACGTGTCGAGGACGACCGGGTCGTGACGGTCTCACCTGCCGAACTCATCGTCGGCGACGTCGTGGTGGTGCGACCCGGTGGGAGTGTCCCCGCGGACGGACGCATCGTCGATGGACGCGCATCGATGGACGAGTCGATGGTCACCGGCGAATCCCGCACCGTGGAGCGCAGCGTCGGCGACCAGGTCACGGCCGGAACCGTAGCCACCGATTCGGGGCTTCGGGTGGAGATCACCGCGACCGGGGATGATACGACCCTGGCCGGCATCCAGCGTCTCGTGACGGAGGCGCAGAGTTCCTCGTCCCGCGCGCAGCGCCTCGCCGACAAGGCCGCCGCGTGGTTGTTCTGGTTCGCTCTCGGTGCTGCGGCGATCACCGCGATCGTGTGGACGCTCATCGGGTTCCCCGATGCGGCCGTCATCCGCACGATCACGGTGCTGGTCATCGCCTGCCCGCACGCATTGGGCCTGGCGATCCCGCTGGTCGTCTCCATCGCCACCGAACGCGCAGCGCGCGGAGGCGTGCTCGTCAAGGACCGGCTCGCCCTGGAGAGCATGCGCACAGTCGACACGGTCCTGTTCGACAAGACCGGCACCCTCACCAAGGGCGAACCCGTCGTCTCCGAGGTCACCGCCATCGACGGCACGGACCCCGACCGGATTCTCGCCCTGGCCGCGGCCGCCGAAGCCGACAGCGAGCACCCCCTTGCGAAGGCCATCGTCCGCGCGGCTGCCGACAAGCAGCTCACCGTCCCGCGCAGTGCGGACTTCACGTCGTCACCCGCAGTGGGCGTCACCGCGACGGTCGAGGGAACAACCGTACGCGTCGGTGGACCGCACCTGCTCGCCGAGGAGAGCGCGGACGAGCTCCCGGTCGCCGATCGATGGCGCGCAAATGGCGCGATCATCCTCCACGTCACCCAAGACGGCCGTGTCGTCGGAGCCCTGAAGCTTGCCGACGAAGTGCGTACGGAATCTCGCGAGGCCGTCGACGCCCTCCACTCGCTCGGGGTTCAGGTCGTGATGATCACCGGCGACGCCGAAGCCGTGGCGCACACCGTCGCCCAGGACCTCAGTATCGACCGTGTCTTCGCAGGGGTCCGGCCCGAGGATAAGGCGGCGAAGGTTCAGGAGCTCCAGAACGAGGGGCGGAAGGTCGCGATGGTCGGTGACGGCGTCAACGACGCCCCCGCCCTCGCGCAGGCCGACGTCGGTCTCGCGATCGGTGCCGGCACAGATGTCGCGATCGCCTCCGCCGGCGTCATCCTCGCCAGCGACGACCCCCGTTCAGTGCTCTCCGTGATCGAACTGTCCCGAGCCTCGTACCGGAAGATGAAGCAGAACCTGTGGTGGGCCGCCGGCTACAACCTCATCTCCGTGCCCCTCGCCGCCGGAATCCTCGCCCCCATCGGCTTCGTGCTTCCGATGTCGGTCGGAGCGATCCTCATGTCGTTGTCCACGATCGTCGTCGCCCTCAACGCACAGCTGTTGCGCCGACTCGATCTGCGGCCCGACACCACGACCCGCGCCATCCTGAATCGATGACGCCCCCCGGAGATCCAGATGACTGATACCGCCGACCCCGCAACCTCCGGCGACCACGGTGAGCACGGGTACATCACTGACAAAGCCCGCTATCTTGCCCGTCTCAAGCGCATCGAAGGACAATCGCGCGGTATCCACCGCATGGTCGAGGACGAGAAGTACTGCATCGACATCCTCACTCAGATCTCCGCGCTGACCAGCGCCTTGCAGAGCGTTGCTGTCGGACTTCTCGAAGAGCACCTGCGCCACTGCGCGGCAGATGCAGCGCGGGCCGGCGGGGACATCGCCGAAGAGAAAGTGCGTGAAGCGTCTCAGGCGATCGCCCGCCTCGTGCGCTGAGCCGTTTCAGATCTGGCGATGCGCAGACCGCACGACAACACGATTCGTTCGGCTGTTCTAATTGGTGTGGCTAAGCCTGCAATGGCCTAATCTCGCGCGCGCCTGTACTCGAAGACACCGTCCCTGCCCTGAGCTTTGAATAGGTCATAGAGCACGCCGTCGTGATCGATGATGGGCTTAGGTTCCCCGTCAGGCTGGAGCGGGCAGAGGACAGATTCGCCACCTTCAGTCGCCGCCTCATCGTCGTGCAGAACCGCGATATACGTTTCAATCGACATACCGCCACGCTACCCGCGGCACGTCGTACTCGTCTGCGCTCTTGGTCGTGGCGCGCCTGCGTCTCAGTCGACCTCTTCGTCCAGTTCCCGACGATTCTGACGAGTCGGGTGGAAGGTATGGATGTCGACGAGCGCGGGAAGACCGGTGAGATCGGCGGGGCCGGCCATCGTCTGGAGAATCTCGGCGGTGACCTCGGCGTCGTTTGCTTCACCGACCCATACCGGTGACGCGCCGGCGCTTCTGCCGTCCGCATCGGGGATGATGACGACGACGTTGGAATGCTCGCAAGCATCGAGACACCTGCTGACGGTGACCGCTACCTTCGTACCGGCGGCATTTCTGATCTCGCGCAGCTGTGCAGCGTGGTCGGTGCCGGGGTGCTTACGCCGGCTGCCGCAGTCGCCGCCCCGGCACACCACAACGATCATCTGATCCTTGGGCGTCGCCTGCGTTCGGCGCTTCTTCTTTGCCATCTGAACACCTATGAGCTATTTAGGCCGAGCACGTCGGCACGACGTTCGGAGCGTTGCAGGTTCGTCGTCCTGGAGAAAACGAGCGCGGAGGCGGCGGCCACGATGGCGATCAGAGCCAGGGCGACTGCCGCGCCGGAAAGGCTGGCAGCGCCGAGCCAGCCGGCGATCGGATAGGTGATGAGGAAGCAGGCGTGGGAGAGCGCGAACTGAGCAGTGTAGACGAGGTTCCGGTTCGCGGGCGTCGAGGCATCGGCGAGAAGCCGCGATGAGGGTGTGTTCACCAGGGATGTTCCCATGCCAAGCAGCACCCACGTGCCCAGCAGTGCGATCCATCCCGACCCGGTCTTCGCAGAGATGGCGGTGACGATAACTGCCGCGAGGAGGCCGACGACGATGAGGATCGTTCCGATGATCATCGTGCGGATCACACCGATCCGAGCGACCGCCCAGGGGATGTTCACCGCGACCACGAGCGAGCCGATGCCGTAACAGGCCAACGCAAGCGCGAGGGCGGCGTCGTCAAGATGAAAGACTCCGCGGGCGTACACCACCGAGTTCACGAGCACGATCGCGGTGCCGGCCGCGACGACAATGTTGGTCAACATCAGAAAGCGGAGCGTTGGCGTGCGGGCGAACACTTTCGCTCCCATCGGGAGCCGTTGCCAGAACGATGTCCCGGGCTCGTCATCGGATCGGGCCGGTAGCCGGGAAAGCAGCACGAGGGTCGCCGAGCACGCGAATCCGATGGCAGTGCCGACGAACAGATTGTTGTAACTGACCAATGTCAGCAGCGCCGCAGCGATCGTCGGGCTCACCAGCGCCTCGAGGTCATACGCGAGGCGCGACAGCGATAGAGCACGCGTGTAGTCGTTCGGTTCAGGTAGAACCGCGGGAATCAGGGACTGAAACGCCGGGGTGAAAGTCGCCGACGCGGACTGCAGCACGAAGACCAGCACGTAGATCTGCCACGCTTCCGTGACAAACGGCAACATCAGCGCGATCACCAGCCGCACCACGTCGGCGGTCACGAGCACCGCCTTCTTCGGCAACCGGTCAACCACTGCCGCGATCAGGGGCGCGACGCCGACATAGGCGACCATTTTTATCGTCAGTGCCGTGCCGAGCACGGACCCCGCGGCATCCCCCGCGATATCGAACGCGAGCAGCCCCAGGGCAACCGTGAGAAGTCCGGTGCCCAACAGGGCGATCACCTGCGCGGAGAACAGCTTCGCATAGGTGGTGTTGCGCAGAACGCGCAGCATCAGCGCAGATCCTCCGGTGACGGGTGCTCGCCACGGTGGTGCGGAGGGTCGTTGCTCAGCGAGTGCTGTGCTTGGAAGATCGCGTCCGCAACCAGCTGCCGAGCGTGCTCGTTCGCGAGTCGGTAGAACACCTTCGTGCCCTCCTGCCGCGCCAGCACAATCCGCGCCAGGCGGAGCTTCGCGAGATGCTGCGAGACAGCAGCCGGGGACTTGTCGACGATATCGGCGAGGTGGTTCACCGAAAGCTCCTCATCCCGCAACGCGAGAATGATCCGCACCCGCGTCGCATCCGCGAGCATCGAGAACACCTCGGCAGCCAGCTCGACATAACTGCTCTCCACCGACAGTGAACACTTAGTATCTGCATTCATACGCAGATTATTGCATATCCAATTGAAGCGAGCTAGGGACATCTCGTTCCACGCACGGATGGAGAAGCTCGCTTCTCCGGGCTATCGACGTCGCCGCGGCTGCCGAAAACGATCGTTTCCGGCGCGGTATCACTTGGTTGCCGGGGCGGTCGCCGCTAACGGGAGCCGGAACCCCGTTCTGGCATGGGCCTTCGGTTGGTGCCGCGACCGGACTTGCTAGCGGTCGAGCTGCGGAGCGCGCGTTTGTGGCGGGCGTACTCTTGTCCGATGACTCGACCTCTCACGAAGTGGCATTCCGCGCACGCAGAGCTCGACCTACGTCGGGATGTGCCTTCCATAGCCGCGCCGGGAGAAGGAACGGGGCGATGATGTTGGCGACGCATCCGGGTGAACCCCACCGCGGCGATCTCGCTGGGCGGCTCAACTGGCTCAGAGCCGGAGTGCTCGGCGCGAACGACGGCATCGTGTCGGTCGCGTCGCTCGTCGTCGGTGTCGCGGGGGCGACGACCGATTCCGCGACGCTGCTCGCCGCGGGTGTCGCCGGTCTCGTCGGCGGTGCGATCTCGATGGCGCTCGGGGAGTACGTGTCGGTGAGCAGCCAGCGAGACAGCCAACGGGCTCTGATCGAGAAGGAACGAGGCGAGCTGGCCGATGATCCGGCTACCGAGCTCGAGGAGCTGGCGAGCATCTATCAGGCGAAAGGACTTAGCCCGGCGACCGCACGCCTCGTTGCGGAGGAGCTCACCGCGCACGACCCGCTGACCGCGCACCTCGAAGCGGAACTAGGCATCACGGAGAACCAGGTGGTCAGTCCGTGGGCGGCGGCGGGGGCCTCCGCACTTGCCTTCGCACTCGGAGCGCTGCTTCCGCTCTTGGCGATACTGCTCCCGCCTCCCGAGATCCGGGTGCCGGTCGCTTTCGCGGTGGTGCTGCTGGCGCTCGCGCTGACCGGATTCGTCAGCGCGAGGATCGGCGGGAACCCCGCGCTGAGGCCCACGATCAGGGTGGTGCTCGGTGGGGCGATCGCGCTGGTGGTCACGTTCGCGATCGGCACGCTGCTCGGGACGAGTGGCGTTGCCTGAGAGACAGCTATGAGTTGCCTATCGGGAGCCGTTCCTTAGACCTGTCTCAGAGTCGGCGCAGCACGATTCCCCTATGACCACTCTGACGACGAGACCGCGTGCTTCCGTCCCCGCCGCTTCCCCTGAGCCACGGCGGGCAGCCCATGGCCGCGCGCAGCTCTGGCGTGCAGCGGCGATCACGGTGATCTGGGCGACCAGCCTGTTCGTCGTGGCTCTGTGGGTCGCCAGTGGTGGAGTGACCGCAGTCCTGGGGGTCAACGCCGAGACCATCACGTCGCTCGGACGCCTCACCGGGCTGGTCGCGGCGAACCTGTTGCTCTATCAAGTGCTGCTGATGGCACGCGTCCCGCTGTTCGAGCGCGGATTCGGTCGCGACGGGATCACGCGGCTGCATCGCTTCGTCGGATTCTGGTCGTTCTGGTTGATGGGCGCGCACATCGCGCTGCTCGCGGTGGGCTACGCGATGGCGGCCGGCATCAACCCGCTCGTCCAGCTGTGGAGCTTCATCTGGGACTACCCGGGCATGCTCCTAGCCACGGCCGGCACGCTGCTGATCCTGCTCGTGGTCGTCACCTCCATCCGGCGTGCTCGTCGTCGCCTGCGGTACGAGTCCTGGCATCTCCTGCACCTCTACGCCTACCTGGGCGTCGGGCTCGCGCTGCCGCACCAGCTGTGGACGGGCGCCGACTTCCTGTCCTCGCCGATCGCGACCGCCTACTGGTGGTCGATCTGGGCCCTCGCCGCGGGATCGGTGCTGGTGTTCCGCATCGGGATGCCGCTGCTGCGGTCCACACGTCGTGCGCTGCGTGTGGCAGGGGTCGAGGCGGACGGTGCTCGGGGCGTCACCATCCGAGTCACGGGTCGCGACCTTCCGACGCTCGGTGCCCGGGCCGGTCAGTTCTTCGTCTGGCGATTCCTCGACGGGCCCGGCTGGACCCGCGGACACCCGTTCTCGCTCTCCGCTGCGCCGGGAAGCGAGCTGACGTTGACCGCCCGTGTGGTGGGGGACGGCACACGCCGGCTTACCGCGCTGCGCTCCGGCACCCGGGTCATCGTGGAAGGACCATACGGGGAGATGACCGGCGAGCGGCGGACCGGGACGAAGCTGCTCATGATCGGCGCCGGCGCCGGGGTCGCACCGCTCGTCTCGCTGCTCGAGACGGAAGGCTACGGACCAGGAGACGCGATGCTCATCACCCGGGAGTCCGCCGCAGAGGACGCTCTTCGACAGGAGGCCATCGCTCACCTCATCAGCACCCGGGGCCTGAGGTACCTGCCGTTCGTCGGCCCGCGTTCGTCGGGCGCGTCGAGCTGGATCCCTGCCACTCACGAGGCGTGGTCGGGCGCAGATCTCCTCCACCATCTCGTGCCGGAGCCGAAGGACCACGACGTCTTCATCTGTGGCGCTGAGGCCTGGATGAAAGACCTCCGGCGCGACCTGGTTGACGCCGGGTTCCCCGCCCATCGCATCCATTCCGAATCGTTCACGATCTGAGCAGGGAGACGGCCATGAAGAAGATCCTCTACACGCTGCTCGCGACCGTCAGCGGCCTCGTGCTGCTGTTCAGCTACCGAACGTCTCTGGAGGCGGTCACCCCGACCGACGCCAGTGCGGCGACAGCGGGCAGTTCGTCGACGACCGCCGACACCGGCGCGAGCGGCTCGGGAACCACGTCGAGCTCGGGAACCACGTCTGGCACCGGCCTTGCCGACGGAACCTACACCGGCGCATCGTCGCAGACCCGCTTCGGGCCGGTGCAGGTGCAGATCACCGTCTCCGGCGGGGAGATCACGGATGCGCAGGCGGTCGACTACCCGAACAGCAACGGTCGAGACCGGCAGATCAACGGGACCGCTATTCCGAGGCTGGTCTCGGAGACGATCCAGGCGCAGAGCTCCAAAATCCAGATGGTGTCCGGCGCCACCTACACGAGCGATGGCTATCTCTCGTCGCTGCAGAGCGCGATCGACGAGGCGCAGAGCTGATGCGTACCGCGAATGAGGGGACGCGGGTCTGGGTCGAGGAGATCATGGGCATCCCGATGAGCATCCATCTGATCGCTCCGACAACGGGACCCGATGTGGGCGCCGACCGGGCAGTGCGTGCGTGCTTCGACGAACTGCGGGACATCGACCGGGTCTTCTCGACGTACCGCACGGACTCCGACATCAGCCGCATCCACCGCGGCGAGCTCTCCGTCGCCGACGCTGACTGCAGGGTCGCGCTGGTCGCGGATGCCTGCGAACGCGCCGAACAGGAGACTGGCGGCCTGTTCTCTGCTCGGTGGCGGGGGTGGTTCGACCCGACGGGATACGTCAAGGGCTGGGCTGTGGAAGCGGCTGCCCGTCGACACCTCGAGCCGCTGCTGGCTGCGGCGACCGCGGTCGGGATCAACGCCGGAGGAGACCTGCAGCTGTTCACTGCCGAGGGAGCCGACTGGCGATGGCCGGTGGGAATCGCCGACCCGCACGACCGCGGTCAGTTGATCGCGGTGGTCGACGTGTCGAACGGTGCGGTGGCGACCTCAGGGACGGCGGAACGCGGGCTTCACATCCTCGATCCCCGCACCGGCCGGCCCGCGACAGGCACCGCGTCGGCCACGATCGTGACCGACGGTCTCACACAGGCGGACGTCTGGGCGACCGCTGCCGTGGTGGCCGGCCCGGCGAACCGCTCGTGGATCGCGGCTGCGGGGTCGCGCACCGGCATCATCGTCGATGATGAGCACCACGTCACGCGCTGGCTGGGCGCGACGATGGTGGACGTGCAGACGACGACGGCCGGTTCGCCGCCGATCGGAGGATACGCACTCGTTCAGGGATGAGCCGGGAGTGTGAGCAGGAAGGTCGTTCCGGATGCCGTCGATCGTTCGACCTCGATGGAGCCCCCGGCACGGCGAGCGACATCTCGCACGAGTGAGAGCCCGAGACCGAAGCTACGGGGGCGTCCACTCTCGCGCGGACGCGCGAACCGCTCGAAGACCTGCTCGGGCGAGATGCCTTCGATCCCCGATCCCTCGTCGATCACGCGCACCGTCACGTTCCGGGCGTCCCGCCCGATGCGGATCGAGACGGTACCTCGCGCCGGGGAGTGCTGCACGGCGTTGTCGAGCAGCGCGACCAGGATGCGGACGAGCGTGACTTCCGGCAGCTGCGCCTTCACCTCCTGATCGACCGTGATCGTGAGCGAGACGTCGGAGTCCTGTGCGCTCGCGGTCATCGCTGCGACGGCTGCGGCTGCCGCTGTCGCGACGTCCGCGTTCCCGTCGGCAAGCGATTCCCCCTCCGCGGCGATGAGCAGGTCGTTGAGCACGTCTGCCATCATGTCCGCATCGTGCCGCAGGTCGGTGAGACCCGCTCCGAGCTCCTCGCCGCGATCATGACGGCGCTGCAACACCTGGATACGGCTTGTCAGTGTCGTCAGCGGGGTGCGCAGTTCGTGACTCGCGTCGGCCACGAAGTTCCGCTGCCGACGCAGCGCCTCCCCGAGCGGGCGGACCGACCGTCGCGCGGCGACCGCGGCGACCACCCCGAGCAGCACCACGCCGATCAACCCGAGGATGATCACGGTCGGTACGATCACGTCGATGTCGACGATGAAGTCGTCTCTGACACCGTCACCACCGCCGAACCAGCCGCCGCCGTGCTCCTCGCCTTCGCGGCGCGACGTTGAGAGCACCACCGCGATCAGCACCCCGATGCCGATCGCGACGATCACACCAGACGAGATCCCGACCCAGAGTCCGATGAATAGCGCGGCACGACGCACGCGTCTCGTATCGGCGTTGCTCATGACGGTGTTCCCGCGCGGTAGCCGCGTGCGCGGACGGTCTCGATCATGTCGGGGGACGTCTTGCGCCGCACATAGTGCACGTACGTGTCCACCGAACTCGTCGTATCTCCTTCATGGAACACGGCGCGGAGGATCTCCTCCCGACTGAACACGTGCTCGGGGCTGGTGCTCAACAGCTCCAGGAGCGCGCTCTCCGTCGCCGTCAGCGCCACTCGGATTCCAGATGGATCGTACGCGGCCTGGGCGTCCGGCGTGAACACCCACTCGCCGAGGCGTCGACGTACCCCATCAGCCCTGAACGCGCGTCGCAGCGCCCGAAGGCGCGCCAGCAGCTCGTCGTAATCGAACGGCTTCACCAGGTAGTCGTTCGCTCCGCCGTCGAGACCGGTGACACGATCGTCCACGGTGCCGAGCGCGGTCAGCATCAGGACCGGCGTCGTGATGTGCGCGGTACGCACGGCACGGATGAAATCCACACCGTCCATGCCGGGCAGACGTCGATCGACGACCATCGCGTCGTACCGCCTGCTCAGCGCGAACCGGAGCGCGGTCTCGCCGTCCGAGGCATGCTCGACGTCGTACACCTCTTCCAGCACTTCGACCGTCAGCGCAGCGATCTCCGTGTCATCCTCCACATAGAGCAGCGAACCGCGTGGCCCCTGTGCCGAGTCGCCCATGGTCGTCGTCCTGTCTTCCGCGATCGAGACCATCAGCGTACGCCCGGCGCAAACCGGGTCGGGTAACCCGGATGATCTTCCGCATGCCGTCGTCCGTCACACCAGAAACGATCGTTTTGGCGTCACTGGCCCGGTGGCTCCTTATGAGGCGCCACAAACGATCTTCGGAAACCCCTCTCGGCAGGGATTTTCGGCGCACCACGTCAAGAGGCGTTGTGTCCGTGATCGCTTAGACAGAACTAGCTGACAGCTGGAGGTGTGGGTGGCGTTCAGCTCTCGTCTGCGCTGCTGGGCTGATGTTCCACCGCTGGCGCGCGTCCTTCTTGGTACACGGAGGGTTCGGGTTCGGGGTGTCGTCGCCCCTGGACGACGAATAGCGCGATGCCGAGGGCGACGACGACGACGGATGCCCAGACGTTCGCGGGGATGCCGAACAGGGCGTCGCTGGTGGGGTCGATCCTGATGGCCTCGAGCCAGCTGCGTCCGAGGCCGTACCAGATCATATAGAGGGCGAAGGTTCGTCCCCACCGGAACCGGTATCTGCGCTCGAGGAGGAGGATGATCGCCACGCCGATCAGGTTCCAGATGATCTCGTACAGGAACAGCGGGTGGAACAGCGTTCCGGCCGGGAGGCCGTCCGGGAACATGGTGTCCGTCGGCAGGATCTCGAGCCCCCACGGCAGCGTGGTGGGCAGCCCGAAGAGTTCGTGGTTGAAGTAGTTGCCGATCCGACCCATGGACTGCGCGATGAGCATCGCGGGCGCGAGAGCGTCGGCGAAGGACCACAGCCGGATACCGGTTCGTCGGCAGCCGATGTACGCACCGACAGCGCCGCCCAGGAGGGACCCGTAGAGGGCGTTGCCGCCGTCCCAGATGGCGAAGATGTTCCCGAGGCTCGCGCCCGGATAGAAGTAGTCCCCGACGTGGGTGAACACGTGATAGAACCGGGCTCCGATGATGCCGATCGGGACAGCCCAGATGACGATGTCGACAACCACGCCGTCCTCCGCGCCTCGTGCCGACAGGCGTCGTTGGGTGATGATCACGGCGGCGATGATCCCGGCGATGATGCACAGCGCGTAGGTGTGGATTGTGAGCGGCCCGAGGGTGAACTGTGCCCACGACGGTGGGGGGGGCTGGGAAGACTCGTCAAAAGCACGAAGCACCGCTCCTCATCTGGCATCACTGTGAATGCTTCAACACATCATTGTTCAGCGCCGGTCCCATGCGAACAGCGCCCTGGGAAGACTAACGGTGTTCGACACGGGAATCGTCGAACTCCTCCCAGGTCACCAGGCGAGGGCCCCGAGGAGCGGGCCTGACCGGTTCAGGCCAGGGAGAGGAAGAGCTTCTCCAACTCGGCGGGGGAGGTGACGTCGTCGGCGTCCGGATCGGTGAGGCATTCCCGCAGCGCGGTCGAGATCACGAGGAATCCGGCCCGGTCGAGGGCCTTCGAGACGGCGGAGAGCTGCTGCACGACGTCGCGGCAGTGCGCGTCGTCCTCGACGGCCGTAATGACCGCCGCCAGCTGGCCCTGAGCTCGCTTGAGGCGGTTGACGACTTTGCGCTTGGCTTCGGGGTCGTGGACGAGCGGGTCGCCGGTGACGAGGGTGTCGGTCATGGGTGGTCCTTCCGTCGAGTTGACAACCACTATACCCCCTGGGGTATCGTATTCACATGAACTGATACTCCCCGGGGTATCGCCGAGCAAGGAGATCAGCGTATGTGCAGAGCAACGAAGTGCCACACCTGTGGAAAGACGACCTGGACCGGGTGCGGTCAGCACGTCGCATCCGTGCGGAAATCCGTGCCCGCATCCGACTGGTGCAATGGCAGCCATACCCGTGCCGAAGTCCAGGCCGCCCAGTCTCAGCGGGGTGGCTTCTTCGCCCGCCTGTTCGGACGGTGATCGGCGATGGCAACTGTTGAACTGACCACCGGGAACTTCGAACAGCTCACCCACGCCGAGGGCATCGCGCTGATCGACTTCTGGGCTGAGTGGTGTGGACCCTGCCGGGCCTTCGCCCCGGTATTCGATGCAGCATCCGACAGGCACCCCGACATCCTCTTCGGGAAGGTCGACACCGAGGCCGAGACCGCTCTGGCCTCCGCCCACCGCATCACCTCGATTCCGACCCTGATGGTCGTCCGCGACGGCGTCCTGGTCTACCGGCAGCCGGGAGCTCTTGCCGAACCGCAGCTCGAGCTGCTCATCGAGAAGGCCCGCGAACTGGACATGGACGACGTCCGCCGCCAGCTCGCCAACACCGCTACCCCCTGAAAGGACCTGGCACCATGTGCGCACGAATCACCTGCTCCTCCTGCGGCAAGCCCACCTGGGACGGCTGCGGCCAGCACATCGAACAAGCCCTCGCGGGCGTCCCCGTATCCCAGCGCTGCACTTGCACGCACTGACCCAGAAGAAAGCGACGGAGACCCTTATGCTCCTCGAACGCCTCTACGACGACGACCTCGCCCACGCCAGCTACATCATCGGCTGCCAGCGCACCGGTGAAGCGATCGTCGTCGACCCGCGCCGCGACATCCAGGTCTACCTCGACCTCGCCGCGAAGAACAGCATGACCATCACCGCGGTCACCGAGACCCACATCCACGCCGACTACCTCTCCGGCACCCGCGAGCTCGCAGCCCGTACCGGGGCGACGATGTATGTCTCCGGCGAGGGCGGCCCGGACTGGCAGTACGGTGTCGGGTTCCAAGACGCCACCCGGATAATGCACGGTCACCGCATCACGGTCGGCAACATCACGGTCGAGGCGGTCCACACTCCCGGGCACACCCCCGAGCACCTGTCCTTCCTCGTCATCGACGGCGCCACGACCTCCGAGCCGGGCTATGTCCTCACCGGTGACTTCGTGTTCGTCGGGGACGTCGGACGCCCGGACCTGCTGGACGAGGCCGCAGGCGGCATCGACACCCGCTTCGACGGCGCACGGGATCTATTCGCGAGCCTCCGCGACCACTTCCTCACCCTGCCCGACTACGTGCAGGTGCTCCCCGCGCACGGGTCGGGGTCCGCCTGCGGCAAGGCGCTCGGCGCCGTCCCAAGCTCGACAGTCGGATACGAGCGGCGTTTCGCCTGGTGGGCTCCCTACCTCGAGGCCGGCGATGAGCAGGGATTCATCGACACGCTGTTGAACGATCAGCCCGACGCACACGCCTACTTCGCACGAATGAAGCGGCAGAACCGCGTCGGACCGGCCGTGCTGGGCGAACTTCCTCCGCTCCTCGAGCGCAGCGTCTTCGATCTTGACGCCGACATCGACGCCGACCGGGTCATCATGGTCGACACCCGCCACCACTCCCTCGTGCACGAGGGCACTGTTCAGGGCGCGCTGAACGTGCCCGGAGTCGCGAAAGCAGCCAGCTACGGCGCCTGGGTCTACGACCCCGACACCGAGACGCGGCCGCTCGTCCTCATCATCGACTCGGGGGACGCCGCGGCCCGGTTCCGGGATCATCTGCTGCGGGTCGGCATCGATCAGGTCGACGGGTTCATCACCACACTCGATGGCCTCCCCACGGTGCAGCCCAAGACGATCGCCCCCACCGACCTGGACCAGGTCGACGCGGCGCTCCTCCTCGACGTGCGAAACCGTACCGAGTACAACGCCGGGCACATCCCCGGCGCCGCGCAGCTCTCCGGTGGTCGGGCCCTCTGGCACACCGACGAACTGCCCGCCGGCAAGATCCTCACCTACTGCCAGAGCGGCGTCCGCAACAGCGTCGCCGCCAGCGCCCTGCGCCGGGCCGGCCTCGACGTCATCGAGATCGAAGGCAGCTACAACGCCTGGCTCGCCGCGACGCCGTCTCGGCCGACGGCCGCCTGAGCGGCCGAGGAGCTCGAGTGGACACCTCCATCATCCTCGCGATGACTCTCGCGGCCCTTGTCGGTGTCGCACTCGGGCTCCTCGGCGGCGGGGGCTCCATCCTCACTTTCCCCATCTTCTCCCTCGTCCTGGGCATCGGAACGAGGGAGACGATCGTCTCCTCTCTCTTCGTCGTCGCTATCACCAGCGCCGTCTCCGCCGCCTTCCGTGTGCGCCGACGCGAGGTGCGCTGGAAAGTCGCCGGCGTCTTCGCGGCGACCGGCTTGATCGGGGGAATCGGTGGCGGGATGGTTGGTCAGCTGCTACCAGAAACCGTGCTCACCGTTCTGTTCGCGGCGATCATGATCGTCACAGCGATCGCCATGATGCGGCCGCGACGAGAACGCGCGGCGCGCCCTCCGACGCGGCCGGTCGTCCGTGGAATCCGAACGACAGCTACGGGACTCGGCGTGGGAGTCCTCACAGGGGCACTGGGAGCAGGCGGCGGGTTCCTCATCGTCCCCGCCCTCACCTTCCTCGGCCAGCCCATCGCCGCTGCAGTGGGGACATCGCTGCTAGTCGTCGCCGTGAACTCGTCCGCCGGCTTCCTCACCCAGATCACGACCGTGGCCATCCACTGGCCCATCGTCCTCACCTTCACCGCGCTCGCCGTCGCTGGATCCTTCATCGGTCTGGCACTGTCGCATCGCCTCCCGGCTGCCGGCATCCGGACCGGGTTCCGGGGTTCTGGTGCTGGCCGTGGGGCTGACCATGCTCGCCACCCTCATCATTCAGACGCTCTCCGCCTGACCACCACCAGAAAGAAGCCCATGCCTCACGCGACCGACACCGCGCCCCGCACCGGGGAACACGTCGACGGATACGAGGTGCCCGTCCTCGACGAGCACGCCGTCCGCATCGCCGCCGGCATCCTCCTCGCCATAGGCATCACCGCCCTTACCATCACGCTCGCCTCCGACAGCATCAGGCCGCTGCAGATGTTCGGCATGTTCTTCCTCCTCGACATGACGACGCGCGTACTCATCAGCGACCGGCTGTCCCTCACTCTCGCCCTCGGCCGTGCTCTGACACGCCGCCGCCGTCGGCACTGGGTGGGCGCGCCGCAGAAGGTCTTCGCCTGGTGGCTCGCCCTCGGTCTCGCTGCTATCTCGTGCGTGACGATGAGCGCTGGAATGGTCCCGCTACCCGTGACTCTCGGGCTCTGCGGAGTCTGCTTCACAGTCCTGCTCCTAGAAGCCACCCTCGGGTGGTGCGCGGGATGTGCCCTGCACCAACGCTTCAGTAGGCAGCCCACCCGCCACTGCGCCAACGGCGCCTGCGACCGCTGACACTCTCGCTCCCTCACAACGAAAGGACGCACATGGGCCGCCTAACCCTCACCACCCTCGCCGTCATCACCGCACTCACGCTCACCTCCTGCGCCAGCACACCCACCCCACAGGCTGACCTCGGCCCCGACGCGGTCATCATCGACGTGCGCACCCCCGCCGAGCGCGCCACCGGCCACCTCGACGGCGCCCTCCTGCTCGACGTCACGGGCGGCGACCTCCAAGCTGCGCTGCCGGACCTTGACCCCGAAGCCACCTACCTCGTCTACTGCCGTTCAGGTAACCGGGCAGGAGTCGCCATCGACCTGATGAAGCAGGCCGGCTTCACCGACCTCCTCAACCTCGGCTCCCTGGAAGACGCCGCCGCCACGACAGGCCTCCCCGTCGTGCAGCCCTGAGACGTACGTGCTCGCCCCCACGAGCACGTACCTGCGTGCACAGCACGCCACCGCATCGCTCGAGCACTGCCTCGCGATGCACAGTCGGGGCGGGGTCGCCAGATGCCCGCCCCGACTGTTCAAACCTGCTCGCCTTAGCCCACCGAAAACGATCGTTTACGACGCATCTCTGGTTTGGCGCCCGCTTGCCACGCCGGTAACGTTCTCCGGAACTTGCTTCTGGCAGACGTTATCGGCGAGTCGATGAAGGCTCTGTCGAGCACGGCGGTGACCCCGACGACGTGGACATTCAAGGCGTGATCGCGTACACGTTCTCCGAGATCTTCATCGCGTTGTCGGGGACGAACCCACCGTCGGGAATGACGGCGAAGCTACCGGCTGGCCCGTGTGACGCAACCCCGGAGGTGCCTCCACACGCGATGGAC
>NZ_JBFBME010000003.1:224630-375183 GCF_040702785.1 Microbacterium sp. NPDC077644
GGACCCCTCGGAGTCTCCAAATAAAGCGACGAGACAGATCGACGATGGCTCAATGCCCTCACCTATCCACAACGACGTTCCCTCGTGCTCGCCAACATAACGTGTCGTAGAAAAGTTGATCGTCTCGATCGGGTCTTCGTCGAGCGCAGGCAGTTGGTCTTCAGACGTGTGCGATTTCCGAAGATCGGCAAAATCATCTTTCACTGAAGCCGAGCATCCCGAAAATGCCAGGATCCCGCTCGCAACAAGCGTGATGACGAGCAGTCCACGTGCCTTGCGCATGGCTACAGTATGTCGAAACGCGCGCGTCGGCGTCACCGCAAACGATCGTTTCTGACTGCCTGGGCGTACCGTCCCGAACCAGTCGCCACAATCGTCCGCCGGAATGGCCGCGCAGCCGGGCTTCGGGTCGTAAATCTGCGGGGGCTGCAACGTTACGTCGTTTGCCGGGAATGTACTTGTAAACGACAGTAGGGATGATCATGAACGATTCCGATCTCGACGATCTGCTCACCGCAGCGATCGCGCCATTGCCTACCGCGACGTTGCGCGAAGCAACATCGCTTGTGGAGGCCACAAAGCCCTCTCGCCTCCGGCGCGGACAACGACGTCGGCCGCGCTGGGTGATCCCGGTCGTAGTAGTCGGTTCGCTCGCACTGACCGGCGCCGCGAGCATGACCGTTGCCCAACTTTCTGGTTGGCCGTGGGTGGAGTTGCCGGAGGGGTACTTGCGATCACATCGCATTCCGGTCGAGTACACCACTGCAGACGGGCACTCGGAGTCCTGCGGTGCGTACGTGGAGTTGCGAAACGCGGATCAGGCTGACATCGCCGCGCTCAATGACGAAATCGACTCACGGGACTGGACGGGCTTCGGGCAGCAGCTCTACGAACGCGGCACACCCGTCGACGAGGATCCCGGCAGCGAAACTCGCGTTGGGAATGAGTTGTATCCGGAACTCGTCGCGATGACGAAGACGGCCATTCCTGGCGTTCTTGATCTCGAGGAATCAATGCACGTCGCGGTGGGGGATCCTGACGGCCCGGTTTCCATCGGAGCGATGGGCTTGAGCTGCAGGGTAGACGAGAAGTGAGCGCTCGCAAGGACAGGCGGCTCGCACGATTCGAACGCGCGGTGTCCGAGAACTCCCCAGCACTTCTCACGTACTTCGCTCGGCGTACTGATCCGACTTTCGATGCGGCGGATCTTCTCGCCGATACCCTGCTCACGCTGTGGAAGAAAGCGCACGTCCTTCCGGCAGCTGACGAAGAGATCAGACCGTGGATGTTCGGAATAGCGAGGAACGTATTACTCCATCATCGAAGGAGCGCGGCACGACGTCACGCGCTCGCGGACCGACTCCGCAGCCAACTCTCGGCGGAACCCACGGCCGGCTTCGCGGACAGCGACGCTTTTGACGAGCTTCACGACGCGCTGAGCTCGCTAGACCAGATCGATCAAGAAATCATCACCTTGCTTCACTGGGATGGACTCTCACTCAACGAGATCGCTCGAGCACTGGGCTTGAAGGACGGCACCATTCGCAGCCGATATCACCGAGCGCGAACGAGACTACGCGGGCAACTAACTGATGCTGAGTACGTTGGCGACGGCAGGTAAGCATGCGGACGGACGTCGGTTGGCACGAACGACATGTCTCATCCGCAGTCTGCAGAAGCAACCGCAGGTCAAGCCTCACGGAGGATGCTGTCGTGGCGCGGTCTTGACGTCACCGCGGCTACTTCAGCGTGAGCGTGTCCACGCCCGGCCAGTCTTCATAACTGATCTCGATAGTGACCGGACCGTGGGTGATTTCGTCCGGCAGTTCGAATTCGTGGGTTGTTGGGGCGATGTCTGCAGTGCAGGGGTCGTTGGGGGATGCCCCGAACGTCACCGCGATACGATCTGGGCTGAATTGTGTGAGGGCGGTCGCAATACGGGGACAGCTCCCGCTGCCCAACGTCACGATGGCGAATGTCTTGCCGCGTTCAATCCACGTGGTCGCGGGATCCTCGCTGAACGGCTCGAGGACAAGCCCATCTGGGATACCCGGCTTCATCGCCTGAGCGACGCCAGCGCCCGAACCGCTGCACCCGGCCAGCACGCAGACCAAGACCATGGCTCCAAGCCCCATGAAACGAGCGCGCACCTTCGCCATGATCCGATCATGACCGGCTGCCACGTACAGACTACAAATCGTTACACCATCGAGTTCTACGGAAGCGCCTCATCTATGACCGATACATTGCCCACACCCGAGTCACCCAGTCGCCTTCTGGTGCCGCAGAGCGACATCAGCACACCGGAGTTGCAACGTCGCGCCTATGGGCCGAATCAGCCGCCGCTGAGCGACGCTGAACTCGCACAGCTTCGCAGCATGAGCGAGCGCTCTACTATCGGGCCCGGAGCCGCGTCGGTCGAGGAAGTCATGCATGGTCGCGGCTCGCAACGCCAACGAATGGTAGCTTGGCGCGTCGCCGCGGGGATCGGCGTTGTCATCGCCGGCTTCACCGGCTACGCACTCGGCAGCAGCACGACGAACACGATCAAACCCGAGTCCGAGCACTTCGGAAACGGCATCGAAGTCGACCCCGGAGACATCCGACTGTTCAATGACGCCGACTGCGAGCCCATTCTCAGTCCAGACAACGGAACACTTACAGGCGTTCGCTGCGTCTGGAGCGACGGCGAGGAAGCCACTCTATTTGCAGCGACCACTGGGGCTTCGTAGCAACCACCGAGTCCGCCAGTACCGCGTCGGGCTCATCCCAAGTTCTCGACGACAGAGCACCTTGTATCGACCAGCGCCCGCGTAGGCGAATGTAAGATCGGCTAATGCGCACCCGCCGGACGGTTATGGTCTACATAGACGGGTTCGCGCTCTACAAGGCTCTACTCCAGTACAAATATCGCGAGTACAAGTGGCTCGATTTGGAAGCACTGGCTGGTCGTCTGTTCCCGCACAGGGACGTGGTCGGAGTGAAGTACTTCACTGCGGCTCTCAAACCTTTGACCAATGACCCCGGGATTGGACAGCGTCAGCAGATCTACTGGCGCGCGCTCAGGACCACGAACGTTGAGATCATCGAAGGTAAGTTCAGTTTCGTGAAGCAGTACCTACCCGTTCATCCTGAAGAGGTAGATGAGAACGGCCGAGTTGTTACGGTTCGGGTGAAGCGTCCTGAGGAGAAGGGCAGCGATGTCGCTTTGGCGTCTAACCTGCTGATAGACGCCATGGAAGACCGAGCGGATTCATACGCGATCGTCACGAACGACTCGGACCTCGTCCCGCCCATGCAATTGCTCAGCGAGCGGGGCAAGGGGATCGCGCTGGTGTCCGTCGCTCACGAGAAGTACAACAAGGCGTTCGAAGAGGTGGGACTCGAGACGGTTCGCCAGATTCGGCGGGGCACGCTGGCCGCTTCTCAATTCGCGATGGCCGTGAAGGACGATGAGGGACGGACGATTCGCAAG
This sequence comes from Microbacterium sp. NPDC077644, assembly GCF_040702785.1. Taxonomy (NCBI): domain Bacteria; kingdom Bacillati; phylum Actinomycetota; class Actinomycetes; order Micrococcales; family Microbacteriaceae; genus Microbacterium; species Microbacterium sp. NPDC077644. The sequence goes on from NZ_JBFBME010000003.1 coordinate 228,106, forward strand.
CCACCATCCTGGCCATGAAAAAAGCAGGCCCCCGATTTCTCGGGGGCCGCGCCCGGTAGCCGAAGCATCCAGGTGGTTATACGTCTAGGGTAGCGCAGCTGACGCCGTACCGGCGAGTTATCTCAAAGTCGAGTTCAACTTCCAGCCGAAAACGATCGTTTGCGGCGGGAGCCAAGTGCACGACACGACAGGGGTGCCGTTAACGCTCGTCGCAACCACGAATCGGCAGGCGTTCTTGGTGGAGGTTGGGTTGATCGACAGCCGGTCGACGTTATGGTCTTGCAACCAGTGGGATAATCGCCGCATGATTCGCGTCGTGCTGTTCGACCTCGACGGCGTCATTCGTCACTTCGATCGGGATTACACGACCGGCATAGAGCTCAGACACGGGCTGACTCCCGGGTCGCTCGAAGGCATCGCTTTCGCGAAACCATTGATTGAAGCGGTGACGACTGGTCGGATCTCCAGAGCCGATTGGATCCGACAGGTCGGTGACCGTGCCGGTAGCGTCCAGGCTGCTGACGAGTGGGGAGTCCAACCTGCAGCCCTAGACGTCGCCGTCTTGGAGTTGGCCGACAAGGTGCGCAGCCTTGGTCTTCGAACGGCAGTGCTCACGAACGGTACGGACACCATCCCCGCGGAGGTCGCGGCGATGGGCATTGCGAAGAGGTTTGATGCGATCTTCAACTCGGCGGACATCGGCTTCACGAAGCCAGATGTGCGTGCCTTCCGACACGTCTTGGATGCACTTGACGTGGGACCAGGCGAGATCCTCTTCACAGATGACTCTGCATCGAAACTTTCCGGTGCTGCCAGTATCTCGATGCGCACCCACTTGTTCGAGGGCGTCGAAGGCCTTCGAACTCGGCTCATCGCCGAGGGCGTCGCAGTTTGAGCAACACGGCTCACACCCATTCGGCGTAGAAGGTGATGTTTTAGCACCTGCCGATAACGATCGTTTCCGGCGACCTCGTCTCTTGCGACAGCGACCTGCGCGACACGCCGAGGAACGATCCGCCGAAACCCCTTGCCGAACCCGATTCACGCCGAAACGCATGTGGTACGTATTCGGCTGCCCCCCGAGAGTGGGCGTTCGCGACCACACAGAAGCGATGCAATGCACGCAGGCACCCTCGGTGAGCGGCACCCTATAGAAGCACACCCCTACACCTTGCTACACATCGTAAAAATACCTGGATAACCCGTAAAACGCGACTTATCCTGGCGGCATGCGAGGAGGTCTCGAGCGCTGGAAACGAGGTGTCGATTCCCGGGGGGTTCGACAGGCGATCTCCTACGCACTCGAGGGCACGTGCGACGCACATCTTCATCACACGACCGGTGTCAACGCGCTCGAGACATATAGCGCAGCATCCGATTCAACCGTTTCCCGGTTCATCGTCAACAACGGCGTCATCACTTCCGACGAGCTCACTGCCGGCGGGCTTCGCGTCTGGCTCACCGGCCACGACCCGGTCACCGGAGAAGAGCGCGGCCATCAGCGGCTGAGCCCCGACGCCGACCTGCTGCTCGACGGAACGCTCAACCACCCGAAGTCGTACAGCATCGCCGCGCTGCTGCATCCCGAACTCGCCACCGAATTCGAAGCTCTCCAAGACCGACTGTGTGAACGCATCCTGCTCACCTGGCAGACCGAGCTCAACGCACGACGCGGACACGGCGGGCTCATCCGTGAGGAGATCACCCGCGTCGAGGTCGTCGAGCTGCAGCACCGTCGCTCGCGTGCGCTCGACCCGCACATCCACCGTCACCTCTGGCTGAACATCAAGGTGCTCGGCGCCGACGGCAAGTGGTCGAACCTCGACTCGCGCGTCGCGATGAAACTGCACACCGTCGTCAACGCCGAGGGCGAGCTCGCCGCCCGCACCGATCCCGCCTGGGTCGCCGCGCTCGCCCGGCACGGATACACCCTGGACGAGACTGGCGAGATCGCCGAACTCGCCAGCGCCGTCCGACCCGTCTCGCGCCGGGCGGCGCAGATCGAATCCAACCGCGCGCACCTGATCGCGGAGTGGTCGGCGGCGCACAGAGGCTCGGCTCCGAGCGTGGAGGTGCTGCAGCAGATCGATCGGCGCGCGTGGGCGGTGTCGCGCCCGAACAAACCGGCCGACCTCGACGAGGCGGATTGGGAGGCTCAAGTCCGCGATGAGATCGCCGCCATCGACCCGAAACTGATCACACCTCACGCGCCCACTCCGGTCGCTGGGGCAGACCTGCATGTGGTCGATTTGGATCTGCTCGCGGCACAGGCCGTCGTCGACGCCGACGAGCGCTCCACCTCATGCGGCGGAAGGTTCAGCATCTTCGACATCCGCGCGGGCGCCATACGCGCGCTCTCACGCACGGGCGTCGTCGCCGAGCGCAACCGACTCGACGGCGTGATCAGCGAGATCACCGAGCGGGCGATACGTTCTGTCCACCGGCTCGTTGCGGACGATCCACCCGCGCACGTCAAGGCGTTCATGGCGACCGAAACCGTGCGCGCGAAGGTGCGTCTCGCCGGCCGCTTGGACGTGCTCGCCCATCCCGGGCGCTCGCTGTTGACCAGCGAGCTGCACAGGCTGGCACCGGACGCGGATCTTTCGACGCTGGATGCCTCGCAGAGCGCGGCCGCGTGCGCGATCGCCGGCACGAACGGGCTCGTGACGGTGACCGGGCCAGCCGGTGCGGGCAAGACAACAATGCTGCGCACTGCATTCACGGCGCTGACGACGCAGCGGCGACGGATGCTCGTTGTCGCTCCCACACGGAAGGCGGCATCCGTGGCGTCTCGCGAGGTCGGCGCCGAGGCATCCAGCATCCACGCCCTGCTCTCGGACCACGGCTACCGATGGGGCACAGACTCTGCCGGCGCGAAAGTCTGGACCAGGGTTCGAGCGGGAGATGTTGATCCCGACACCAGCACCGCGTACGGCGGGCCCAGCCAGTACGCGTTGCGTCCGCACGACCGGATCGTCATCGACGAGGCCGGAATGGTCGACCTGAATGCGGCGAACGCGCTCGTCGAACTCGCGATCGAGCAAGGTGTCGGGCTGGCGTTCGTCGGCGACACGCATCAGGCGCTGCCAGTCGGGCATGCGGGGGCGATGGGGTCTGCGATCCGGCATGCGAACGCCGCGGTCGAGCTCGACACGGTGCACCGGTTCCGCGATCCCGACTACGCGGCGCTCACGCTGCGGCTCCGGGATGCGGGTGATCACGAGCGCGCGCTGGCGGTTGCGGGCGAGCTTGCCGAACAGGGCCACGTCGACAGGGTCGACCATCACGAAGCGGCGCGTGAGCGGATAATCGAGGCGTACTTCGAGTGGCATGCGCGCGGTAAGCGGGTGACGCTGGTGTCCGGCACGAACGCCGAGGCGGATGCGATCAACGACGCCATCCAGCAACGGCGAGTGGATCAGGGCGAGCTCGATGCCGGCGTCGTCGCGTGGGGAATGGGCGAGCAGCGCATCCTCGTCGGTGACACCGTCCAGACCCGTCGCAACGACCGTCGCACGGGCGTCGAGAATCGTGCGCAGTGGGTTGTGCGCAGCATCCGCGACGAGTATCTATCTCTTGTCTCCGTGAGCGACAGCGGCGAGGTGGCACGAGTCTCGGCCGACTACGCGCGCCAGCATCTGCAACTCGCGTACGCGTCCACCGTGCACGGGGTGCAGGGTGACACCGCCGATGCGTCGGTGGTCGGGCCGGACGTGGATGCCGCGGGGCTCTACGTCGGCCTGACGCGCGGGCGGGTGCACAACCTCGCGGTCGTGGTCGCGCGAACGGATGCTGCGGCGCGCGAGCGCCTTGTGGAGTCGATGCAGCGGGGCACGCCGGAGCTGACGATGCAGGATGCCGTGCGTGCGGCGGAGGCGGAGCTGCGGCGTGCGGCGCGGATGCACGAGGCGGCGGTGGGTACCGGACCGGTGGTCAGGGAGCTGAGGGCTGGGCGTGGAATCGGGGCGTAGTGTTGGTGGAGACCTTCGTTACTAACACTTATTGCGATAAATGTTGGTAACATCGTTTCATGGCTACACCTGCCAGCAGTCCCATCCCCATCGATGCGGTGACTTACGAGATCTTCGACTGGGCGCCGCGTGCACCTCAGATCCATTCGCGCGCCGAAGTGGAGCGTCAGACTGGTGCATACGACGCTGCAGTGACGCCGGCCATAGCCGCGTGGAGTCCTGTCATCTCGAGTGAGGATTCGGCGGACGTCGAGGACGCGACGCGTCAGCTGGTCGAGTTCGATCACCATGCGCAGCGGAAGCTCGGCACGGGCAATCCTGCATTGGGGCCGATGACGGCGATCCTGCTGCGCACGGAGTCGGCGTCGAGCTCGCAGATCGAGCAGCTCACGACGTCGGCCAAGCAGCTTGCCCTCGCGGAGATCGACGAGGGTGATAAGGCGAACGCGCTCACGGTCGTCGGGAATGTTCGCGCCATGGAGGCCGCGCTGCAGCTCGCCGATGACATCAGCGAGAACTCGATCCTGGCGATGCACAAAGCGCTGATGCTCCATCAGACCGGCTTCCCGCCTGAGGATGTGGGGCGATTCCGCAATGAGCAGGTCTGGATCGGGAAGGGCGAAGCCGGTCCTCGCGTCGCCGACTTCGTCGCACCACATCAGGGTCGTGTTCCCGGTGCGATCGGAGACCTTGTCCGGTTCGTGAAGCGCCAGGACGTGCCGGTTCTCGTGCAAGTTGCCGTGGCGCATGCACAGTTCGAGACGATCCACCCGTTCCCGGATGGCAACGGTCGAACCGGCCGCGCACTCGCGCAGTCGATTCTGAGAAACAAGGGCCTCGTCGGATCGACCGCCGTGCCGATCTCTGCCGGCCTACTCGTCGACGTGCCCCGCTACTTCGATGCACTCACCTCTTTCCGTGACGGCGACGCCGGCCCGATCATCCGCGCCTTCGCCGGCGCGAGCAGGATCGCTGCCGCCACGGGAACGGAGCTCGTCGATGATCTCGTCGAGCAGCTCGACGAGTCCCGCGCGAAGATGACGGGCATCCGTGCGGATGCCGCGGCGTGGAAGATCCTGCCCACACTGGTTGGCCAGCCCGCGGTGAACGTCAAGTACCTCAAGAGCGCGCTGGGTCTCGGGGAGATGACCGCGCTTCGCGCGCTCGATTCGCTCACCGAGCGCGAGGTGCTCACTGAGACCACGGGGAAGAGTCGTGGCCGCGTGTGGCAGCACCGGGGGATCTTCGAGGCGCTCGATGCGTACGCGTCTGTGATTCGGCGGATGTCGGGGCGCTGATGCGTAGCCGTTGTTGCTCCCGCGTCCTCATCGCACCCGGTGCCGTGCTCGCTGGGCGGGTGCCGGGTTGGCTTTCGAGCGTGACATGCACTTACTCGTGACGTGTTGGTTCGCCAAGAGGAACTCGAACGACGCGGTGTACCGGCTCTGCGATCCTGCCGATGCAGCGCCCACGCTGTGGCTTCGGGATGCGGGAGCCGGGTGCGGGTGGGGATGTGGAGGTGCCCGATTGGCGGGCGCTGAGCGAGAGAGCGTTCGGCCGGGCTATACGGGCGACGTAGGCGGCGCTTCAGCATCGCTACCGGAACCCTCGTCGCAGACGTCCCTGAAGGACCGGTGATCGGGCGCGCCGACCGACTCTCAGGTAGCTGACCGCACGAGCGGTCCCAGGCTAATCGTCCAACTACGCCGGTGCCTCGCCGGCTGCCGCGTCGGGTGGCGAGTGCTTCTCTAGCAGGCCTCGCACGATCGCCTCTACCGGTTGACCCAACAGCATGGCCACACTCATCTGGAGGCGGATCCGGTCGTTGTCGTTCGGCAATTCACGCGTCGCCCGACTGTTTTCGTTGTGCGCAACCTGGGCGGCAACGGACTCGGGCATGTCTAGCTCTGCCGCCTGCAATCTGCTCTCGAGGTCCCCGATGAGCAGTTCCGCTACCTCAGCCGCTTCCTCACGGGTGTGCACCGGGAGATCCGGGCCCATCATTCCGCGAGGCGGTAGAACGTTGCCAAGGGCATTGGTGACTAGCACTGGAAGCAGACTAAGGATGCTAGTGCCGCTATAACCGCCAGCCAACGGCCCGTCGGGCCGGAGCCCCGATTCCTCGCGGTAGTTCTTCGGTATGTTCCAGTAGCGAGCGTTCGCTCTACCGATGCGTTCGGGAAGCGAGAGCAGGCGCTGCTCGATCAGCCAGTCACTTGCTCGGACTCGCAGCTCTGCCAAGGAACTCGCGATTACGTTGCTCTTCGTCGTGGCTTTGATTGCACCGCTTTGAAAGCCCCCTTCTGCGAGCAGCACGCCCCTGTCCGCACCGACGTCCTCGACAACGCTTCGGAGCGCGAGGACCTTCTCCTTCTTGACGCGTGACTTCCAGGCCTTGCATTCGACGACCCACATGAGATCTAGGCCAGCGTGTTGGTAAGCGACGAGCACATCGACATCGTGTGACGCCCGAGCGCCCTCCACGGTCACGTCCGTCTCTGCGGTGAAGCCAAGCTCGCGAAAGAGGCTTGCTGATTGCTCTTGGTAGTCTTTCCATGCTGGCATCCACCTAGCATGGCGGACGCCGCGAAGAGCTGGGGCACGCGCGCTCGAAGGGGCCAGCGTCGGTGAGGGACTCCTCATCGGGCGGGAAACTTCCGATCATCGAAGCGCGGGTAGGACCACCGCTCAATCTGGGATCCTCCGAGCGACTGGTCGCACGAAGGAGGACACGCCGAACCGCGGAGAGCCAGACTCGGTCCACGGATCATGGATAACATCCAGATCGAAGCAGTTGTAGTCGAATGCACTCGTCCGAAAGCGGGGAGCCGATGCCAATCTTCGAGGGGATGGGCGATGGAACTCAGTTTCCGCACTCGGCAATTGCGGGAGTTCTGCACAAGCCCCGAGGTCGACTTCATGGCGCAGGACGACGTCGAGGACCTCATCGTGCGATTGGCGGACCTGATGGCCGCCGATGAGCTCGACGACCTACCCTGGGGTGTAAAGATTCGTGATTCTGAGCCTGGCTCTGTGGCTATCGAGGTCAACGAGAGGTGGGCGATCGTGGGACGACTAGATCATGTGCCACAGTCCGCGAATCTGGATTCGCTGCGATCGACGCGGGTGCGAATCGATGAACTTAAGCGAAGGGACATCACCGGATGACTACAGTCACGGCTTTTGAGCCCCGGTGGGCGTCTAGCCCTTCCGACGCAATCCGGAGGTTGCTCGACCATCGAGGCTGGACGGCCGAAGACCTCGCCGATCAGCTTGGTATCGGCGACCCTGCGACCAGGCGACTACTTGCGGGTTCGCAGGAGATTACCGTCGACATCGCCGCCCTCCTCGCGGACCGAGTTGGTGGTTCGAGTTCCTTCTGGCTCGCTCGCGAGCGTCAGTACCGTGAGGCCACGGAGTGGTTAACAGCTGACGAACTTCTTCAACGCATGCCGATGAGTCAGATGATCCAGCTCGGATGGGTTGATTCGAGCGACAGTTGGCGGTCTCAAGCGAGGATCGGCTTGGCGTTCTTTGGCGCGTCGGATGCAGAAGAGGGCAGAAGGAAGATCCGCGACGCAATCGGCGGCGCACACTACCGAACTTCGAGCGCGTTCTCATCAGACGAAGTGACCTTGGCGGCGTGGCTCAGGCGGGCGGAGCTTGAGGCGGAGGATCTCGGCGTTGGGGAGTGGAACGCTGCTCGCTTGCGCGGTAGCCTGCCCGCAATTCGCAATCTGACTCGCGTAGCAGACCCCGCGGACTTCCTCCCAGCGCTCCAAGAACTCGCCGCTGACGCAGGTGTTGCGATCGTCGTCGTCCGGGCCCCGAAGGGATGTGTTCTTAGTGGTGCGGCGTTCAGAACAACTAATGGCACCGCGACAGTCGCGTTGACAGCTCGCCACCTCAGTGACGATCACCTTTGGTTCACGATCTTCCATGAGATCGGGCACCTGCTACTGCACGGTGCAGAAGAGACGTTCCTGGATGACTTTGAGGGGGCGGAGAGTTCCGCAGAGGCCAGCTCTGCGGAGTCAGAGGCAGATCGCTTCGCCCAACAGGCCTTGGTTCCGAGTGGGATCGACTCTCTACGCGTGTCTGGCCGAGGCCCCACGAAGCGAGATGTGCTTCGATTCGCCTCGCGCGAGAACGTATCTGCCGGAGCTGTGGTCGGACAGCTTCAACACGAGGGCGTGGTGCAGTTCAACCAACTGAACACGTTGAAGCGTCGCTATAAGTGGGAAGGAACTACCCTGAGAATCTGACGTAGCGATCCGGGCTCTTCTGCCAATTGCAGACCGCGTCTTCGAGAACGTCTGGGGCGAGCCCAGTCGCCGATGACAAGCTCTGAAGAGCAACTTGCAGTTCGCGCGCGCTAGCCGTAGATCCGTCAGGTTCGAGCAACATCCGCGCGCCAGCAAGTGGGCCGGTGGCCCCAACGAGGTACGAGTGGGGCGGCACTGCCTCGATCAGACGAAGCCGATGGAGCGTAGTCAGGTAATCGAACTTCGCAATCCTGCCAAAGCGGGCCACCTCCCGAAGTGACCGGTAGAGCGCGTCAAACCGTTCCTCGGGCGTCAGCGGCGCGAAGGGAGCGAACCGCTCCGCGTGCTCGCCGCCGCCTGAGTGCACCCAGTCGATGTAGCTCTCGAAAGCCGCACCTGTCCCGTTGTCTGTCCACGCCTTGAGACTCTCGTACTTTCGATGATTCCCGAATCCCTGTGGCCCAGGCGCCGCTCGCAACGCCTCCTGGTTGTCGTCGAGCCAATACCTAAAGGCGGTCACGTCGTTGGAGGTGTTGCTCCAATCCCAGAGATCTCCTTCCCCAAGCCTCCCGTAAACATCGCGAACATAGCGCCATCCGGCTCGTAGATGTTTCCCGAAGTGCACATACAAGAAGACAAGCCACACCGCTTCGTCGTAGTTGCCTGCGTCTCGATGGATAAGGGCCGCACGCAACGGATCGAACCCCGGCTTGGCCGGATCGCAGCTCGCGGGATCGAGGACGCGCTCCTGAAGGACCGAGAAGTAGCGCACCCGCTGCTCAGAGTCGATGATCTGATTAATCAAGGCTCCCCGGACCGCGGGGTCGACGATTCCGGGCAGTGCACCGTTCTGCGCTTCGAAATCGCGCAACAACCCATCGATACGCTCGGCGTCGACGATGTAGTTAGCGCGCATCATTCTCCTCGAGCCGCGGCAGTCGGTCGGTCAGGTAGACCTTGAAGAAATCGCTCGTCATAGAAGTGCGTATGCGACTGAGCTCTTCCACTGTTGCCGCGCGGAACGCGAGAAGGAGGCGAATCAGATCATCCCAGTAGTCTGCGCCAAGATCCTCCAGCACAGGCTTTTCGTCGGTTTGCGTCCGTAAGGCGACTTCGGCCGACCTCAGGCGCTCGACTCCGACGTCTAGCGCGACGTTCGGCATGGCTGGCATCGGTGTCGATTGGTGCCAGCCTTCGTCAAGAAACGTACGAGCATCATCGATGTTGCGGGCGTAGAGGTGCAGGCTGCCGACAAAGTGCTTGTATGTGCCCAGCTCGACGCCCAAGCGGATCGCAACCATCTCCTGAATCATCGTGAATGCGAACAGATCGTGAGGCAGCCCCAAGTACGCATCGTTTGATCGCATGCTCGCCACCATGTCCAGACGGCCCTCCCTGATGAAGAACTGCAGGTTGGTGGTACATGGGACGTCCTTCACGTTGGTGAGGTCGTCGTGCGCGAAGATCTGCGCGACAGCCTGACGGCTATCTGGCTTTCGCCGCAGGAGTTCGATGATGTCCTCAAGTCGGTGCTGCGGGCCGAACAGTCGGGGTCCATAGGCGCCCTCGACGCGGCCGTCGACCGCAAAGTCCGGGTAGATCGAGATGTAGTACTTGACGAAATCGACGTCGTCCGAGCCGGACAGATACCAGAGCAGCTCGCCGAGGGCGCTAAAGATTCGACTGCGCTTGTGGCTTCTGCTCACCCTCGACCGCGGATCCGTGAGTTCGATCGCAACTCCGACAAGCTCAAGCGCTTCACCCTTGGTCGGATGAATCGTCTTGCCGCTCTCAAGCAGGTGACCAAGGATCTCGTGCAATAGATCGTCGAGCGTACTTTCGCTCGCGCAGAATATCGTCATCGTTCTCCCATGAGGTGGCGCCGGGTAAACGCTAGTAGAGATCCCTGATGCCGGTAGTGATTCAACAGTTCGACGGATACCGTGTCGATGACGAGCGAATAGAGTAGCGGCATGCTCGAGAACCCGGCTGCGCTTGAGGTGGCGGCGGCGATCATCGAGCAGGACGGGCTGGTGCTCGCGTGCCGGCGGAACAGCGATCGAGTGCTTGGGGGAAAGTGGGAGTTCCCGGGTGGCAAACTCGAACCAGGCGAGTCTCCGAGCCAAGCACTTGTCCGGGAGATCCACGAGGAGCTTGGCGTCCACGTGGCGGTCACTGGAACGCTGACAACCGACGACACCATCGTTGGCAGTCAAATCATCAGGCTGATCTGCCTCAGAGCGGAGCTCCTCGGCTCACGACCCGAGGCAAGTACGGATCACGATGATCTACGTTGGGTTCGCCGCGAGGAGTTGCCCGACCTCGATTGGGCCGACGCCGACTTGCCGGCGGTGCGTCTTCTGACGAGGGAAATGACTCTCTAGCCGTCGGCGGTCGTTCGCCCGCCTGTACTCAGAGACAGACTCGTAGATCCGAACCTTGCGTTGCTCAGAAGGGCGTTCGACCTCGACAGTTTCGAGCTGGCTCCCGCGCAGCCCGGAGTCGGAGCCAACACAAGTCCCGACGACGACGCAGACACCGACCTACCGACGACGTGACACTTGGCGGAGCGCACGGCGAGGGACCCCAATCGGTCGCCGCCCGAAAGCGGATCGCCCAGCAAGTCGCTGCTCATGTGCAGAGCGAGCGGATCCCATGCGCCGACGCAAGGAACGCCACCCCAGGCAGGGTGGCGTTCCTTGTTGTTGAGAGGGGGTCAGCCCTGCTCAGTGATGCTCGTGTTGGGGTGACGGGCCGCGGCCGCCGGGCCGATGTACCGACCCGAAATCGCACTGCGGTGATGCGTGCCGCTGGAGCGGTTCGCACCGCTCTCCGAGACGCTTGTGCGCGGGTGACGCGCGGCTGCGGCGGATGAGATGTAGCGACCTGAGATCGCGCTGCGGTGTGCCATGAGAGGCCTTTCTGTTGAGACAGCCTGCAAGCTGTTGCCTGCATTGCTTAGAACACTACGCAAGACTCGTCCTTGGCGCAAGTTACCCAATGCAAAGCTTGGTCAACTGCGCAAGAATGGACGTATGACCCCTCGAGTGACCACTACGACCAGCGATCTCGGCCCCTTCCTCAAGAGCGCACGACGATCTGTGGGGCTGACACTCCGGGACGTCGAAGCGAAGACGGACATCACCAACGGGTATCTCTCACAGATCGAGAACCAGTTGATAGCGAAGCCGTCCCCTAACGTGCTGTTCCAGTTGGCGGAACTCTATGGCGTCGAGTACTCCGAGCTTCTTGTCAGAGCCGGGCACCGTGTGCCATCAGCTCCCTCGCAGCCGTCCGATTCGCTCAACGGCATACCGCTCCGAGCGCTCGAAGACCTCACGGAGGATGAGAAGAAGGATCTGATGGACTACCTCAACTACCTCAAGAGCAAGCGGTAGGCCAATGCTCGAGGGTGCAGCGTCGACATCGAAAATCCGCCAGTATGCCAAAGGCGCGCTGGCGGCGGCGGGGGTCGGCGACGTCACGAGGGTGCCGGTCGACCAGGTGGCGGAAGCTGTCGGCCTGCACCGCCGCGATCTGTTCGAACTCGGCGAGGAGGCGCCGCGCCGCTTCCGAGAGGTCATCAAGAAGCTGAGCGGCAAGGTCCTAGGTCTGCTTTCAGTCGCGAAGCGCGAGTACTACGTCGACCGATCACTTCCCGTTCCTCGTCAACGCTTCACCGAAGCTCACGAGATCGGTCATGACGCCCTGCCCTGGCATGGCGCTGCATTCTGGGGAGACGATCACACGACACTTGATCCGTCCACGAAGGAAGTTCTCGAACAAGAAGCCAACCAGTTCTCCGCCGAACTCTTGTTTGGAGCTGGGCGCTTCACGAAGCACGCTGACCAGTACGCTCCTGGACTCGAGGCCGCCCTTCACCTCGCCCCGCAATACGGAGTGTCAGCGCACGCCGCCATCCGTAAGTACGTCGAGGACAGCGAGCATGCGATCGCAGTCTTGACCATTGGTCGGTACCCCAAGGCTGGAGGAACAGTCGAGCTATTCGGAACCCAGACGTTTGAATCGAGCCGCTTCCGCGAGCGGTACGGGCGACTGGCCTCCATGCTCCGCGGCAGAGTGGGGAACACCACCTACCCGGAGCTTGCCGCACTTCTCAGTCTTCAGACCGGCAGCGCCCCGGCTTGCGAAGTCACTTTGGACACCACAAGAGGCTCCACCTCATTCGTCGCCGAGGGATTCACAAACGGACGGCTCAACTTCGTGGTTCTCCACCGGAAGTCAAAGCTCACGGGACAGAAACTCAAACTGGTGTCGACAGATGGGTTCGAGCTACTACCTGGCTGATTGGCGTCAGCCGACCAGCCTCTGTATCTACGGCTCCGTCTTCTGCCCACGCTTTCTGTCGCACGCGTGTGAGTCCGCGTGTCGGCCGCACAAGGAGCTCCCGGACAGGCCCCCAACCTCCACAGCGGCGTGTTCGATTGAGGACCCGATTCGAGCCCCTGCCCGGAAGCGGATCGCGCTGTGCCGCTGGCTGCTGGCTATCCCGGGTGTACCCGTCGCGCGGGGTTACCTGGCGTCGACGCCGAACGCGCGCAGCAGCGGCACCCGCGGGATCATCCGCCTCGGCCCGAGCTGCACGGTCGGAATGGTTCCGCTCTCGATGCCGAGCTTGATCGTGCGGTAGTCGACGCCGACGAGCTTGGCGGCATCCTTCATCGTCAGGGCGAGTGAAGTGTCTGTCCTGTTCATGTCCTTCTCCTCTCGTGAGCAATGCGTGACATCGCTTGCCCACACCGTACTCCGATCGTGAGCAATCCGCGACATGTATTGCTCACGTTGCCGGATCTGTGAAAAGCTCACGGCATGAGCGACGTTTCAGTCGAGGTGACCGACAGCGAGCGGATCGATGTGGGCGACGGGGTGAGCATTCCCAAGGCGTGGGACGTCATCGCCATGGGTGAGGCGAACGTCGCCGGAGCCATCCACCTCCACATCGTGTTCGACGAACAGCTGCGCCGCACGGCAGCGGCGTCGGTCCGCGTCGATCGTGCGGGGGAGGGCGTGGAGGTGACGGCTGCCGCACTCCGCGACGTGCGCGTGCAGTACCTCGTCGCACTCTCATCGATGCGCGTGGTCGAAGTCGCCCGAGAACAGGGCGGGATCGAGCCTCTCAACCAGTACTTGGCAGAGGTGAGATCGCGTACCGATCGCACCGACGAGGAAACCATGCGCGAGGCGGTGACGCTCTACCGGATCGCGGCTACCGTGAACCTCGCACCCCTCAAGCTCGTCTCGGAGCAACTCGGCGTGAGCGTGAGCACGGCCACGCGCATGATGGCCCGCGCGCGCGAAGCCGGCCTCGCCATCGACCTGATCACCCGCGAGACGCACAACAGGATGCGCATCGAAGAAGAGGATCGTGCGCACCCGCACCAGGTCCCGGGCTCATCGTCCGGCCCCTCGATCGGCCTCTGACCGCAATCGGGTGCATTCAACACCGTTTCAGCGCATTGCCAAGTAATAGACGGCAGTCAAATGCAAAGTGCGCAAATCTGAGACTTCCAGCGCCGCTCGAGCTTGAGCTTGCCCGCATCCCGTTTCGGCATACGTCTGAGAGCCTTTCTGTGACTGGTTTTCTTGCCCGTTTTTTGCCCGCATCCTATTTCCCACTGGCTGTTTTCGGACGTTGCTGGATGTCGGCGGCATCTCGATAACCCGCGTAATTACGCGGATTTTGTCGTTGTATGCCGAGATGCGAATTGCTCAATTCGCATTCGAGTCCCTCCAGGGGCACCGTCTGTTTTTCGCCAGCAACTCGGCCCTCAGCCCGGCGCGGGGGCCCTGACCAGATCCGTCTCGCGAGGTGCAGGTGGTTCGTTATCGAGGTCGACGAGCAGCCCCGCGAGGCCCAGGGCTCCCCCACTGGCGACGGCCCGCCTTTGCCGGTCAGCCCCGCTTCCCTCCGCCTGGGCGCGTTCGATCCGACTCCGCGCAAACTCCAGGTCCCCATGTCCTTCCAGGGCGTTTCGCACTGTCTCGCACAGGGCCTGAAGAACCGCCGGCACCGGGCTCACGTCGCCGGTGATCGGATCGACCACTCGTGCGCGCATGCCGCCGCGGGCCGCCATCCATAACGAGGCGTCGATCGCTTCGGAATCCAAGGCTACGGTGCGAGGGCGGTCAGTGATGATCGCCCTGGTGAGCGCGGCCGTGAAGAGCGAGTCTGCGACGGTGAGTTGCGCGTCGAAGACCCGCACCTCGACCGTGTCATACGTGTCGGAGACTCGCGCGGCCCAGGCGATGGATGCCGGATCCAGGGCTGCCCCCAGCGTGACGAGTCGCTCGACTCGATGCTGGTAGTCCTGCGCGTCCTGGAACACAGGCGGGCACCACATCGTGGGCAGCCGCCGAAGCAGCATGCTGCGCCAACTGGCGAATCCCGAGTCCTGGCCGCGCCAGAACGGAGCGTTCGCGGTGGCAGCGAGCAAGACCGGCAGCCACGGGCGCACGGCGTTCAATGCACTCACCTGTTCCTCGACGCCGATCACCTCGGTATGGACATGCAGCCCGTTCACGAGGTGCTCCCGGGTGAGGCCGCCCAGGAAGTCGGCGATCATCCGATACCTCTGCGTGTCGGTCACTGACGCGTTCGCCGCGATTCCATAGGGCGTACCTGCGCTCGCGACGATGAGGCCGGCCCGCCGACCGAAATCTCGCAGTTGCGCGCGGTACCGTGCAAGCTGCGCCCCGGCCTCCTCCAGCGTCTGCGACGGCGCGGTCGCGATCTCCACCTGACAGTCGAGGAACTCCTTCTGGACGTCCCCGGCAGGCCTTTGCCCGTTTGCCGACTGCAGGCGATCACGTGCCAAAGCGGTCCGGGCTGCCGCCCCCTGCGGTATCGGCGCAAGGGTGCGCGGATCCAACGTCATGAATTCCTCTTCGATGCCGAATCGGACCATGTGATCACCTCCTGAGCTGGAATCGTGCGTGCAGAACAAGCGTCCGGAGGTCGCCGATACGCGCAGCCGTCGCCCTTGACCTCGGCGTTCGAACCGGCCGGCTACTCGCGCGGCGGGAAGTGCGCGATGTGGACAGGGCGAGTCGCCCTCGACACCTCGGACGAAGAGCCGGTTGCATTGGCGGCATCCAGGTCTGCAAGCAGCTCGTCGAGATCTCGATAGCGGGAGCGGGTCGGGCATGGGCTGCGCAACCAGAGCACGTCGTACGTCCCTGTCTCATACCTGTCGACGTAGGCGACCAATCGGGAGGCATCCGTCTCGGTGAGAGAACCGTCGCAGATGCGCCACGCGGTGCGGGAGATCGGGATGATCTCCCAGTCGGAGGCCGCCCGTGGAGGTTCCTGCGCGGCCATGGTCACAGCGCCTTCCCCCCGGTCACGGCCAGGATCGCACCCGAGGTGTACGTCGATTCGGCCGAGGCGAGGTAGACGTAGGCGCCGGCGAGTTCCGCCGGCTGACCTGCCCGTCCGAGCGGAGTATCACTGCCGAACGACTGCACCTTCTCGTCGTCCCAACCCGTCCCGGGGATCAGCGGTGTCCAGATCGGGCCGGGAGCGATGCCGTTGACACGGACGCCGCGAGGACCCGCCTCCTCGGCGAGCGCCTTTACGAAGGCGACCTGCGCGGCCTTCGTCATGGCGTAGTCGATGAGTCCCGGCGAGGGGTTGAACGATTGAATGGACGCGGTGACGATGATGCTCGCTCCACTCTCGAGATCGGGGAAGGCGGCCCGCGCGGAGAAGAGCAGCCCTTCGAGGTTGGTCTGGAACACCCGCCGCATCTCATCGGTGCGCAGGTTCTCGAATCCGTCGATGTCATGCTGGTAGCCAGCGTTCAGGACGAGGACATCCAGGCCTCCCAGCCCGTCTCGCGTCTTGCGAACTGCCTCGATCGCGAAGTCCTCGTTGCGTAGATCACCGGCGAGGCTGAGGCCTGTCCGTCCAGCCTCCCGCACGAGCTCGAGGGTGGTGTCGGCGTCCGACTGCTCCTCGGGCAGGTGCGCGATCGCGACGTCGGCGCCCTCGCGGGCGAAAGCGATCGAGACGGCTCGGCCGATGCCGGAATCGCCGCCCGTGATCAACGCTCGACGACCGTCCAGACGTCCGTGTCCCTCGTAGGTCGACTCGCCATGATCGGGTTCGGGGCGCATCTGCTCGGTCTGGCCGGGCTGGCTCTGCGTCTGCGGGGGGAACTCCTCGTTTCGGTGCGCATGTCGTGGATCAGCGGGATTGTCAGGCATCTGAGCGCTCCTTGCTTCGGGGGGTCAGACCACCTTCTTCGATCGCGTACGCGCAGCATAGGGGGTTGACATCGCGACCCCCGGCATCTGTCAATGGGGATGCCGCCGACCTCACGGCATCGCAGACTGACACCGGAAACGAACGAAAGGAGACACCATGAGCGGCGTGACGATTCTGGCCCCTTCCCCCACCCTGACCGTGACGGTAGAGGATCATCCGCAGGGATCCGAGATCCATGTGCACGCCGGCGGCCAAGGTGTCTGGCAGGCGCGCATGCTGCGCAGACTCGATGTGCCGGTGACGATGTGCTGCGTGCTGACCGGCGAGGTCGGCCGGATGCTGAATCATCTGCTGGAGGATGAAGGTCTGACTGTTCAGGCCGTCGTGCGCGACGGCCGCGGGTCGGCGTATGTCCACGACCGTCGCGGGGGCGAGCGCATCGTCATCGACGAAGAGGACGGCGATCCGATCGGACGTCACGATCTCGACGATCTCTACAGTGCGATGCTGCGCGGCAGCGAGCCGTCCGAGGTGGTGGTGCTCAGCGGCCCCGCCGGAGAGAGTACGATCCCCGCCGATTTCTATCGGCGGCTCACCATCGACCTGCGTGCGGCGGGCAAGACAGTGGTGGCGGATCTCGCTGGCGACCGCCTGCGCGCGGTGGTCCAGGGTCATGTCGACGTGTTGAAGGTCAGTCACGAGGAGTTGTTGGCGGACGGACTTGTCGAGGACCCCACCGTCGATCAGATCGTCGCGGCGATGGGACGACTGCGCACGGACGGTGCCGGGGCGGTGATCGTCACTCGATCGTCCGAACCGCTTCTGCTCGCGGATGCGCACGGGGTGGCGCAGGTCGTCTCTCCCCCGTTCGAGGAGAACGAACCGCGCGGTGCTGGAGACTCCCTCACCGCCGGCGTCATCGCCGCCGTCACCCGCGGGGAGGATCTGCGCGATGCGATCACACTGGGGGCGGCGGCCGGGGCGCTCAACGTCACACGGCACGGACTCGGCACTGGCGATGCCGAGGTCATCGAGAGCCTGCGGGGGAAGGTCGTCGTCCGCGACACGGCGCCTCCTGCCCCTGACCAGCACGAGCAGGAGGGCAGAGTGAGTCCGGACGGCCTCGCCGTCCTCGCCGACACCGAGGACGCGTCATGACCCGTGTGCTGATCACGAACGACGACGGCATCGAGGCGCCAGGACTCTGCGCTCTCGCCGAGGCCGCGGCGAGCGCAGGATTCGATGTCACCGTCGCGGCCCCGGCAACGCAGTCGAGCGGCTCGAGCGCGTCGATCATGGCGGCCGAGGCGGACGGCCGGATCGCCGTCGATCGCCGGACACTGTCGCGCTTGCCCGGCGTCCCGGCGTTCGCCGTGCACGGGGGCCCCGGGCTGATCGCCCTCATCGCTGCGCGCGGGGCGTTCGGAGACCCCGCCGACATCGTGCTCTCCGGTGTGAACCACGGCGCCAACGTCGGTCGCGCCATCCTGCACTCGGGAACGGTCGGCGCGGCGCTCACCGGAGCCCTGAACGGAGCGAGGGCCATGGCCGTCTCCCTGGATGTCGGCATGAATCCCGAAGCGTTCCATTGGCGCACGGCCGCGGAGGCGGCGATCGGCCTCGTGCCCCATCTCGAAGAGCGTGAGATCGGAGCGGTCATGAACGTCAACGTGCCGAACGCCTCCGAGCCGCGAGGCGTCCGCGAAGCATCGCTCGCCCCGTTCGGGATCGTGCACATGACGGTGTCGGAGAGCGACGACCGCTTCGTCCGACTCGCCGTCGAGGAGCTGCCCAACGTGCCCGCTCCCGGCAGCGATGCGACTCTCCTGGGCGACGGCTGGATCACCGTCACCGGCATCGATTCGATCACCGAGCGCCCGCTCGGTCTGAACATCGGGTGACGCTCAGGCCGGCGGTTCGGCCGTCGGCCGTTCCTCGCCCGACTCCGCCGGCTCCGGAACGAGGTGCAACCCGGTCGGAGAGTTCGCGGTGAACGCGAGCGCGTCCACCCACGCCCGGTTGATCGACGGCTGTCGGCCGCCGTAATACTTGTAGACGATCGAACTGCTCGGGTGCAGCCAAACCGTGGTGCGTCCGCCACCGACGCTGGCATCCTCTCTCCAGCTGAAGGCGAACGGCTCACCACGGCGCAGCTTCGCACTGATGACGAGTTGTACGTGGGTCAGCGCGCGGTCTTCGATCTCGACCTTGACGCCGCCCTCGTAGATGAACTTGCCCATGATGGGTAGCGTAGCCCCATGGGCCTGATGTTCTACGGCGGAAGAAGTGACACCATCTTCATCGAGGACCGTGCCCTCGCCCATCTCAAGGTCGTGATCGCGACGAAGCTCCGACGCAACGAGAGCTTCACGCTGTCGTGGCGGCATCCGGACGACTCCGGACGGTCGACGATCTGGTTGCATCCGGCCGTTCCGCTGCGCTTCGTCTTCGACGACCCGGAACCGCCTGAGCTGTCGACGGAATGGATCACGGCGATGGCGAATTCCGCCAACTCCAGCGGAGGGATCTCGCTGATTCCCGAGGACGTCGATCCAGGGCCGCAGATTCCAGCACAGCACTGAGATCGGGTCAACCCCCTCCTGTCGCGAACCGCTCCGGTTCTACCGTGAAGACTGCGAACGGGGCGGTCCCAGACGACGCACGGGGTGCGCCTCAGAAGTCCGGAATCGAGAAGGAGCAGGACCATGACCCTTACCCGCGACATCATGACCCCGGCCCCGCGCTGCATCGGCGAGAACGACTCCCTCAGCATCGCGGCATCCGTCATGTCCGAACTCGACGTCGGTGCGCTCCCGATCTGCGGGGAAGACGGGCGGCTGAAAGGGATGCTGACCGACCGCGACATCGTCGTCAGAGCAGTCTCCTACGGGTTCGATCTCGAGACCACGCCGGCTCGGGTCCTCGCCGCGGGCAAACCGTACACTGTGGACGCTGCTGCCGACATCCAAGTCGCACTCGAGCTGATGCAGGAGCAGCAGATCCGGCGCCTGCCCGTCATCGAAGATCACCGGCTCGTCGGCATCATCAGTCAGGCCGATGTCGCACTGGCACTGAGCCCGGAGGCGACAGGCGTGACCGTCGAGAGCATATCCAGACAGGCTGCCTCGTGAACATGAGCACGACCTTCGGCACCGCGGACATCGCCGTGCTCAGCGCGCTGGCACGCGAGCGACCACTCCGCATCGCCGTCGTCGAGTCGCTCACGTCGGGCACGCTCGCCCACACCATCGGAGCCGGCGACGGCGCATCGGAATGGTTCGCAGGCGGGATCATCGCCTATATGCAGGACGTCAAGGAGAGTCTGCTCGACGTGACGCCCGGCGCCGATCCCTGCTCTCCGCAGTGCGCAGAACAGCTTGCCGCAGGTGGACGCGAGCTCTTCGGCGCGGACGTGTGCGTCGCGACCACCGGAGTCGGCGGACCGGAGCCCGAGGACGGTCATCCACCGGGAACGGTGTACCTGGGGTGGGCGATCGAAGGCGAGCACGGACGACGCGTTCCGTCCTCGGGAGGAGGGGCACGGCACGTCCCGCCCCTGGCGTCGCCGAAGGAGCGGACGACCTGAATGGGCCGATGCTCGGCGAAACCCACCTATGCTGTCAAGGAGACGCAAGTCCATCTGAGCGCGACGCGCGAGCGGACACCCGCCGCCGATTCCTGAGCCGCCGCTGACGCGGCTCAGACTCACCCCGTAGGCGGGTATCCCTCGTTCCGCAATGCGCCCGCGAGGTGAATGGCGTTCGTCAAAGCCGTCGTGATGGAAGCACGCACGGCCTTCGGAGTCGAGGAGAGATCCTTGTAGTCGGTCTTGTGCATCGCCTCGCCGTTCCAGTAGACGCAGCCCTGGGCGGGGATGGTGAACCCGACGTCGTTGAGCGCCTGGTAGAGGATGCCGACGATGTGATGCGCGCCGTCCTCATTGCCGACGACGCCGACCACAGCCACCTTGCCGAACAGGATCGGGCGCCCCTCAGCATCCTCTTCGGACAACTCCGCGTCCAGCCGCTCGAGCACCCGCTGCGCGACGCTGGAATGCTGCCCCAGCCACGTCGGTGTCAGCAGCACCACGATGTCGGCCGCCAACACCTTCTGCCGGAGCATCGGCCATTCATCGCCGTCGCCCATGTCCTTCTCCACGCCGGGCGCGATGGCGAAGTCGACGGCACGGACGTCTTCGCAGGCGACGGACCGTTCCCGCAGGAACGTCGACAGCTGGCCCTGCAGAACCGCCGTGCTCGAATCGGCGGGTGATGGCTTCAGCGTGCAGTTGATGGTGAGGGCGGTGAGTGAGGGAATCACGAGATCGCCTGCCATCAGAGCGTCAGTTGCTTCTGCGGCCGCTGATCACTCTCATGAGGAACGCGATGAGCGCGATAACCCCCACGATCAGCGCGACCCACAGCAGCCAGTTGAGCGCAGTGTTGAGGCCGCCGACGATCGCAAGCACGACGGCGACGATGATGACGATGATGAGTACGGTACTCATGTCCTGCCCTTCCGCGACGGGTTCCGTCGCTTCTAGCGTTGAGGCCACACTGGCAGGAAGCCCGGTTGAACGCCCGGGGGTTGACTCGCAACAACCGGCGGTGCTATTCGTGGCCCAGACAGCGGTGCTGATACAGCGAGGTGATCCATGGCGCGTCTGGTCCGTGTGGATCCCGGCAACGACCCGGGGTTCCGACGGGTGCGCGCGGGACGGTCTTTCCGGTACCTCGACGCCTCGGGAAAGGCCGCGGGTTCCCGTGCACGACGACGCATCCGCGACCTGGTCATCCCACCGGCTTGGGAGGACGTCTGGATCGCCGCCGAGCCGCTCGCCCACATCCAGGCCGTCGGCGTCGACGCCGCGGGCCGCCGACAGTACCTGTACCACCAGGAGTGGCGCCGCCGGCGCGATCGCAACAAGTACAGTCGCGCCCTGACTTTGGCAGAGGCGCTCCCGCACGCTCGCGCCCGAGTGACGACCGCTCTGCGCGGCGACGGAACGACACGCGAGAAAGCCCTCGCCGTGGCCTTCCGACTTCTCGACGCCGCAGCACCGCGCATCGGATCGACCCGATACCTCGCTCGCCACGGGAGCCGCGGGCTCACCACCCTTCGTCGCCGTGACGCCAGCGTCGACGGCTCGCTCGTGAGCTTCAGTTTCCCGGGAAAGAGTCGTCAGCGGGTTCACCTGGAGGTGGATGACAACGACCTCGCGTCGGCCATCACACTGCTGACCAAGGGAGACCGACGCTCGCCTCTGCTCTGGTTCGCCGACGGCCGCCGCCAGACGGCTGTCACCGCATCCGACGTCAACGTGCACATCGCGGATATGCTCGGCACCGAGTTCTCGGCGAAGGACTTCCGCACGCTGCGAGGCACCACGTGCGCGGCGGAGGCACTCGCACGGATCGGAGCGCTGGACACCGCATCCGCACGTCGCGATGCCGAACGACTCGCTGTTCGTGCGACGGCAGGACTTCTGGGCAATACGGCTCCCGTCGCCCGCGCGAGCTACATCGACCCGCGGGTGTTCACCGAGTACAGGAAGGGACGGATCCTCGATCTCTCCGTCAGCGCCGAGACTGCGATCATACGACTGCTCGGCGGCGCCCCGGCAGCGGGCAACGGGAACTGACGTCCATCACGAGCGGTCTGCATCCTCATCGATGGATCACGCTGTCGGCGCCACCGTATGGATCGTTCCTGTGCTGGGGGTCAGTGATTGCGCAGGGCGCTGATCAACTCGGCCTTGCGCTTGCCGGAGTAGCCGGTCAGCCCGAGCTCTTTCGCCCGCTTCCGCAGCTCGTCAACCGTCCAGTCCTCGTAGTCACCGGCCTTGCCCCCGCGCCGGCCGACCTCCGAGCGTCCCTTCTTGGTGCCGCCCGTCGCATTCGAGATCCGGGCAGCCTTCTCCTTCGAGGCGCCGTCATCCCGAAGCTCCTCATAGAGCTCGGGATCCTTCAATCGTGAGTTCGCTCCGCGTGGCATCCGCTTCTCCTCTCATCCGTCCTTGACTTCGTCGCCGCCGCCGTGCGGAGGACGGTCGTCTTCCGAAGCGTGCTGAGCGCCCTGCGCGTAGTCAGGGCGCGAGGGCTGTTCGCGCTGGTCGGAGAACTCCCCGCCGACGCGTCCACCGTAGGGTCGTCCGTGATCGGAGGACTCCGCTCGACCGAAGACCAGAGTCCACGGCCCCGCCGTGAATCTCGCTCCGGTCCGGAGGATCATCGAATCGTCGTCTGTGCCGGTGGCCGCGACATCCGTGCGCGCACTCGTCTCGCCTTCGCCATGCATCGTGAGCACGTACTCGTCCCGATCATCGTGCGCGATCTCGGCGTGCACCGGGTCTGTCTCATCGAGACGGAGCTCGTTGTCAGCCGCCGATCCGATCTGCACGATCTCGGCCGTCAGCGCGAAGACGAAGCGCTCGTCATCTCGAGTGACGGTCAGATGGGGGTCGCCTTCGCCCCACCCGGCGTGCGTGGTCGTGGGCCGATAGGGCTGACGCTCGCTGCGAGAGTTCATGTGCTGTCCTCCTCGTTCGGAATGCCCACGTTTCCACAGTCGACCCACCTCCGCGAGGGGTTGACGCGGACGACGAGTTGTGCGCCCCGGACGGACGGACCCTGCGCTGTCAACCCCCTTGGCCGACGTACTGCCTGGAGCAAGGATCATGAGGAACGACCGAGCCCCCCGAGGAGATCCTGTGACGATGACCACCGATGATCTCCCCCATCGCGGCGCCGAGTGGGAGGTGATAGCGATCAGCCGCACGTCCTGGCGCATCTGCGATCCCGCACGAGGCGCGGCCGAGGCCTCGCGACTGATCGCCTACGTCGACCGCACGGATATCGGCACCTACGACGTGCTGTGGCTCCGCAGCCCGTGCCCGTCCCGATCGCGCTACCGCACGCTGGACGAGCTCCTCGCCGAGCTCGACGCGGCGGTCTCCGGCGGCAGCGCTTCACGAGCCGACCGCCCGACACGGATCGCTCACCGTCCGCCTCGATACTGACGCGCGTGGCGTCACGCGGCGAGCGCGAGGTACGGCTCCCAGCACGGCTCGCTGCGCTCGGTTCCGCGGACCGTCCAACTGTTGCCGTTCGGCTGGCGAGGTGTGAACCGCAGCTCCCAATGCATCTCCTGCGGCGTGCGGTCACTCTTCACGTTGTTGCAGCGCAGGCAGCAGGCGACGAGGTTCTCCCACGAGTCCGCTCCCCCGCGCGAGCGCGGCAGGACGTGATCGATCGTGGATGCCGCCTTGCCGCAGTATCCGCACCGGTGATTGTCACGGCGGAGCACTCCGCGCCTCGTGACCGGCACACGCCGACTCATCGGAACGCGGACGTATCGGGACAGGATGATGACGGCCGGTCTGTCATAGGGCCCACCCGTCGCCCAGACGGGATCGTCCTCCACCCGCTCGATCACGGTCGCCTTGTGATTCATCACGAGCACGAGTGCTCGCTTGAAGGAGACCACAGCCAGCGGCTCGTAGCCCGCGTTCAGAACTAGTGTGCGCATCGTCATCCTCTCGATCCGCCGGGACGGCTTCCCGGCGCTCTCGAACCCATGACGCCGCGAGGGCGACAGACGACACGCAGAGACGAAAAAAGACGCCGTCCTATGGACGACGCCTCGCGCACACGACAAGCTCGGTGCATCCCTGCGGGCAATGCCGAAGGACGTGACGACCGAGTGCATCCATGGTGCGGATGCCCGGAGTTCCTTCCATCAGCTTCTCCCGTCCGTGCGACGACGGGAACAGGCTAGCCCATCAGGCCGAGAGATGACGAAACGGTCGTTGAACACTCGGGCGCGTGTCGCCCTGAAAGAACGCGATCTGGAGGGTCAGCCGGCGTTGGCTGCGAGCCACGAGATCGGCTCGACCAGCGAGCCGCCCAGACGAACCTCGAGGTGCAGGTGCGCACCGTAGGAGCGTCCGGTGTTGCCGACCTGTCCGATCATCTGACCCGGCTCGACCCTCTGGCCGGCGCTGACCGCTCGCGACCCGTAGATCATGTGGCCGTACAGGGTGGAGACAACCTTGCCGCCGATGACGTGGTCGATCACGATGGCCTCGCCGTAGCCGCCGTAGCCGCTCTGAGACACGCGCACGACTCCACCCGCGGCCGCGTAGATGGGTGTTCCGGCCGACGCGACCATGTCAGCACCATCGTGGCCGCTGCCGAGCGTGCGGCTCACGTAGTAGGAGCCTCCGGGCAGCGGATAGCGCACCTCGCCGGAACCGGGCGAGACGAGCGCGTAGTTTCCGATGTCCACGGGCATGGATCCGGCCGACGCTGCAGCCGCCTCTGCGGCAGCAGCCGCGCGTGCCTTCGCTGCCTCTTCAGCCTTCTTCTCGGCGATCTCCTCGGGAGTGGTCGCGGAGTAGGTCGAGCGATCCAGCGGCGATGCCGTGGCCTGGGATGCCACGACCAGCGACTGCGCGTCGCCTGCCGCGACCTGCTGCAATGTGGCTGTGGCGTCGGAAGACCCGGACGACGCGGCGTATGCGGGGAGTGCGACGGCGGCGACCAGTGCGCCGACGGCGCCGAAGATCGCGATCGAACGCATCGGGGCGATCATCTTGCGGGCGGCCTCTCGCGGCGCGACGGTGCGCCGACGCTTCAGGCTCTGTTCAGATGTCGTGATCGGTTCGATGTCTTCGGCCAAAGGTGGTCCTCCTGCGCCTCAGCGCTCGGGTGCGCTGGCTCGTCGGCACTCTGCTCTCGTGGCACTAGCTCGGGTACTTCGTGCGATGTGACCGTGAAGACGACGAGCCGGGAAGGCGATCCTCACGGGGCTGTCATCGGCGGGCTTCTTCGCCGACGACCCGTCCGAGGTTACCGGAAGATAACGATCGTGTCACCCTGCCGGGCTGGCAATCTTCCGAGAGCGGTCAGGCGGGCTCGCCCACGAGGAAGATGTGCGAGGCCAGCTCGACGGGAAGCTCGAGACCCTCTTCGGTCCCCTCCATCTCGATGAGCACGTAGCCCTCGCTGTATCGGTAGTTGCCCCGAGCACCGGGGACGACGCCCGCATCGCGCAGCTGCTGCAGCAGTTCGGGGTCGACCTGAGCGGGCTCCGCGAGCCGACGGACAGTGCCCTCGATGGGCTCTCCAGCGGCGTTGAGCTTCTGCACGAGCCCGATCACGCCCTCCTCGAACTGACGCGCCGGCGCATCGCCGAGCTGGTCGAGGCCGGGGATCGGGTTGCCGTACGGCGACTCGGTCGGGTGGCCGAGCAGTTCGACGAGGCGGCGCTCGACCTGCTCGCTCATCACGTGCTCCCAGCGGCAGGCCTCATCGTGGACGAACGCCCAGTCCAGACCGATGACATCGGAGAGCAGGCGCTCGGCCAGACGGTGCTTGCGCATGACGTCGACGGCCTTGCGGCGCCCGGCATCCGTCAGCTCGAGCGTGCGGTCCTCGGACACGACGACGAGGCCGTCGCGCTCCATGCGGCCGACCGTCTGCGAGACGGTGGGCCCCGAGTGCCCGAGGCGCTCGGAGATGCGAGCGCGCAGCGGAACGATGTTCTCCTCCTCGAGTTCGAGGATGGTGCGGAGATACATCTCCGTGGTGTCGATCAAGTCCGTCATCTGGCCCTCCGGGTCTTCTTAGGCAAGCCTACATTCCCCGCGCGAGGTCGGACGAGGTCACACGGCGATCGGCACTCCGCACGCGCACCTAGAATCGAGCCATGGCGATCGAGATTCCGCGTGACCTCCTGCCCGTCGACGGCCGATTCGGCTGCGGTCCCTCGAAGGTGCGCCCGGCGCAGCTCGAGGCCCTCGTCACCGCGGGGGCGAGCATCCTCGGCACCTCGCACCGCCAGGCGCCCGTGAAGAACCTCGTCGGCAGCGTCCGCGAGCAGCTGGGCACCCTGTTCCGTCTCCCGGACGGGTACGAGATCGTGACCGGCAACGGCGGCTCGACCGCGTTCTGGGATGCCGCCGCCTTCGGCCTCATCGAGCGACGCAGCCAGAACCTCACCTTCGGGGAGTTCGGCGGGAAGTTCGCCAAGGCCGCTGCGGCCCCGTGGCTCGAATCGCCCGACGTCCGCGCCGCCGAGCCCGGTTCACGCGCGCACGCCGAGATCATCGAGGGCATCGACGTCTACGCCTGGCCCCACAACGAGACCTCCACCGGCGTCGCAGCCACGATCGAGCGCGTCGCCGCTGACGGCGCACTGACGGTGATCGACGCGACCAGCGCCGCCGGCGGCATCGACTTCGACGTCACGCAGACCGATGTCTACTACTTCGCTCCGCAGAAGAACCTCGGCTCCGACGGCGGGCTCTGGTTCGCGGCGATGTCCCCGGCCGCGATCGAGCGGATCGAGCGGATCGCGGCGTCCGACCGCTACATCCCCGAGTTCCTCAGCCTCAAGAACGCTGTCGACAACTCGCGTCTGAACCAGACGCTGAACACCCCCGCGCTGACCACCCTGCACCTGCTGGACTCGCAGCTGCAGTGGATCAACGACAACGGCGGACTCGCCTGGGCGGGCAGTCGCACTGCGGAGTCATCGCAGGCGCTGTACGACTGGGCCGAGGCCTCCGAGGTCGCGACTCCGTTCGTCACCGACCCCGCGCACCGCTCCCCCGTCGTCGTCACGATCGACTTCGACGACAGCATCGACGCCGCAGGCATCGCGAAGACGCTGCGCGCCAACGGCATCGTCGACACCGAGCCGTACCGGAAGCTCGGTCGCAACCAGCTCCGCATCGCGACGTTCGTCTCGATCGAACCGGACGACGTGCGTCAGCTCATCCGCTCGATCGACTACGTGCTGGAGAACAGCGGCGCCTGACCCGGCGCGCTCACTCCTCTTCGTCGTCGATGTCGGCGTCGTCCGCGTCGGAGTCATCCTCCGACTCGGAGTCGTCGACTTCCTCGGACTCGGCGTCCTCGTCGACGCCGGACTCGTCGAGTTCGTCGATGTCGACACCGTCGAGGTCGCCCGCGTGCAGGATGTCGGGCTCATCGGAGTCCTCGTCCTCGTCGAGCTCGTCCAGGTCGTCGCCCTCCGTGGCGTCGTCGCCTTCGGCATCCGCGTCGCCGGCCTCGGCCGCCGCCGCCTGCTCGGCGAGCTCGGCCTGGTGCGCCCGGTACTCCGCCAGACGCTCCGCCCACGGCACCCACTCCGGGGCGAGCAGTGCACCCTCGTTGGGGAGCAGCTCGACCTCGAGCACAGTGGGCTCGGCGTCGTCGACACGGGCGACCGTGACCGTCCAGTACCACCCCGGGTAGCCGGGCAGCCGGTTCTCGAACCGCAGCGAGACAGACCCGTCCTCCTCGGCGACGTATCCGGCGGCCGGACCGATCGTCGAGGCGGGCGTGATCTCCTGCAGAGCCGCGAGCGCGAGGTCGTGCGCGCCGATCAGGCGGTCGTCCGCTTCGGCAGAGGACCCGTCGGCAGAGGGCTCAGGCGTCGAGGTCATCGGCCACCTTGCGCAGAACCGCCGCGATCTTCCGACCGTGGCTGCTGGAGGGGTAGCGGCCGCGGCGCAGGTCGCCGCCGATGCCGTCGAGGAGCTTCACGAGATCCTCGACGATGATGGCCATGTCGTCGGCCGGCTTGCGCTTGGCCTTCGAAAGGCTCACAGGAGCCTCGAGCACGCGCACCGAGAGCGCCTGCAGGCCGCGCTTGCCGTCGGCGACGCCGAACTCCACGCGGGCGCCCGACTTGACGGTGGCGCCGGCGGGCAGGGCTGAGGCGTGGAGGAAGACGTCCTGGCCGTCATCTGTGGCGATGAAGCCGAAACCCTTCTCGTCGTCGTAGAACCTGACCTTGCCGGTGGGCATGGGAGAACCTCGCTGGGTGATGGTGCCGATATGAAGGCGCGCTCATGCGCGGCCACACCCCAGCCTACCGGTGTTCCAGGGACTAGGCTGAGACGGATGAGCACGCAGAAATCCGGGCCGGAGGCTCCCGTGGGCCGACTCGATCGCATCCTGGCGTTCACGGCGCTGACGCTGGCCGCGCTCTCGGTGATCTGCTTCTTCGCCATCATCATCGGCAGCGCCACCGGAATGGACCAGGCCTCGTTCAGCGAAGGCATCTGGCCGGTCGTCGCGGCGATCCCGCTGTGGGGACTCCCGCTCGCGTTCGTGATGATCATCGCACTGCTCGTGAGGAGCTTCGTGCGGAAGGGACGGGCCGCGAGGCGCTCGTGACATGAGCACGCACGCACGCCCGCTCGCCGTGTGGCTGGCCCAAGCGCCCGACGCGCAGCTGGCCGCGCTGTTCGAGGCGCGCGGCGTGCGGGCCGATGTCGCCTGGTCGGACTTCTTCGATGCCGCCGAGGCACTGCTCGAGCCGTCATCGATCGAGCGCGCCCTTCCTCGACTGCCCCTGACCGAGGCCGTCGCCCTGCGGCGAGCGGTGGACGGCGAGGACGCCGGTGACGACGCCGGTCCGCTGATCGCCCTGGCGCTGCTGCGCCCCGACGGAACGCCTGCCCCGCCCGTAACGGAGGCGGTCACGGCACAGCAGGATCCTACGGCCTCCACGATCCCAGCCCCTGAGCCGTCCGATGAGAGCGCGGCCGCGCGCGCCGCGGAGCGCGCGTTCACGACGGTGGCCGCGATCGCCGATCTCGTGCTCCTGGCGTCCGAGACGCCGCTTTCCCTCCTGACCGGCGGGGCACTCGCGTCGGGCGAGAAGCGTCGCATCGCCGAGACGGGAACGGCACCGGAGATCCTCGACGACCTCGCCGCGATCGCCGTGGATGCCAGACTCCTCGCGGCGCTCGACCGACGCCTCCTCGCGACCGAGTCCGCCGACTCCTGGTTGCGGGAGCCCGCATCCGCGCGATGGACCGGACTCGTCGAGGCTTTCCGCGCTGCGCTCCCCCGAGGTCTGCGCGACGGGGACGGGTGGATCCCCACCACGGCCTGGGCTGCCCAGTACCCCTGGAGCAGCGCGTGGCCCGAGCAGTGCGCGGCGATCGCCGAGCGGGCTCGCCTGTTGGGGCTCGCCGCCGATGACGGTTCCGAGCCCGAATGGGCCGTTCCCCTGCGCGAAGGGGAGCCGGCGGACCCGGCATCCCTCCAGCGGATGCTGCCCACCGAGGTGGATCGCATCTTCCTGCAGAACGACCTGACGGCGATCGCGCCGGGGCCGCTGCAGCCCGCCCTCGACGTGCGGCTGCGCCGGGTCGCTGTGCGCGAGTCGGCCGCGCAGGCGTCGTCGTACCGGTTCACCGTGGATTCGGTCGCGCACGCGCTGACATCCGGCGAGACCGCCGCCTCGATCCTCGACTTCCTCGCGGAGATCTCACTGACCGGCATCCCCCAGCCGCTGGAGTACCTCGTCACCCAGACCGATCAGCGCCACGGCCTGGTGCGGGTGTTCACGGATGCGTCGGGCCGCACACGCGTCGCGAGCGTCGACGCGACCCTGCTGGACGCGATGGGCGTCGACCAGGCGCTCCGTCCGCTCGCGCTGGCCAGGGATGCCGACGGCCTCACCTCGAGGGTCGGCCGGGACACCGTGTACTGGACCTTGACCGACGCCCGTTACCCCGCGATGATCGTCGGCGACGACGGACACCCCCTCGTCGTCGACCGCAACCCCGCCCCCGACCAGGCTCCCCCGACCGCGCCGGACTACCTGCCGCTGATCGCCCGGCTCCGCGAGCGCCAGGGCCCTGATGCGGATGCCGCCTGGCTCGACCGCGAGCTCGAGGCGGCCGTGCGCTCCAAGGCCGTCCTGCTCGTCGAGATCGAGATGCCCGACGGCACTGCGCGGGAACTGCAGCTGGAGGCCAGCGGGCTCGGCGGCGGCCGCCTGCGCGGACGCGACCGGGCGGCCGACGTGGAGCGCACCCTGCCCGTGCGGAGCATCCGCTCTGCCCGCGTGATCGATCCGTCGGCGGGTGGTTCCTGAGCTTGTCGAAGCGCTCAGAGACCACGGCGGCCGGAGAACGGTAGAATCGAAAGCTATGTCCGATGGCCCCCTGATCGTCCAGAGCGATCGCACCGTGCTCCTCGAGGTCGCGCATGCCGACGCCGAGGCGGCCCGCCACGAACTGGCGATCTTCGCCGAGCTCGAGCGTGCTCCCGAGCACATCCACACCTACCGGATCACCCGGCTCGGCCTGTGGAACGCCCGTGCCGCCGGGCACACGGCCGAAGACATGCTCGAGGTCCTCGACCGCTGGTCGCGGTTCCCCGTGCCGCCCTCCGTGTCGGTCGACCTGCGCGAGACCGTGAACCGCTACGGGCGTCTCGTGATCGAGCGCGACGACGAGGGCACCCTGATCCTGCGGTCCACCGACCCGGCGGTCCTCGCCCAGGTCGCGAACAACAAGCGCATCCAGCCCCTGCTGATCTCCCATCCCTCCGCCGACACGTTCGTGGTCGATGCCTGGGCGCGCGGCCAGATCAAGCAGGAGCTGCTGAAGATCGGCTGGCCCGCCGAGGACCTCGCCGGATACACGCCCGGCACCCCGCACGAGATCGAGCTCGACGAGAGCGGCTGGCAGATCCGCCCCTACCAGCAGGATGCCGTCGACGCGTTCGCCAAGGACGGCTCGGGCGTCGTGGTCCTCCCCTGCGGCGCGGGCAAGACCATCGTCGGCGCCGGCGCGATGGCCGCGACGAAGACGACCACGCTGATCCTCGTGACCAACACCGTCTCCGCCCGCCAGTGGCGCGATGAACTGCTCAAGCGCACCTCCCTCACTCCCGAGGAGATCGGCGAGTACTCCGGCCAGGCCAAGGAGGTCAAGCCGGTCACGATCGCGACATACCAGATCCTCACGGCGAAGCGGAAGGGCCAGTACGCACATCTGTCGCTCCTCGACGAGATGGACTGGGGCCTCATCGTCTACGACGAGGTGCACCTGCTGCCCGCGCCGGTCTTCAAGCTCACCGCCGATCTCCAGGCACGGAGGCGCATCGGCCTGACGGCGACGCTCGTGCGCGAGGACGGCCGCGAGGGCGACGTGTTCAGCCTCA
The DNA here is from genome assembly GCF_040702785.1 of Microbacterium sp. NPDC077644. Lineage (NCBI taxonomy): Bacteria > Bacillati > Actinomycetota > Actinomycetes > Micrococcales > Microbacteriaceae > Microbacterium > Microbacterium sp. NPDC077644. The sequence goes on from NZ_JBFBME010000003.1 coordinate 259,544, forward strand.
TCGGCCCCAAGCGCTTCGATGCTCCGTGGAAGCAGATCGAGGCGCAGGGCTTCATCTCCCCCGCCGCCTGCTACGAGGTGCGCGTCGACCTGCCCGCCGATGACCGGCTGGAATACGCGGCGGCGACCGACGACGAGCGCTACCGCCTCGCGGCATCCGCTCCGGCCAAGATCGACGCCGTTCGCGAGCTGATCGCGAAGCACCCCGGCGAGCGCATCCTCGTGATCGGCCAGTACCTCGACCAGCTCGAGACGCTCTCCGAGGCGTTGAACGCGCCGCAGATCACCGGGGCCACCCCGGTGGACGAGCGCGAAGAGCTGTACCGGCAGTTCCGCGAGGGCGAGATCGAGCTGCTCGTCGTGTCGAAGGTCGCGAACTTCTCCATCGACCTTCCCGAGGCGTCTGTCGCGATCCAGGTCTCGGGCTCGTTCGGGTCCCGTCAGGAGGAGGCCCAGCGTCTCGGTCGCCTGCTGCGCCCGAAGGAGTCCGGGCACACGGCGAGCTTCTACACGCTCATCGCCCGCGACACCGTCGATCAGGACTACGCGCAGAACCGCCAGCGCTTCCTCGCCGAGCAGGGCTACAGCTACACGATTTTGGATGCGGACGCGCTGGCCGCGGCCTGATCACATGATCGACGCGGCGATCGCCACGCCGAGAGAGCCGAAGTAGACGACCGCCGAGAACACGGCGTGGAACGCGACCTTCCCCGGCATCCGTCCGCGGAAGACCGCACCGATCGCAGGACCGTAGTCACCCAGCCCGGGGCGCGTCATGCCCTCGAGCCCCCGATATCGCCGCACCATCATGTAGTCGCCGAACCCGATTCCGACCGTCAGGATCGCCCAGGCGCACCACGCCCACACGACGGCATCCGTCGCGACGAAGACTGTCCACGACGCGAACGCGATCAACATCAGAGAGACATGCGCCGACACGGCGGGGCGGCCTGCGCCGTGCGCGTGTCGGAGCCAGCCTACGAAGAGCGCGATCCCCACCCCCACCTGGATCACCCAGGCTCCCAGCAGCACGATGTCCATGCGCGCACTCTACTACGTTCATAGTGCCTTGTCACTAGAAACGTAGTAATCGCGTTAGGCTCGAGACATGAGCACCCGCACCCGTGCCCTGAACGCGGCGATCGACGTCGTCGGCCACGACGGCGTCCGCGCTCTCACGCACGCGCGAGTGGATGCCGCGGCAGGCCTCCCCCGCGGATCCACCTCGAACCACTTCCGCACCAGAGCAGCTCTCGTCGCCGGCGTGATCGCGCACCTCGCCGAGCAGGAGCGGGCTGACGGCGGCAACCCGCGCATCCGCACCGAGGACGAGCTGATCGCGGCGCTCATTGCCATGATCGAGGCGCAGTCCGGCCTTCTCGCGACGCGGACCCGTGCCCGCTACGCCCTCTTCCTCGAAGCCGACCCGGATGCCGCAGCGCCGATGCACGAGCAGCGCGCAGCCTTCGAGGAGTGGACCAGCGGCATCCTGAGCAGCCTCGGCGGGCCGGCCGCGGCAGAGCGGACTCCCTTCCTCATGGCATCCTGCGAGGGCCTGCTCCTGCACCGGCTCACCGTCGACCCTGGCGCCCCGGTGGCGGCATCCATCGCTCTCGCGGTCCGCACGGCCGTCCACGACAATACGGGCGCTCCGCAAGACAATCAGCCGCCGCAAGGCTGAAGTCACCATAATGGGGGCATGACTGATGCACGCATCCTGGTCGTCGACGACGAGCCGAACATCCGAGACCTGCTGTCCACCGGTCTGAACTTCGCCGGTTATCAGGTCAAGACGGTGGCCAACGGCGCCGCGACGATCTCGGCCGTCCTCGAGGAGGAGCCCGACCTCATCATCCTCGACGTCATGCTGCCCGACATGAATGGGTTCAGCGTCACCAAGCGCCTGCGCGGGGCGGGATTCACCGCCCCCATCCTGTTCCTCACCGCGAAGGACGACACGCAGGACAAGATCGAAGGCCTCAACGCCGGCGGCGACGACTACGTGACCAAGCCGTTCGCCCTCGACGAGATCGTGGCCCGTGTGCAGGCGATCCTGCGACGCACGATGCAGGCCGACGAGGAGTCGATCATCCGCGCCGGCGAGCTGTCGATGGATCAGGACACCCACGACGTCTTCGTCGGCAAGGAGCCGATCGAACTGAGCCCCACCGAGTTCAAGCTGCTGCGCTACCTGATGCTCAACCCCAACCGCGTGCTGTCGAAGGCGCAGATCCTCGACCACGTGTGGGAGTACGACTTCAACGGCGATGCGGGCATCGTCGAGAGCTACATCTCCTACCTGCGGCGCAAGATCGATCCGCACACCGAGGAGTCCGTCATCCAGACCAAGCGCGGTTTCGGCTACATGCTCAAGGTGGGCAAGTAGACCGCGAAGGGAGCGCGCATGGCGCACAACCCTGACGCGGTCACCAGCTGGTGGCGACGCATCAGTCTGCGCGCCAAGGTCACCGGTGTCACCGTCGCGGTGCTCGCACTGGGTCTCGTGATCGCCGGAATCGGCACCGTGCCGCTGCTGCGCAGTTCGCTCATCCAGAACATCGAGTCCCAGCTGCCGTCGCTCGCGGCGAGCGACCTCGTCAGCCGCTGGTTCGACGTCGAGACGGTCGACGGCGAGCAGAAGCTCGTGCTCTCCGAGAACGCGCCTCGATCGGCCGACTACACCTTCACGGTGTACGCGGCCGACGGCACGTTCCTCGCCAGGGCCGGCGGAGCGACCGGCGACGCCGCCCCCGCCTTCTACGCATCGCTCGCACTCGAGCAGGCGCATGCGCTGGACGGCGAGAAGATCCCGCTGCGCAGCGCCGACGGCCATGAGTTCCGCGGTGCCGTCGCCGTGGTGCCCGGCGCCGACGGCACCCTGTACGTGCAGTTCGTCGCTCTCCCTCTCGCGGAGGCGGACTCCATCATCGCGCAGTACTTCGGCGTCTACACCACCGTCGCACTGGTGACCATCCTGCTCGCCGCGCTCCTCATCCGCGGACTCGTCACGCTCACGTTCCGCCGACTCGGACAGGTCGAGTCGGCGGCCATGCTCATCGCCTCGGGCGATTTCAGTCAGCGGCTCACGGACCTCGAGCCGAGCACGGAGGTCGGGCGCCTGAACTTCGCGATCAACACCATGCTCGAGCGCATCGACCGCTCGCTCGCACAGCGCGACCGCACCGTCCGGCACATGCGCCGGTTCATCGGCGATGCGAGTCACGAGCTGCGCACCCCCCTCGTGAGCGTCCGCGGCTACGCTGAGCTCTACCGGATGGGCGCGATCCGCGGCGAGGAGGACACCGCCAGGGCGATGGAGCGCATCGAGAAGGAGGCCATCCGGATGGGCGTCCTCGTCGAGGACCTGCTGGACCTCGCTCGGCTGGACGAACAGCCAGAGCTCCAGCTCGACCCGCTCGACCTGCGCCCGATCGCCAGGGACGCCGCCCTCGACGTCCGCGCCGCCGCGCCGAACAGGACGATCACCGTCATCGACAGGACGGCGGATGCGCGCACGGCGGCACCGGCCCGCACCCGACCCGCGCTGCCGAAGCTGAACCCGCCGGCCCCGAAGCCGCGCGCCGGCGCGCTCGCGCGTCTGCGGCGGCGCCCGCGCAGCGCAGAGCCGATGCCGCAGATCGACTTCACCGAGGTGGAGGACGTCCCTGTGCCGACGCCCCCGATCGTGCTCGGCGAGGAGAACAAGGTGCGCCAGGTGATCGCGAACCTGCTGGGCAACGCCCGCCGGTTCTCACCGGACGATGCGCCGATAGAGCTCGTCGTCGACGCCGACCGCGCCGCCGGCACGGCCAGCATCGCGATCGTCGACCACGGCGAGGGCATTCCGCCCCAGATCCGCGAGCAGATCTTCGAGCGCTTCTGGCGCGCAGACACCTCCCGGGCGAGGGAGACCGGCGGCTCGGGGCTCGGGCTGGCGATCGTCGCATCGATCATGTCGGCCCTGAAGGGAAGCGTCCGCGTCGATGAGACGCCCGGCGGCGGGGCCACGTTCACGGTGACGCTCCCCCTCGCGCCGGCGCAGGCGACGCCCGAGCATCTGCTCGAGGACACCCAGCCCCTGGATCGGCTGTCTCCGGGCGACGTCTGACCCGTTCTGCACATACCCGCGCCGCGACCGTCCGTCCACGGATGCCGCGTTCGCGCAGAACGGCCGGACGGCCGCTCTTCTATCGTGAGAGCTCCCTACGAGAGGAGTTCTCATGTCCGTCTTCACCGTCGACACCGAGGCGGTCTTCGCAGCGCACGGCCAGACACGAGCCACGATGGAGCGTCTGCGCAGCGAGTCCCAGGCGCTGAAGGCGCAGCTCACCCAGCTGCAGTCGTCCTGGACCGGTGCGGCATCGGCCGCCTTCCAGGGATGCAGCGACCAATGGGCGGCCGCCCAGCTGCACGTCGAGCAGGTCCTCGATTCGATCGGCACAGCGCTCGGGTCCGCGGCGACGCAGTACTCCGACGCCGATCAGTACTCCGCGAGCCTGTTCCGGCACTGACCCCCGACGGAACGCAGAAGCGCCCCGGCCTGACGGCCGGGGCGCTTCTGTACGGACTGGGCTTATCAGAAGTCCATACCACCCGTGGGGTCGCCGGCCGGAGCCGCGGCCTTCTCGGGCTTGTCGGCGACGACGGCCTCCGTGGTGAGGAAGAGACCGGCGATGGATGCCGCGTTCTGCAGAGCAGAGCGGGTCACCTTGGCCGGGTCGATGATGCCGGCGCCGAACATGTCGACGTACTCGCCGGAGGCGGCGTTGAGGCCCTCACCGGTCGGCAGCTCGGCGACCTTGTTGGCGACGACACCGGGCTCGAGACCGGCGTTCATCGCGATCTGCTTCAGCGGAGCCGAGATGGCGACGCGGACGATGTTCGCGCCGGTCGCCTCGTCGCCCGACAACTCGAGGGCGTCGAGCGCCTTCGTGCCGGACTGGATGAGCGCGACGCCACCACCGGCGACGATGCCCTCTTCGACTGCTGCCTTCGCGTTGCGGACGGCGTCCTCGATGCGGTGCTTGCGCTCCTTGAGCTCGACCTCGGTCGCAGCCCCGGCCTTGATGACGGCCACGCCACCGGCGAGCTTCGCCAGGCGCTCCTGGAGCTTCTCGCGGTCGTAGTCGCTGTCGGTGTTCTCGATCTCGCGACGGATCTGGGTCACGCGACCCTCGATCTGGTCGGTCTCACCGGCGCCCTCGACGATGGTCGTCTCGTCCTTGGTGATGATGACCTTGCGCGCACGTCCGAGCAGGTCGAGCGTGGTGTTCTCGAGCTTGAGGCCGACCTCTTCGGTGATGACCTGACCACCGGTGAGGATCGCGATGTCCTGCAGCTGAGCCTTGCGGCGGTCGCCGAAGCCGGGAGCCTTGACGGCTGCCGACTTGAAGATGCCGCGGATCTTGTTCAGCACGAGCGTCGCGAGAGCCTCGCCCTCGACGTCCTCGGCGATGATGACGAGCTCCTTGCCGTCCTGGATCACCTTGTCGACGACCGGGAGGAGGTCCTTGATGTTCGAGATCTTGGAGTTCGCGATGAGGATGTAGGGCTCCTCGAACACGGCCTCCTGGCGGTCCGGGTCCGTGACGAAGTACGGGTTCAGGTAGCCCTTGTCGAAGCGCATGCCCTCGGTGAGCTCGAGCTCGGTGCCGAAGGTCTGCGACTCCTCGACGGTGACGACGCCCTCCTTGCCGACCTTGTCGATGGCCTCGGCGATCAGCTCGCCGATCTCGCTGTCAGCGGCCGAGATCGACGCGGTGGCGGCGATCTGCTCCTTGGACTCGATCTCCTTGGCGCTGGAGAGCAGCTCCTCGGTGATCGCGGCGACAGCCTTCTCGATGCCGCGCTTGAGCGAGATCGGGTCGGCGCCGGCGGCGACGTTGCGCAGGCCCTCGCGCACGAGCGCCTGGGCGAGGACGGTCGCGGTGGTGGTTCCGTCACCGGCGACGTCGTCGGTCTTCTTGGCGACCTCCTTGACGAGCTCCGCGCCGATCTTCTCGTACGGGTCGTCCAGCTCGATCTCCTTGGCGATCGACACACCGTCGTTCGTGATCGTGGGGGCGCCCCACTTCTTCTCGAGCACGACGTTGCGACCGCGCGGGCCGAGGGTCACCTTGACAGCGTCGGCGAGGATGTTCAGGCCACGCTCGAGGCCGCGGCGGGCCTCCTCATCGAAAGCGATGATCTTTGCCATGAGTTTTGTCGTCCCTCCTGGACGTAGGCGTTCGGTTTAGCACTCAGAGGAAGAGAGTGCTAACGCCCATTCTGGCACTCGACCCCATCGAGTGCAAGCCGTGAGGGCGGCGTCTATTCAGCAGGCGTCTGGGTGGATTCCGGCTGGGCGCTCGCGCGGTCCAGGCCGATCACGACGACGAGCTGCTTCTGCTCCGGGTCGTCGGGATCGGCGTAGATGTCGCTCTGGTCGACCAGGGCTCCCCCGATGAGGTCGGCCAGGCCCAGCGCCGCCTCGCGCTCGTCGTCGCCGACGTAGTACACGGTGGTCTCGGCGAAGTCCTGCTGCCCTGCGGGGCCGTAGCTGATGAGCTCGTCCGGCCACTGCTCGTTGATGAGCGTCTCGCGCACCTGCTCTTCGAGGCCCTCCTCGGCGGTGGCGTTGAGGATGAGGATGGAGTACGTCGTGTCGACCACCCCGGTCTCCTCCGGGAGCGGCGCCACGGAATCCTCGGCGACGGGGAACAGCGTGATCCGCCCCATCATCACGAGAGCGACGAAGATGCCGGCGACGATGAGGACGAGCGCTGCGACGACCGACCACAGCAGCACGATCCAGCCGTTCATGCCCGGCGCCTCGGCGCGGTGCGCCCCGACACGTCCTGACGTTCGGGAAATGTCGTCGAAGCGGTCTCTCACGGGCTGGGGCACCCGATGATGTTACCCGGCGAAACCGCGCATCCGCGCAACGCGCTGATCGGCACGATGCTCGCGCAAGCGGCGCAGCCGCCTGACCAGGAGCGGGTCGTGCTCGAGCGCCTGCTCGGTGTCGATGAGCCGGCCGAGCAGCTGGTAGTAGCGTGCCGGGCTCATGCCGAGCGTGCTGCGGATCGCCTCCTCCTTGCTTCCCCCGTGGCGCGGCCAGGCCGCCTCCAGGGCGAGGATCGCGCGATCGCGATCGGTGAGGTCTCCGAGCATGGGTCCAGGTTAGGCGGGCGACGGCTCTGCGTCGGCGCGCCACTCCCACCATCCGCCGAGCGGATCCGCCCCGGCGCGCACGTCTCCGTCGAGCGCGACGACGAAGCCCGGCCAGCTCGAGGGGTCCACGGGCGGGTTCCACGCGTCGTGCAGCACGGGCGCATCGATCGTGATCCAGCGGGCAGGCAGGCTGCGCACCCGGTCGATGAGCGCCAGCCTCTGCGCACGGGGAATGTGCGCGAGCACGCCGGGGGTGGTGATCACGAGTGTCGCGTCCGGCGGAGCGGATGCCGCCACCGCTGCGACCTGGGATGCATCACCTCTCACGATCGACGGAGGATCGGATGCGACGACGTCGAGCGCCGCGGCGATCCGCTCCTCGCGCCCGGTCTCCCCGGGCCAGACGAGACCCTGCAACCAAGCGCGATCGCGCGAATCCCCGGCGTCGAGGGGTGCGAGGTCGATGCCTGCGCGCCACACGACCTCGGGCATCCGCAGGGCAGGGATCACGGCACCGCGGACCTCGCTGGTGAGCACGACTGACGAGACGCCGTCCGACGGGTCGAGACTGGCACGAAGCAGTCCGTGCTCGTCGACGAAGCGGTACGAGTAGCGGTCGGGGTACAGGCACAGGCCCGCCGACGCTCCGAGCTCGAGCAGCGCGATGGGGCCGTCGATCTCCGAGAGCACCGGCAGCAGCGGGGCGAGCCGCAGCGGCTCGTTGGTCTGCACGCTGCGCGCCGCGCACTCCGTGACGACGGCATCCGCGTTCGCGCGCACGAAGTCGCGCCAGACCGGGTATCCGTCGAGCGGTGCGCCCAGCATCCGGGTGACGGCGAAGACGAGGGGCGGCTGGCGTCTGTTCTCGGGGATCCGCGCGAGGATCGCCCGCACTTCGGGATCGGATGCCGCGCCCCGCGCCCATTCCGCGTAGAGGTCCGACCGGCCCGGCGCCTCGTCGCGCGCGAAGCGCTCGTAGCGTTCGCGAACAGCATCCGTCATGGTTCCATTCTCCGCCGTCGTCACCTCTCGTCATGATGGCCCCGGTGCCGCGTGGACGGGGGACAATGGAAGCGACTCAGGAGGACGTATGGACTACAGCGTGAAGAAGACCGACGCCGAATGGCGCGAAGAGCTCGGCGACGAGCAGTACGCGGTTCTGCGCGAAGCCGCCACCGAGCGCGCCTGGACGGGCGAGCTCCTGGACGAGTCGCGAGCCGGGCTGTACACCTGCGGCGCGTGCGGCGCCGAGCTGTTCAAGAGCGGCACGAAGTTCGACTCCGGATGCGGCTGGCCGAGCTTCTACGAGTCGATCCGGCCCGACGCGGTACAGCTGCTCGAGGACAACACCCTGGGGATGCAGCGCACCGAGGTCCGCTGCGCGAACTGCGGCTCGCACCTCGGCCATGTCTTCCCCGACGGGTTCGGCACGCCCACCGGCGACCGGTACTGCATGAACTCCCTGGCCCTGAACTTCAGCCCCGAGGCTCCCGAGGCTTGAGCGCTTTCGATTCGGCGCTCTCCAGGCAGTCCTGGTCGAAGGTCACAGGCGATGCGCCGTCGCACGAGGAGCTCGTCCGACTGATCTCAGCGGCGGGACGGGTCGCAGATCACTCGTCGCTGCGGCCGTGGCGGCTGATCGAGCTGCGCGGCGATGACCGCCTCCGGCTCGGCAAGGCGATCGGCAAGGCCGAGCGCTCGCGCGCGTCGACGAAACCCCTGCGCGCGCCGCTGCTGATCGCCGTGGTGGTGAGCTTCCGCAAGAGCTCCAAGGTTCCGCACTGGGAGCAGGAGGCCGTCGCCTCGGGCGTCGCGCACACGCTCAGCCTGCTGCTCGACGAAGCGGGCTGGGGCGTGCTGTGGCGCACCGGGCACTACACGCGCACCCGCGCGGTCGCGAAGGCGCACGGCCTCGAGAAGAACGAGGAGCTGCTCGGCTGGCTCTACGTCGGCGGCAAACCGGAGCGCTCCAAGCCCAGTCGGCGCAAGACGATCGACGCCGAGTCGTTCCTGACGCGGATGCCCTCGAAGAAGTCGAAGAAGTCGGACACCGCGAAGGACTAGCGCTCAGCGGCGGCGCCGCCGCCACGGCAGGGCTGCGATCACGGAGGCGACCGCGACGCCGATCATGGCGAGGAGCTGCCACAGCGCGGGTCCCGCGGATGCCGGCCACAGCAGGTCGATGATCACCGACGTGACGAGCTGCCCGAGCACGGAGCCCAGGCCGAGCAGAAGCACACCGGTGTGCGCGACGATCGTCGCTCCGAGAAGGATGTAGGCGAAGCCCAGCACCCCGCCGAGGTAGAGCCACGGCTCGGCGGGCAGGGCCTGCGGCATCCCGTTGAACGCGACGCTGAGCGCAGCGGCGATCGCCAGGACGACGGTGCCGCCCACGAAGCTCATCAGCGTCGCCGTCATCGGCGATGCCACCCGCTGCGCGAGCCGACCGTTCGCCGCCGACTGCCAGGCGATCCCGACGCCGGCCGCGAACGGGAGCACGAGCAGCCACCAGGGCGCGCGTGCGAGAGCATCGCCGCTGAGCGAGATGCCGACCGCTGCGAGAGCGAACAGCCCGCCCAGCACTCGGCCCGGTGTGACGGCGACGACGCCTGCGGGGCCGACGCCGAGGCGATCGAGGATCAGTCCGTTCACGGTCTGCCCCGCGACGACGCCGACGGTGAAGAGCGAGACGCCGAGAATGCCGGCAGTGAGTCCCTGCGTAGAGACGGTGAGTGCGCCGCACGCCCCGCCGCACAGCATCCAGATCGGCACGTGACGGGTGCGCAGACCGTTCCACAGGCGTGCGGCGCCGGCTCGCGACGACGGAACGGCGACCGTGACGGCGACGAGGATGATCAGCCCCGCCGTGAACGAGACGAGTCCCGCGACGATGCCGTCGTCGATGCGCACGCCGAGGACGCCGTTGACGCGCGCCTGGATCGCGGTCATCACCCCGATCGCGACGGCCCCTCCCAGTGCGATCGGGGCGCGCAGTCGGCGGGTCGGGGTCACCTCAGCACAGTACCCGAGGCCGCGCGGCGCCGATGTCCGCGGCGGCGGGTACGCTGACGGGCATGTGCGCGAGCTATGGACTGGATCCACGCTTCACCGACGCCGAGCTCCTCGCCGAGGCCGACGCCGACGTCCTCGAGGGTCTGCGCTCGTGGGCGCAGACGAACGACGGCGAAACGCTGCGTCCGACGGGGAGGAATCTGCGCAACCTCAACCCGCTCATCGTGCCGGCGGGCGACCAGCCCGCCGCGCTCGAGACGGCATGGTGGGGCTTCCTCGTGGGCGGCCAGCCGTCGAAGTTCCCCTCGATCAACACCCGCTCCGAGCGGCTGCAGGATCAGCCGGGCAAGATGCGCGGCCGCGCGATCGTACCCACGACCGGGTGGTTCGAGATGCGCAAGCCCGAACGGGTCTGGCACGAGTTCCGCCTGGACGAGGGCGCCCTGTTCGGCATGGCCGCAGTCACGCAGCGCGGGCGGACCCCGGACGGCGAATGGGTCACCTGCTATTCGATCGTCATGGCTCCGGCGCCCGATCACCTCGTCGAGATCCACGACCGGATGCCGATGCTCATCCCGCCGGCCATGAGCACGGACTGGCTCACCGGCGCCCCCAGCCGCGAGCTCATCGACGAGGCGCTGATCGCGTCGGCCGACGTCGCCGGCAGGGTCAGCGCTGCGCCGCGGACGGACGATCGCTGAGGAGCTTGTCCCTCAGCGCGGTGAGTACGGCGTCGTCGACGCCGGCGCCGGCCAGATACGCGGGAACGCCGCCGTACTCGTCATCGATCCAGTCGAGTGCGTCGGCGAGGACCTCGGGCGGCGACCCGGTGAGCACCGCGACGACCTCATCGGTGATCCGCACCCGGAACGTGCGCGCCTTGCGCAGCATCCGCTCTGTCCACTCCCCCTCGAGGTTCGCCGCCGTCGCGGCGTAGTCGGCAAGCGTCACCGCGCGGTCGATGCCGATCGCCTCCAGCACGAGTGCGACGACCAGACCCGTGCGATCCTTGCCCGCGGTGCAGTGCACGACGACGGCGCCGTCCGACGCCGCGATCTCGCGGACGATGCGCCCCAGAGCAGGCCGATGGCCGGAGAGGATCGTCCGATAGACGCCGGACAGGCTGATCGTGTCGAGGTCGATCCGCCGCGGTGTCCCGTCGATCGGGATGCCGACCCGGACGGCGCCCGTGCCGCGCAGACGATCCCGACCGCCGACACGGCGGTCGATGCTCGATCGCAGATCGAGCACGGTCCTGATGCCGAGCTCGCGGATGCGTCGTCGCCCGGTGCGATCGAGCCGGTGCAGCGCATCCGAGCGGTAGAGGACGCCGGATGCCAGCGCCCCGGGCGCAGCCTCGCGGAAGTTGTACGTCCCTGGCACGTCGAGACGGGTGACGGCATCGCCCATGGCGCCATGCTAGTGGTCGGCTATCGTGGTCTGACTGCACAGATCGGGAGAGCTCATGGGGTCCGACGACGACCGGCCGCGTCCCCGCGCACTGCGCGACGCGACGGCCGAACCGCGCTTCGCCGCGCGTTACGCGACCATCGACGAAGTGGCCGAGCTTCTGGGCGTGACACCGGTGTCGCTGCGACAGACGATGCGGCGCCGGGATGCTGGTGAGGCCTCGACCGCGAGCGACGCGTTCATCGACCCGATCGGGAACGTCTCGGGATACCTCTGGGATCGCGACGACCTGACGCCGGAGGCCATCGCAGCCTGGCACGATCGCCCGCGCCGTGGGCGCAGGCCGAACAGCCAGCGCTAGAGCGGAACCTCAGATCTCGGCGACGTCCTCATCGGACTCGCTGGATTCCGGTACGTCCTCATCGACCGCGAAGTCGGGATCCACGTCCTCGCCCTCGGGGTTGGGATCATCCTGTGGGAGAGCGCCTTCAGGGAATGCGGCATTGCTCATGGTCGTCTCCGTCCATCGTGCTGAGGACCCAGGATCGCATACCGCCCTTGGAGTCACCAGAGCGAGGGCATCATGGAGCCGACTGCGGGATTCGAACCCGCGACCGCCTGTTTACAAGACAGGTGCTCTACCAGCTGAGCTAAGTCGGCGAACGGCGTCCAGCTTAGCGAGCCGGGCGCACGAGTCGGTAACTACGACGCAGGGGTCTCGGTGGGCGTGGGCGACGACGTCGTCGTCGGCTCGGGCGTCGGCTCGGTCTCGCTGGCGACGGTGAGCACGAACTGCGAGAACTCGGCCGGGTCCTTGAGCGACCCGACATAGGCCTCGCCGTTCACGACGATCATCGGCGCGCTGGTGAGGACGAGGTCCTCGGATCCGTCCAGCGGACCCTCGAGTGCACGCGAGGTCGCGTCCTTCGCCCAGGTGATGTAGTCCTGATCCTCGATGCAGGCGCGCACGACCTTGGGGCTGTCGACGCCGACCGCGACCGCCAGGTCGGCGAGCTCGACGTCGGTGCGGCCGGGGCTGTCGACCTCGGGCTGATCCACGAGGAGCTCGTGGTTGAACGCGTAGAACTTGTCGGGCGAATGCGTCGCGAGGCAGGCTGCGGCAGCAGCCGCGCGAAGCGAGTACTTCGTGCCGTTGGAGCTGGCGGTGAGCATCGCCACCGGGTGGTACGTCACCGTGACGGCGCCCTCGTTGATCCATCCGGCGAGCTGCCGGGTGTTCGCGAGCTCGAAGTCTCCCGCGCCCGGCGAGAGGTAGTCGACGTAGATGTGCACGTCGACGGGCGCCGTGGTGGGCGTCGCCGTCGGCGTCGGCTCCGACGTCTCCTCACCCGCACCACTCTCCTCCGGCGCGGGAGTGGTCGGGACGGTCTCCGCCGACATGTCGCTGACGCTGCCGACGACGATTCCGTCACCGTCGAGGCCCTTCGGGTTCAGCACGGGCTTCGAGACGCTCGAGGTGATCGCCATCGTGACGGCGGTGCCGATGGCGCCGACGGCCACGATCGCGACGGCACCGATGATGATGCGTCGCATGATGCGGGCACGCGACTGCTTGGCGTGCACCTGCTGGGCCTTCTCCCGGACCGCCTCACGGGATGTGCGAGGGGTGGGGACGTTCGGCGTTTCGTCGCTCGACATCGTTCCTCTTGAAGATCTGGACGGGGACGGGTTCCCCGGCGTCCGTCGGACACACGGCCTGCGTGTGTGTTCCGGACCGTCTTCGATGGTATCCAGCCAGCCTGGGAAATACCCAGACGGGGCGCTTCGTGCCATACTGAAACCGGCCCGACGACGGGCCACGGTGGGGTCTCTCCACCGCTTCCATCACAACGGATCGTCCGGCACGTACCTGCCGGTGAAGGAGAAACATCATGGCATCGGTGACTTTCGACAACGCCACTCGGCTCTACCCGGGCGGAACCCGCCCGGCCGTCGACAAGCTCAACCTCGAAGTCGGAGACGGCGAGTTCCTCGTCCTGGTCGGCCCCTCCGGCTGCGGCAAGTCCACCTCCCTGCGCATGCTCGCCGGCCTCGAAGAGGTCAACGAGGGCCGCATCCTCATCGGCGACCGCGACGTCACGGACGTCCCGCCGAAGGACCGCGACATCGCGATGGTCTTCCAGAACTACGCGCTCTACCCGCACATGACGGTCGCCGAGAACATGGGCTTCGCGCTCAAGATCGCCGGCGTCGGCAAGGAGGAGCGCGCAGCGCGCGTCCTCGAGGCTGCCAAGCTCCTCGACCTCGAGCAGTACCTGACCCGCAAGCCCAAGGCGCTCTCGGGCGGTCAGCGTCAGCGCGTCGCGATGGGCCGCGCCATCGTCCGCCAGCCGCAGGTGTTCCTCATGGACGAGCCGCTGTCGAACCTCGACGCCAAGCTGCGCGTGCAGACCCGCACCCAGATCGCCTCGCTGCAGCGTCGACTCGGCGTCACCACGGTCTACGTGACGCACGACCAGACCGAGGCTCTGACCATGGGCGACCGCATCGCCGTGCTCAAGGACGGCCTGCTCCAGCAGGTCGGCAGCCCGCGCGACCTGTACGAGAAGCCGAACAACGTCTTCGTCGCCGGCTTCATCGGCTCGCCCGCCATGAACCTGTTCGCCGCCGACCTCGCCGACGGCGGCGTGCAGTTCGGCACCGAGGTCGTCCCGCTCGACCGCGACACCGTCGGCCGCGCCACGGGCTCGCAGGTCACGGTCGGCGTCCGCCCCGAGGACATCACGGTCGGTCCCGCAGACGGCAAGGGCCTGTCGGTGACGGTCGACCTCGTCGAGGAGCTCGGCGCGGACGGCTACCTGTACGGGCACACCGACATCAACGGCAAGCGCACCGACATCGTCGCGCGCGTCGACGGCCGCAACCACCCGAACGCGGGCGAGACCGTCACGCTGGCCGCCAACCCCGGCCACGTGCACGCCTTCGACCTCGAGTCGGGTGACCGCCTGAACGACAAGCCGGTCGTCTCGGCCTCGTAACCTCGTCACACGCGCGGCGCGGGCTGACCAGCAGGTCGCCCGCGCCGCGTCGTCTTCCCCGGCATCCAGGAGGGCCATGCAAGACGCTTTGCGGATCACCGCCAGCACGGTCGACCCCGGGCTGCTGGGGCTTCCCTGGTCGGTGCCGCTCGGGAAATGGCCGAGCGAGCACATCGTCTCGCTGCCCAAGGGGCTCTCCCGCCACCTCGTGCGATTCGCCGATCTCTCCGGCCGTGTCGTCGCGGTGAAGGAGACCACGGCCGAGATGGCCAGACGCGAGTACGAGATGCTCGGCAGCCTCGCACGGCTCGACGTGCCGTGCGTCGACAGAGTGGCCGTGATCGACGGGCGCACCGATTCCGCAGGAGATGTGCTGCCCGCCGCTCTGGTGACCTCGCACCTGCGCTTCTCGATGCCGTACCGCGCCCTGTTCACCCGCGTGCTGCGCCCGGACACCGCGACGCGTCTCGTCGACGCGCTGGCGCTGCTGCTGGTCCGTCTGCACAATGTCGGCTTCTACTGGGGCGACGTGTCGCTGTCGAACACGCTGTTCCGTCGTGATGCGGGCGCGTTCGCCGCCTACCTCGTGGATGCCGAGACCGGCGAGCTGCACGAGGAGGGGCTGACCGAGGGGCAGCGCCTCTACGACCTGGACCTCGCCCGAACGAACATCGCCGGCGAGATCATGGACCTCGCCGCAGGCGGGCGCCTCGAGCACGGCGTGGACGCCGTCGCGATCGCCGACGGCATCGTCTCGGCCTACCACTCGCTGTGGGCAGCGCTCACCGCCGAGGAATCGTTCTCGGCGAACGAGACCTGGCGCATCACCGAGCGCGTCGAGCGCCTCAATGCCCTCGGATTCGACATCGACGAGATGTCGATGTCGACGACCACGGACGGCACGGTCGTGCACATCCAGCCCAAGGTCGTCGATGCCGGCCACCACCAGCGCCGCCTCATCCGGCTGACCGGTCTCGACGTCGAGGAGAACCAGGCCCGGCGCCTGCTCAACGACCTCGATGAGTTCCGCGCCCGCTCGACCAAGGAGTGGGCCGATGAGGAGATGTACGCGCACGAGTGGCTCACGCGCGTGTTCGAGCCGGTCGTGCGGGCGATCCCCTACGAGCTGCGGGCGAAGCTCGAGCCCGCCGAGGTGTTCCACCAGGTGCTCGAGCACCGGTGGTACCTCTCGCAGGGCCATGGGCGCTCGATCCCGCTCGCCGAAGTGCTCACCTCGTACATCAACGACGTGCTGCGCCACCGGCGCGACGAGGCGACCATCATGGGACCGCCGACCGAGACCGTGTCCATCCCCGTGGTCACCGGAGCGGTTCCGGTGACCGACGAGGACGACGAGGTCGACTGGCGCGACCTCGTCTGACGCGTCTTCTAGTACCCGACGGCGAAGTTCTCGCGGTGGTGCTTGGGGTTCTCGATCTCGTCGACGAAGGCGACGCCGAGGTCGGCTCCGGAGATGTACGACTCGCCCTTCTCATCGGTCACGAGAACCGGCCCGCCGTCGCGGTAGGTTCCGGTGCGCTCCCCGGGCGCCCAGTTGCCGAAGCCGCCGGCGGGGTGGACGAAGAACCAGTCGTTGCCCTCGGCATCCGCCTGGAGGTCCTCCAGGACGCCGATGGCCTCCTGAGCCTCGGCCTTGAACTCCTCGGGGAAGCCCGAATCGATCACGCGGGGGCCACCGGGCGCGACGAGGCTTCCACCCGCACCGCCGACGACGCCGAGGCGCACGTTCTCGGGGAGTGCCGCGTAGAGCTCAGCGGTCGCCGCCCGGACCTTGCCGGTCATGTCGCCGCGCGGCGAGAGGGCCTGGATCACGACGTCGACCTCACCGAGCTGTGCGAGCAGACCGGGGACGTCGAGGATGTTGCCCTCGAGGTAGACGGCGCCCTCGACGCGCTCGGTCGGGACCGAGCGGGCGATCGAGACCACGGAGTGGCCGCGCGACACCGCCTCTGCGACGATGTTCGATCCGGCGTAGCCGGTTCCTCCGATGACGGCGATGCGTGCCATGGTTTTCCCTTCGTGGACGACGGGCGCGATTGCGCTCCCCAGGAAGCAACAACCTGCCGCGGCAAGTATTCCGTGGTCTGCGGATCAGTTCCGCCCGGCCGCCCGGAACGTGGAGATCTGGTACAGCGCGACCGAGGCCGCGATGCCGGCGTTCAGCGACTCGGTGGCCGCCGAGATCGGGATCGAGACGATCTGGTCGCAGTTCTCGGTGACGAGACGCGACAGCCCCTTGCCCTCGGAGCCGATGACGACGACCACCGGCCGATCGGCCAGCTCGAGCGCCGGGAGCGACACGTCGCCGTCGCCGTCGAGGCCGAGCACGAAGACGCCCTGCTTCTTGAACTCCTTGAGCTGGGTGGTGAGGTTGGTCGCCATCGCCACCGGGATGCGGGCCGCGGCCCCCGCGCTCGTCTTCCACGCTGCCGAGTTCACGCCGGCCGAGCGGCGCTGCGGGAGGATGACCCCGTGCCCGCCGAACGCGGCGGTCGAACGGATGATCGCTCCGAGGTTGCGCGGGTCGGTGATGCCGTCCAGCGCGACGAACAGCGGCACCTCGCCGCGATCGATCACCTTCTCGAGCAGATCCTGCGGGTGCGCGTACTCGTAGGGCGGAACCTTCAGCGCGACGCCCTGGTGCACGCCGTCGAACCCCGCCATCCGGTCGAGCTCCTGACGGGTGACCTCGAGGACGGGGATGCCGCGGTGCGTCGCGATCGAGAGCATCTCCTTGACGCGGTCGTCCATCTCGACGCGCTGAGCGATGTACATCGCCGTCGCGGGGATCCGCGTGCGCAGCGCCTCGAGCACGGAGTTGCGCCCGGTGACCGTCTCGGTGTCGGACGTGTTGTCCTTGGCGCGAGCGGTGCGGTTCGGGTTGCCGCCGGACGTCTGCCGTCCCGGCCTGCCGCGTCCGCCCGCAGCGGCGTAGCGTTCGGCCGCCGCCTTGCGCTTGCCGGCGACGTGCCACGCGCGGTCCTCCGCCTTCGGCGTGGGTCCGCGGCCTTCGAGCGCCTTGCGTCCGAGTCCTCCGGTGCCCTTGGTGGGGCCCTTCTTCTTTCCCTTGCCCGCTGAGGGGTTTCCTGGCTTAGCCATCGATGCTCCAATGAGTTCCGGCCGGAGTGTCCTCCAGCGTGATTCCTGCCGCGGCGATCGCGTCGCGGATGCGATCGGCCGCGGCCCAGTCCTTGTCGGCGCGCGCCTGTGCGCGCTGCGTGATCATCTCCTGCACCAGAGCGTCCAGGGCGGATGCCTCGGTGCCTCCTGCGACGGACACGCCGGGGCCGTCGAGTCCGAGCACCGCGAGCATCGCCGTGAGCGCGCGCGCGGAATCGACCGCCGCTGCCGTGTCACCGGCATCCAGAGCAGCGTTGCCCGCACGCACGGCGTCGTGCACGACGGCGAGCGCCTGCGGCACTCCGAGGTCGTCGTCCATCGCGGCGGCGAAGGCCTCCGGGATCGCACCCGGCGCAGCGGACACGGGGTCCGCGTCGGAGACACGCAGCACGCGCTGGCGGAAGGTCTCGATGCGGCCGAGCGCCGCCTCGGCCTCGGCGTACGACGCCGCGGAGAGGTCCAGGCTCGAACGGTAGTGCGCGGCGGCGAGTGCGTACCGCACCACGAGCGGTTCGTGCTGCTCGAGCACGTCGGAGGCGAGGGTGAAGTTGCCGAGCGATTTCGACATCTTCTGCCCGTCGACGGTCACGAGGCCGTTGTGCACCCAGTAGCGGGCGAAGCCGTCACCCGCCGCCGTCGACTGCGCGAGCTCGTTCTCGTGGTGGGGGAAGCGCAGGTCGAGCCCGCCGCCGTGGATGTCGAAGTCGGAGCCGAGGTAGCGCTTCGCCATCGCCGAGCATTCGATGTGCCACCCGGGGCGGCCGGCGCCCCACGGGGATGCCCACGTGGCATCCGCGGGCTCGCCCTGCTTGGCGCCCTTCCAGAGCGCGAAGTCCTGCGGGTTGCGCTTGCCGCGCGGGTCTGCGTCCTGCGCCGCCTCCATGGCGTCGACCGACTGGTTCGTCAGCTCGCCGTAGGCCGACCAGGAGCGCACGTCGAAGTACACGTCGCCCGAACCGTCCGGGGCGGGATAGGCGTGCCCGCGCTCGATGAGCTCCTGGATCAGCTCCTGCATCTGCGGCACGGATGCCGTCGCCCGCGGCTCGTACGTCGGGGGCTGGATGCCGACGCCGGCATATGCGGCTGTGAACTCCTGCTCCATCCGGTAGGCGAGCGCCCACCAGGGCTCGGCGTCGGTGGCGTTGGCGATGACCTTGTCGTCGATGTCGGTGACGTTGCGCACGAAGGTCACCCGCCCGTACCGGTGCGACAGCCAACGGCGCAGGATGTCGAAGCTCAGCGCCGCGCGCACGTGCCCGATGTGCGGCCCGGACTGCACGGTGGGTCCGCAGACGTACATCGTGATGTTCTCGGGGTCGAGAGGCACGAAGTCGCGCAGCTGCTGCGCGCGGGTGTCGTAGAGGCGGAGTGTCACTGCTCCAGCGTACCGGGCAGCACCAGCGCGACCGCTGTGACGGCGACGCCTTCTCCCCTGCCGGTGAAACCGAGCCCGTCGGTCGTCGTGGCGGTGATCGACACGGGCGCTCCCCCGAGCGCTGCGGACAGGGCGCTCTGCGCCTCGAGGCGGCGACCGCTGAAGCGCGGCCTGTTCGCCTGCAGCTGCACCGAGACGTTGCCGATCGTGAATCCTGAGCGCTGGAGGATTTCGCGCGTCCGGGCGAGGAAGACGCCCCCGTGCGCCCCTGCGTACTCGGGATGCGCTGTGCCGAAGTGCTCGCCGATGTCGCCGAGCCCGGCGGCTCCGAGCAGCGCGTCGACGATGGCGTGGGCGACGGCGTCTCCGTCGGAATGCCCGGACAGCGCTGGCTCCCCCGGCCACTCGAGACCTGCCAGCCACAGGTCGCCGTCGCCGCCGTAGGCATGCACGTCCGTGCCGACGCCGACGCGCGGGATGGCAGGGCGCTGCGGGGCCGGCGCCACGAGCTGCCGTGCACGGTCGAGGTCGGCGGTCAGGGTGATCTTGAAGGCGAGAGGTGATCCTGGGACATGGGTGACCGGGTGCCCCGCCGCCGCGAACACGGCGGCGTCATCGGTGTACTCCGCCCCTGCCGCGAGAGCTGCGGCATACGCCGATTCGAGCAGATCGCGCGGGAATCCCTGCGGTGTCTGCGCCGCCACGAGCTCTGCACGGTCGACCGCCTCGACGACGTCGTCGCCCGCGACCCGCTTGAGCGTGTTGACGACGGGCAGCGCCGGTATGACCCCGGTGGTCGCCGTCACGGCAGCCGCCACCGTGTCGATCTGCTCCGGAGGCGTCAGTGCGCGGGCGGCATCATGGACCAGCACGGTGGTGATGTCGCCCCACAGGGCGCGCAGACCGGCGGCGACCGATTCCTGACGGGTCCCACCGCCCACGACGACGCGGCCGAGGTCCAGGCGATCGCCGGCCGCTGCGCGCAGCTCGCTCTCGGCGTCCCCCTCGTGCCCCGCGGGCGCGACGATGATCACCTGCGCCGGAGACGCGGCGAAGACGCCGTCGAGCGCATGACGCAGTACGGATCGCTCATCGATCCCGACGAACGCCTTGGGCGCCGAAGCACCCAGGCGCGTGCCGGAACCGGCCGCGACGACGATGATCGCCGTCGTCGGCACAGGGAGGAGAGTCACGCTCTCAGACTACGACGCGAGAACCTCGTCGAGCAGAGCGCCGGCCTTGTCCTCGTCGCACTTCTCGGCGAGCGCGAGTTCGGAGATGAGGATCTGACGAGCCTTCGCCAGCATCCGCTTCTCGCCCGCGGACAGTCCGCGGTCCTGATCGCGGCGCCACAGGTCGCGCACGACCTCGCTGACCTTGATCACGTCGCCCGATGCGAGCTTCTCCAGGTTCGCCTTGTACCGGCGGGACCAGTTCGTCGGCTCCTCCGTGAACGGGGCGCGCAGCACCTCGAACACGTGGTCGAGGCCCTCCTGGCCGATCACGTCGCGCACGCCGACGAGGTCGACGTTCTCTGCGGGAACCTCGATGATCAGGTCGCCCTGGGTGACGTTGAGCTTCAGATACTTCTTCGTCTCGCCCTTGATGACGCGATCCTTGACCTCGATGATCGTCGCGGCCCCATGGTGCGGATAGACGACCGTCTCGCCAACCTCAAAAAGCATAAAATCGTGTCCTTTCGGCAACCTCCAGAATACCACAGGCGACATGCGCTAAGGTTTGCCCCCGCAGCGTCCCTGACGCCCGTGGCGATACCCGTAGAATGGACGGGATATCCCACAGCTCCAGGAGGATCCGTGAAATCGCGCCTTGTAGCGTCTGCCGCCCTCAGCGCCCTCGTTCTGCTCGGCGCGACCGGGTGCACGTTCATCACACCGCAGTCGACCGAGATCCAGTATTCGGCCTCCGATGGGATCAACATCCCCGACACGGACGGCCCACTGCAGATCCGCAACGCGATGATCATCGCCAACGAGGACGGCTCCGTCGGCAACCTCGTCGCCGCCATCGTCAACGACACCGACCAGAACGAGGTCCTCACGATCGAGGCCGAGGGACTCGCGCCGCTCACGGTGCGCGTCGGCGCCGGAGACACGCTGAGCCTGGGTGCAGACGCCGAGCCGCTGCGCATCGACGACCTCGGCGCCAAGCCGGGTGCGACCGTCGAGCTGTACTTCCAGTCCGGTGACGCGACCGGTGCGACCGCAGAGGTTCCCGTGCTCGACGGAACCCTCCCCTACTACGCTGACCTCGTGCCGACCGACTGACGTCGGATCGAGGATCTGGAAGAGGCCGCCACCCATCCGGGTGGCGGCCTCTTCCGTGTCGGGCTCAGCCCTCGAAGCGATAGCCCAGACCGCGGACGGTCACGAGCATGACCGGTTCGCCGGGGTTCTCCTCGATGCGGGATCGGATCCGCTTGATGTGCACATCGAGCGTCTTCGTGTCGCCGAAGTAGTCGCTGCCCCACACCCGGTCGATGAGCTGACCGCGGGTGAGCACGCGGCCGGAGTTGCGCATGAGGACTTCGAGCAGCTCGAACTCCTTGAGCGGCATGTTGATCTCGGATCCGGCGACCGTCACCGTGTGGCGATCGATGTCGAGAGAGACGCGGCCGCCGTCGAGAACGCGCTCGTCCAGATCGCTCTCCGCCTGGACGACCCGGCGGAGCACGGCCCGCATGCGTGCGAGCAGCTCACGGGAGGAGTAGGGCTTGGTGATGTAGTCGTCCGCGCCGAGTTCGAGCCCCACGACGATGTCGACCTCGGAGTCCTTCGCCGTGAGCATGATGATCGGCACGGCGGAGGTGGAGCGGATCTGCCGGCACACCTCGGTTCCCGGCATCCCGGGCAGCATGAGGTCCAGCAGGACGATGTCGGCTCCCCGCTCGCGGAACGCGCCGAGCGCGCCCGGTCCGTCCTCGGCGATCTCGACCTCATACCCCTCGCGGCGCAGCAGATAGGCGAGGGGGTCGGCGAGGTCTGGCTCGTCCTCGACGAGAAGGATGCGGGTCATGCGTTCTCTCCGTTTCGGATGCGCGCGGCGTCGGTCACCAGCGCCGTGCGCGCGCGCTTCTTCTTTTTCTTCTTCTTGGTCTTCTTCTCGGCATCAGGCGCGGGTGCGTCGATGCGCGGCAGCACCATCGTGAACGTGGACCCGCGGCCGGGGCGCGACCAGAGCCGCACCTCGCCGCCGTGCCGCTGCGTCGCGTGCTTGACGATCGACAGGCCGAGCCCCGTCCCTCCCGTGCGCCGCGACCGCGCCTCGTCGGCACGGTAGAAGCGCTCGAAGACGCGCTCCCGGTCGGCCTCCGTGATGCCGATGCCCTGATCGGACACCGCGATCGACACGGTCTCCCCCTCGATCGTCACGCCCACCCCGACGCGCGAGCCCCGAGGCGAGTACACGATCGCGTTGGCGACGAGATTGCCGACCGCTTCGATGAGGATCTGCGCGTCGCCGCGCACGTACGCTCCGCGATCGCCGCCCCTGACGAGTTCGACGCCCGCCGAGTCGGCCTGAACGGCATGGCCTTCGATGGATGCCGTGATCACTTCGTCGACAGCCACGGCCTCGAAGTCCGCGGCGCCGTCGGACGCCTGCAGGCGCGACAGGCTCATGATGCGTCCGGTCAACTGGGCCAGGCGGGTCGCCTCCGCTGAGATCCGGGAGGCGAAGATGCGCACCTGAGCCGGGTCGTCCGCGGCGGATTCGATGGCCTCGGCGAGCAGGCTGACGGCGCCCACCGGCGTCTTCAGCTCGTGGCTCGTGTTGGCGACGAAGTCGCGCCGCACCTGGTCCAGGCGCTCCTGCTCGGTGACGTCGCGGATCACGAGAAGGGTGAGCTGGCCGCCGAGGGCGCTCGCCCGTGCGGAGACCAGGCGAGGGTCGAGTCCGACCCCCGATCGCGTGATGCGCATCGTCTCTGTCGCCGCGACACCGCTGGCACGCACGGACCGGGCGAGCTGGCGCAGTTCGGTGTTCTCGAGGACCGCACCCACATCGATCCCGAAGCGGGCAGCCGGGTGGGATGTCGCCAGGACGAGTCCTGACGCGTCCACGACGCAGGCGGCGTCGTCCATGCTGTCGAGGACGTCCTCGGTCCCCTGCGGCACGAGGGTCGAGGCGGCCTCGACGACCTGCGCCCTGGCACGGTACGCCCACACGATGATCGCCGAGAGCCCGACGCCGATCAGCAGGCCGACAGCCAGTGCGATCAGCGCGATGCTCCCCGTGGTCATGCCTCAAGCGTAGGGCCCGTTCACCTCCGCTTCCGCATGATTCCGCGCCATCCGGGGAGGCTGCGAAGTAGTATTCACGTAACGGGCACCGTTCGTTAACCTTCGGCGCAGAGAATCGCTCAGCGGGTGCGGATGCCGCCTCGCCCGTCCATCGGCGGGCTGAACCGCCCGATTTCCGAACGAAAGGTTGCGCCGCTCATGCGCGAAGTCTTCCACCAGTCCCTCGAGGAGATCCAGTCCCGCCTCGTGGAGATCACCGACCTCGTCACGATCGCGATCGACAAGGCCACTCGGGCGTTCGCGAACAGCGACGTGGCGATGGCCGAGGAGGTCATCGCGGACGACGCGCAGATCGACGAGCTGACCATCAGCCTCGACGAGCTGGCCATCGAGGTCCTCGCCCGCCAGCAGCCGGTCGCCCGCGACCTCCGCATCGTCGTCTTCGCGCTGCGCGTGAGCGCATCGCTCGAGCGCATGGGCGACATGGCCGAGCACATCGCTCAGCTCGCCCGCCTCCGCTTCCCCGAGCGCGCGATCCCCAAGGGGCTCAAGAGCACGTTCGTGAAGATGGGCGAGCGCGACGTCGAGGTCTCCCGCACGCTGTCCGAGCTCCTGCGCACGCAGGACCTGCGCCTCGCCGACGTCATCCGCAACGCGGACGACGAGATCGACGAGCTCCACGCCCGCGTCTTCGAGAAGGTCCTCAGCGACAACTGGAAGGGCGAGCCCACGGCGACGGTCGACGCGACCCTGGCCAGCCGCTACCATGAACGCTTCGCCGACCACGCCGTCGCGGTCGCCAAGAAGGTCGTCTACCTCGCCACCGGCGACTGGGCCGTCGACGACGAGGACATCGCCGCCGCGGCCGAGGCGCACGCGCCCGCCGACGAGGCCTGAGACCCCGTCCTGCCGACGAGACCTCCTGTTGCTGACGTCAGCCGCAGGAGGTCTCGTCGCGTAGGAGAGGTCTCCGGGTTACTTCTTGCCCTGCGCGGCGACCGCTGCGGCACCGGCGGCGGCGGCCTCGGGGTCGAGATAGCGGCCGGGGCCGGTGGGGACGTTGTTCTCGTCGAGTTCGTAGACCAGCGGGATGCCGGTCGGGATGTTCAGCTCGGCGATGTCGTCGTCGCTGATCCCGTCGAGGTGCTTGACGAGGCCGCGCAGCGAATTGCCGTGCGCTGTGACCAGAACCGTCTTCCCGGCTTCGAGGTCGGGGACGATCTCGTTCTCCCAGTAAGGCAGCATCCGGTCGATGACGATCTTCAGCGACTCGGTGCGGGGAACCTCGCCGTCGATGCCGACGTAGCGCGGATCGTTCACCTGGCTGAACTCGCTGTCGTCATCGAGCAGCGGCGGCGGAACGTCGAACGAGCGGCGCCACAGCTGGAACTGCTCGGGTCCGAACTCCTCGAGTGTCTGCGCCTTGTCCTTGCCCTGCAGGGCACCGTAGTGGCGCTCGTTGAGCCGCCATGAGCGCTTGACCGGGATCCACAGCCGATCGGCCGAGTCCAGTGCGATGTTCGCGGTCTGGATCGCGCGGCTGAGCACCGAGGTGTGCAGCACGTCGGGCAGCAGCCCCGACTCGGCGAGGAGTTCGCCGCCGCGGCGGGCCTCTCCCTTGCCCTGTTCGGTGAGGCGGACGTCCACCCAGCCGGTGAACAGATTCAGTTCGTTCCACTCGCTCTGGCCGTGGCGGAGCAGGATGAGGGTGCGGGTCATGGCTCCAGTCTATGGCTCTGGGAGAATGGCTTCATGGCCCCTTCTCCGCTCGGTCGCCCTACGCGCGGCACGACCGGAACGAACCGGCTGCGGCGCAACGACCGCGCGATCGCGGCGAGCGCCGCGCTGCGGCGTGCCGCTGATCCACTGGTCGTCGATCTCGGGTACGGCGCCAGCGGCGTGACCGCGTTCGAGCTGGCCGCACGGCTGCGGAAGGTGCGCCCCGACGTCGAGGTCGTCGGCTTCGAGCTCGACCCCGCGCGCGTCGCGACGGCACGCGATCAGCTCGCCGAGGTGCGGGCGGACGTCACGCCGTTCGCGGCGGACCTGCCGGTGTCGTTCGCACGCGGCGGTTTCGAGGTCCCGATCGCGGGTGGCAGACGACCGGCGATCATCCGCGCGATGAACGTGCTGCGTCAGTACGACGAGGCCGATGTCCGCGCCGCGTGGCAGACCATGAGCGCACGGTTGTCCCCCGGCGGCGTGCTGATCGAGGGAACCTGCGACGAGATCGGCCGCATCGCGAGCTGGGTGGACGTCGACGGCAGCGGCGCACCGTCGAGCTTCACGATCTCGCTCCGTCTGGCCGAGCTCGACCGCCCCGGGATCGTCGCCGAGCGTCTGCCCAAGGCCCTGATACATCGGAACGTCCCCGGGGAGCGCATCCACGACCTGCTCCTCGCGCTCGATCGCGAGTGGGACCGCGCCGCTGCGCTGTCATCGTTCGGAGCCACGCAGCGGTTCATCGCCGCCGTCGGCGCGGTGAAGGACCAGGGCTGGGCCGTGCTCGGCGGACGCGCCCGCTGGAGGCTCGGCGAACTCACCGTCGCGTGGAGCTCCGTGGCTCCGGCCGATCAGGCCTTGCGCGGATCCTGACCTGCCGGCCGCCTCGACAGGCGTGTCAGCCGGGGGACGTCAGCGGTGGCGCCGGCATCGGCCGGCACGATCACCTGCTGAGCCGCGGCGATGTCGCCGCCATCCGTCCGCACGACGAGGTCGCCGACGGGCGCACGACGGGAGAGGATCGCCAGCGCGATGGGTCCGTCCTCGAAGTGGCGGGCGACCGATGTGATCGACCCCACCTCGTCCTCCCCCGCGACGACGGCGTCGCCGCGGGCAGGCAGCAGATCGTCGCTGCCGTCGAGGTGCAGCGCGACGAGTCTGCGCGGCGGGTGCCCGAGGTTGTGCACCTTCGCGACCGTCTCCTGCCCCCGGTAGCAGCCCTTGCTCAGGTGCACGGCGCTGCGGATCCAGTCGGACTCGTGCGGGAGCGAGCGCTCGTCGACCTCGGCCGACCAGCGCGGACGCCACGCGGCGACGCGGAGCGCGTCGGCCGCGAGCACACCTGCGGCTTCGAGCGAGGGCAGGGCGGATGCCGCGGCATCCGGGTCAGCGATCGCGACCCGCCAGGCGTATTCCGCCGACGGATGCTCGGAGACCTGAGCGTACTGATAGCCGCCCGGCTGGACGACGCTCCACGGATCGGTCCACACCAGGGGTGTGGAGTTCGGGGCTGCCGCGATCCCGGCCACCGCAGCCTCGGCGGCGCCGTCGGCGAAGAAGCCGAGCAGCTCGAGGTCCGTGCGGACCGTCACGGTCACCCGCGAGCGGAACACCATGCGCTGCAGCCACGTCGCGAGCGGCGCAGCGTCTGCGGCATCCGCGATGAGCCACGCCGTCGCGCCGTCTTCGAGCACACCGGCCGCGTGCTCGACGCGCCCCTGCGGGTCGAGCACGAGGAGTTCGGTGCTCTCCCCCGCTCCCAGCCGCGTGAGCGCCTGCGAGGTGATCGAGTCCAGCCACGTCAGACGGTCCTCGCCCGCCACCTCGATGACGACGCGGTCGCCGAGCAGCACGACCGCCGAACCGTCGACGAGACGGCGCTGCTCGCGCATCGGATCGCCGTAGTGCGTGATCACGCCGTCCTCGTCGACGGCTCCGTCTCGCGCGGCGAGCGCGTCGTGCAGAAGAGGCACGATCAGACCCTGGCCAGACGTGCTGAGGCGTGCGAGGCCATCCCGGCGCCGAGAGCCGCGATGTCCCACGCCCAGAGCAGGTGTCCGTCGACGAGACCGTACATGCGGCTGGCCGCGCCGTACTCCTTGGCCCCGGCCGGGCGCACGATCGCATCCGTGGCGATGTCGATGCGCGGGCCGTTGATCTCGCCGAGGTAGAGCTCGAGGACGCCGTCCGAGTGCGTGAGCGACACCTCGATCGGGAACCCGCCGGATGCCGCGCGCAGCTCTTCGACGTCGTCGACGGTGCGCGCGGGCGCCTCACGCATCGGCGGAAGAAGCGCCGGCCCGGCATCCGCCTCCGTCGCCGCGCGCGACAGACGCCAGAATCCGGTCTCGGCGACCAGGGGCGCATGCGCGTCGCCCTGCTGATCGTTCATCCAGCCCGTGGCGGAGTAGTTCAGATGGCCCGTTCCGTCGTGGCTGAAGCTCACCCGGTGCGTGAACTCGCCCTGGAAATGATGATCGCCGGCGGTGTACTCGATGACACCGGTGCCCTCCCAGACGCCGATGAGCCAGCTCAGCGGTGCGAGATCGGCGGGGAGATCGGTCGGCAGCTCGAGCATGACGGCTCGGAGTCAGCCGGGCTCAGCGCTGGCCGCGGAACAGGTTCCGCAGCACGACGCCCGCGACGAACACGATCGCGAGGCTCGCGAGGCCGAGGAGTCCGATGAAGAAGAATTCGAGGGCGACGAGATCCATGGCACCACTCTACCCCGCAGCGCTCACGCGGGGATCAGCGCTGCGAGACCGAATCCGGCCGAGATGACGCCGAGAAGCAGCATCGCGCCGATCGTGCTGGCCGCGACCCGGAAGATGAACCCCTTCGTCTGGCCGTACCAGAGCTGCAGCGCGAACGAGAGGAGCACGGCTCCGCCGAATCCGATCAGCAGCCACGGCACGCGCCATTCCTCGGGAACGGCGATGCCGATCACGACCGCTGCGACGAGCGCCGCGGCCCAGACGATGACGACGCCGACGAGGGCGTTGCGGGGCGCGAGGGCGGGTTCGGACATGCCTCCATTGTGACCCATCGGTATCATGGGCGCACGGCGCCGTGCAGGCCGCCGGTCTGGGTGGCGGTCCCGTCACCCGAAAGGAATACGCGTGGCTTCGATCCTGGTTCTGTCTTCGGTTCCCTCCGGAGAGGTCCTGCCCGCGCTCGAACTGCTCGCCCATCAGGTGCGCAGGATCCCCGCCGAACCGGCTCAGCTCGTCGACGCCCCCGACAGCGACGTGGTCGTCGTGGACGCGCGGACCGACCTCGCCGGAGCCAAGTCCTTGTGCCGCCTGCTTCGGGCGACCGGGCAGGACGCACCGCTGCTGCTCGTCGTCACGGAGGGCGGTATGACGGCGCTGTCCGGCGACTGGGGCATCGACGACGTCCTGCTCTTCGACGCCGGCCCCGCTGAGACCGACGCCCGGATCCGTCTGGCGATCGCGAAGGCGGAATCCACGGCCGCTCCCACGAGGGTCCAGGCCTCGGGGGTCACGATCGACGAGCAGTCCTACTCGGCGAAGCTGCGCGGACGCCCGCTGGATCTCACGTTCAAGGAATTCCAGCTGCTGCACTTCCTCGCGACGCATCCGTCCCGCGTCTTCACGCGCGAACAGCTGCTCAGCGAGGTGTGGGGCTACGACTACTTCGGCGGCACGCGCACGGTCGACGTGCACGTGCGGCGCCTGCGCGCCAAGCTCGGCGACCAGGAGCAGATCATCGGCACCGTCCGCAACGTCGGCTACCGGTTCAACGTGCATGACGACGAGGCGGTCAGCGCACCGGCATCCTGACGCGGCGGGCGACTCGTTCACACGCACGTCACCTGGCGATGCGAAGATGTAGTCCATGATCGATGCTGCAATCACGGATGCCGGTCTCGGCGACGCCGAAGACGACGACTTCGACGCCATCGAGGCACCGGACTCGCTGCTGCCCGACCACCGCTATCACGATCGCGAGATCAGCTGGCTGGCGTTCAACCAGCGCGTCCTCGAGCTAGCCGAGGACCCGATGATCCCCGAGCTCGAGCGCTCCAACTTCCTGGCGATCTTCGCGAGCAACCTCGACGAGTTCTTCATGGTCCGCGTCGCGGGCCTCAAGCGCCGCATCGTCACCGGCCTCGCCGTCCCCACGAACGTCGGACGCGCACCGTCCGACGTTCTCGCCGACATCTCGCGCGAGGCGCATGCGCTGCAGCTGCGGCATGCGCGGGCCTGGACCGAACTCGTCCGCCCCGCGCTGGCGGATGCCGGGATCGAGATCACGGAGTGGGACAGTCTGGACGACGCCGAGCGCGCCGCGCTGACGGAGTATTTCCAGCTGCATGTGTTCCCCGTGCTCATGCCGCTCGCCGTGGACCCGGCGCATCCGTTCCCCTACATCTCGGGGCTCTCGCTGAACCTCGCCATCCGCATCCGCAACGCGCGCACCGGGCGCCAGGAGTTCGCGCGCCTCAAGGTGCCGCCGATGCTTCCCCGCCTGGTCGAGGTGCCCAGCACGAGCGAGATCGCCCGCTACCTCCCGCTCGAGGACCTCATCTCCAACCATCTGGACGATCTGTTCCCCGGGATGGAGGTGCTCGACCACCACGCCTTCCGCCTCACCCGCAATGAGGACGTCGAGATCGAGGAGGACGAGAGCGAGAACCTCATCCAGGCCCTCGAAGCCGAGCTCCTGCGCCGCCGTTTCGGCCCGCCGATCCGCCTCGAGATCGCCGACGACATGGATGACGTGACCCTCGATCTTCTGATCAAGGAGCTCGACATCACGGATCAGGAGGTCTACCGGCTGCCGAGCCCGCTCGACCTGCGCGGCCTGTTCTCGCTGTCCAAGGTCAACCGTCCCGACCTGCGCTACCCGCCGCACCTGCCGACGACACCGGTCGCCTTCCAGCCGACCGGCTCGAGCAACCGGGCCGACGTGTTCGCGGCCATCCGCAAGAGCGACGTCCTCGTCCACCACCCGTACGAGTCGTTCGCCACGAGCGTGCAGGCGTTCCTCGAGCAGGCGGCGCGCGACCCGCACGTGCTCGCCATCAAGCAGACGCTCTACCGCACCTCCGGCGACAGTCCTGTCGTGCAGGCCCTGATCGACGCGGCCGAGGCGGGCAAGCAGGTCCTCGCGCTCGTCGAGGTGAAGGCGCGGTTCGACGAGGCGAACAACATCGTCTGGGCGCGCAAGCTCGAGAAGGCCGGCGTGCACGTCGTCTACGGCCTCGTCGGCCTGAAGACCCACTGCAAGCTCGCGCTCGTGATCCGCGAGGAGGAGGGGCAGCTGCGCCACTACTCGCATGTCGGGACGGGCAACTACAACCCCAAGACGAGCCGGATCTACGAGGACTTCGGCCTGTTCACCGCGGACGCCCAGGTCGGCAAGGACCTCACGCGCCTGTTCAACGAGCTGTCCGGATACGCGATCGAGAAGAAGTTCAAGCGGCTCCTCGTCGCGCCCCTGCACCTGCGCAAGGGCCTGCTGCGCCACATCGACAACGAGCGCAAGAACGCCGTCGCCGGAAAGCCGGCGCACATCCGCATCAAGGTGAACTCGATGGTCGACGAGGAGATCATCGACGGCCTCTACCGCGCCAGCCAGTCCGGGGTGAAGGTCGACATCTGGGTCCGCGGCATCTGCAGCATCAAGACCGACCTGCCCGGTGTGAGCGACAACATCACGGTCCGCAGCGTCCTCGGCCGCTACCTCGAGCACTCCCGCATCTTCGCCTTCGACAACGACGGCGACCCGCAGGTGTTCATCGGCAGCGCCGACATGATGCACCGGAACCTCGACCGACGCGTCGAGGCGCTCGTGCGGGTCGCGGACGAGCGCCACGTGTCGGAACTGCTCGACTTCTTCGACTTCGCGATGGACGACGGGACGAGCACGTGGCACCTCGGCCCCGACGGGGTATGGGAGCGACACTCCGTGGATGCAGACGGCAAGCCGCTGGTCGATCTGCAGGATAAGACCATGAGCCAGATCCGTCGCCGCCGCCGTTCCCGTTCGGTGCGATGACGCAGACGGTGCAGGTCGTCCGCGACGACAAGGCGGTGTACGCCGCTGGCGCGGTCGTGTGGCGCCAGACCGAGGGCAAGCTCCGGATCCTGCTGATCCACCGCACCAAGTACCGCGATGCCACCCTGCCCAAGGGCAAGGTCGATCCCGGAGAGATGCTCGCCCAGACGGCCGTGCGCGAGGTCCACGAGGAGACCGGCATCCGGGTGCACCTCGGCGTTCCGGTGGGCGTCAGCCGCTACTTCATGCGCCCGAAGCGACAGAAGGTCGTCCACTACTGGGCCGCGGAGGCGACGGACGACGCGATCCGCAAGTCCACCTTCGTGCCCAACCGCGAGATCGCCGCGCTCGAGTGGGTGAGCCTGAAGAAGGCCCGCAAGAACCTCAGCTATCCGGTGGACCTCGAGATCCTCGACGAGTTCGAGCGGCTGGTGTCGGACGGCGCGCTGCGCACGTTCCCCATCGTGGCTCTGCGGCACGCGAAGGCGGCATCCAGGTCGGACTGGGACGGACCGGATGCCGCACGGCCGCTCACAGGTCGGGGCAGGGAGCAGGCGGAGGCGATCGTGGCTCCGCTGCGCGCGTTCGGGATCCGCAAGATCGTCACCAGCGACGCGGTCCGCTGCGTGCAGACCGTGGCTCCGCTCGCCCGAGCACTCGATCGGCGTCCGGTGCAGACCGAGCTCATCAGCCAGGACGCCTGGGAGGACGGCGTCTCGGACGTCCGCACGGTCATCGGAAAACGCGTGCGCTCGGGCAAGCCCGCCGTCATCTGCAGCCACGGCCCTGTGCTCCCCGGCATCCTCTCCGAGCTCGCCCTCGCCACCGGGACGATGCACGGATCGTACGTCGGCAGCGCCTCCTCCCTCGAGCTCGCCGCATTCTCCGTCGCGCACCTGTCGGCCACCAACCCCGGCTCGGGCATCATCTCGATCGAGACCCACGTCCCCAAGGTGTGACCGGCGTCCGCCCCAACGGGCCCGATTCCGTTCACCTCCCGTTTACCCGCGGGGGCGATTCTCGTTAACCGCCGCGCCTAGCGTCACTGTGTGCCCTGCACCGGGCCTCAACCCATCCACGATCGAACGGATCCCACAGTGAAGATCTCCCGAATCGCTCGCATCGGCGCCATCGGCGCCGTCGCCGCTCTCGCACTCGCCGGTTGTGCCGCGAACGAGACCGCCCCCGAAGGCGGCAGCTCGGACGCTCCCGAGTCGACCGTCTCCGGCACCATCGAGGCCACCGGCGCCTCCTCGCAGGAGGCCGCGCAGCAGGCGTGGGTCGCCGCGTTCCAGACCGCCAACACGGGCGCCACCGTCAACTACACCTCGACGGGTTCCGGCACCGGCCGCGAGAACTTCATCGCCGGATCCTCGAACTTCATCGGCTCCGACCGCGCCTACAACGCCGACGAGATCGCCGCCGGCGGCTTCGGCGCCTGCACCGATGACGAGATCGTCGAGGTCCCGGTCTACATCTCCCCCGTCGCGGTCGCCTTCAACCTCGATGGCATCGACAGCCTGAACCTCGACGGTGCGACCATCGCGGGCATCTTCGCCGGCGACATCACCAACTGGAACGACGAGGCGATCGCCTCGCAGAACGAGGGCGTCGAGCTGCCCGACCAGGCGATCGTGCCGGTCCACCGCGCCGACGCTTCGGGCACGCAGGAGACGTTCACCACCTACCTCGAGGCCGTCGCACCCGACGTGTGGACGAACGAGGCCAGCGACGAGTGGCCGCTCTCGACCGGTGAGGCCGCCGACGGCACCTCGGGCGTCGTCAACGCGATCACCAACGGCGTGGGCTACATCGGCTTCGCCGACGCCTCGCAGGCGTCGGGCCTCGGCCAGGTCGCGATCGAGGTCGAGGGCGAGTACGTCTCGTACTCCGCTGAGGCCGCGTCCGCACTCGTCGCCGCTTCGCCGCTCGAGGAGGGCCGCTCGGCTCACGACCTCGCCTTCGCCGTCGACCCGGCCGCAGCACCCGCGGGCTCGTACCCGATCGCCCTGGTCTCGTACCTGATCGGCTGCGTCAACTACGAGGACTCCGAGGTCGCCTCACTCGTCAAGGCCTACTTCCAGTACGTCGCTTCGGCCGAGGGCCAGGACGTCTCGGCCGAGGCCGCCGGCAGCGCCCCGATCTCGGACGACCTCCGCGAGAAGGTCAACGCCGCGATCGACGCGATCGTCACGGAGTGACCTGACCCTCAGCCCACGCTGAGACAGTCCAACGCCCCCGTGGCGCTGATCGAATGGATCGAAAAGCGCCGCGGGGGCACCCGCATGAGAACCAGAACACACCTCGAGCCCAGATCCTCTCTCTGAACACCGTGGAGCCGCTCAGATGACAACCACCACGACGGGACCCGACACCACCCGCCCGTCTGCGGCGCCCCGATCCGTGAAGCGCGTGGGCGACCGCGTCTTCTCCGGCACGGCGCTCGCGGCCGGAATCATCATCCTCGTCACCCTCGCCGCCGTCGCGGTCTTCCTGATCGTCCAGTCGATCCCTGCTTTCAAGGCCGACACCTCGAACAACCACATCCTCGAGGGCCAGTCCTTCATCACCTGGGTGTGGCCCTTCGTCTTCGGCACGCTGTACGCGAGCGCCATCGCCCTGATCGTCGCCGCACCGCTGGCGATCGGCATCGCGTTGTTCATCTCGCACTACGCGCCGCGCAAGATCGCCGGCGTCCTCGGCTACATCATCGACCTGCTCGCGGCCGTCCCCTCGGTCGTCTTCGGCCTCTGGGGTGCGCTCACCTTCGCGCCGATGCTCGTGCCCTTCTACAAGTGGCTCAACGAGAACCTCGGCTGGATCCCCATCTTCGGCGGAACGCCGTCCGGCACCGGCAAGACGATCCTCACAGCATCCCTCGTTCTCGCCGTGATGATCCTCCCGATCATGACCGCGATCTGCCGCGAGGTCTTCCTGCAGACGCCGCGCCTCCACGAGGAGGCAGCCCTCGCGCTCGGCGCCACGCGCTGGGAGATGATCCGCATGGCCGTGCTGCCGTTCGCGCGCAGCGGCATGGTCTCCGGCGCGATGCTGGGCCTGGGCCGCGCCCTCGGCGAGACCATGGCCGTGACGCTCGTGCTCTCCCCGCTCGGCATCGTGACCTTCAACCTCCTGAACCCCGAGAACCCGACGACGATCCCCGCGATCATCGCCCTGCGGTTCCCCGAGGCGCACGACGAAGGCGTCAACACCCTGATCGCCGCGGGTCTGATCCTGTTCATCGTGACCTTCGCGGTCAACTTCATCGCACGCTGGATCGTCTCGCGGCGCGCCGAGTTCTCGGGAGCCAACTGACATGAGCACCACTGCCGTCGCCCCCGCCTCCGTCACCTCCTCGAACACCGCAGGCCACCTGCCCAAGTGGGCGCCGTGGGCGCTGCTGGTCGTCTGCCTCGTCATCGCGGCCGCCGTCTTCGCCTTCGCGAACAGCGGCGGAGACCCCGCCGACTTCAACATCGCCATGACGCTCGTGGTCGGCCTGCTGCTCTACATGGTGCTGATCTTCGTCGTCTCGACCGTGGCCGAGAGCCGTCGCCACGCGACCGACCGCCTGATGACCGCCCTGGTGTCCGCCGCGTTCGTCGTGGCCCTCCTGCCGCTGGTATCGCTGCTGTACACCGTGCTCGTCAACGGTCTCGTGCGCTTCGACGCCGAATTCTTCAGCTCGTCGATGCGCAACGTCGTCGGCGAAGGAGGCGGCGCCGTCCACGCCCTGTGGGGAACGCTCCTCATCACGCTCGCCGCCACGATCATCTCGGTGCCGATCGGCCTGATGACCTCGATCTACCTCGTCGAGTACGGCGAGGGCAAGAAGCTCGCCCGCGGCATCACGTTCCTCGTCGACGTCATGACCGGCATCCCGTCGATCGTCGCGGGTCTGTTCATCTACTCGGTGTTCGCCCTCCTCATCGGCCCCGGCACGCGCATGGGCATCATGGGCTCGCTGGCGCTCTCGGTGCTCATGATCCCCGTGGTCGTCCGCGGCTCCGAAGAGCTGCTGCGCATCGTCCCCAACGAGCTCCGCGAGGCCGCCTACGCGCTCGGCGTCCCGAAGTGGCTGACGATCCTCAAGGTCGTCCTGCCCACCGCCATCGCCGGCATCACCACGAGCATCATGCTCGCGATCGCCCGAGTCATCGGCGAGACCGCCCCGCTGCTGCTCACGGTCGGCATGGTCCAGAGCCTGAACACGAACCTGTTCAGCGGCCAGATGGCCACGCTCCCCGTCTTCACGTACATGCAGGCCAAATATCCCGGCATCCCCGCCGAGGCGTTCATCGATCGGGCCTGGGCGTCTGCGCTGGCGCTCATCCTGGTCGTCATGATCCTCAACCTCGTCGCCCGAATCATCGCGAAGGTGTTCGCGCCCAAGACCGGCCGCTGAGCGGCCCTCCGACCCGACAAGAAGGATTCCAGTGTCCAAGAGCATTGAAGTCAACGACCTCAACGTCTACTACGGCGACTTCCTCGCCGTCGAAGGCGTCAGCATCGACATCAAGCCGAACACCGTGACGGCGTTCATCGGTCCGTCCGGCTGCGGCAAGTCGACGTTCCTGCGCACCCTCAACCGCATGCACGAGGTCATCCCCGGTGCGCGTGTCGAGGGCGAGGTGCTGATCGACGGAAAGAACCTGTACGGCTCGGGCGTCGACCCCGTGCTCGTCCGCCGTCAGGTGGGCATGGTGTTCCAGCGCCCGAACCCGTTCCCGACGATGTCGATCAAGGAGAACGTGCTCGCTGGCGTGAAGCTGAACAACTCGCGCATGGCGAAGTCCGACCAGGACGCCCTCGTCGAGAAGTCGCTGCGCGGCGCGAACCTGTGGAACGAGGTCAAGGACCGCCTCGAGAAGCCGGGATCGGGCCTCTCGGGCGGTCAGCAGCAGCGTCTGTGCATCGCCCGAGCGATCGCGGTCTCGCCCGACGTGATCCTCATGGACGAGCCGTGCTCGGCGCTCGACCCGATCTCGACCTTCGCGATCGAGGAGCTCATCGCCGAGATCAAGACCCAGTACACGGTCGTGATCGTGACGCACAACATGCAGCAGGCTTCGCGGGTGTCGGACCGCACGGCGTTCTTCAACATCGCCGGCACCGGCAAGCCCGGAAAGCTCATCGAGTACGACGACACCGCCACGATCTTCACGACCCCGTCTGTCCAGGCGACCGAGGACTACGTCTCCGGCCGCTTCGGCTGAGCCCCGGGGCGGGAGCGCTTCCCCTCCGTCCCGAATCCCAGACACTTGGGTTCGCATCGGTGTGTCACCACGACGACATGCCGCGTTTGAGCCAGGTCGTCCGGGATTCGGCACATTCTGACTCGTCCTGCACGGGCGCCACTTCCTGAAGAGTCCTTCACACGTGGCGGGTTACCGCCTCTTGTCATTCCGACAGAACGCGGATGCTCGGGAGATGAGCTTCGTCCTGGCATCCACAGCGCTGCAGCAGACCGGTCCGATCGCTCGCACGAGTGAACTGCGAGAACGAGGCGTGTCGAAGCGAGAGCTCGCGCGCGCTCATCGCGCGGGAGAGATCATCAAGGTCCGCCAAGGCGTCTATGCAGCGCTCGGAACAGACGACCTCCTTCTGCACGCTGCGGAGCACGGCGGCGCTCCCGGATGCGCCGGCGCCGGCAGGCTTCACGGCCTCTGGATGCTGGATGACGAGTCCGAGACCGGCCTGCATCTCTGGCTGGGTCACGCTGCCGAACGCCACGCGTGCGACCGAACTGACTGCGCGAGGAGCATCCGGATGCACTGGGATGACGGTGTCGCCGGGCTCGGCGCCGTTCCGCCTGTGCACAACACACTGCTGCAGATCGCCCTCTGCCTCGGGGAGGAGCCGTTCTTCGTCGCCCTGGAATCCGCATTGCGCCAGAGTCGGCTCCCGCGCAATGCTGAGCGCTGGCTGCGGCGGCGGCTGCCGGAGGCGCTGAAGTGGCTCGTGAACTTCGCCCGCGCGGACGCGGACAGCGGGCTCGAGTCGCTGATCCGGCTGCGCATGCACCGCGTCGGGGTCGATATGCGAAGTCAGGTTCTCATCGACGGCGTCGGAGAGGTCGACTTCGTCATCGGCGACCGCCTGATCGTCGAAGCCGACGGCAAGGAGAATCACGACGACGACCCCGGGGTCTCCGCTCCTCTGAAGGGTTCGCGCCGCCACAAGGATCTGGTTCGGGATGCCAAGGCCGCGGCTCTCGGGTACGAGACATTGCGCTTCGACTACGCCCTGATCGTGCACGATTGGCCGACCGTGGAGGCAGCGATCCTGGCGAAGGTCCGCGCCGGCGCCCACCTTGGTGACTCGTTCGCACGCGTCGCGGCCTGAATCCCAGACGCAACGGCCGCCGTTCGGCGTGTCGTAGACCCGACACGCTGCTGAACAGCATCAGCATCTGGGATTCGGGACGCGGTCAGTCGCGGGGCGAGAGGAGGTACTGGTTCAGGTCCGTCGTGAGGGCGTGGTCGACGGACAGCAGGCGATCGTCGACAGCCGTGATGGGCGCGGCCAGGCGGACGCTCGAGACGAGCCATGCGGCATCCGCCTCGGCGATCCGCGACGCGGGCACCTGTTCGTAGCCCGCCTCGAAACCGCGACCCTCCAGGTACTCGTACACGCTGAGCTGCGTCGTGCCCTGCAGGATGCCGCCGCTCGGCGCCGGCGTGACGAATCGGTCGCCGAACCGCAGGATGAGGGATGCCGTGGGTGCCTCGAGCACGTAGCCGTCGCTGGAGAGGAACACGGCGTCATCGGCGCCCCGGCGATGCGCCTCGCGGAGCGCCGCCATGTTCACGGCGTACGACAGCGTCTTCGCCCCCAGGAGCAGCCACGGCGCGCTCTCGGCCACGTCGAGCGGATAGCCGCGGTCCAGCGTGACGACGGAGACTCCCGACGTTCGCACCGCAGTGAAGTCCGCAGCCGGCGCGGCCGTCACCCAGGCGGTCGGTGTGGGGCCGTGCTCCACTCCCCTGCTGAGGATCAGCTTGATGACCCACTCGCCGGCCGGACATTCCGCGGCGGCGACCGCGACCGCCTGACGCCACTGCTCCAGGTTCGGAGCCGGCAGATCGCAGATCCGGGCGGAATTCACCAGACGTTCCAGGTGCGGCACGACCTCCTGCGCGTGCGCATCGATCACACCGATCGACTCGAAGACGCCGTCTCCTCGCTGGGTACTCAGTTCGCTCACGCTCAGCGCCGGCGCACCGGCATCCACCACCGTGAAGGTGTCGGAGAAGTCGGCGCGCTCCTCGGCGGCATCGGCTGGATCGAGAATCAGAGCGAAGCGCTGGGCCATGAGAAGACTCTACGGCCACTCAGGAATACCCAGGGCGCGGGGACGTTACACTGGAGTGGCCGGGCCGCATAACCCCGGGCTCCAACTTCTGCCGCTGCGAGCGGCCTTCCGCCGAGAGGCGTTCTTGCGGCCCGGTCTTTCTGTCTCCCGGCGCCGTCAGGCGCCTTCCGTGCCGCCCATCAGGTGAGGCCGCCGGACCGCCACAGCCCCGCGGCAGCCGTCAGGTCGTTCGCGTACAGGTGCAGCCTGCGCGCCCTGGCCGTGAGCTCGGTGGCACGCTCCGGCACCGTGACCTCGTAGTCGTCGGCGACGTGCGTGGCGCCCGACACCTGCACGCGGCAGAACGCTGCCGCGCGATCCAACGCGATCGAGAAGTCACCGCGGAAGACTCCGCGCAGGATCGTGTCGATCAAGGCGACGAGCTCCTCCGGGCTCGCGGGGACAGGCGCGCCGGCGACGACGGCATCCGCGGATCCCAGCTCGACACGGCCGCGCTCGTACAGCAGCGCCGAGGTCTGCGGATCGGTGTGGATGGCGAGCTGAAGCAGGTACAGCCGCCACAGCGCTCCTGGCAGGGAGACGGCCGGTGCCTGCGCCCACAGCTCGGCGATGTCGTCGATGCCGTGCTCGGCGGTGAACGCGATCAGGCGCTCTGCGCTCTCGCCGCTGGAGTCCTCGCGTGCGCGCGTGAGCAGAGCGGATGCCGTGGCGTGCGCGACCCTGATGGTCTCGGCCGAATCGGCCGAACCGACCAGATTGTCGAAGGCTGCGGAGGGCCTGCGGACGGGGCGGTGGAACTGCTCGGGCATCCGTCCAGGGTACTCGCGCTCAGGCGGTCGGGATCGCGATGATCGGATCCGTCGTGGGCTGCCCGGTCGGCGATCCGCCCGCCTGCTCGACGGTCACGGCGATCACATCGCCCTCGTGCATGGCGCCGTCGAGCAGCGCCGTCGCCGTGCCTGCGTCCGTCTCGAACAACCCGGCCGGCAGCGCCTCGTCCCCGCGGACGAACCAGAGCTGATACGTCTGGTCCTCGTCGAGCACCGCGAGCCCGTCCGTGACGAGTACGGCGCTGCCGACGGATGCCGACCAGTGCGCGGTCGCCTCCGCACCGGATTCGAGCTCGACTGTGGCCTGCTGAGCGTCGGGGGCGGCTTCGATCTTCTCGAGCGCGACGACGGATGCCGGCTGAGTGAGCTGCGGGATCACGACGGCGGCGGTGACTCCCAGCCCCACGATCAGGACGACGGATGCAGCGAGCGCGAACAGGCGACGGCTCCAGCGCCGCGCCGGCGCGACTGGGGCGGACGCGGCCTCGGCATCGAGCGCAGCTCCGGTCGGCGAAGTCGGATCCTCCTGCGGTGTCACAGCGATCTGAGCCAGGAGGGCGTCGCGGATGCCGGCGGGCGGCGCAGCAGCAGGAGCGCCGCCCGCCAGCATCGCGGCGGTCTCGGCATCGTGCTCGGCGAT
This sequence comes from Microbacterium sp. NPDC077644, assembly GCF_040702785.1. NCBI lineage: Bacteria > Bacillati > Actinomycetota > Actinomycetes > Micrococcales > Microbacteriaceae > Microbacterium > Microbacterium sp. NPDC077644. The sequence continues at coordinate 299,425 of NZ_JBFBME010000003.1, forward strand.
GGCGGCCCATTCGGGGTGCGCGGCGAGGGCGTCCGCATAGCGACGCTCGTCGGCATCCGACAGCGCGTGCAGGGCGCGCCCTGCCGCGAGCTCAGCGAACTCGTCCTCGTTCATGCGTTCACCCCCATCTCGTCCCTCAACCGTGAGAGTCCATCTCTCATCCTCGTCTTGACCGTTCCCAGCGGAGCCCCGATGAGAACGGAGATCTCGCTCTGACTGTAACCGCCGTAGTACGACAGCACGATCGCCTCGCGCTGCGGCTCCGGCAGCGTCTTCAGCGCGGTCACCACGCGTTCGCCCTCGATGCTCAGCTCCACGCGCTCGGCCACGCTGTCATGCGCGACCGAGACGTCGCGGATTCCGGCCCGGACGTCCCGATCCGAACTGGACTGCGACGCCCTCACACGATCGACCGCCCTGCGGTGGGCGATCGTGAGAATCCAGGTGCGTCCTTGCCCCTTGTTCGGAGCGAACCGCCCGGCGGATTGCCAGATCTCGAGGAAGACCTCCTGCAGGACCTCCTCGCTCTGCGCCCGGTTGACCAGCACGCGGAGGATGAGCCCGAAGACACGGGACGAGAGCAAGTCGTAGAGTTCGGCGAATGCCCGCTGGTCTCCGAGCGCGACGCTGACCAGAAGATCGGCGACGGGGTCTCCCGCCGAGCCGTCCTCCGGCACGTCCACACCGTCGATGACCATCTCCACAAGCATGCCGCATCAACGCCCTTCTCCCTGACCACTCACCGGTACACGACTCATCCGAAGGTGAACGAGTAGGCCTGGATGCCCTCGGGGATCTTCACCGTCAGCTCTCCGGACCCCGCATCCCCCTGCAGCAGGCGGTACGACCGCGGGGTCCCCGAGACATCGATCATGCGGATCTCACCGTTGTCGGTGGTCACGGTGATCTCTCCCGAGCCTGCGAGCACCATCCGCACCTCGGAGGCCCGGTAGCTGAGACGCACTTCGGCTCCGGAGGCCGCCGGCGTGGCGTACTGCGTGGCGATCTCCCAGGTGCCGTCGAGCGCGAAGGTGTCCTCCGCCTGATCGGCAGGGAAGGAGAACTCCGATTCCCCGGCGCCGTACTCATCGCCGCCGCCGTAGTTGACGTCCTTGGACGAGCCGAGGAATGTCTCGGGCGTGGTCGAGCCGAGCTCCGGCGTCTCATCCGCAACGCCGGATACGGACGGAAGCTGCACGTCCGGGTCGGCGTCGACGAGGAGCTCGCGGATCATCTTCTCGGTGGCCTCGTAGTTGCCCTCGCCGAACGCGATGTGCCGCACGGTTCCCTCGGCATCGATCAGGTAGTGCGCCGGCCAGTAGCGGTTACGGTAGTTGGTCCATGTCGAGAGACTGTTGTCGAGCGCGACGGGGTACTCGATCCCGAAATCGCGGATGCCGGCTGCGACGTTTCCCGCATCCTTCTCGAACGCGTACTCCGGCGAGTGGATGCCGATGACCTGCAGCCCGCTGTCACGATAGGTCTCGTCCCACCCGACGACGTGCGGGATCGATCGCTGGCAGTTGATGCACGAGTACGCCCAGAAGTCGATGAGCACGACCTGGCCGCGAAGGTCCTCGAGGTCGATCGCCTCGCCCTCCGGCGTGTTCAGCCACTGCTCGATCCCGCGGATCGACGGCGCCGTGCCGCAGGACTCGAGTTCGTCCGCGCCGTTCGTGCACTTGTCGAGGTCGCGGTTCTCATCGTTCACGAGGCCACCGAGGCCTAGGGCCTCCTCTGCGGCGTCGTTCTCCGTGAGCTCCTGCTGCAGCGGGGCGGTGTAGTCGGGCAGCAGTCGCTGCAGCATCTGCGGCACGTTGAACACGAGGCCGACGGCGAGCGCGATCATCGCGATGCCAGCGGCGATGCGCAGCCCGCGCTCGCGGGTGCGGAATGCGCGGATGCGGTTCACGACGCTGCGTCCGGCGAGCGCGAAGATCAGCAGCGGGATCGCGACGCCGATCGAGAACGACACGGTCAGCAGCACGGTTCCCGGGCCGATCTGCCCCGTGGAGCCGGCCACGATGATCGCGGCGAGCACGGGCCCGGCGCACGGCACGAACACGGCCCCGAGCGCGAGCCCCACGCCGAAGCCGCTCCCCTGATTCTTGACCTCTTTGCGCGGCAGCCACTGGAAGGGCTTCTCGAGCAGCTGCTCGAACTTCGGAACAAGCAGGCCGATCCCGATGATGATCAGCACGATGATGCCGGCCCAGCGCAGCACGTCCTGAGGAAGCCCGAGGAGACCCAGGATCAATGACCCGACGAGCGTCACGAGCGTGAAGCTCAGGACGAGTCCGGCGATCACGAGGTACGGACGGCTGCGACGCGCCGGAATCACCTCGCCGTCGCCCTCGAAGCTCGCGGACTGCGCTCCTCCGGTCAAGAAGATGACCGGCAGGACGGGCAGGATGCACGGCGAGATGCCGGTGATGAGCCCTCCGAGCAGGCCGATGAGTACCAGGTCCATGAGCTCCTCGCTTCTGTTGCGAGTTCTTCGATGCGCGCCCTCTTTCGGATTGATCGGAAGAAACCTGAAGATCGTCCCATCCGAACCGGCGGGGGTTCCGAACACCAGTCAACGCCGCGGAGATGTCGCGGCTCCGACCCCCGGAGGTAGAGAGATGTTCAGCACCAAGAAGAAGATGGCCGCAGCACTGTCGCTCGGATTCGCGAGCGTGCTCGTTCTGGCGGGCTGTTCCATGGGCGGCGGCGACTCGGCCGAAGAGCCCGCCGAGCCCACCACGCCGGAGACGTCGGAGCCGGCGCCCGACACCATGGACCCGGCCGCGAACCTCGTCGGTCCCGGATGCGAGGCGTATGCCGAGCAGGTTCCGGACGGCGCAGGTTCGATCCAGGGCATGTCCCAGGACCCGGTGGCGGTCGCGGCATCCAACAACCCCATGCTGACGACGCTGGTCTCGGCGGTCAGCGGTCAGCTCAACCCCGACGTCGACCTCGTCGACACTCTCAACGGCGACGAGTTCACCGTCTTTGCGCCGGTGGACGACGCGTTCGCGAAGATCGATCCGGCGACGATCGAGACGCTCAAGACCGACTCCGACCTGCTGTCGTCGATTCTGACCTACCACGTGGTCCCCGGTCAGATCGAGCCGGCAGACATCGCCGGAACCCACAAGACCGTTCAGGGCTCCGACCTCGAGGTCACCGGCGAGGGCGACATGTGGATGGTCAATGACGCGAACGTCATCTGCGGTGGCGTGCAGACCGCCAACGCAACGGTGTACCTGATCGATTCGGTGCTCATGCCGCCGGCTGAGTGACCCGCTCCAGATAGCGCCCGGATGCGGCGCGCCCTTCGTTCACGCGATGGGGCGCGCCGCATATCCTTGCCTCATGCTCCTCGCAGCGGATCACCCAGAGGTGCGCGCATGAACTGGGCGCTGACGGCCGATCTGCTCGGAACGTTCTTCTTCGCGATCTCCGGCTCGCTCCTGGCAGCGCAGCGCGGCTATGACATCGTCGGGTCCCTGCTGCTCGGAAGCCTCACCGGGCTCGGCGGCGGAGTGATCCGCGACCTCATCATCGGGGTGCCGCCCACAGCGTTCGCGCAGCCCGTGTATCTCGCGGCGCCGCTGGCGGCGGCCGTGCTCGTGTTCTTCCTCTCCGCGGGCATCGAGCGGTACTCCAGACCGCTGCTGATCTTCGACGCCGCAGGTCTTGCGCTGTTCTGCACGACTGGGACCGTCAAGGCGCTCGAGGCCGGGATGAACCCGGTCGCCGGGATGCTGCTCGGCGTGACCACGGGCGTCGGCGGAGGGCTCCTGCGCGACGTCGTCGCCAACCGCGACCCGCAGCTGTTCAACTCCTCCGATCTGTACGCGGTCCCGGCCTTCCTCGGAGCGGCCATCGTGGCGGCGCTGTGGTCCACGTCGCTGCCGAACATCGTCACCGTCGCCGCCGCCGCGGCGGTCGTGTTCGTGTTCCGCGTGCTGTCGCTGAAGTTCCACTGGCGCATCCCGCACGCCAAGGGAGGACCGAGAAAGGGCATGGCATCCGAATGAGCGCGGCCACCGGCATCCTGAACGGCTACGACGCGATCCGCGATGATCAGGAGGCGCTGTACCGCGATCTGCACGCGCATCCCGAGCTCTCGCATGAGGAGTCGCGCACGGCCGCCGAGGTCGCGCGGCGCTTGGAAGGCTGGGGCTTCGACGTCCGCAGCGGCATCGGCGGATCGGGGGTCGTCGGCATCCTGCGCGCGGGTGACGGACCGACGGTGCTCATGCGCGCCGACATGGACGCGCTGCCGATCACCGAGGCCACCGGAGCCGACTACGGAAGCACCGCGGATGCCGTGATGCACGCCTGCGGGCACGACGTGCACGTCGCGTGTCTGCTGGGCGCCGCGCGACTCCTCTCGTCGCATCAGGACCAGTGGAGCGGGACGGTCGTCGCGCTGTTCCAGCCGGCAGAGGAGACCGGAGACGGGGCGCGAGGGATGCTGGACGACGGCTTCGCCGACCTCCTCCCGAAGCCGGATGTCGCGCTCGCGCAGCACGTGCTGCCCGGCCCCGCGGGCACCGTGCTCACCCGCCCCGGCCCGGTGCTCTCGAGCGCCGACAGCGTGCGCATCACCGTGTACGGCCGCGGCGGACACGGGTCGACGCCGCAGAAGACCGTGGATCCGGTGGTCCTCGCCGCACTCATCGTGGTGCGGATGCAGACCGTGGTCGCCCGGGAGATCGCGCCGACCGATACCGCCGTGCTGACGGTGGGGAGCATCCGGGCGGGCTCGAAGAGCAACATCATCCCGGACGAGGCCGTGCTCGAGCTGAACCTGCGGACGTACACCGAGGCGACGCGAACGCACATGCTCGAAGCGATCGAACGCATCGCGCGCGGCGAGAGCATGGCGAGCGGATCGCCGAAGGAGCCGCAGATCGAGGTGTACGACTCGTTCCCCCTCACGGAGAACGACGAGACGGTGACGACCCGGGTGGCGGATGCCTTCGCCGAGCACTTCGGCGAGCGCGCGCTGGAGATGGATCTGCAGACCGCCAGCGAAGACTTCAGCGACGTGCCCCGGGCGCTCGGCGTGCCGTACACGTACTGGTCGATCGGCGGGACCGACCCGGATGCCTGGGCCGAGGCGGAGCGGAAGGGAACGATCTTCTCCGACATCCCGGCCAACCACTCCCCGGCGTTCTTGCCGGTGATCCAGCCGACGCTCGAGACGGGGACCGCTGCGCTCGTCGTGGCCGCGGGTGCCTGGCTCGGCCTCGGTTCGGAGAACGGCTAGACTCGAAGACGCGGGCCTCTAGCTCAGTTGGCAGAGCATCGGACTTCAACATAAATAGGAGCGCCTCGGGGGAAACTCCGGGGATGACACCACTCAAAGTCGGGGAACCCTTCCTGGGAGACCAGATGGCAATCCCGAGCCAAGCCGGACGCGAGTCCGGAAGGTGTAGAGACTGGACGGGTGGCACCTAAAGCGCAAGCCAGGGTGAAGGGACAGTCCAGACCACGAACGTCCATGGACGGCGGCGAAAGCCGAAGTGGCATGTTAATCCGCGGGTCATGGGTTCGAGCCCCATGGGGCCCACCGCACAAAGTCAGACCTCAGCGATACCGTCTGCTCATGAAGAAATGCGGCACCTGCCAGGAAGTCAAGCCGTTGACCGACTTCAACAGAAAGTCGTCTCGCACTGACGGACGACAAGAAGTCTGCCGCGAATGCAATCGCTCGCGCTCACGGCGGTATTACCGCGAGAATCGCGAACATCACATCGCGGTGATCAGAAGACGCAACGATGCGCAACGCCTCGAGAGCATCGACCTCATCCGGCGGTATCTGATCGCACACCCTTGCGTGGACTGCGGAGCGACAGACGTGCGCGTCCTCGATTTCGATCACCGGCCAGGCAGTGACAAGCGAGACGGCGTCATGCAACTCGTGCGCGATGGATTCGGTCTCGTCACGATCACGAACGAGATAGCGAAATGCGATGTACGGTGTCGCAACTGCCACGCGATCGTCACCTATGACCGAATGGGAACGAACTGGCGCTCGGTGGCAGCGTCGACGGCCGCCGGAGTTAATACGCCGCGCGCGCGGTGACGACGCACGGCCGCACGATTCGCGCAGCGGACGGAGCAGAACCTCTGGCGGCCGTTGCGCGTCACATCGGCGACGACATTGGTGCACGGTGGAGCCTGGCAGCGGCCGAGCCTGCCCATCCCCCGCGTCACCAGATGCAGCGCCGTTCCGAGATTGATGATCGCTCGCAGAACGAACGGCATCGACGGCACGTCGTCGCGATAGTGCAGGTGCCATCCCTCACCGTCATGGTTCGTCAGCCGCGGGTACGCGGCCGATTCGGCAAGGCGCGTGTTCAGCAGCGCGGCTCGCGCATCGGGGTCCGTCTCGTCGACGATCTCGAGCCACTCGTCGATGACGGCACGCACGTCCGCATGGTCCCCCGACGCAGGAGGGAACGTCATCGTCATGCCCATGTCGAGGGTGCGCGTCTCGATTCCCTGACGGTCCTCCGGCCACTCGTTCGCGAGGGATGCGGCCAGGAGCACGGCGTACTCCCCGTAAGGGTTGAGATGCATAAGGCCATTACAGCACGCTGGAGGCATGACCGCACTCCACACCGCCCCGCTCCCCCGAATCGCTCTCGACGCGCACGAGCACGGCTGGGACGTCGAGTCCCGGCATCCGACGAGCGAGGGGACGATCCTCTACGTCGTCTGCGCCGGCTGCGGCGCCCGCCGCATCGACCTGAGCCCGAGCGCCCAGCTGCCGCCGATCGCCATGACCGTCACGGTGCAGCCGCGGACGTGACCGCTCACGGCGCGCCCCGCGGCACGTCGATGAGCTTCTCGACACCGGTCGACCGGGCCGTCACCGCGCCCGCGGAGGCCTCGGCGATAGCCGCGGCCAGTTCCGGCACCGCCTCCGGCCGCACCCACACTACGAACGACGACGCCGCCGCCGCGTAGACGGGGTCGTCGAGAACGCCGCCGCGGCTGTGCACCCACTCGCGCAGCAGATTGTCGAAGCGTCCGGCATCGACGTACGGAACGCTCACCTCGACGGCGGTGAGCATCCGCCGGTCGAGGACGGTCGCGAGGTCGAGGGCCTCCGACACGGATGACGAGTATGCGCGCACCAGCCCTCCGGCGCCGAGCTTCACGCCGCCGAAGTAGCGCGTCACGACCGCCACGACGTCGGTCAACTCCCGCCGGCGCAGAACCTCCAGCATCGACACTCCCGCCGTCCCCGACGGCTCTCCGTCGTCCGATGAACGCGCGCGTTCGCCCAGCGGGCCCGTGATCTGCGCCGAGCAGTGGTGCCGAGCATCCCACGCCCGCTTCCTGACCGCGGCGATCACGGCATCCGCATCCTCGGGCGACGACACCGGTGCGATGCGTGCGATGAAGCGCGACTTCTTGACCAGCAGCTCGTGATCGACGGCGCGGGCGATCGTGGAGGGGTGGGACCCGCTCATGCCTGCCCGGGCATCCACGCCAGGTCGCCGCTGTCCAAGCGCGCTGTCACCGCCGCGAACCACTCGCGTTCGGACACCACCTGCGCTCGCTCGTACTCGGCTTCGATGAGCAGGATCTCCGGAACCTCGGAGGCCTCCGCGAGGTCGGCGTCGATCGCCGCGATCATGGCGTCGAGCGCGGATGCCCTCGCCCGCAGCGCCGCGATCGCGCCTGCCCTGTCGAGGATGCCGAGATACGACAGCCCGGCCACGGTGGCGGTGCGATCCGTCTGCGGCTGCGACACGAGAAGAGAGACCCGGCGCCGCACCTCTGCGCGTCCGGCATCCGTCAGCGCGAACACCGTGCGCTCCGGGCGTCCGCCGGCCTGCTCCGAGCCGATCGGCTCGATCAGATGCGCGCGCTCGAGCCTGCCGACGGCGTGGTAGATGCTCCGCGGGACGCCGGTGACGAAGTCCTTCCGCGTCTCGACGACGAACCGGTGGATGTCGTAGGGATGCCGCGGGCCCACGGTGAGCAGGGCGAGCACGGTCAAAGCGGCGAGATCGCGATCGCCCCGACGGAGTTCCTGCTTGGGGTCCTTCACGTTCACCACTCTACGAGCTTGACAACCGTTATGGCGAGTTGCACTATTTAGTTATTGCAAGTTGCCATACGGAGTCATCATGAACACCACCGCTATCCCCACCGGCGTCATCGAGGCGCTCGACCGCATCCAGCGCGCCTGGGATGCGGGCGACGCGACCGCCTACGCTGCCGAATTCACCGAGGACGCGACGTACGTAATCTTCGCCGGGATCGTCAGCACGGGTCGCGCCGCCATCCGCGCCGACCACGTGCCGGTCTTCGAACGCTGGCAGCGCGGCTCGCGCATGTCGATGCGGATCGTCGACGCGCGGATGCTGAGCGAGCGCGCCGCCGTGGTCGTCACCGAGGGCGGCATCGGCAAGGGTGCGCGGATCCGCCACGACAAGGTGCAGACCTTCGTCATGGTGCGCGAGGGCGACCGCTGGCTGTGCGCGTCGTTCCAGAACACCAAGCGCAACCGGCTGTTCGCCGCGGTCAACGCCCGTGAGAAGCAGCGTCTCGCAGCGTGAGGACGGCGCTCAGCCGGTGAGTTCGGCGAGCTTGCGGGTCGTCCGCAGGTTCCTCGCCGTTCCCGCGACGCCGAGCGCCCGGTCGAGCACGGCCTTGGTGAGCTTGGTCGCGTGCACGCCGCTCTCGCTGTAGCCGATCCAGAGCTCGCGACCGACGAGCGCGATCTCCTCCCCCGGCACCAGGCGCTCCCGCAGAGCGTCGAGGGCACCCACTGCCGGATCGTTCTCGAGGAACATCGCATGCACGAGCTTGTCGACGCCGCCGGGGAAGGGCAGCGCGTCCAGCGCAGCGACGAGCTCGTCGTGCGTCCGCGCGATCACCGGGGTGTCCACGCCGAACTCGGCATGGATGAGCTCGCGCACGCGCGCGCAGGCGGCGACGGCGTCGGGCGGGCTTTCGCAGATGATGTTGCCGCTCGCGATGTAGGTCGACACGCCCTCGAGATCGGTGTCGGATGCCAGCGCCTCGCGCAGCCGCGCCATCGGAACGAGATTGCGACCGCTGACGTTCACAGCGCGAAGCAGCAGGACGCTGCGGCTCATCCCCGGCCCTCGAACGCCGCCGGGCTCTCGACGAGCTCCGCCCCGGCGTGCGCGAGCTCGCCGAGCGCCGCCGCGCTCGACTCCGCGCCGACCCCGGCGACGAGGTCCGTGAGGATGCGCACGTGCACGCCGTGCGCGATCGCGTCGAGTGCCGTGGCGCGCACGCAGTGATCTGTCGCGATGCCGACGACGTCGGCGCTGAGGATGCCGTGGTCCAGCAGGATCGCGGCCGTCGTCGCACCGCCGTCCTCCACGCCCTCGAACATGGAGTACGCCGGGACGCCCTGTCCCTTGCGCACATGATGTGTGACGGCATCCGTCACCAGCAGCGGGTCGTAGTCGGCGCCGTGCGTATCCGCGACGCAGTGCACCGGCCAGGTGTCGACGTAGTCCGGGTCATCGGCGAAGTGCCCGCCGTTGTCTCCGGCCGCATCGTGCCAGTCGCGCGACGCCACGATGACGTCGTAGTCGCCCCTGTGCGAGGCCAGGAGTTCCGAGACCGCGGATGCGACGGCATCCCCTCCGGTCACCGCGAGCGCCCCGCGCTCGGTGAAGTCGTTCTGCACGTCGACGATGAGAAGTGCTCTGCCCATGTCTCGAGCGTACGCGGGCGCTCGGACGAACGCGAAGGTCCCGTGACGCTGGACGCATCACGGGACCTGTGGAGCCCCGAGTCAGGATTGAACTGACGGCCTTTCCATTACGAGTGGAATGCTCTACCACTGAGCTATCGGGGCGTGCGCGGCGAAAGCGGCACGATCAAGAATCTTACCCTGTCCGCACCGTCACCGCGAAATCACCCGACGCGTCGCGCGCGCCGAGGCGCTCACTCGCACTCCAGGTCGCCGGTGGGCACGGTGTCGTCGAGGAAGTACGCGTCGACCGCGCTGTCGACGCAGCTGTTGCCCTTGTTGTAGCCGGTGTGCCCCTCGCCCACGCGGGTGATGAGCACGCCCTCCTCCAGCTGGTCCGCCAGCGAGACCGACCACTCGTACGGGGTCGCGGGGTCGTTGGTCGTGCCGACGACGAGGATGGGGCCTGCGCCGGCGGCGTGGATCTCTCCGCGGGTTCCGGTGGGCGGGTACGGCCACACCTCGCAGGAGTCCGGGCCGCTCCAGTACGGCGCGATCGTCGGGGCGCCCTCGGCGATCTTCGCGTCCGCCGCATCCTGAGCGGCCTGGTCGTTCTCGACCGGGTAGTCCATGCAGTTGTAGGCGCGGAACGCCTCGCTGGAGTTGTCGAGGTAGGCGCCGTCCTCGCGGGCGTTGTAGAAATCGGCGAGGACGAACGCCGTGTACGGATCGCCCTGCAGGGCCTCGTCGAGCGCCTGGGTGAGGTAGGTCCAGCTGTCGGCGGAATAGAGGGCGGCGATGATCCCTGTCATGAGCGAGTCGGCGCCGAGCATCCGGCCGTCGCCGTTCTCGAGCGGGGTGCGGTCGACGGCGGCGAGCAGAGCGCCCAGGTCGGCCATGGCCTCGTCCACCGTTCCGTTGAACGGGCAGGATCCGGAATCCAGGCAGTCCTGCATGTACGCGCGCAGCGCGGATTCGAAGCCGAGAGCCTGCGTGGTGCCGACCTCGGTTCCCGAGACCGCCGGGTCGATCGCACCGTCCAGCACGAGGCGCCCCGCCTTCTCGGGGTAGAGGTTCGCGTACGTCGCACCGAGGAACGTGCCGTACGAGTAGCCCAGGTAGTTGAGCTGCTTGTCGCCGAGCACCGCACGGATCAGGTCCATGTCGCGCGCGGAGTTCACAGTGGTGATGAAGGGCAGGATGCCGTCGCTGTTCGCGTCGCATGCCTCCGCGAAGGCCGTGTTGCGCTGCGTGAGCTCCGCCTCCCACTCGGCACTGCCGCGGGGCGCTGCCGGGATGTCATAGAGGTACGCGTCCATGCCGGCTGCATCGAAGCAGCGCACCGCGGTGGAATCGCCGACGCCGCGGGGGTCGAACCCGATGACGTCGTACGCGTCGGCGAGATCGGCGCTGACGGCGTAGCTCAGGCTGTCGAGGATGAAGTCCCGGCCGCTGGCCCCCGGCCCGCCCGGGTTCGTCAGCAGCGATCCGACCGGGGTGCCGCTGGCCTGATGGCGCACGACCGACAGCTGGATCTCGCCGTCGCCCGGGTTCTCCCAATCGAGCGGCGCCGTGACGTACGTGCAATCGAAGGTCGCGCCTCCCCGGTCGCATGCCGCCCACTCCAGCGTCTGCTCGTAGAACGGCAGCAGTTCAGCCGGCACGCCCTCGGTGTCGGGGGTGTTCGTGACCGAGGGGCGGGGCTCCGCTCCTTCGGGGATCATCGAGTACAGGCATCCGCTCAGCATCATGGATGCCGCGACCAGCCCGGCCGTGATCGCCGCCAGCCGTCGCAGGCGAGAAGTCTGTCGAATGTTCACGGTTTCCTCCCGCTCGCGATCGTCACGAGCAAACTCTCCAGCGCCAGCGTCGGTGCGACGTTGCGCTCCAGGGATTCCCTGGTCTCGGCAAGGTGGTCGAGCACGACCAGGGTACGGTCCACCGGCCAGGCCGACGCCAGTGCGGTCAGCTCGGTGCGCAGCTCGCTGTTGATGAGGTCGTCGCCGCGGCCGTACTGCAGCATCATGACGTCGCGGAACATCGACTGCATGTCGGTGAGGACCCGGTCGATGCCGTCGCGCAGGCTGCGCGTCGCGCGCTTCTTCTGATCGTCCTCCAGCGCTGAGATCTGTGCGCGGACGGCAGGGGGAACCGCCTGCCCCTCTGCGATGCCCACGGTGCGCAGCAGCGAGGCGCGCTCTGTCGCATCGCGTTCGGCGGTGAGCGCCTTGGCGTCGTCGGTCGCGGCTTGGATGATCTCGCCGGCGACCTCGACCGCCGTCCCGACGCCGCGCACCGAGAGCACGGATCGCAGGGTGCTGTCGCGCCGACGGCGGGCCGCGTCGTCGGTGGCGAGCCGCTGGGCCATGCCGATGTGGCGCTGCGAATGGCGGGCGGCCTGCTCGGCGACCTCGGGAGAGGCTCCGGTGCGTTCGACGATGAGCCGGGCGACGTCGGCGACGTCGGGTTCGCGCAGCCGCAGCGGACGCACCCGGGAGCGGATGGTCGGCAGCAGATCGGCCTCGCTCGGGGCGCACAGCACCCAGACGGTCTTCTCGGGAGGCTCTTCGAGCGCCTTGAGGAGCACGTTCGAGGTGCGCTCGACCATGCGATCGGCGTCTTCGACGACGATCACGCGATATCGGCCGGCGGATGGCGCGAAGTACGACCGTTCGACGAGCGCGCGCGCCTCCTTGATCGTGATGATGACCTTGTCGGTGCGCAACGCCGTCACATCGGGGTGCGTGCCGGCGAGGACCTGTCGCATGGTCTGCTCGTCCTCGGGCCCGTCGGCGATGAGCGCCGCGGCGAACGCGTAGGCGAGGGTCGACCTGCCCGATCCGGGCGGACCGGTGATGAGCCAGGCGTGCGACAGCGCCGAAGGATCGGCTGCCGCCGACCGCAGCGCGTCGACCGCATCCTCCTGCCCCCACACGTCCGTCCAGGGGAACGGGGCGAGGGTCGCGGTCATGGTCTCAGCCTAACCGTCACTGCCGACAGGGCCGGCGCGTCCGCCTGCCCTCGCCGAAACAGGCCCTGTCCTGCGAAACGGGCCGTGCGACGCCCTGTTTCACAGGGGAGGACCTGTTTCGCGGTCAGGCGGCGGGGGCAGGATCGCGGCGACGCGGGAGCGGATCGCCTCGGCGATCTCGTCGGGGGATGCCGCAGCATCCACGACGAGGAAGCGCTCGGGCTCGGCATCCGCCAGCGCGAGGTACGCCGCGCGGACACGCGTGTGGAAGTCGACTTTCTCGGCCTCGAGGCGGTCGAACGGCTTGTCGGCCGAATCGAGGCGCTCCCGCGCCGCCGCCGGATCGAGGTCGAGCAGCAGCGTGAGATCGGGAAGCGCACCGTCGGATGCCCACAGCGACAGTTCGCGGACCTCGGTGGAATCGAGAACACGGCCCGCGCCCTGATAGGCGACCGACGAGTCGAGGTACCGGTCCTGCAGCACGATCTCGCCGCGTTCGAGCGCCGGACGCACGACGGTCGCGACATGGTGGGCTCGGTCGGCGGCGTACAGCAGGGCCTCGGCGCGCGGGGCGATGTCGCCGCGGTGGTGCAGCACGATCTCGCGGATCAGCTGCCCGACCTCGCTGCCGCCCGGCTCGCGGGTGCGCACGACGGTGCGCCCTTCTTCGATGAGCCAGTGCTCGAGGCGCTCCGCCTGTGTCGTCTTGCCCGAGCCGTCGCCGCCCTCGAGGGTGATCCAGAGGCCGGAGCGCCTCGTCACGCCTTCGCCTTCGCGGCGTTGGCCGCACGGGTCGCGGCGGCCTTCTTCGCCGCAGCCGAACGGGCGGCCGCCTTCTCGGCATCCGTCTTGGCCGTGGCCTTCTTCGCCGGCGCCTTCTTGGTCGCCGTCTTCTTGGCCGGTGCCTTCGCCGCGGCCTTCTTCGCCCCGCGCTTGGGGGCCGGGCCCTTGGCGCGCTTGTCGGCGAGCATCTGGACGGCGATCTCGAAGGTGACGTCCTCGGGCTTCTGGCCGCGCGGGATCGTCACGTTCGTCTCGCCGTCGGTCACGTACGGCCCGAAGCGCCCATCGCGCACGCGGATCGGCTTGCCGCTGACCGGGTCGGCGTCGAACTCGGCGAGCGCGCTGGAGGCCCGGCGGGAGCCGGCGCCGTACTTCGGCTGCGCGTAGATCGCGAGTGCCTCATCGAGCGTCACGTCGAAGATCTGCTGCTCGTTCTCGAGCGACCGCGAGTCCGTCCCCTTCTTCAGATACGGACCGTACCGGCCGTTCTGGGCGGTGATCTCGTCGCCCGACTCGGGGTCGGTGCCGACGATGCGCGGGAGGCTCAGCAGCTTCAGCGCGGTGTCGAGATCGATCGTGTCGACCGACATCGAGCGAAACAGCGACCCGGTCCGAGGCTTGGGTGCGTCCTTCTTCGCCGTCTTCTTCTTCGGCGCTTCGACGACCTCGCCGGTGGCCTCGTCGATCTGCGGGTCCTCTTCGGGCAGGTTCTCCTGCACGTAGGGTCCGTAGCGGCCGTCCTTGACGACGATCACGCGCCCGTTCTCGGGGTTCTCGCCGAGGACGCGGTCGCCGGCGACCGGTGCGTCGATGAGCTCCTGTGCCTTCTCGGCGGTGAGCTCGTCGGGCGCGAGGTCCTCGGGGACGTTCACGATGCGTCCGCGCTCATCGGGCTTGGCCGGGTCGATCACTTCGAGGTATGGGCCGTACTTGCCGAAGCGGAGCGTGGCGTTGTCGGTGATGCGCGTCGAGTTCAGTGCGCGGGCGTCGATCTCGCCGAGGTTGTCGACGACCTGACGCAGACCCACGTGGGCATCCGAGCCGAAGTAGAACGAGTGCAGCCATTCGACGCGCTTCTGCTCGCCGCGGGCGATCGCGTCGAGGTCGTCCTCGAGCGCTGCGGTGAAGTCGTAATCGATGAGATCGGAGAAGTGCTCCTCGAGCAGCCGGACGACACTGAACGCCATCCAGGTCGGCACGAGGGCCTGGCCGCGCTTGGTGGCGTACCCGCGGTCGATGACCGTGCCGATGATGCTGGCGAACGTCGACGGGCGACCGATGCCGTGCTCTTCGAGGGCCTTCACGAGCGAAGCCTCGGTGTACCGCGGCTTCGGCGTGGTCCTGTGGCCCTTCGCCTCGGCATCCGACATCGCGAGCTCGTCGCCGACGGTGACGGCGGGGAGGGACTGGTTCGAGTCCGCGTCGGCGTCGCCGCGCTTCTCGTCCTTGCCCTCCTCGTACGCCTCGAGGAAGCCCTTGAACGTGTACACGGTTCCGGATGCCGTGAACTCGGCGTTGCGGCCGTCGGCATCGACCGCGATCGTGACGGTCGTGGTCTCGTACTTGGCGTCGGCCATCTGGCTGGCGACCGTGCGCTTCCAGATCAGGTCGTACAGGCGCAGCTCTTCGCGGTCGAGTTCGCCGGACACGGAAGCCGGCTTGCGGAAGTTCTCGCCCGACGGACGGATCGCCTCGTGCGCCTCCTGCGCGTTCTTGCTCTTGGACTTGTACACCCGGGGCTTCAGCGGCACAGCGCTGTCGCCGTACAGCGCGACCGCCTGGCTGCGCGCCGCCTGCACCGCCTGGGTGCTCAGCGCCACCGAGTCGGTTCGCATATAGGTGATGAAGCCCTTCTCATACAGGCGCTGGGCGACGCTCATCGCCTGCTTGGCGCTCATCGAGAGCTTGCGACCGGCCTCCTGCTGGAGGGTGGAGGTCGTGAACGGGGCGTACGGGCTGCGCGTGCCCGGCTTGGCCTCGACCTTGGTGACTGTGCCGGCGCCGGCGGCGTCAACGGCGTGCGCGTGGGCTGTCGCGTCCTTCTCGGAGAGGACGACGACGGCCTTCTTGAGCTTTCCGGTGTCGTCGAAGTCGGTTCCTCGAGCGAGTTGCCCGCCGTCGACGCGCACGAGGCGCACGCGGAACGAGCTGCCGCTGGATGCCGAGGCCTCGACGTCCCAGTAGTCGGCCGAGACGAAGGCCATGCGCTCGCGCTCCCGCTCGACGATCATGCGCGTCGCCGCTGACTGCACGCGTCCGGCAGAGAGACCGGTCTTGACCTTGTACCAGAGCACGGGCGAGACGTCCCAGCCGTAGAGGCGGTCGAGGATGCGCCGGGTCTCCTGGGCGTCGACGAGCGCGAGGTCGAGCTCGCGGGTGTTGCCGACGGCGGCCTGGATGGCGTCCTTCGTGATCTCGTGGAACACCATGCGCTTGACAGGCACCTTGGGCTTGAGGGTCTCGAGCAGGTGCCAGGCGATGGCTTCGCCTTCGCGGTCCTCATCAGTGGCGAGCAGGAGCTCGTCGGCGCTCTTGAGCGCGCGCCGGAGCTCGGCGACGGTCTTCGTCTTGCGGTCGGAGACGACGTAGTAGGGGTCGAAGCCGTTCTCGATATCGATCGAGTACTTGCCGTAGGCCTTCTTGTCGGCGGCCGGGATGTCCTTCTTGTCAGCGAGGTCGCGGATGTGGCCGACGGAGCTGAGCACCTCGTAGTCGTCGCCCAGGTATCCCTGAATCGACCGCATCTTCGTCGGGGACTCGACGATGACGAGCTTCTTGCCTTCAGCCAAGGGTGCGTCCTTTCTTCGAAGCACACCATACACACCACTGTCGTGGCGTGCTCACAGCAGAACTGTGAGCGGGTCTCGGGTCGATGCCGTCAGAATCCCTCGGGCGGCCCTGCGCGGGCTCGGGAGACGGCAGCAAGTCCAGCGTACGCCGCTTCCACGCGCACGGTCGCCATGAGTCCGTCGAGCGTGCACTCGACGAGCACCGCTCCGGACGCTGCGGCGACGCGCGCGGCGAGCACACAGGGCTCGGCGTCCGTGATCACGGCCCCGGATGCGGCATCCGCTGCGGCGAGCGCCGCCGCGTCGGCCGCCCCTGCCGCGCGCTGCGCGGTCACCGCCGCACCGCCGACCGCGGCGAGCCCGACAGCGAGGGCTGCGGACACCGCGAGCACGGAGGCCGACAGCGCCGTGCCCGCCATCACAGTCCCCCGGCGAGCGCGCAGCTCGATGCCGACAGGGGGATGCTGATGATCCGTCCGAGCCGGGCATCGATCCGCGCGCTGACGCAGACGAACTCGTCGCGGGTGTGGCTGCTGACGCGCGCGCCGTCGACGGATGCCGCCACCGCGGCTTCCGCAGCCGCTGCGCTCTCGCCGCGGCCGAGGAGCCGAGCGGCATCGGCCACGGCATCCTGCACGGCGACGAGCTGCGCTGTGGCGCCGAGCGCGCCGGCACCGAGCAGCAGCGTCAGCGCGACGGCGGGCAGGGCGAGGGCGAGCTCGGCGGCCACGGAGCCGCGTTCGGAGTCGTGGGAGGAGCCGCGCATGCGCTCACGAGACGGTCAGGGCTCGGCGCACGAGGTCGGTGAGGATGCCACGCACCTCGTCCGAGCGCATGATCACGACGAGCAGTCCCGCGAACGCGACAGCCGCCATCGTCGTGATCGCGTACTCGGCGGTCGCCGCTCCCGACTCGTCGGTGAACAGCGACGCCGCGCGGCGTCTGGTGAGGGTGGGGACGGTGTTCATGTGTTCCTTCTTTCTGGGTGTGCCGCCGTCAGATGGGCAGCGGGGTGGATGAGAGGACGGAGAGGATGAGGGGTGCGACGCCCAATAGGAGGAATGCGGGGAGAGTGCATACGCCCAGCGGGATCAGCAGCTGTGACGAGAGCCTCGCCGCTCGCAGTCGCCCCTGCACCCGGGCGTCGTGGCGCTCCTGTGCGGCGGCCGCACGCAGGAGCTCGCCTGCAGGGACGCCGGCGGCACGCGAGAGGTCGAGCACCGCGGCCGTACGATCGCCCTGCAGGTGGTCTCGGGCCGGGGTGTCGTCGACGAGCTGCAGCGACCGGGAGATCGACGCTCCGCCGGACAGCGCGACCGCGACGAGCTCGGCGTGCATCCCTGGGCTCCCCGGATCCGGCTGCGCCCGCTGCAGGAGGCGCCGCGTCCAGAGCCGCGCCGCGAGCACGAGCAGGAGCCCGGCGACCAGGCACGCGATGCCGATCGGATGCGTGAACAGGATGCCGAGAGTGTCGAACCCGAGAGCGAATCCGAGCAGCAGCCCCGCGAGCGGCATCCACAGCAGCAGACGCGCGGTTCCCGCCGGCTCCGCGAGGGCGATCCGCACGTCGTCGGCAGCGGACGCCGCATCCCGCATGCTCTCGGCCAGGGAGCGCAGCACCTCCGCGAGCGGTGCGCCGACCGTCGTCGCGACCTCCCACGCCGCGGCGGCGTCGCGCCACGCTCCGCCCTCGGCTTCGATCGCCGCCGGGAGCGGTACCCCCTCGCCGCAGCGATCGACGACCCGGCGCGCACTCGCATCGCCGGAGTCGGCGAGGTGGCGCCAGGCGTTCAGCGGCACCGATCCCGCCTGCAGCAGCACGGCGAGCGTCCGGACGGCGACGGCAGCCGCCTCGGCGGTGTCGACGGCTGCGGACCCGCGGCGCCCGGTCACCATGGCTGCACGACCTCGATGTCGAGTCGCTCGCCCCGGAGCAGGAACCGGCCGGCCTGTTCGAGACGGCGGATGCCGCCGGTATCACGGTCGAGGTGGAGGACGACGGTGAAGGCGCTGACGACCTGACGGGCCAGAGCCGTGGCATCCATCCCGGCGAGCGCGCCGAGCGCCTCGAGACGAGCAGGCACGTCGGCGATGCCGCTGGCGTGCATGGTTCCTGCACCGCCGTCGTGCCCGGTGTTCAGCGCCGAGAGCAGCTCGCGCACCTCTTCGCCGCGGCATTCGCCGACCACCAGACGATCCGGTCGCATGCGCAGCGATTCCCGCACGAGGCGCGCGAGCGTGATGGCGCCGGCGCCCTCGAGATTCGACTGCCGTGCTTCGAGGGCGACGTGGTGCGGATGCTCCGGACGCAGCTCCGCGACATCCTCGATGGTCACGATCCGTTCGCGGGCAGGAACGGCGCGCAGCATCGCGGACAGCAGCGTCGTCTTGCCCGTTCCCGTGCCGCCTGTGATGAGGACGTTCGCCCTGGCCGCCACGAGCGACTCGAGCCACGCCCGCTGCGGCGCGTCGAAGGCGCCGAGCGCCGCCAGCGCGTCGAGATCGCTCGCCCCAACGCGCGGAATGCGGACGGACACCGCCGTCCCCGACGCCGACACCGGCGACAGCACGGCGTGCACGCGGATGCCGGAGGCGAGCCGCACATCGACGCAGGGAGACTGGTCGTCCAGGTGCCTGCCGCCCGCTCCGATCAGCGCCACGGCCAGGTCTCGCACCTCGCGCTCGGACGCCGCCCAGTCGCGAACGCGCTCGGCTCCGGACCCGCGGTCGACGAAGAGTCCGTCGGCGCCATTGACGAACAGGTCGGTGACGAGCGGATCGGCGCAGTGCTCGGCGAGGGGGCCGAGCACGGCCTCCAGCTCGGGAGGGAGCGGTGCGCGCTCGCCCGGCATGTGCACCGCGGCGGATGCACGGGGTCGGATGATGAACGGCTGCGGCATGACCCGACGTTAGGCCCGTCGGCATCCTCGCCGGGGCCGGAAACCCACGGCCCGTGCGCAACCGGTGCAGCGGATCGCGCGGTGCAGAACGATTGCGCAGTGCGCCTTTACCCACTTTCGGAGGTACTGGCGCGATATGAGCGAGACTAGATTCACCTCACAGTCGTGACCCGTGCACGACCTCGTCCACCGCAAAGGAGCGCGTCCATGAGCAGCCAGATCGATCACCTCCTCGACGAGAGCCGGCAGTTCCCGCCGTCCGACGAGTTCGCCGCGTCTGCGGTCGCGAAGGCAGACCTGTACGAGCGCGCAGCGGCGGACCGCGAGGGCTTCTGGGGCGATCAGGCACGGGAGCTGCTGCACTGGCACACGCCCTTCACCCGCGTCCTGGACTGGTCGACGCCGCCGTTCGCCAAGTGGTTCGACGACGGCGAACTGAACGTCGCCTACAACTGCCTCGATCGGCATGTCGAAGCGGGCAACGGCGACCGCGTCGCCCTGCTCTGGGAGGGCGAGCCGGGCGACGAACGGCGCATCACGTACGCCGAGCTGACCGACGAGGTCAAGCGCGTCGCCAACGTCCTCGAAGGGCTGGGCGTCGGAGCAGGCGACCGGGTCGCGATCTATCTGCCCATGATCCCTGAGGCCGTGGCGTCCATGCTCGCGGTCGCCAGGCTCGGCGCGATCCACTCGGTCGTCTTCGGAGGATTCAGCGCCGAGAGCCTGCGCTCCCGGATCGACGACGCCGGTGCCAAGCTCGTCATCACCGCCGACGGCGGCTACCGCAAGGGCAAGGTCTCGCCGCTCAAGCCCGCCGTAGACCAAGCGCTCAGCGACGACCGCTTCGGCGAGCAGCAGACCGTCGAGCACGTGCTCGTCGTCAAGCGCGGCGAGAACGAGGTGGACTGGGTGGAGGGACGTGACGTGTGGTGGCACGACGTCGTGCCTGCGGCATCCGCCGAGCACGTCGCGGAGCCGTTCCCCGCGGAGAACCCCCTGTTCATCCTCTACACGTCCGGAACCACCGGGAAGCCGAAGGGCATCCTGCACACCTCCGGCGGATACCTGACCCAGGCCGCCTACACGCACCGGAACGTCTTCGATCTGAAGCCCGAGAGCGACGTGTACTGGTGCACGGCCGACATCGGATGGATCACCGGGCACAGCTATGTCACGTACGGCCCGCTCGCGAACGGCGCCACCCAGGTGCTGTACGAGGGAACGCCCGACGCCCCGCATCCCGGTCGCTGGTGGGAGATCATCCAGAAGTACGGGGTGAGCATCTTCTACACCGCGCCCACGGCGATCCGCTCGTTCATGAAGACCGGCCGCGCGATCCCGCAGAAGTTCGACCTGTCGTCGATCCGCGTGCTCGGTTCGGTCGGAGAGCCCATCAACCCCGAGGCGTGGATGTGGTACCGCGAGGTCATCGGCGGCGGCAGCGCCCCCATCGTGGACACGTGGTGGCAGACCGAGACCGGCGCGATCATGGTCTCGCCCCTCCCCGGCGTCACGGCGACCAAGCCCGGTTCGGCGCAGGTGCCGCTCCCGGGCATCTCGATCGATGTCGTCGACGAGACGGGCAGCGAGGTGGGTAACGGCAACGGCGGTCTGCTCGTGATCACCGAACCGTGGCCGAGCATGCTGCGCGGCATCTGGGGCGACCCCGAGCGCTACAAGGAGACGTACTGGGAGAAGTTCGAGAAGCAGGGCTACTACTTCGCCGGCGATGGCGCCCGCCTCGACGCCGACGGCGACCTGTGGCTGCTGGGCCGCGTCGACGACGTCATGAACGTCTCCGGGCACCGGCTCTCGACCGCCGAGATCGAATCGTCGCTCGTCGCCCACGAGGCCACGGCCGAGGCCGCGGTGGTCGGAGCGTCGGATGAGACCACGGGGCAGGCCGTGGTCGCCTTCGTGATTATCAAGGAGAGCTACCTCGCGGCCCACGACCCGGCCGGTCTCGCCACGCAGCTGCGCAGCTGGGTCGGCGAGCAGATCGGCGCGATCGCCCGCCCGCGCGACGTCTACATCGTGGGCGAGCTGCCCAAGACCCGCTCGGGCAAGATCATGCGACGGCTGCTGCGCGACGTCGCTGAGGGCCGTGAAGTGGGAGACACCACCACGCTCGCCGACACCGCGGTCATGAGCATCATCTCGGCACAGGTCAAGTAGCGGCGGTCCCGAACACCTCGTGCCGTTGATCGCGGTGCGGGGGGTTCACCGTGCGGGTACGCTCAGCGCCCTCATCCGCTCGCGGACCGTGCGAAACACGGCGGGGTCGAACGGGAAGTCCCCGCCGTCCTCACCCACCAGCCGCATAACCTCGTCGCCGAGCGTGATGGAGAAGTTCACGATCATCCGCGCCTCGGTGGCGTGATCGGCGTCCGCCAAGCGAGCCGATGCCGGATGTGCATCGAGCCAGTTCTCGATCACGTCCTGCAGTCCGGCGCGACTCGTCCCGGCCGCCCACGACACCGTCGTAGTGGTGCCCGGTTCCCGGGCGAAAAGCGCGAACCGCTTGCGCAGGAGTTCGTCGCCACCCTGCCCGCGGACGGTCTCCATCACGATCCGCGAGGCGGCGATCACGAGGTCGTCTCGGTGCGCGCTCAAAATGCGCTCGGTGAGCACAGGGTCGTAGACCAGGGCGGATCCGAAGATCGCATGCTCGAGCGAGGGGAAGTAGTTGAAGAACGTGCTGCGCGACACCATCGCCACTTCGCAGATGCGGTCGACCGTCACGGCGTGAACGCCTTCCTCATAGGCGATTCCGACCGCGGCCTCCTCCATGGCCCGACGCGCGACGCGCATCTTCTTCTCGCGGAGCCCTTCCGTCATCGCCGTCCCTCCTCTCCCTTCATCCCACCCTAAGTCAATCTCCCTGGGTTGCGTAAAAGTTTGGACTGAGTCCATACTTAGCCATGAACCATCAGAAGGGATCGCCATGCCTCACACCGTCGCACGACGACGTCGGAATCTGCTCTCCCCGCTACGCACCGCAGGTGTGCTGTCCGTAGCCACCGGCCTTGTCTTGGTGGGGCTGCCCGCGATCGCCAGCGCCGCGGAGTCCGAATCAGGCCACATACTCATCACGACGACTCTCTCCGACGGGACGGCATCCGCACCGCTCGGCGGTGCTGCCGTGACCGTGCTCTCCACCGAGTACCCCGAGCAGGTCATCGCCACCGGCACCACCTCGGCAGACGGAACCGTGTCGGTGCGCATACCCGCGACGGACACCAGCTTCATCGCCGAGGCATCCTGGCCCGGCGCTGTCGGCGACCTCCTCGAACCCGCGGTGAGGAGGGAGTTCAACCCCACGCTGGGAGATCCCGTCACCCTCCCGCTCGAGGGCTCCTTCGGTGAGATCAGCGGCGCGGTGACCGCGACATCGGATGCCTCCCCTCTCGCCGACCTCTCGGGCGCGAGCGTCACCATCCTCAGTGGCGGCACGGCAGTGCAGCGCGTCCCGGTCGCCGCAGACGGCACGTTCCGATCAGGCTCATTGCCGACGACATCCACCGACGACTACAGCATCCGCTTCGAGCCGGCCACGGGATTCACGCTCGCGGATGCGCAGCCGTCGGACAATCCCGCCTTCGCGCTTCCCCGAGGCGAAGAGAGTCCCAGCCTCGTCCATGTGGACCGCTCCTTCGCGCTCATCTCGGATACCGCGGCACCGACCCCCTCACCCACGGACACCCCGACACCGACACCCACACCCACACCCACACCCACACCCACGGACGCTCCGACGCCCACGCCCACACCCACACCCACACCCACCGCCACCCCGACCCCGACGCCCTCCACCGATCCGGTACAGCAGGCCTACATCGCGGTCTTCCAGCGCCCGGACGATGTCGGCCTCACCGGCGCTTTCAGCGGCATCTCGGAGCCCGAGCTTGCCGACCTGCTCGCGGCCGCGGCGGGCACACCGAATGTCACATTCCCTCTCCTCAACGGCTCGGGACAGGCGCTCGGCCTCGCGGAGCGGCCGTCTACGAACGAGGCGGCCGCCGCATCCCAGCTGCTGTCGCCGGTGGTCTCCAGCCTGCCGGGTGTCACTGTGAACGAGATCTCGCTCACCGCGTTCGATCTCGAAGGGGCTCTGCGCGCTGTCCAGGATCAGCGCGTCCGGCTGCTCGACCAGCAGCTTTCCTCTCAGGTCACGGCTGTGCAGAAACGCAACGCCCGCGTGGTCACGCTCAACGCGGCCATCACGGCCCTGAACGCATACGTCGCCGGGCCGACTGATGAGTCGCTGGCCACTGCGATCGCGGCCGCACGCCCGGCCGTGGAGTCGCACGTTCTCCTTTCGGCGACGTCGGACTCCACCGGGGTGAGAACGGCCGCTGCCGACCTCGTCGCAACGCTGCGCGTAGAACGCGACGCCGTCACGAACACTCAGCAGATGGATATGCTGCGACTGGCCGGCTTGACCGACAAGCGCAGTGAAGCGGCCGACCTGATGTCCTCATTCCTGACGAAGATGCAGGGTTCGCAGTCGTCGATCATCGGCAACATGCGATCGACCCCGGTATCGCTCGGCACTGTCCAGTGGGACAGCGCCGCCATCACCGGCAGCTTCGACCTCACCGGCGTCACGGACGGGGAGCACCACCTCATCCTCAGCTTCGACGGCCTCGGCCTCACCGTCGTTGCCGCGGTGACCGTGCAGCGCAATGAACTCGCCGCGACCGGAGGCGAGTCGGGTGCGGCGCTCTGGGTCGGGCCAGCACTGCTCGTGCTCGGAGCGGGCGCACTGATCGGCTCATCGCTCCGGACGCGGCGCCGGGCGCGCGTCTGATGAGGTGACACGGACGGAGGCCGCCGGCGCCAGGTGAAGTAGCCACGAGACTGCAAGGCCGCGCCGAGACTGCGTCGATTCGACGCTGTCTCGGCGCGGCCTTGAGGATTCAGCGGCGCAGCGTCATGCCAGCGTGAAGGTGACCTCGACCTCGACGGGGCTGTCCAGGGGCAGCACGGCGACGCCGACGGCGGCACGAGCATGGCGTCCCGCGTCGCCGAAGATCTCGCCGAGCACCTCGCTCGCTCCGTTGATGACGCCCGGTTGCCCGGTGAACGACGGGGCGGATGCCACGAACCCGCCGACGCGCAGCACGCCGCCGATCTTCTCCAGGCCTCCGGCTGCGGACGCCGCCGCGGCGAGCGCGTTCAGGGCGCAGGTGCGGGCATAGCCCTTGGCATCCTCTGCGGGCACCTCTGCACCGACCTTGCCCGTCGCCGGCAACTCACCCGAAGCGAACGGGAGCTGACCGGAGGTGTAGACGAGACCGCCGTGCACGACGGCGGGGACATAGGAAGCGACAGGAGGCGCGACCTCCGGCAGCTCGATTCCGAGCTCTGCGAGGCGTGCGGCGACGCTCATGCGGCACCTCCGTCGAACTGGCGGGCGGCCTGCTCGGCCGCGGCGAGGCCGCCGGTGTTCGAGCCGTCCGCCGTCACCGGGCGCTTGAAGTAGGCGACGAGCCCGCCTTCAGGGCCCTGCACGACCTGCACGAGCTCCCACCCCTGCTTGCCCCAGTTGTTGAGGATCGCGGCGGTGTTGTGGATCAGCAGCGGGGTGGTGAGGTACTCCCACGTTGTCATGGCACTCCTGGCGTCGGTGACGCCCGGCATCCGTGCGTCAAGGGCGGTTATTCAGGGAACTCCCCTACCATCAAGCGTATGCCCCAGAAGAATCGCACGGCATCAGGCGTGCTCGGCGGACTGCTCGGCCTCGTCGGCCTGAGCGTCGTCGCCGGCATCCTGGTCACAGCCACCGTCACCCCGGCTCTCGCGGTGGCAGGCGCCGCCGGATCCAGCGCCCTCGATCTGTTCGAGAAGCTGCCGTCCTACCTCAAGCCGGACGAGCCGATGGAGCCGAGCACGATCTACGCGACCGGCATCAACGGCAAGCCGGTCAAGCTCGCGACGTTCTTCGATCAGAACCGCGAGCAGGTGGACTTCGATCAGATCAGTCCCGTCATGTACGACGCGATCCTCTCCAGCGAGGACAAGAGCTACTACGAGCACGGCGGCGTCAACATCGGTGCGACGGTGAAGGCGCTGGTCGACAACCTCCGCGGAACCTCGTCGCGCGGAGCCTCGACGATCAGCCAGCAGTACGTCAAGAACGTCCTCGTGCAGCAGTGCGAGCAGAAGGTCCTGCCCGGTTCCAAGAACTACGAGGACGAGACCGCGCAGTGCTGGCTGGATGCCACGAACGCGACGGGAACGGACGGCATCGAGCGCAAGCTCCAGGAGATGCGCTACGCGATCCAGATCGAGAAGGACTACTCGAAGAACGAGATCCTGCTCGGTTACCTGAACATCGCCAGCTTCGGCGGCACGGTCTACGGCATCGAGGCCGCGGCGAACTACTACTTCAGCACCAGCGCGGCCAAGCTCACCGTGGCGCAGGCGGCGACGCTCGCCGGCATCGTGCAGAACCCGAACACCTTCCGCATCGACCTGAAGGACGGCACGACGACCAATGACGCCGGCGAGGCCGTCAACGGCGAGGCGGACGGCTGGTCTTTGACGAAGGACCGCCGCCACTACGTGCTGACGCGCATGCTGGCCGATGGCAAGATCACGCAGGCGCAGTTCGACGAGGCCGATGCATCGGACATCGTGCCGGACATCAACGCCCCGACGCAGGGCTGCGGCGCGGCAGGCAGCAACGCCTACTTCTGCCAGTACGTGAAGTCGCTCCTGCTCGAGGACGATACGCTCGGCGCCAACCTTGCGGAGCGCACGCGTGCACTGCAGCGGGATGGCCTGCAGATCTACACGTCGCTGGACATGCGCATCCAGAAGCCCGCTGTCGCCGCGATGAAGAACTACGTTCCGGCCAGCTTCCAGAATTTGAGCCTCGGCGGCGCCGGAGTGACGATCGAGCCCTCCACGGGCCGCGTGCTGTCGATGACGCAGAACACGAAGTTCCGCGAGACCGCGAGCAAGGACCCGGCGTACTCGAGTCTCGTCTACGCCTCCGACAAGGATCACGGCGGCTCCGGCGGATTCCCCGTCGGCTCGACGTACAAGCTGTTCACGCTCATCGACTGGCTCGAGAAGGGCCACTCGGTGAACGAGAACTTGAACGGGCGCTACCAGACGTTGACGATGAACGCCTCGTGCGACAACGCGACCATCCCCGTGAACACCTCCGAGGTCAGGAACTTCGGCAACAACCCCGGGTACTACGGCAGCCCTATGAGGTTCACGCGCGAGTCGCTGAACTCCGGCTACTTCGCCATGGCCGCCAAGCTCGACCTCTGCGACATCAACGGCGTCGCCGACCGCATGGGCGTGTCGCTGGCCACCGGACAGAAGACGACGGAGAAGAACCTTCCGTTCGACGTGCTCGGCTCGAAGAACATCGCGCCGATCGACATGGCGGGCGCCTACGCGACCGTCGCCAACAAGGGCGTCTACTGCGAGCCCCGCGCGGTCGACAAGATCGTCGACCAGAACGGCGAAGAGATTCCCGTCCCCGAGGCGGACTGCTCGCAGGTGATCTCGCCTGAGGTCGCAGCGACGGCCGCATACGCCCTGCAGGGCGTCATGGCCTCCGGCGGAACCGGCAGCAACGCGAACCCGTGGGACGGCACTCCGCTCATCGGCAAGACGGGTTCGCACAACGTCGCGACCACCATGATGATTGAGGCCAGCACGAAGGCGGCCACGGCGGTGTTCATCGGCCGCACGGACGGCAAGGAAGACAACATCTGGGGCTACTGGACGAACGGGAATCTCATCGAGAACATGCGGTATGCGGTCGCCCGCGAGATGCAGGCCGCCGCGAACCGGGCGCTCGGAGGCGGCGACCCGTTCCCGCAGCCGGACAAGAACCTCACGCGCCAGATCTACGTGAACCTGCCGAGCGTCGTGGGCATGTCCGTCGACGAGGCGACCTCCACGCTGCGCAACGCCGGGTTCTCGGTGACGGTCGGCAAGGCCGTCGACAGCGACCTCGCGAAGGGCCTCGTCGCCGAGCAGAGCCCCGGCGCCGGCCGCGTCACCAGCGGCACCTCGGTGACGCTCTCCCCCAGCAACGGCAAGGCGCCGACGGCCACGGTGCCCAACGTCGTCGGATCGAAGTTCGGCCAGGCGAAGGCGGCGATCGAGAAAGCCGGATTCTCAGTCGACTCGAACGGATGCGACAACGGTGACGATGTCGTCGCCCAAAACCCCGGCGGCGGCGAGGCGAAGCCCGACTCCACCGTGATGCTCCTGTGCGCCGGCGGCGACGATTGAGTCGTAGGTCAGCCCATCCGGCCCTCGTCGCGCTCGGCGCGGCGGGGGCCGTCGGCGTCGCGTGCGCCGTGTGGGGCATCGGGATCGAGCGCTACCTCTTCACCGTCCGCGAAGCGACCGCTGCGGCGCTCCCGCCCCGCTCCGCTCCGCTGCGCGTGCTGCACATCTCCGATGCGCACATGGCGCCCTGGCAGCACCGCAAGCAGGACTGGCTCGCCTCGCTCGCCGAACTCGAGCCGGACCTCATCATCAACACGGGCGACAACCTGGGTCACCAGGACGGCCTGATCGGTGTGCGCCGGGCGTTCGAGCCGTTCGCCGGCATCCCGGGGGTCTTCGTGCACGGGTCCAACGACGTGCACGGACCCACGCCGCGCAATCCGCTGCGCTACCTCGTCGCGCCGTCGCGCCGCAACGAGAAGGCGCAGCCGCTCGACACCGCCGCGCTCAACCGGTTCCTCGAGAAGGAGATCGGCTGGACGCAGATCAACAACACGGCCGCGAGCGTGCAGGCGGGCGATCGTCGTATCGATCTCTTCGGCGTGAGCGACGCCCACCGCGAGTGGGACGATCTCGACGCGCTCCCCGGCGCCATCGCACGGCTCGGCGAACGGGATGCCTCCACTCCTCTGCTCGGCGTCACGCACGCCCCGTATCAGCGCGTGCTGAACCGCTTCACCGACCTCGGCGCCCAGGCGATCTTCGGCGGTCACACCCACGGCGGCCAGGTCTGCCTGCCGTTCTACGGCACCCTGGTCGCGAACTGCGACATCCCCCTGAAGCAGGCCAAGGGCCTGAGCACGTGGGCGCATGACGGGCGCAGCATCCCGCTGAACGTCAGCGCCGGCATCGGCCACTCGATCTACGCCCCGGTGCGGTTCGCGTGCCGCCCGGAGGCGACGCTCCTGACGCTCACCGCACGGGACACGCCCGCCTGATCACGGCACGGCCCCCGATTCGGCGCAGCAGATTTTTCCCTGTAGACTCGAACGGTTGCAACGGGGTGTGGCGCAGCTTGGTAGCGCGCTTCGTTCGGGACGAAGAGGCCGCAGGTTCAAATCCTGTCACCCCGACGTTGCAGGAAGGCCGCCCTCCGGGGCGGCCTTCTTCCATATCCTGGAGACATCATGACTGCCTCTCGCCCGACAGCCCCGCGCCTGGTCGCCTTCGACCTCGACGACACGCTCGCACCGTCCAAGAGCGCGATCGACCCGCGCATCGCCGCGCAGCTGCGCGCGCTCCTGCGCGTCGTGGACGTTGCCATCATCTCGGGCGGCAACGAGACGCAGTTCCGTTCTCAGGTCATCGCCCACCTGGGAGATGCCGACGCGGCCGAGCTCGCGCGCCTGCACCTGCTGCCGACGTGCGGCACGCGCTACCTCCGCCATGACGGCACGGACTTCGTCGCCGTCTACGCGCATGATCTGTCGGACGACGAGAAGACTGCGGCTCTGCTGGCGCTGCGCGAAGAGGCCGAGCGGCTCGGCCTGTGGGAGCCGAACCCGTGGGGGGAGATCCTCGAGGACCGCGGTTCGCAGATCACGTTCTCCGCACTCGGACAGCAGGCGCCGGGAGCGGCCAAGCACGCCTGGGACCCCTCGGGCGAGAAGCGTTTGCGGCTGCGCGACGCGGTCGCCGCCCGCCTTCCCGGGCTCGAGGTGCGCGCCGGCGGCTCGACGTCGATCGACATCACGAGAGCGGGCATCGACAAGGCGTACGGCATGACCGCGCTCGCCGAGCGCACCGGGATCCCTCTCGACGACATGCTCTTCTACGGCGACCGTCTCGACGAGGGCGGCAACGACTACCCCGTGCTCGCACTCGGTGTGCGATCGATCGCCGTCGCCGACTGGCACAGCACAGCCGACGAGCTCGACGCGCTGCTCCCGACGCTCACGGTCGCCGCGACACGCTGACGTCGGTCACCGCGCGGCAGCCTCCGCGGCATCCCGCGCGACCGGCACCAGGCGCTGCAGCTGCGTCACGTGCCGCGGCTCGAGCTCGGCGAGAGACGAGACCCCGAGCAGACGCATGGTCCGCTCGATCTCGGTGCGCAGGATCGCGATCGTCCGATCGACGCCCTGCCGCCCGCCGGCCATGAGGCCGTAGAGGTAGGCGCGGCCGATGAGGGTGAAGTCGGCGCCGAGCGCGACGGATGCCACGATGTCGGCGCCGTTCATGATGCCGGTGTCGATCATCACGGTGAAGTCGTCACCGACCGCGGTGCGCACGGACGGCAGCAGGTGGAACGGGATGGGAGCCCGGTCGAGCTGACGTCCGCCGTGATTGGACAGCACGATGCCGTCGACGCCCTCATCGCGCAGGCGCACGGCGTCGTCGACCGTCTGCACCCCCTTGATGACGATCTTCCCGGGCCAGAGGTCGCGGATCACGGCCAGGTCGTCATAGCTGATCGTCGGATCCATCGCGGCGTCCAACAGCTCGCCGACGGTGCCGCCCGTCGTGCTGAGCGAGGCGAACTCGAGCTTGGGCGTGGTGAGGAAGTCGAACCACCACCAGGGGCGCGGGATCGCGTTGATGATCGTCCCGAGCGTCAGCTGGGGCGGGATGCTGAACCCGTTGCGCTTGTCGCGCAGGCGGGCTCCGGCGACGGGGGTGTCGACCGTGAAGTGCAGGGTGTCGAATCCGGCGGCGGCGGCCCGGCGCGTGAGCTCATAGGAGATCTCGCGGTCGCGCATGACGTACAGCTGGAACCAGTTGCGCGGGGGAACCGGTCCCTGAGCCTGTCGAAGGGTGGCCGCCTTCACGCCCTCGATCGAGGTCGTGCCGAGCGTGGAGAGGGTGAACGGGATGCCGGCTGCCGCGGCCGCTCCGGCGCCGGCGACCTCGCCCTCGGTCTGCATGAGTCGCGTGAACCCGGTCGGCGCGATCCCGAAGGGCAGTGCGCTCGGGCCTCCGAGGATCTCGACGGAGGTGTCGACGTCGGGCGCCGGCTTGAGGATGCCGGGGTGGAACTCGACGTCCTCGAACGCCTGACGGGCGCGGGCGAGCGAGATCTCGCCCTCGGCCGACCCGTCGGTGTAGTCGAACGCGGCCTTGGGCGTGCGGCGCTTGGCGATCGTCCGCAGGTCGCCGATCGTCAGCGCGGCGTCGAGTCGGCGCTTCCGGCCGTCGAGCTCGGGCTTCTTGAACTTCATGAGTTCGAGGAGCTCGGCGGGATTGGGCAACTGGCGCTGGACCATGGCGTTCCTCTCAGTCGGTGCCGGCGGGTGTGAGCCCGGTGGCGGTGTAGTAGCCGGCGATGTGGTCGTGGATGCGGGTGCGCGCGGCATCCGCATCGCCCGCGTCGATGGCGGCGACGATGGCGCGGTGCTCCGCGCGCAGACGGTCGGCCATGGCATCCCAGTCGTCGATCAGCTCGGATCCGGCGAGCACGTACGACTCGACGGCCGTGCGCAGCCCCGCCATCATGGACACGATCACCGCGTTGCCGGCCGATTCGGCGAGCGCGAGGTGCAGCTGCGCATCGAGTGCGAGGAACTCCCCCGCGGCGAGTCCGTCTGCATCCATGGCGTCGAGGATGCGGTGCGCATCGGCGGTATCGCGCATGTCGGCGGATGCGAGGGATGCGGCGACCGCATCCTCGAGCACGAGCCTGGTCTGCACGACATCGGCCAGCGGGAAGCCCTGTGCGGCCACCTGCAGGCGCAGCAGCGCAGACATGCCCCCGGAGGGCGTGACGATCACGATCGCGCCGGAGGAGGGCCCTGAGCCCGTCGCGGTGCGGATGAGTCCCATGACCTCGAGCACCCGCAGAGCCTCGCGGACGCTCGAGCGCCCGACGCCGAGATCGGCGGCGAGCTCGCGTTCGGACGGCAGACGGTCGCCCGCGCCGAGGCGTCCCTCGAGCAGGTCCCGCTCGATGTGCTCGAGCACGGTCTGCCAGGCGCGGTCGGCCATGTCTCCTCCTGTGGTCTGACCACAGCGTAACTCGTGTGGTCAGACCACGCAAGGGCACTCAGCCGAGACGGCCGCCGGACTCCTCCAGGTAGCAGTTTCCGCACAGCGACTCGTAGGTGACCACGTCGGGTGCCGCTCCCCCGCCGGCGGCCTCGTCGATCGCGACCTGGTCGCCGTCGAAGACGAATCGGCCGCCGACGACGCGGCCGTTGAAGACGGCCTTGCGGCCGCACCGGCAGATCGTCTTCATCTCCTCCAGCGAGTGCGCGATGGCCAGCAGCCGCGCGGAGCCGGGGAACGCGTGCGTGAGGAAGTCGTTGCGGATCCCGTACGCCATGACGGGGATGCCGTCCTCCACGGCGATCCGGAACAGATCGTCGACCTGCTCAGCGGTGAGGAACTGCGCCTCGTCGACGAGCAGACAGGCCACATCGACCGGATCGGCCGGGATCAGTCCCTCGGCGCTGCGCTGCCGCATCCGCTCGCGCTCGTCCCGGAACAGTGCACGCGCATCGCCGCCAGCGGGGATGAGGAAGTCGACCTCGCGCGTGACGCCGAGGCGGCTCTCGATCTGTGATGCGCCCTTGGTGTCGATCTCGGGCTTGGCCAGCAGCACGTGCTGGCCGCGCTCCTCATAGTTGTACGCGACCTGCAGCAGCGCCGTGGACTTGCCGGAGTTCATCGCCCCGTAGCGGAAGTACAGCTTCGCCACGGCGCGGAATCACTTCGAGATGCTCAGGGCGTCGGCCGTCGCCGTCATCGACTTCTCGGCTGCCGCCGCATCGTCGTTGAGCGTCTGACCGTACGTCGGGATGAGTTCGCGCAGCGTCGGCTCCCAGCCCGCGTATTGCTCGGGGAAGCAGCTCTTGAGCAGCTGGAGCATGATCGGCACCGCCGTGGACGCACCGGGGGACGCGCCGAGGAGGCCTGCGATCGATCCGTCGGCGGCCGAGACGACCTCAGTGCCGAACTGCAGGATGCCGCCCTTCTTCGGGTCCTTCTTCATGACCTGCGCGCGCTGACCGGCCTGGATGAGCGTCCAGTCCTCGTCCTTCGCGGTGGGCATGAACACGCGCAGGCTGTCGACCTTCTTGCGGTGCGTCTTGACGAGCTCGCCGAGGAGGTACGTGATGAGGTCGGGGTTCGCGAACGCGACGCGCAGCATCGGCCACAGGTTGTGCGTGCGCACCTGCGTGACGAGGTCGAGCATCGAGCCGTTCTTGAGGAACTTCGGGCTGAACGTCGCGAACGGTCCGAACAGCAGCGACGCCTCACCGTCGACCACGCGGGTGTCCAGGTGCGGAACCGACATCGGCGGGGCTCCGACGGATGCCTGCGAGTAGACCTTGGCCTTGTGCTGCGAGACGACTGCCGGGTTCGTGGTCTTGAGGAACTGTCCGCCGATCGGGAAGACTCCGTAGCCCTTGATCTCGGGGATGCCGGAGCGCTGCAGCAGCTTCAGAGCCCAGCCGCCCGCGCCGACGAAGACGAACTTCGCGTTGATGCGGCCGGGTGTGTGACCGAGGCTGTTGCGGTACTTCAGGGTCCAGCTGCCGTCCTTCTGCTTCTTCAGCGAGCGGACCTCGTGGTTCGTGCGCACGTCGACGCCGGAGTCCGACAGGTGGTCGAAGAGCTGGTTCGTGAGCGCGCCGAAGTCGACGTCGGTGCCGGCCGGCACGCGGGTCGCGGCGAACGGCTCGCCCTTGCGGCGCTTCTGCATGAGCAGCGGCGCCCACTGGTTGATGACGCGGGAGTCCTCGCTGAACTCGATGCCCTCGAAGAGCGGCTGCTCCTTGAGGACCTCGTAGCGGTCCTTGAGGTAGGCGACGTCCTTCTCACCGCGCACGAAGGTCATGTGCGGGGTGGCGTTGATGAAGGTCGACGGCGCGTCGAGCACGCCCTTCTCGACCAGTGACGACCAGAACTGCCGGCTCTGCTGGAACTGCTCGTTGATCGAGATCGCCTTGGCCGGGTCGAGCGGCCCGTCGCCGTTCTGCGGCATGTAGTTCAGCTCGCAGAGGGCCGCGTGGCCGGTGCCCGCGTTGTTCCACGGGTTCGAGCTCTCCTGCGCCACATCGCTCAGTCGCTCGAAGGCGACGATCTTCCAGTCCGGCTGGAGTTCGTGGAGCAGAGTGCCGAGGGTGGCGCTCATGATGCCACCACCGATGAGGACGACGTCGACGGATTCAGTCACCCGTCCATCCTAGTTCGCCCGCGGCGGGGGTCAGGACGCGAGGCGCTCGGCGACGAGCTCGGCGATCTGCACGGCGTTCAGCGCCGCTCCCTTGCGCAGGTTGTCGTTGCTGATGAACAGCACGAGCCCCTTGTTCTCGGGCGCGGACTGGTCGGCGCGGATGCGGCCGACGTAGCTCGGGTCCTTGCCTGCGGCCTGCAGCGGGGTCGGCACCTCCTCGAGGACGACGCCCGGGGCGGAGGCCAGGATCTCCCGAGCGCGGTCGGGGGTGATGTCGTCGCGGAACTCGGCGTGGATCGACAGCGAGTGCCCGGTGAAGACCGGTACGCGCACGCAGGTGCCTGCGACGCGGAGGTCGGGCAGTTCGAGGATTTTGCGGCTCTCGTTGCGGAGCTTCTTCTCCTCGTCGGTCTCATTGTCGCCGTCATCGACGAGGCTCCCCGCGAACGGGATGACGTCGAAGGCGATCGGGGCGACGTACTTCTCGGGCTGCGGGAAGTCGACGGCAGAGCCGTCGTGCACGAGGCGCAGCGTCTCGCCCTGGGCGAGGACGCCCTCGACCTGGCCGAGCAGCTCCTGCGCGCCGGCGAGACCCGAGCCCGACACGGCCTGGTAGGTGGAGACGATGAGCCGCTCGAGGCCGGCTGCCTCGGCCAAGGGCTTCAGCACCGGCATCGCGGCCATCGTCGTGCAGTTCGGGTTCGCGATGATGCCGCGCGGACGCTCGTCGATGGCGTGAGGGTTGACCTCGCTGACCACGAGAGGCACCTCGGGGTCGTTGCGCCACGCGCTGGAGTTGTCGATCACGACGGCGCCGCCGGCGGCGAAGCGGTCGGCGTACGCGCGGCTCGCGGTCGCGCCGGCTGAGAACAGGGCGATCTCGATGCCGGCAGGATCAGCGGTCTCGACGTCCTCGACGATGACCGAGGTGCCGCCGAAGTCGATCGCCGTGCCGGCAGAGCGCGAGGACGAGAACAGGCGCAGCTCACGGATCGGGAAGGAGCGCTCCGCGAGGATCTCGCGCATCACGGTGCCCACCTGGCCGGTGGCGCCGACGATGGCGACGGAGTGTCCTGAATCTGCGATGCGGGTCATGATCGTCCTTGCTGATGGTGTTTGGGCGAGTCTACTGAGGTCGTCGATGCGGCCCGAAATCAGGAACAGCGACCGAGATCCGGAGGATTCGGGGCAGAACGTCCTGATTCCGGGGCATCCTCCTGCTCCCGGATGTCGAAGCGGTGGATGCTAGCGGCCGGTGCCGGCGTGCACGACGGCCTCGTCCTCGGCATCCAGGCCGTAGGCCGTGTGCACGATGCGGGCGGCGTCGGCGAGGTCGGTGTCGCGCAGGACGACCGAGATGCGGATCTCGGACGTCGAGATCATCTCGATGTTGATGCCGGCGGTCGACAGCGCCTCGAACAAGGTCGCCGAGACGCCCGAGTGCACGCGCATCCCCGCGCCGACGACGGACAGCTTGCCGATCTGGTCGTCGTGGATGAGGCTGTCGAATCCGACCTCGGCCTGCTCTGCCGCGAGGGCCTTCAGCGCCGGGGCAGCATCCGCCTTGGGGAGCGTGAACGAGATGTCGGCGCGACCGGTGGCGGCGGCCGAGACGTTCTGCACGATCATGTCGACGTTCGCGCCGGACTTCGCGACGATCTTGAAGATCTCGGCGGCCTTGCCCGGCACGTCCGGCACACCGGTCACGGTGATCTTGGCCTGGCCCTTGTCGGTGGCCACGCCCGCGACGATCGGTTCTTCCATGACTTCTCCCTGATTTTCGCGGGGGTTCTTCATGCCCTCGCCCAGAACATAGGTGCCCTCGCTCGACGAGAAGGTCGAGCGCGCGTGGATGAGCACGCCGTGCCGGCGTGCGAACTCGACGGCGCGGATGTACAGCACCTTCGCGCCGTTGGCCGCTAGCTCGAGCATCTCCTCGCTGGAGACGTGGTCGAGCTTGTGCGCCCGCGGGATGACACGCGGGTCTGCGGTGTAGATGCCGTCGACGTCGCTGTAGATCTCGCAGACATCGGCGTCGAGTGCCGCGGCGAGCGCGACAGCGGTCGTGTCGGAGCCGCCGCGTCCGAGCGTCGTGATGTCGCGGGTGTCGCGGTTGAACCCCTGGAATCCGGCGACGATGACGATCGCGCCCTCGTCGAGCGCCTCGCGCAGACGCACGGGCGTCACGTCGACGATGCGGGCCGAACCGTGGTGGTCGTCGGTGATCATGCCGGCCTGGCTGCCGGTGAAGGAGCGGGCGTCGAAGCCCATCGAGTGGATCGCCATGGCCAGCAGCGCCATCGAGATGCGTTCGCCACTCGAGAGCAGCATGTCCATCTCGCGCGGCGCGGGAATGGGGGCGACCTCGTTCGCGAGGTCGAGCAGCTCGTCGGTGGTGTCGCCCATGGCGCTGACCGCGACGACGACGTCGTGACCGGCGCGCCGGGTGTCGACGATGCGCTTCGCGACGCGCTTGATGCTCTCGGCGTCGGCGACGGACGAGCCGCCGTACTTCTGCACAATGAGGGCCACGTTCACTCCCAGGGATGTCGGGCAGATCCGCCCACGCGTCATTCTACGTTCGACGCGTATGCGCCCGAACGCATGTGACGGCTAGAGCAGCCCCAGCCGCCTCGCCTCGCTGGCCGCCGCCGCCCTGCTCGCGACGCCGAGCTTCTCGAGCAAGTGCACGACATGGGTCTTCACCGTGGACTCCGAGATGAACAGCCGCGATGCGATCTCCTTGTTCGCCGCGCCCTCGTCGACGAGCATCAGCACGTCGCGCTCGCGGTCCGTGAGGGTCACGCGCGGGGCGCGGAGAGCGGCGATGATCCGGCTGTCGCCGCCGGGGGTGAGCACCAGGGCGCCCGCGGCGGCGTCGCTGATGGCTGCGACGATCGTGTCGTTGTCGACGTCCTTGAGCAGGTAGCCGGCCGCCCCCGCCTCGATCGCCCGGATGATCTGTGCGTCGTGGTCGAAGGTCGTGAGGATCACGACGGCCGGCGGGGTCGGCATCCGGCGCAGCTGCGCGGTCGTGTCGACACCGTCCATGCCGGCCCCCAGGCGCAGGTCGCAGAGCACGACGTCGGGGTGCAGAGAGGATGCCAGCGCCACGGCCTCCTCCCCCGTCGACGCCTCGCCGACGACCGTGAAGCCGCGCGCCTCGATGACGGAGCGCAGACCCGCACGCACGATGGGGTGATCGTCGACCAGCAGGATGCTCGCGCTCATCGCCCGTCTCCTCCCCGGGGAGAAGGCAACGCTCCTGGGGGAGAAGGCAACGCGGGCAGCGCCGCCAAGAGGGTCGTTCCCTCGCCCGGTGCTGAGCGCACCTCCAGTGCCCCGCCGAACTCCCGCAGCCGCGACCGCATCGCCGACAGTCCGTAGGACGTCGTCGACCCGGCCGCCTTGCCCACGGTGAAGCCGTCGCCGTCGTCCGTCACGGTCATGGTGACCGTCCCGGCATCCGCCGCGAACGCGACGCTCACGGTGCCGGCCCCGGAGTGCTGGCGGACGTTGGCCAGCGCGGATTGCGCGACCCGGAGGAACGCGACCTCGTGCGCGGTCGACAGCGGCGGCAGGTCGGCGTCGGCATGCAGCGACGTCTCGATGCCGGTGTCCCGGCGCAGGGCATCCAGCATCCGCTCGATCGCTGAGGCGAGAGCCGCGCCCTCCAGCTCGGCCGGCGCGAGAGCGGCGACGATGCGGCGGAGGTCGGTGAGCGAGTGCTGCGCGAGCGACTCGATCTCCGGCAGGCGTTCCGCGTCGCCGCTCCGTGCCATGAGCACCATCGAGCTGAGCTCCTGCGCGATCGTGTCGTGGAGGTCACGCGCCAGGCGCGTGCGCTCCTGCGCCGCCCCGGCGTCGCGCTGGGTGCGGGCGAGCTCCTCCTGCACGGCGGCCATCTCGTCCTGCGTCCGCACGAGCGAGGCGATCAGGCGCTCGCGCTCGGCCGCATCCCGCAGCAGCGCGTCGTAGCCGAGCGAGATGGCCAGGGCGAAGCCGCCGCCGAGCAGCGGACCGGCGATGTGCGCGAAGGTGATCGGCACCTGATGCAGGATGGGCGCCGCGATCGCCGCGACGAGCACCGGCAGCGCGAACGCCACAGACCTCCAGCGCCGCAGCACGTGCCCCGCGAGCAGCAGCAGCGGGAACGAGAGCCAGACGAACTCGGCGGAGATCAGCAGCATCCCGCCCCACAGGACGCCGAGCCCCACCAGCCACCACGTACTGAATCGACCGCGAGCGAACGCCGCACCGGTGGCGTACCAGGCCAGGAAGGCGCCGGCCGCGAGCATGGCCGGCAGCAGCGGCACACCCGTCGCGATCGCACGGAACGCGGTGACCGCCGACAGGATGGCCGTGATCAGGTGCAGGGCGAACCGCGCGACCGTGAGCATCCGCTGGCGTGCCGGATCGGCGCCCTGGTCTGCGGATGCGGGGGACGAGGACATGCTCCGATTCTCCCCCAGCGGATGCCGGAACGCCCGGAGCCGATATCGATCTTTCGATGGATCCGGCGGGGCCGGCGCTCGCGGAGGCTGGATCCATGACCACAGACACCACGACCACATCGCGCGCCGTTTCGCGCTCCGCACAGCTCCAGCTCCTCACCGCTGTGGCGGTGTACACCGTGCTGGGCCTTGCCGCAGGCCTCTTCTACCGCGAGTTCACGAAGCTGAACGGCTTCGAGGAGGGCATGGCGGGCCAGCTCGGCCTCGCCCACACGCACATCCTCACGCTCGGCATGATCGTGCTCCTGATCGTGCTCGTGCTGGAGAAGACCTTCGCCGTGTCGTCGAGCCGGCTGTTCCGCTGGTTCTTCTGGATCTACAACGCCGGCGTCGTGCTCACCTCGTCGATGCTGATCTGGCACGGGATGCTGCAGGTGCAGGGCCTGGAATCGTCGAAGATGATCGCCGGGATCGCCGGTCTCGGCCACATGCTCGTCGGCGCGGGCTTCGTGCTGCTGCTGATCTCGCTGTTCTCGCGCATCCGCAGCGAGAAGTGACGGCCTGATCGGGCGCGGTCAGGGCATCTGCGGCGGAGGCAGCGTCTCCTTGCGGGGGCGCAGCCTTCCGCCGGTGCCCGCGAACCAGCATCCGACGATGACCAGCGGGAAGCCGATCAGGAGCCCTGGCGTGATGGGCTCCGCCAGGAAGATCGTGCCGAGGACGATCGCGACGATCGGGTTCACGTAGGTGAACAGCGGGGCGCGCACCGGACCCACCTCGCGGATCAGGGCGAAGAACGCCACGAACGCAACAGCGGTGCAGATGACGCCGAGCAGAACCAGCGAGATGCCCGATCGGAGCGTCGGCATCTCGTGCTGGGTCAGCAGCGCCGCGGGCAGATAGCCCAGGCCGATCGCGAACAGGGCGAGGGTGATCGTGCCGATCGAGGGCACATCCGACAGCTTGTGGGCGATGATGAACGGCGCGATCGCATACAGCACCGCCGTGAGCAGGATCTCGCCGATCGCGACGACGCTGGCCGACTCGCTCGGGAAGAGTCCGGGGCCCGCGACGACGACCGCGACACCGACGAACCCGAGCAGCAGCCCGCCCAGGCGCACGGGGGCGAGCGCCGTGCGATCGCCCCGGAGCAGTGCGATGATGACGGCGAACAGCGGGACCGTCGCGACGAGCAGCCCGGTCAGGCCCGAGGGCAGTTGCGTCTCGGCATGGCTGAGCAGCAGGAAGGGACCCGCCATCTCGACGAGGCCGAAGGCGAACACCCACGGCCAGTGCTTCCACGCGGCTTTCAGCGCGCCGCTGCGGAGCGCGAACGGCAGCAGCACGAGCCCGCCGAGAAGAGTGCGCCCGGCGACGACGGCCGGCGGCGTGATCGAGTGCACGGCCTCTTTGATGAAGAGGTACGTGATCCCCCACACGAACGCCATGACGGCGAACAGGATCCATCCCTTGCGGGTGAACCCGCCCTGAGCGTTCACGCGGTCACGACCGGGCGCCGGGCGCCTCGTGCGCTCACAGGGTGCGCCGGCCCTCGAATGCGCGCCCGAGGGTGACCTCGTCGGCGTACTCCAAGTCGCCGCCGACGGGCAGGCCGGACGCCAGGCGCGACACGGTGACCTGCATCGTGAGCAGCAGGCGGCTCAGGTAACTGGCCGTCGCCTCGCCCTCGAGGTTCGGGTTCGTGGCGATGATCACCTCTTGCACGGTTCCGTCGGCGAGCCGCGACATCAGCTGGGCGATGCGCAGGTCGTCGGGTCCGACGCCGGCGATCGGGCTGATCGCACCGCCGAGCACGTGGTAGAGACCGCGGAACTCGCGCGTGCGCTCGATCGCGGAGACGTCCTTGGCGTCCTCGACGACGCAGATGAGGGCCGGGTTGCGACGCGGATCGCGGCAGATCGCGCACCGCTCCTGCTCGGAGACGTTGCCGCAGATCTCGCAGAACCGCACACGCGCGCGCACCTCGGTGAGGAGTTCGGCGAGACGGGCGACGTCGAACGACGGCGTCTGCAGGATGTGGAACGTGATGCGCTGGGCGGACTTCGGCCCGATGCCGGGGAGTCGACCGAACTCGTCGATGAGCTCCTGAACGATGCCGTCGTACATCAGGCGAACCTCGTCGGGGGCTCATAGGGCTCTTCGCGCACGAAGGTCGCGCCGAGCACCTGGCGGATCACGGCCTCGCCGTACCGCTGCACGCCGCCGGGCGAACGCTCGGTGACGGCGGGCGCCTGGCGAGGCGGCGCCTGCGGGGACGGAACCTGGGCGGCCGGAGCCTGCGCGGCCGGAGCCTGCGCGGCCGGAGCGGCAGGAGCCGTGGCGGCGGGAGCCTCGTGCGGAGGCTCATACGGCGGCTCGTCGTCGGGCGGCGGCGCCTCATCGTCATCGGGGAGCGGCGGCTCGTCCCGGTCGACCAGCCCGTCCTGCGGCGAGGGCGGTCCGGATGCCTCCACATCGGCCGGCTCGTCGTCGACGGGGAACTGCGGCTGCGGGGCGGATGCCGGAGCATCCGTCGGAATCGCGGCGACCGCCCATTCGGTGACCGGAGTCGGCGGCACGCTCTCGGCCTTCGGCGTCGACGGCTCGGCCTGAGACGGCGCGGGCCGAGACGGAGCGGATTGAGCAGGGGCGGGTTGAGCAGGGGCGGTGCGGACGGGTGCGGTTGCAGCCGCCTCGGATAACGCCGTCGGCGGCAACGGAGCCGGCCGGTACTTCACCTTGACGCCGACCTCCTGCTCGATGGCAGCCCGGAGGTGGTCGGACGCGCCGTTGCCCGGTGTCTGGCCCTTGAACTTGGCGAGGTCCTGCTGGCTCGCGAACCCGACGGTGAGCACCTCGGTGCCTGCCTCGTAGTCGAGCGGCTGCACGGCCGTCACGAGCAGCCAGGACGTGCGGCTGACGCTCTCGAGCCTGCCGAGCACCGCCGGCCAGACGGCACGGATGCGGTCGATATCGACCGGGCCGGACGGGGCCGGGGCTGCCGGGGTTTCGGCGGGAGTCGAGGTTTCGGGGGCGGGAGCTTCTGGAGCGGGAGTGGGGGTTTCGACTCGCTCCGCTCGCTCAGCCCGTTTCGTCTCGTTCGCTTCGCTCTCTCGCTCAACGACCCGCGAAGGAACAGCCGCACGCAGGGCATTGAGCGAAGGCGCCGCAGGCACCGAAGACGACCCTTCGACGGGCTCAGGGACCGGCTGAGCGAGCCTCGGCGAGTCGAAGCCGGCATCCGCAGACACCTGCCCGGCGGCGCTGAGCACGCGGGCGATCATGAGCTCGAGGTGCAGGCGGGGCGAGGTGGCCCCGGTCATGTCGTCGAGGGCAGCGCTGACGACATCCGCCGTCCGTGACAGGCGCGCGGCGCCGAAGGCGTTCGCCTGCGCGCGCATGCGCGCCAGCTCGTCCTCGGCGAGACCGCGCAGTACGGCGGACGCGCCGTCGCCGACGGCGGCGATGACGATGAGGTCGCGCAGGCGCTCCAGCAGGTCGTCGACGAAGCGGCGCGGATCCTGGCCGGTCTGCACGACCCGGTCGATCGCGGGGAAGGCGGCTGCGGCATCCCCCGCGGCGAGCGCGTCGACGATCTCGTCGAGGAGCGCACCGTGCGTGTATCCGAGCAGCGACACGGCGCGCTCGTACGACACCGAATCGCCGTCGGAGCCGGCGATGAGCTGGTCGAGCAGCGACAGCGTGTCACGGGGCGATCCGCCGCCGGCGCGCACGACGAGCGGCAGCACGCCCTGCGCGACCTTCACGCCCTCTTCGCCGCAGAGCTTCTCGACGTATTCGAGCATCGCGGCGGGCGGGACGAGACGGAACGGGTAGTGGTGGGTGCGCGAGCGGATGGTGCCGAGCACCTTGTCGGGCTCGGTCGTCGCGAAGATGAACTTGACGTGCGCCGGGGGCTCTTCGACGAGCTTGAGCAGAGCGTTGAAGCCCTGCGGGGTGACCATGTGCGCCTCGTCGAGGATGAAGATCTTGAAC
Source organism: Microbacterium sp. NPDC077644 (assembly GCF_040702785.1). NCBI lineage: Bacteria > Bacillati > Actinomycetota > Actinomycetes > Micrococcales > Microbacteriaceae > Microbacterium > Microbacterium sp. NPDC077644. The sequence continues at coordinate 341,386 of NZ_JBFBME010000003.1, forward strand.
CGGTCGCGGCTCGGGGCGAATGTGGCGCGCTCGCGCAGGTCTCTGGCATCGTCGACGCCGTTGTGGCTGGCGGCGTCGATCTCGACGACGTCGAGCGAGCCCCCGCCGGATCGCGACAGCTCGACGCAGCTCGGGCAGGTGCCGCAGGGCGTGTCCGTCGGGCCCTCGGCGCAGTTCAGGCACCGGGCGAGAATGCGCGCTGATGTGGTCTTTCCGCACCCGCGCGGGCCGGAGAACAGGTAGGCGTGCCCGACCCGGTCGCTGCGTAGAGCCGTCATGAGCGGATCGGTCACCTGCGACTGCCCGATCATCTCCGCGAAGTTCTCGGGCCGGTAGCGGCGATACAGGGCTGTGGTCACCGTCCCAGCCTACGGCGTGCCACCGACACGTGCCCTTCTCGACGGAGATCGCTGTGGACGCGGACCGGTCGCGGTGCTCAGTCCTCGAAGGCGCCGATCAGCGGGATCGCGTTGGTGACGACAGGAACGGATGCCGAGATCCGCGTGCCGTCCTCCCGACGCGCGTCCTCGAACTGTCCGAGACGCGGGCGGTCGGGCAGCACGGGGCCCTGATCCTCGAGCGCGACGACCGCGTCGGTGCCGGCTGCGGCCCAGTACTCCGCCCCGCGCACCGTGAACGTCACCGGCTCCCCGGTGCGCACGTGCACGCGCAGCTCGTCGCGGGTCACGGTGATCTGCAGCGCCGAGCCCTGCCACTGGAGCGGGAACGACAGCGACGGCCAGTCTGCAGGCAGCCGGGGGTCGAAGCTCAGCTCTCCGCCGTGATCCCGCATGCCGCCGAAGCCCGACACGAGCGCCGTCCACACGCCGCCCGCCGATGCGACGTGCACCCCGTCCGAGGCGTTGTGGTGCAGATCGCCGAGGTCCACGAAGAGCGACTGCGTGAAGTACTCCAGCGCGAGGTCCTGGTAGCCGACCTCGGCGGCGAGCACGGATTGGACGACGGCCGACAGCGTCGAGTCGCCCGTGGTCAGCGGGTCGTAGTAGTCGAAGTCGGCCCGCTTCTCCTCGGGCGTGAAGTGGTTGCCCTGCAGGAACAGCGCGAGCACGACGTCGGCCTGCTTGAGCACCTGGAACCGATAGATCACCAGCGGGTGGAAGTGCAGCAGCAGCGGACGCTGGTCGTTCGGCGTGTTCTCGAGGTCCCAGACCTCGCGCTCGAGGAACAGCGAATCCTGCGGGTGGATGCTGAGCCCCTCGCTGAACGGGATGAACATCGCCTCGGCCGCCCGATCCCAGGCGTCCGGCTCGCCGGCATCCAATCCCGTGCGCTCGACGATCCCGGCGTAGGCCTGCGGATCCTCCTGCTGGATCTCCCGCACCACACGAGCTGCGAAGCGCAGATTGAACCGTGCCATGACGTTGGTGAAGAGGTTGTCGTTGACGACCGTTGTGTACTCGTCGGGCCCGGTCACCCCGTGGATGTGGAAGGTGGCGTCGCCGTCCGCGCCGCGCCAGAATCCGAGCGTCGCCCAGAGCCTCGCCGTCTCGACGGCGATGTCGACGCCCTCGCGGCGCAGGAACTCCTCATCGCCCGTGGCGCGGACGTACTTGCCCAGCGCGAAGCTGACGTCGGCGTTGATGTGGTACTGCGCCGTGCCCGCCGCGTAGTACGCGGATGCCTCTTCCCCGTTGATCGTGCGCCACGGGAACAGCGCCCCCGCCTCGTTGAGCTGAGCCGCGCGACGGCGGGCCGCGGGCAGCATGAGCACGCGCGCACGCAGCGCGTTGCGCGCCCATTGCGGGCTCGTGTACGTGAGGAACGGGAGCACGTAGATCTCGGTGTCCCAGAAGTAGTGGCCGCTGTACCCCGAGCCCGAGACGCCCTTGGCGGGTACGCCGGTCCCGTCGGCCCGCGCCGCCGCCTGCGCCAGCTGGAACATGCACCAGCGCACGGCCTGCTGCAGGTCGTCGTGCCCCTCGATCACGACATCCGAGCGCTCCCAGAACGCCGCGAGCCACGCGCTCTGACGATCGAACTGCGCATCCACGCCCTCGACGGCCGCGCGGTCGAGTGACCGACGGCAGCGGTCGACGAGCTCGCGCGCCGGAACGCCGCGGGAGGTGTGGTAGCTGACGAGCTTGGTGATCGTGACGGGGATCCCGGCTTTGGCCTGCACGCGGAACACGTTCTTGGCGATGTCCGGCTCGATGAGCGTCCTCGCGCTGTACTCGTTGTCGGTGGCGATGACGTGGTCGGCGACCAGCGCGACCGTCATCCCCGAGTCCGCCACCTGATACGACAGCGCGGAGCGCAGCCCGTCCTGCCAGTACTCGACGGGTTCGAGCACGCGCGCGGTGATCTTCTCGGTCTTGCGCGGGTCGAACCCGGACGACTTGGCCTCGGTCGGCGTTCCCGCGTACACATCGCCGCCGTCCTGGCGGTTCAGCAGCTGGCAGCTCACCGTCACCGGGGCGTCGGCGTTCTCGACGGTGACCTCGAGCCGCAGGATCGCGAGGTGGCGCTCCTCGAAGCTGACGAGCCGCTCGTCGCGGATGCGGATGCGCTTGCCGGACGGCGTCTCCCACACGAAGCTGCGCTCGAGCACGCCCCGGCGCATGTCGAGCGTGCGGGCGTACTCGCGCACCTCTGCCTCGTCGAACGAGATGGGCTCGTCGTCGACGTAGACGCGCATGATCTTGGCATCCGGGGCGTTGACGATCGTCTGTCCGACCTCGGCGAAGCCGTACGCCTGCTCGGCGTGCCGGATGGGCCAGGTCTCGTGCAGGCCGTTGATGAAGGTGCCGTGCTCGTGAGCGCCGCGCCCCTCGATGTGGTTGCCGCGGAGGCCGAGGTAGCCGTTTCCGACGGCGAAGAGGGTCTCGGAGACGCCGTCCTCGCTGTACCGGGTCTCGGTCAGCCGCCACGGGTCGACGGGGAAGCGGTCGCGATCGATCATGCGTTCTCCTGGTCGGTGTGCGGGTCGAGGAGCAGGCGGTCGAGGTCGTCGACCACGTGGGTGGCGCCGGCGGCTCGGAGGGCTGCGGCACCGGCGCCGCGGTCGACGCCGACGACGGTCGAGAATCCGGCGGCGGACGCGGACGCGACGCCGGACAAGGCGTCCTCGACCGCGACACTGTCGCCGGGGTTCACGCTCAGCGCGACGGCACCCGCGCGGAACATGTCAGGCGCCGGCTTGGACGACAGTGCGTCCCGCTCGGCCACCTTCCCGTCGACGACGACGGTGAAGAAGTCGCGGATGCCGGCGCTCTCGAGCACCTCCTCGGCGTTCTTCGAGCTGGACACCACGCCCTGCGGGATGCCGGCGTCCCTCAGCTGGCGGATCAGGGCGAGGGACCCAGGGTAGGGGGCGATGCCGTCACGGCGCAGAGCCGTTGCGAAGGCCGCGTTCTTGCGATTGCCGATCCCGCAGATCGAGTCGACCTCGGGCGCGTCGCTCACGTCTCCCCAGGGGATCTCGATGTTGCGGCTGCGGAGCAGGCTCGCGACCCCGTCGTAGCGCTTCTTGCCGTCGAGGTATGCGAAGTAGTCGGCATCCGTGTATTCGGGGGTGATGCCCCACTGGGCGAAGACGCCGTCGAACACGGCCTTCCAGGCGCGCATGTGCAGCTCGGCGGTGGGCGTGAGCACCCCGTCGAGATCGAACAGGACGCCGTCCGCACGGCGCAGGTCTGGCAGGCTCTCAGGCACTCGGTTCTCCCATCTGATGGTCGGTCGGATGCACAGCGATCATGTCAGACTGAGCGCCTGACGGGCGATCTCGAGCTCTTCGTCGGTCGGCACGACGAGGACGTCGACCGTCGAGGCATCCGTGGAGATGCGGCGGATGCCGGGCTCCCGTCGCTCGTTGCGATCGTGGTCGATCCGGATGCCGAGGAATCCGAGGGTCGCGAGCGCTTCGGCCCTGACCCGTGCCGCGTTCTCGCCGACGCCTGCGGTGAAGGAGATCACATCGACGCCGCCGAGCTGGGCGATGTACGCCCCGGCGTAGGCGCGGAGACGGTGGATGTACACGTCGAAGGCGAGGGTCGCTGCCTCTTCGCCCGCCTCGACACCGGCGAGGATGTCGCGCATGTCGATGCGGCCGGCGAGTCCCAGCATCCCGCTCTGCTTGTTCAGCAGCGTGTCGATCTCACTGCCTGCGAGCTCCGCGACGCGGCCGAGGTGCAGCACGACGGCCGGGTCGATGTCTCCCGATCGGGTGCCCATGACGAGGCCTTCGAGCGGCGTCATGCCCATCGACGTCTCGACCGATCGCCCGCCGTCGACGGCGGTGACGGATGCGCCGTTGCCGAGGTGGAAGACGATCTGCTTGAGCTCGTCCAGCGGCCGGTCGACGAACGCCGCCGCCTGCTCCGAGACGTACTTATGGCTGGTCCCGTGGAACCCGTACCGGCGGATGCGGTGCCGCTCGGCGATCTTCCGGTCGATCGCATAGGTGTACGCGGCCGGCGGCAGCGTCTGGTGGAAGGCTGTGTCGAAGACCGCGACATGCGGGACGCTCGGGAACGCCCGCCTGCCGGCACGGATGCCGGCGACGGCACCGGGGTTGTGCAGGGGCGCGAGCACCGAGAGGTCCTCGATGTTGATCTCGACGAGGTCGTCGATGAGCGTTGGTGCGAAGAAGCGCGCCCCGCCGTGGACGACGCGGTGGCCGACGGCGACCGGCGGATGCTCGCCGAGCTGCGGTCCGTGCTCCGAGAACTGGTGGAGCATCACCTGAACGGCTTCGTCGTGGTCGGCAACGGGCCGCTGGGTCCGGTGCGTGGCATCCAGCATCGCGGGAGCCGGCTCGCCGGCATCCGCCACCCGACGCACGGTGTGGGAGATCTCGCCGGTCTCCTGGCCGATGCGCTCGATGAGGCCCTCGGCGAGCGGCACTTCGCGCGCCATGTCCATGAGGCTGTACTTCAGCGACGACGAGCCGCTGTTGATGACGAGGACGATGCTCACGCGGCACCTCCCTGGGCCTGGATCGCGGTGATCGCCACGGTGTTGACGATGTCGTCGACCAGGGCCCCGCGGGACAGGTCGTTGATGGGCTTGTTCAGGCCCTGCAGCACCGGTCCGATCGCGACGGCGCCGGCCGATCGCTGTACGGCCTTGTAGGTGTTGTTGCCGGTGTTGAGGTCGGGGAAGATGAACACGGTCGCGCGCCCGGCGACGGCCGAATCGGGCAGCTTCGCCTTCGCGACGGCGGCATCGGCGGCCGCGTCGTACTGGATCGGTCCCTCCACCAGCAGTTCGGGGGCGCGCTCGCGCACGAGCGCGGTGGCTGCGCGGACCTTGTCGACGTCGGCGCCGGAGCCGGACTCCCCCGTCGAGTACGAGAGCATCGCGATGCGCGGGTCGATGCCGAACTGCTGGGCCGTCTGCGCCGACGAGACGGCGATGTCGGCGAGCTGGGCGCTGGTCGGGTCGGGGATGACGGCGCAGTCGCCGTAGACGAGAACGCGGTCGGCGAGCGCCATGAGGAAGACGCTGGAGACGACATCCACCCCCGGCTTCGTCTTGATGATCTCGAACGAGGGCCGGATCGTGTGCGCCGTGGTGTGCGCGGCGCCCGAGACCATGCCGTCGGCGAGGCCGAGGTGCACCATCATCGTGCCGAAGTAGGACACGTCGGTGACGGTGTCGGCGGCCTGGCCGATCGTGACGCCCTTGTGGGCGCGCAGCCGCGCGTACTCCTGCGCGAACCGCTCGACGTGCTCCGGATCGGTCGGGCTGATGATCTGAGCCGCCGACAAGTCGATGCCGAGCGATGTTCCGCGCGCCCTGATCTCAGCCTCGTCGCCGAGAACGGTCAGGTCGGCGACGTCGCGCGCGAGCAGGATCGCGGCGGCGCGCAGGATGCGGTCGTCGTCGCCCTCGGGCAGCACGATGCGCTTGCGGTCGGCGCGGGCGCGCTCGATGAGCCCGTACTGGAACATGAGCGGCGTGACTACGGACGACTCGGCGAGCCCCATCTCGATCGTCAGCTCGGTGATGTCGACGTGGGTCTGGAACAGACCGAGCGCCGCGTCGTAGCGGCGGTCGGATGCTGCGATCTTCCCGCGCGTGCCCATGATGCGGGCTGCGGTGTCGAAGGTGCCGAGGTCGGTCGCGATGATCGGGAGGTTCACATCGAATCCGTCCAGGAGCGTCACGATCGGCTCCGGCAGCTCGAACGGGCCGTTGAGCACGATGCCCGCGACCTCAGGGAACGTCCCGGATGCCGATGCCAGCAGGGCGGCGAGAAGCACCTCGGTGCGGTCGGCGGCGATCACGAGCACCGCGCGTTCGGTGATGCGCGGCAGCACGTTGACCATGGACATGCCCGAGATGACGACGTCGTACGCCTCGCGATCGAGCAGGTCGTTGTCGCCTTTGATGAGGCGTCCGTCCACAGCGTCGACGATGTCGCGCATCGACGGGGCGACCAGGGCGCGATCCTCAGGCACTGCCCACACGGGTGTCCGCTCCGTGTGCACGGCCTCGATCGTCTGCTGCAGAGCGTCGGGGTCAGCGCGGTTGACGATCACCGCGAACAGCTCGGCGCGCTCCGCCGTGAGTTCGGCGACCGCGAGCGCGGCGATCTGCGCGATCTGCGCCGGCGTGCGCGGGGTCGTCGTGCCGAGCTGCTCGGCCCGGTTCTGCTGGTCGCGGCCGGACAGCACCAGCAGCACGGGGGCGGCGAGGTTCGCCGCGATGCGCGCGTTGTAGCCGAGCTCTGCGGGGCTGGCGACATCCGTGTAGTCGCTGCCGAGGATGACGACCGCGTCACAGCGGGATTCGACCGACTTGAAGCGATCGACGATCGTGGCGAGCGCCGCATCCGGATTCGCGCGCACGTCGTCATAGGTGACGCCGACGCAGTCGTCGTAGTCGAGATTCACACCGTCGTGGGCGAGCATGAGTTCGAGCACTTCGTCGCGTTCGTCGACGGATCGGGCGATCGGCCGGAACACGCCGACGCGGGGTGACACACGCATCAGGGCGTCGAGGACTCCCAGAGCGATGGTGGATTTGCCGGAATGGCCTTCGGCCGAGGTGATGTAGATGCTCCGCGCCACGCATCCAGCTTAGGACGCGGATGCTGTGGCCCGACAGAGTGCCGCCCTGTGCGCTACCCCGGACACGGCCCGGACAGCGCATCGACGAGTTCGGCGGCGCGCCCCTCGAAACGGGCGTAGTGCTGCGGGTCGGCGTTGATCTGCACGCGGTGGATCGCGATGGTCGGCTCGAGGTCCTTCCATCCGGCGAGACGGCCGAGGCGCGCGTAGAAGAGCCCGGCGGATGTGGCCGGGTCCATGCGCTCCTCGATGCTCCCCCACCAGTCCTGCTGCTGGAACAGGCCGATGCTGCTGGTGCGGCTGCCGTCCGGGTTCGTGACGCCCGAGGTCTCCCAGTCGCCGTAGTCGATGTTGTGCAGGCTGCTCTCGCCGATCGCGGCCATGATTCCGAGGATCTGACCGTCGCGTTCGAACCCGCGATCGCGTGCGGTCGTGACGATGATTGCCGCGTTCTCGAGCTGCTCCCGGTCCCATCCGCCCCCGCCCGATTCCGGGAAGGTCGACGGCTGAGCAGCGCACAGCGACAGCGGGTCGCGCGAGGACGCCATCGGGATGAGCACGGCCAGCAGCGCTGCGAACGCGAGCACGCCGATGAGGATGCCGGGCAGCAGACGCTTTGCGCGCCGGCGCTTCGTCCGCCCACTCACGCGGACCGGGCCCCGCCCCCGCGTGCTCCCGCGAGAGCCGCGGCGCCGCCCCCGACCGCCCCGAACAGGTGCGCCTGCCACGACACCCCGGGTCCTGCGCCGATGATTCCGGCGAGCATCGATCCGCCGTACAGGACGATGACCACCAGCGCGATGAGCGCGTAGACGAGCCGGTGCGCGATCGGCCGCGGCGAGAACACGCGGACGACGACGTACGCGAAGTAGCCGAACACGAGCACGCTGGCGCCGACCGTCAGCGTTCCCGGAGCGTTGACGAGCCAGGTGCCGGCCCCACCGACAAGGGCTGCCACCGCCGTGACGAGCCAGAACCGCCCCGCTCCCTCGACGGCGACCAGGCAGCCGAGCACGAGCAGCGGCAGCGTGTTGCCGATCAGGTGCGCCCAGCTCGCGTGCAGCAGCGGCCCGAGCACGAGACCGGGCAGACTCCCGAGATCCCACGAGCGCAGACCGAAGCCGGTGAACGAACCGGGCAGGACCGCGTCGGCGAACTGGATCGCCCACATCAGCGCGACCAGCAGCACGGGCGAGGCGAACCGGGAGGCGGCAGAGCGCTGCGGGCGAGCAGAAGTGGTCACACGTCGATCCTCGCAGGCGAACCTGTGGCCCGCGCGGAGTCCGCGAAAGGCGTCCGGAAAAGAGAAAGGACCCTCCGCGCACCCAGCAGAGCCCGGTTACCCTTGCTACGTTTCCGTCCTGGGGGAATTGGCCTGGATGCCGCCACGCGGAGAGCCGCAGGCCAGTCTACCTGCTCAGGCGCGGCCCGAAAAACCGTCGGCCCCTCGGGCCGCGCGCCGGGATACGATCGGAGGGACACCCGACGGCGGGCGAAAGGCAGCGCATGGACGATCCCGACCCGTTCGACGGCGCAGAGCGCCCGATCACCGCCGAGCAGTTCGCGACGCACACCTCGGCGATCCTGGCATCCATCAGCGAGGTGATCGACGGCAAGGAAGACGCCGTGCGCAGCGCGCTGGTGTGCCTGCTCGCCGAAGGGCACCTGCTCATCGAAGACGTGCCCGGCGTCGGCAAGACGATGCTGGCGCGCGCGCTGGCCGCGAGCGTGGACGCCACGGTCCGCCGCATCCAGTTCACCCCCGACCTCCTGCCGGGCGACGTGACGGGCGTGAGCGTCTACAACCCCGTCGACCGCGAGTTCGAGTTCAAGCCGGGCGCCGTGTTCGCCCAGATCGTGCTGGCCGACGAGATCAACAGGTCCTCGCCCAAGACGCAGTCGGCGCTCCTGGAGGCGATGGAGGAGGGTCAGGTCACCGTCGACGGACGCACGCACCTGCTCCCCGACCCGTTCCTCGTCGTCGCCACCCAGAACCCCCTCGAGATGGAGGGCACCTACGCGCTGCCCGAGGCGCAGCGCGACCGGTTCATGATGCGCATCTCGATGGGATACCCGGATGCCGCCGCCGAAGCCCTCATGCTCCGTCAGCGCGACAGCGTGAACCCGCTCTCCTCGATCCGACCCGTGGCGGATGCCGACACCATCACCCGCATGATCGGATGGGCGCGCTCCGTGCACGTCTCCCCGGCCGTCGAGGAGTACGCCGTCGCCCTCGCCCAGGCGACCCGCAACGACCCGAGCCTGCACCTCGGTGCGAGTCCGCGGGCGACGCTGCAGCTCGTGCGCGCGGCGAAGGTGTGGGCGGCGCTGGACGGACGCGAGTTCGTCATCCCCGACGACCTCACCGCCCTCATCATCCCGGTCTTCGCCCACCGTCTGCTCCCGGCCCGCGGCGTGCACAGGGCGGGTGCGCAACCGGTCGAGGCGGCGCTGCGCCAGATCGTGGACCGCGTGCGCGTGCCGCTGACCGCCCGAGCCTGACGACATGCGATCGCGCAGACCCCTGACCGCGCGCGGCCTCGCCGCGCTGCTGACGGGCATCCTGCTGGCGATCGCCGCGAACCTGCTGGCGGCGCCCGTCCTGCTGTACGTCGCCGTGCTGCTGTTCGCGCTCCTCGTGCTCGGCATCCTCGTCGTGCACGTGCCGCGACGAGGTGGCTCGGTCACCCGGCGCATCTCGACCGACCTCCTCACTGTCGGCGAGACGTCGCAGGTCGCCGTGCGGTTCGATCTTCGCGCGCTGCGGGTGCCCTTCGGCACCTGGCGCGACGAGCTGCCGGACGCCGTCACCGGTGACGCGGAGGGCGACTTCCCCACCGACAACGGCACGAGCATCCGCTACACGATGACTGGAGTGCGACGCGGCGTCTGGGCCGTCGGCCCGCTGTCGCTGCGCACGATCGACCCGTTCGGCTTCGCACAGCGCCTGCAGGACTTCGGCGACACCCGAACGGTGACGGTCGTCCCCGAGGTCGTGCCGCTGGCGCCGCTGAGCGGAGACACCGGCGCTGCAGGCGGCACCGCACACACGGCATCCGCACGGCTCGGCCAGGGCAGCGACAACCTGTCTCCGCGGCTCTATGTCTCCGGCGACTCCATGCGGCGCATCCACTGGCGCGCCACCGCCCATCGCGGCGACCTCATGGTGCGCCAGGAAGAGGAGGAGTCCAGCCCCGGCGCGGTCGTCGTCCTCGACCGCGCCAGCCGGCGCTGGGCCCCGCACTCGGACCAGGTCGACCCCGGTTTCGAGGCGGCCGTCTCCGCCTGCGCCTCGACCGCCCTGCACCTGGTGCAGGAGGGGTACAGCGTCGACGTGCGGGACTCCGCGGGGAGCACCCTGGGAACACTGCGCGGCCAGGAGGACGACCGGGACTCCCTTCTCGTCGCCCTCGCGATGGTGACGCCGCAGGGCGAGACGCGCGACCTCGTCTCGCTCTTCGACGGGACGCCCCCCGGCCCGCTCGTGATGATCACCGGCCGGATCGACGAAGAGGATGCCGCCCTGCTCCGCCACGGCGGCGCGGGGACCCCGATCCTCCTCGCCGCCGAGCCCCTGCCCGGCGCACTGGAAGCCGCTGCGGCCACGGGCTGGTACACCGGCGAGCTCGACGACGTCTCGGCCGCGTGGGATGACGCCATCGCCGGCCACGTGGCACCCGGGGGTGGGCATGTTCCGCGCTGAGCCCCGCGCGGCCGGTCGCACGGCGGTCGACTATGAGCGACGGATGCTGCGCCGCGACCGCACGCTCGCCGCCGCCCTCCTGTCCGCCTGCGCCGCGATCGTGCTGCTGTGGCCGTACACCTCCGTCGTCGTCGCCGGGCCCTGGTCGATCCTGAGCGTGACGGTGATCGTCGTCATCGTGGCGACGGGCATGCTCGTCCGGCTGATCCGCGGCGGCCGATTCGCCGACGGAGCACTGCCGATCCTCGCGCAGCTGGTCGTCGGTGCAGGTGCGCTCACGCTGCTGCTGGTGCCGCAGGGCGCACTGCTCGGCATCATCCCCACAGGCACGACCGTCTCCGCATTCGGGCGTCTCGCCGTCCAGGCCCTCGACGAGGTCCGGTTCGGCACCGCTCCGCTCGCCGACACCCCAGCGCTGCGCGCCGTGCTCGCCGTCGGCTTCGCGCTCGCCACGATCCTGCTCGATCAGCTCATCTCGGCGCGCTACGCGCTGCCCGCGATCATCCTGATCACCGCGATCGGCGCGATCCCGATGATCGTCACGCTCGGCGATGCGAACGTGCCGTGGTTCGTCATGCTCGCGGTCATCTCGCTGTTCCTGCTGCGGCACAGCGTCCGCCACGACGAGCGGCATCCGCGACGCGCATCCGTGGGTCTCGCCGTCACCACGGGCGCCGCGGCGATCGCCGCCGCACTCGTCGTCACCCCGGTGCTCCCGATCTCGTCGACCTGGGTGGGTGTCGGCACGAGCACCCAGCTCGATCCGTCGTTGCGTCTCGGCGAGGACCTGCGCCGCCCAACTCCCTTCACGGTGATGACACTGGCCACGAGCGCGGCATCCGCCCCCTATCTGCGGATCGCCAGCCTGTCCGAGTTCGACGGCTCGACCTGGTCGCCGGACGACGGCGACGTGCAAGCGGTGACCGACGGTTTCGGCGACCCCGACTGGACCGAGCAGATCGAGACGGTGCAGAGCCGCACGTCGATCCGGATCACGGGGATCTCCGGATCATGGCTGCCCGTTCCGTACGCGGCCACGAAGATCGTCGGCATGGCATCCGGGTGGCAGATCATGCCCGACAACCGCACCGTGACCTCGGCCATCAGGGATGCCGCCGACGAGGACTACACCGTCACCTCCGAGGTCGTCGCCCCGACGCTCGAGCAGATCCAGGCCACCCGGGCCACACCGGCGGACGTCGAGGTTCCTGACTTCATCGCCGAGACGGCCCGCGAGGTGACCTCCGGCGCCACCAACGACTACGACCGGCTCATCGCGATGCAGAGCTGGTTCCGCTCCGAGTTCACCTACTCGCTCGACGCCCCCGTCGACGGCGACTTCGACGGGACGGGAACGGATGCCGTCGAGGAGTTCCTGCAGGTCCGCTCGGGGTACTGCATCCACTTCTCCGGGGCATTCGCGCTCATGGCCGAAGCCCTCGACATGCAGGTGCGGATCGTCGTCGGCTACCTGCCCGGATCGATGACCGACGAGAAGCGCGGCGACGAGACGATCTACACGGTCAGCAGCGATCAGCTGCACGCCTGGCCCGAGGTGCACTTCGCCGGCATCGGCTGGGTCCCGTTCGAGCCGACCGCGTCGCTCGGCAACCCGACCGGCTTCCTCCCCGCGAACACGGGGGGCGGTTCGGTGTCGGACCCGACGCTGCCGGAGCCGTCGGCGACGCCCTCGAGCGGACCGTCGACCGATCCGCGCGCCGAGCAGGACCCGGGGGCGTCGCAGACGCCGGGTGGTGACTCGCTCCGGCGCGTGGACCCGGGTCCGGTCGTCCTCGTCGGCGCCGGCATCCTGTTCGTGCTGCTCGTGCCCATGCTCGTGCGCCTCGGCGTCGGCGCCGCGCGCGCCGGACGCGCTCGACGCGGCGACGCGGCGGCGGCCTGGCAGGAGGTGCGCGCGACGCTCGTCGACCTGGGCGTCTCGGTGTCGGATGCCGACACTCCGCGCACGCGCGGCGCGGCGCTCGTCGAGCGCGGCGCCGATCCGGCGGCGGTCGACGCGCTCGTGGATGCCGTGGAGCGATCGAGCTACGCCAGGGTCGCGACCGCGACCGGGGATCTCTCACGGTCTGTTCGCCGGGTGACGGCGCAGCTCCGGCGGAGCGTCGACGTGCGCGACCGCGTCACCGCGCGCCTGCTCCCCCGCTCGCTCGTCGCCACGCGGGATCGCTGAGGTGTCATCCTCTGCGGGTCGTTGAGCGCAGGCGGCGCAGCCGCCGAAGACGAAACGCGTTGAGCGAGCGTCAGCGAGTCGAAACGGCACCGTGCTCTTCGCACGGCACCGCATCGCACTGCTCGCAGACGACGAACTGCCTCCGGCACGATGCATCCGGGCAGTTCGCGGTGCGCTTGGTCGCGTCTCCGCATCCGGCGCACACCCCGACGACGGCCGCGTGATCGCTGAAGTCGACCGAGCCGCGCTTGTCGAACACGTACAGCGACCCCTCCCACAGCCCGTCGTCCCCGTACTCCTCGCCGTAGCGGACGATCCCGCCGTCGAGCTGGTACACCTCGCCGAACCCGCGCGAGACCATGAGACTCGAGAGCACCTCGCAACGGATACCGCCCGTGCAGTACGTGACCACCGGCTTGCCCTTGAGATCGTCGTACGCGCCGGAGTCGAGAAGCCGCACGAAGTCGCGGGTCGTCTCGACGTCGGGGACGACCGCGCCGCGGAACCGGCCGATCTCGGCCTCGAGCGCGTTGCGGCCGTCGAAGAAGACGACGTCGTCGCGCGACTCGACGAGGTCGTGGAGGCTCTCGGGCGAGAGGCGAATGCCGCCTCCGACGACACCGTTCTCGTCGACACGGAGCTCGTCGGGCGCGCCGAACGAGACGATCTCATGGCGCACCTTCACGCTGAGCTTCGGGAAGTCGATGCTGAGGCCGTCGGCGTCGAGCCCGGTCCCCTCGCTCCACTTGAGATCCACGGTCTTGAACGGGTCGTAGGAGCGGAACGAGCGCGCCCATTTCTTCAACGCACGGAGGTCGCCGCCGAGCGTGCCGTTGATGCCGTGCTGCGAGATGAGCACACGACCGCGGAGTCCGAGCGCCTCGCCGAGGTCGCGCTGCCACACCCGGATCGCGTCGGGGTCGGCGAGGGGCGCGAAGACGTAGAACAGGACGATCTTGGGTGTGCTCACCTGGAGATTGTAGGCGGCGCGGCTCCGGGCCCGCTTCGAGCTCAGTACACGCGGCCGGCCGCGCATCCCTCGGTGTCGCCGGTGGTGCCGGTCACCTCGCCCGGCAAGGTGACGGGCTCCTGGTCGGGCGTCGCGGATGCCGTGGGCGCCGGCGTGCCCGTCTCGGGGGTCTCCGGGGCGGGCGTCTCGGGATCCGGAGTCTCGCCGCCCTCGTCGGCGAGCGCCAGCGGCTCGTTCTTCTCGAGCGCGTCGAAGAGGGCTGCGGCCGCGTCGGGCAGCGGGTCGAGCCGGTTGGCGTCGACGACGGAGGTCGTCGCGGGGTACTGCACGAAGACGTAGTCGCTGATCGGGATGTCCTTCAGCGCGAGCCCCATCTGCGCCAGCGTGACCGGGTTGGTCAGGCTCGTACTCGGGTCGACGGCCGAGAGGATCGTCCTGGCGAGTCGCAGCAGCAGCGCCGGGTCGCTGAGCACCTGCTCGCTGGTGATCTTCCGAACGAGGCTCGACATGTACAGCTGCTGGTTGCCGATGCGCGCGGTGTCGCTGCCGTCGGTCGTCGATTTGCGGGCGCGCAGGAACGCGAGCGCCTCGGCACCCTTGAGCTCGTGGGTGCCCGCGGGCAGGTCGATGCCGGAATCGGCATCCTTCATGGGCGTCGCCAGGCACACCTCGACGCCGCCGATCGCGTTGGTGACGTCGATCACACCACCCCAGTTGATGGATGCCGCGTACCCGATGTCGAGCCCGGTGAGGTTCTCGACCGTCGCCACCGAGCAGGCCAGGCCTCCGGTGCCGAACGCCGAGTTGATCATCTGCCCGTACGCCTCGTACGTCTGGTTGCCGTTCGCGTCCGTGCAGGAGGGGATGTCCACGAGCAGGTCGCGCGGGAAGCTCACGACCGTGACCCTGCGCGGGGGCTCGGAGATGTGGACGACCATGAGCACGTCGCTGCGGACGCCGTCTTCGGCGTCGGTGCAGCGGTCGCCGAACTGGGCCGCGTACTCGGGTTCGCAGTTGTCGGTGCCGGCGATGAGGATGTTCGCGCTGCCCTCGAATTCCGAGAAGGCCGGCGGCTGCTCGCCCTGCAGCTCGACGGCGTCCTCGCCGAAGGTGCCGCTGAGGTCGATGTACAGCCATGCGGTCACGCCGATCGCCGCGACGAGCACGACGGCGAGACCGATCCCGAGCGCCTTGAGCAGCCGACGCCCCCGGGATGGCTTCTGCTGTCCGTGGCGCGCGGTCGTGCGTCGAGGCGACTGCCGATTCATGCGGTCAGCCTATCCGGGCGGCCAGAGCGAGCCTGGGAGCGTCACGGGTGCCCGACACGATCGGCTAGACTGTTCAGGTTGTTCCCTGGTGACGTGTCCGAGCGGCCGAAGGAGCACGCTTGGAAAGCGTGTGTTGTGCAAGCAACCGCGGGTTCGAATCCCGCCGTCACCGCCAGACGAATGAAGGGCCTCCGCGCAGCGGGGGTCCTTCATTCGTTAATCCAGTGCTGGGGATTCGGGAGGCACGAGCGCAGCGAGTCGGATGCCGTAGACCAGCGTGCCCTGCTCGGCGGGGAGCCGCTGCATCCCGATCCGCTCGTAGAACGCCGCCGCTGCCGTGTTCGCCGGGTCCATGCCCAGGTGCAGACCCGGCACGCCGCGGCGACGCAGTTCGGCGAACAGCGTCTGGATGAGCCGGCGCCCCGTCCCCTGCCCCTGTGCCTCGGGCAGCAGATCGATGTGCAGGTGCGCGGGATACTTGGCGGCGTACGGTTCCAGCCCGACGCCGCGCACGTAAGCGAGTTCGATGATCCGCTCCTCGAGCGAGCGCGGCGCCGCCGGACGGGGGAACCGGTCGGCGAAGCGCGGCCACC
This sequence comes from Microbacterium sp. NPDC077644, assembly GCF_040702785.1. NCBI lineage: Bacteria > Bacillati > Actinomycetota > Actinomycetes > Micrococcales > Microbacteriaceae > Microbacterium > Microbacterium sp. NPDC077644. Next base: position 357,145 of record NZ_JBFBME010000003.1, read on the forward strand.
ACTCATCGCGGAACCACCGCTCGAAGCCGTCCGTGTCGTCCGTCGCCACGATGTAGCCGACCACGGTCCCGTCGCCCGATTCGACGACCCAGGCGAGATCGGGATGCCGCTCCACGTACGGCACGGCGAAGATCAGCCCCCACAGCTCGTCGTCGTCGAACAGACCGGTGGCGTCCTGCCCAGCATCCGCGGTGCGGACGCAGACCTCGACAAGAGCCTCGCGGTCCTCGAAACGATAGGGGCGGATGCCGATCACCGAGGCGGCTCCCGCCCCGGCAGGTTGGGCTCGCGTCCGCGCGAGCGCGCCCACGTCAGCGCGAATCCCGCCAGCACCAGCGTGACTCCGACACCCACCAGCATCCCGCCGACCGTATCACTGAGCCAGTGCACGGAGACGAGAGTTCGCGACAGGGCCATAGCGAGCGTCCACGCGACGGCGACGATAAGCACCCACAACCGCGGGAACAGCACGACGGCGAGCGTCGCGAGCGTCGCCGCGTTCGCCGTATGCCCGCTCGGGAATGAACCGTAGTCCGACAGGACCAGCATGTCCTCCGGCCGGGCGCGCCCGAACACGCTCTTGAGCAGTTGCACGACCGCCACGCTGATCAGCATCGTCGCGGCGGCGAACACGGCGGCCCGCCATCGCCGGGCCAGAAGCAGAGCCGCGATGACCACGAGCGGGATCAGGTACTTCGCGACCCATCCACCGCCGAGGCGGTCGAGCACGTGCGCGACGTCGAGGAGGACCGGGGTGCGGATGTCGCCCATCAGCGTGTTCCACGCCACGTCCGCGGCCGTGGCTCCGACGCCGCCCCAGGTCACGAAGACGCCGAGCACGACGGCGACGACGAGCGCACCGCTCCCCCACCACAGCAGAACCGGACGCATCATCCGGCCATTGTGCCCGATCCCGGGCGCACGCGGGGTATGTCGCTCAGCGTGTGGAGCGAGCGACACCCTGCTCGAGGTCGGCGATCAGATCCGCGATGTCCTCGATCCCCACCGACAGACGCACGACATTCTCGGGGACGGCGAGCTCCGTGCCGCGCACGGATGCGTGCGTCATGTCCGGCGGGTAGCCGATCAGCGACTCGACGCCGCCGAGCGACTCCGCGAGCTGGAACAGCTCGGTGGACTCGGCGAAGGCGCGCGCCGCATCCGCACCACCGGCGAGGCCCAGTGACAGCATCCCGCCGAAACCGCTCATCTGCGACGCTGCGATCTCGTGACCGGGGTGGGAGGCGAGCCCCGGGTAGTACACGGTCTCGAACTCCGGCCGAGCCGCCGCCCATTCGGCGATGGCCTGCGCGTTGGCGCTGTGCTGCCGCATCCGCACCGCCAGGGTCTTGATGCCGCGGGTCGTCAGCCACCCGTCGAGCGGAGCGGAGACGGCGCCCACGGCGAACTGCTGGAACTTCACCGGCTCGACGAATCGGTCGTCGCCGAAGATCACCGCTCCGCCGAGCACGTCGGAATGCCCGCCGAGGTACTTCGTGGTCGAGTGCACGACGAAGTCGGCGCCGAGGGCGAGCGGGTTCTGCAGTGCCGGGGACGCGAACGTGTTGTCGACGACGACGAGGACGCCGGCGGCGTGGGCGATCTCGACCGTCTTCGCGATGTCGACGACCTTCAGCAGCGGGTTGCTGGGCGTCTCGATCCAGACAATCTTCGTCTCGGGGCGCAGCGCTCCGCGCAGGGCATCGGCGTCGCTGAGCTCGACGATCGTCGACTCGATGCCCCATGCCGCGTGCACCTTGGTCAGCAGCCGGTACGTTCCGCCGTAGACGTCGTTGCCGAGCACGACATGATCACCGGGCTTCAGGATGCCGCGCAGCAGCGCGTCCTCGGCCGCGAGGCCCGAGGAGAACGACAGGGCCCTGATGCCGCCCTCGAGCGCTGCGAGCTGCGTCTCGAGCGAGGTGCGCGTCGGGTTGCCGGCGCGGTTGTACTCGTAGCCGTCGCGGAAGCCGCCGATGCCGTCCTGCACGTGCGTGGAGGCCTGGTAGATCGGCGGGATGATCGCTCCGGTGACCGGGTCGGGTTCTTGACCGGCGTGGATGGCGCGAGTGGCGAAGGCGTGATCGGACATGCCTTCAGCCTACGTCCGGCGAGAAACTTGTGCTCCCGCGTTACGACCGGAGTCAGCGTGCGAGATAAGCGACGAGGTCCTGCCGCGTGAGCACCGTGTGCGGGCGTCCGTCGACGGTGACGAGCAGCGCATCGGCGTCGGCGAGCGCCGCTCTCGCCTGCTCGACGGAGGCATGGATGCCGATGAGCGGAAGCGGCTCGCCGACGTGATCCGCGAGCGCGTCGGTCGGCTTCGCTCCGCCGCGGAAGAGCAGGTCGAGAAGACCGCGTTCGTCCACGGTGCCGACGACCTCACCCATCATCACCGGCGGCTCCGCACTGAGCACGACGAGCTGCGAGACGCCGTACTCGGTCATCACGGCGATCGCGTCGTGCACGGTCTCACTCGGGTGGACGTGCACGAGATCGGGGATCGCCGTCGATCCCTGAGCCTGTCGAAGGGTCGCACGCCGGGTGCTGAGCACGTCGGCGACGGTTTCTCCGGGCTCGACATCGCTGAAGCCGTAGGAGCGCATCCACGCGTCGTTGAAGATCTTGCCGAGGTACCCGCGACCGCCGTCCGGCAGCAGCACGACCATGACAGCATCCGCAGGCAGGCCCTTGGCGACGCGCAGCGCGCCGGCGACGGCCATGCCGCTGGACCCGCCGACGAGGATCCCCTCCTCGCGGGCGAGCCGGCGCGTCATCGCGAACGACTCGGCGTCGTCGACCGCGACGATCTCGTGCGGAACGGCCGGGTCGTAGGCTCCGGGCCAGATGTCCTCGCCCACGCCCTCGACGAGGTACGGGCGCCCGGTGCCGCCCGAGTACACGCTTCCCTCGGGGTCGATGCCGACGATGCGCACCCGGTCGTCCGACACGTCGCGCAGATAGCGGCCCGTCCCGGTGATCGTGCCGCCCGTGCCGACGCCCGCGACGAAGTGGGTGATGCGGCCGTCGGTGTCGCGCCAGATCTCGGGTCCGGTCGTCTCGTAGTGGCTCCGCGGTCCGTTCGGGTTCTCGTACTGGTTCGGCTTGAACGCGCCGGGGATCTCCCTGGCGAGGCGGTCGCTGACGGCGTAGTAGGACTCGGGGCTGTCGGGGGCGACCGACGTGGGCGTCATGACGATCTCGGCGCCGTAGGCGCGCAGCACGTCGATCTTGTCCTCGCCGACTTTGTCCGGCAGTACGAACACGCACTTGTAACCCCGTTGCTGGGCCACCAGGGCCAGGCCGACGCCGGTGTTGCCGCTGGTGGGTTCGACGATCGTGCCGCCGGGCTTCAGGTCGCCGGATTCCTCGGCCGCGTCGATGATGCGCCGGGCGATGCGATCCTTCGCCGACCCCCCGGGGTTGAGGTACTCGAGCTTGACGAGCACGGTGCACTCCACGCCCTCTGTGACGTGCTGCAGCTTCACGAGGGGCGTGTTGCCGACGAGGTCGACGATGTGCTCGGCGTAGTCCATGCCTCAAGGGTACGGGCAGCGGATGCCGCGTTACGGTCGGCATCCGCTGCCCGTCCGCTACCCCTTCGTCGACCCCGCCAGCAGGCCCCGCACGAAGTACCGCTGCAGGGCGAAGAACACGATCAGCGGAACGATGATCGACACGAACGCGCCGGCCGTGAGCAGATACCAGCCTTCACCGCGGCCGGTGATCTCGGCCAGAACCTTCGTGATCGGGGCAGCCGCCCCATCGGCGAACACGAGCGCGACGAGCAGGTCGTTCCACACCCACAGGAACTGGAAGATCGCCACGGATGCGATCGCCGGCATCGTCAGCGGCAGCACGATCCGGAAGAAGATCTGACCGCGGGACGCGCCGTCCACGCGTGCTGCCTCGATGATCTCGCCCGGGATCTCGGACATGAAGTTGTGCAGCAGGTAGATGGCCAGTGGCAGCGCGAACATCGAGTGCGCGATCCACACCTGCGCGTACCCCTGCGATGCGTCCAGCCCGAGCGTGACCTGGAGGCCGAACAGATTGATGCCGCGGGAGAACGACGTCAGCAGCGGGACGAGAGCCATCTGGATCGGAACGATCTGCAGCGCGAACACGAAGATGAACAGCGCGTTGCGGCCCTTGAAGTCGATCCACGCGAACGCGTAGGCGGCCATCGCGGCGATCATCAGCGGGATGACCGTGGCGGGGATGCTGATCGCGATCGAGTTGACGAACGACTGGAGGATCGTCAGCTGGGTCGTCCCCGACTCGAGCACGGCCGCGTAGTTGTCGAGCGTGAACTCGGGGTTGGTGAAGATCGTCCACCAGCCGGTCGAGTCGATCGCATCTCGCGGTCGCAGCGACGAGATGAACAGTCCCAGCGTCGGAACCGTCCACAGAACGGCGATGACGATCGATGCCGCCGATGCCCACGGACGGGAGAGCTTCTTCCGGACGCGCCCCGCCGATGCATCCAGCCGACCACCGGTGGTGATCGTCATGGTCTCGGCGGCGGGCGCCTTCATCGTGTCGCTCATCGCACCTCCCGCTGCTTCTTGATCTGGCGCGCGTTGTAGATGACGATCGGCAGCACCAGGATGAACAGGATCACGGACAGGGCCGCGGAGCGGCCTATCTCGAACTTCGTGAACTGCGTGTACATCTCGTTCGCGAGAACGCTCGTGCCGTAGTTGCCGCCGGTCATCGTGCGGACGATGTCGAAGACCTTCAATGAGGCGATCGAGATCGTCGTGAGCACGACGATGAGGGCGGGTCGGATCGATGGGATCGTCACCGACCGGAACCGCTGCCAGGCGTTGGCGCCGTCGAGTTCGGCGGCTTCGAGCAGCTCGGTCGGAACGCCCTTGATCGACGCCGAGAGCACGACCATCGCGAATCCGGTCTGCACCCAGATCAGCACTACGATCAGGGCCAGGTTGTTCCACGGCCCGTCGAGCAGGAACTGCTGCGGCTGCCCGCCGAACCAGACGATGATCTGGTTGAGCAGTCCGATCTGCTCGAACTCGGGGCCGCGGTAGGCGTACATGAACCGCCAGATGATGCTCGCGCCGACGAACGAGATCGCCATCGGCATGAAGACGAGGACCTTGTAGATCTTCTCCCCACGGGTCCGGTCGATGAACACGGCGTATGCCAGCCCGACCATGGTCGACACGGTCGGGACGAGGAGGACCCAGACCACGGTGTTCACCACCGAGGTGATCCCCTCGGACTGGGTGAAGATCCACGCGTAGTTGGTAAGACCGACGAACCGGTCGCCGGTCGAGTTCCAGAACGACGCGTAGATCGTCTGGATCGACGGGAGGATGAGCCCGACCAGCAGCAGGAGCATGGCCGGCGCCATGAAGGCGATGAGCTGGATCAGGTACCCGGCACCGTCGCGCGAGCGGTAGTCCAGCAGGAAGAACAGGGCTCCGACGACGACGGCGACTCCCATCGCCCAGTAGTAGGAGTTGAAGAACCACATCACCGCGAGCGGGATGAGCAGGCACATCGCCAGGCGGATGCCGGTGTACAGCCGGCCCTTCCGCGGGGCGATGTCCACGAGCAGCAGGATCACGGCGACCACGATCGCGAACGCGATCACCACCGCCACGGCCTGCAGGACCGGCGGCAGCCGCCCGATCCAATCGAAGAACACAGTCGCGTTCACGGGGTCTCCTTCACGAAGCGGAGCAGATCATCGCGCGCGATGCTGCGCGCTCCCTGTGGAGGGCCGCCGCAGCGGCGGCCCTCCACAGGTGATGGATCAGCTGCTGGGCCAGCCGGTCTCGATCTGCGTGAGCACCTCGTCGGTCGAGTCGCCGTTGACCCACGAGACCATGCCCTTCCAGAACGTGCCGGCCCCGACGGCGCTGGGCATCAGGTCGCTCGCGTCGAAGCGGAACGTGGTCGCCTCGTCCTGCAGGATCTTGATGGTCTCCTGGAGGATCGGGTCCTGGGCGTTCGCCGGGTCGAGCCCGTTGTTGGCCGAGGTGACGCCACCCAGGCTCACGCGGCTGTTCGCCCACTCGGGGCTGGACAGGTACGCGAGCACCTGCTGGGTCGCCGCCGAGTCGCTGAACGCGCCGACGATCTCGCCGCCGCCGGTGACGGTGGTCTCGCCCGCCGACTCACCGGGGAGGATGAACGCCCACACGTCGCCGTCCTCGGCGACGTTCGTCCCCTCGGGAAAGAAGCCCGACAGGAACGACGCCTGGTGGGTGAGCGCGCACTCGCCGCTCGCGATCGCCGGTGCGACGTCGCCGAACGCGGTCGAGTTGATCGAGCGCACGTCGCCGAAGCCCGCGTTGACGTAGTCCGGGTTCAGCAGCAGCTCGCCGACGGAGTCGAAGGCCTGCTTGATCTGCGGGTCGGTGAAGGGGACCTCGCCTGCCGCCCACTGGTCGTACACGTCGGTGCCGGCCTGGCGGAGCACGTAGTCCTCGATCCAGTCGGTACCGGGCCAGCCGGTCGCGACGCCCGATTCGAAGCCGGCGCACCACGGTGCCGAGCCGCTCTTGGCCTGGATATCGGCGGTGAGCGTGTTGAGCTCCTCGAGCGTCTGAGGAACTTCGACGCCCCATTCGTCGAACTTCGTCGGCGAGTACCAGATCCAGCCCTTGACGCTGGCCATCAGCGGGGCGCCGTAGAACGTGTCGCCGACGGTGCCGTAGTTCACCCAGTCCTCGGTCCAGTACTCGTTGGCGTTCTGCTGAACCTCCTCGGGAGCGGGCTTGAGGAAGTCGCGCGAGGCGAAGTCCGCGAGCAGGCCCGGCTGCGGGAAGATGGCGATGTCCGGCGGGTTGCCACCCTGCGCGCGCGTGCCGAGCTGAGCCTCGAAGTCCTGGCTTCCCTCGTACTTGATCTCAATGCCGGTCTCCTCTTCGAAGTCCGCCCAGGACTCCTGCAGGAGTTCGGCCTCGCCGTCGACGATGGTGCCGTAGATGGTGACGGTCTCGCCCGAGACGTCCTCGTTGCCGCCGTCTCCGCCGCCTTCCGGTGCACCCGGAGCGCCGCATCCCGCCAGGGCGATGCCCGCGGCCCCCAGCAGGGCGATCGGCGCCAGGCGCCGGTAACGCTGTGACTGTGCCATGTGATTTCTCCTCTTCGAGTTCACGTCCCCTGTGCGATCCACCACGCGCAGGCGCTGGATCGGGAACCGCTTCCAGGCCCAACATACTGGCCCGCGACGCCCCGGCACAATGGGGGCAGATCACAAGCTGGCAACCATTGGATCCGGCTCGGTGTCGGGAATGGGAGCGCTACCACGGCATCCAGTGTGGAACCGGTTCCCTTCGCTGATCCGAACCGCTACGCTGTGCACGGGCGCATCGGGGCGCTCGGCTCGTCAGGAGGCAGCATGAGCACGATCGCGGACGTCGCCGCTCGTGCCGGCGTATCGAAGGCCACGGCGAGCCGCGCACTGAGTGGACGCGGATATGTGTCCCGTGCGACGCGGGACAAGGTCGAGTCGGCTGCGCAGGCGCTGTCGTACGCGGCGCACTCCTCGGCGACGAGTCTTGCGACCGGGCGCACGCAGACCGTCGGCGTCATCGTACCGGCGCTGGGGCGGTGGTTCTTCTCCGAACTGCTGGCGGGAGCTCAGGAGGCACTGCTCGACCGAGGGTACGACCTCGCCCTGTTCGCCGTCCCCGAGCACTCCGACTCCCGCCGGCCGATCTTCGACGACGTCCTCCCCCGCCGCCGGTACGACGGAATCATCGCCGCAGGGATCGAACCCCGAGCGTATGAGATGGCGCAGTTGCTCCGCATCCGCAGACCCGTGGTGTGCGTCGGACCCTACGTCGACGAGGTGAACGCCATCTCGATCGACGACGCTGCGGCCGCCGCCATCGCCACCGAGCATCTGATCGACCTCGGCCACACCGACATCGCCTTCATCGGCGGCGGCGCAGGCGACGCATCGAGCTTCGGCGACGCGCGGCGCGTGGCGGGATACCGAGCGGCCATGGATGCCGCGGGCCTGCAGCAGAATGTGCGGGTGAGCCCTGCGTCGGGAACCATGCCGAGCGGATTCGATGCCGCGGTCGACCTGCTCGGCAATCGGCGGACCCGCCCGACCGCGGTGGTCGGGGTGTGCGACGAAGTCGCGATCGGCGCGGTCATCGCCGCGCGCCGACTCGGGATCGCCGTGCCCACTGCGCTCAGCGTCATCGGCATCGACGACCACCAGCACGCCGCGATGTTCGCGCTGACGACCATCCGGCAGCAGCCCCGCGAACAGGGGCACGAGGCCGTGCGCATGCTCATGCGCGGCCTCGAGGACCCGGATGCCGCCCACGAGCACATCACCGCGGCATCCGCCCTCGTCGTGCGCAACTCGACCGCCGCACCCCGCTGAGGCACCGGGCCGGAACGCACGAATGCCCCGAGCCGGAGCCCGGGGCATTCGTCGAAGACGCGATTACTTGAGGGTAACCGTGGCGCCGGCGGCCTCCAGGGCCTCCTTCGCCTTGTCAGCGGTCTCCTTGTTGGCGCCCTCGAGGACGGCCTTGGGAGCACCGTCGACGACGGCCTTGGCCTCGCCGAGGCCGAGCGAGGTGAGCTCGCGGACAGCCTTGATGACCTGGATCTTCTTGTCGCCGGCAGCCTCGAGGATGACGTCGAACGAGTCCTTCTCCTCCTCGGCAGCGGCGTCGCCGCCTGCAGCACCGGCGCCGGCAACGGCGACGGGGGCAGCAGCGGTGACGTCGAACTTCTCCTCGAACGCCTTCACGAACTCGCTGAGCTCGACGAGGGTCAGGTCTGCAAACTGCTCGAGCAGCTGCTCAGTGGTGAGCTTCGCCATGATGTATCTCCTAGATTGGTGGGGTTTGTGGAACGAGATCGCGGGTCGCTCACGCGGCCTGTGCGGTCTCCAGCTTTTCGCGAAGCGCGTCGATGGTCGCGGCAGCCTTGCCCATCGTCGCCTTCATCATGCCCGCAGCCTTCGCCAGCAGAACCTCACGGCTCTCGAGCGAGGCGTACTTGTTGACCTCGTCGGCGGTGAGGGCATTGCCCTCGAAAACGCCGCCCTTGATCACGAGAAGCGGGTTGGCCTTGGCGAAATCACGAAGAGCCTTCGCGGTGGCGACGAAGTCGCCGTGCACGAACGCGACGGCCGACGGACCCTTGAGGTCGTCGTCCAGCGCGGAGATCCCAGCCTTGTTGGCCGCGATCTTGGTCAGCGTGTTCTTCACCACGGCGTACTCAGCGTCCTGACGGATGCTGTTGCGCAGCTCCTTGAGCTGGGCAACCGTCAGACCGCGGTACTCGGTCAGCAGGACGGCGTTCGAGTTCTCGAATGACTTCGTGAGCTCGGCAACCGATGCATCCTTCTGCGCCATGGTCACTCCTTGGTGGGTACGGGATGCCTCACGTTCGTGAAGCATCGACCTGGACCGCCGCATACAAACAGAAACGCTCCGGCGCAAGCGACGGAGCGTGGAATCCAGTTTCCTGGAGAAACGATCATGTCCCTGCGCGGGCCCCTGCAGTGCAGTGCTTCAATCGACCTGCGCTTGCGCGCACGACGATGACCAGCGGTCTTCGGTTACGACAACTGTACCTCACCGGCCGACCTCCGCCCAAATCGCGGTCGTCAGCCGGCTCGCACGCCTCCCCGCCGGTGCGCGGCGCGACCGGAGTGTCCGGCGAGCGCGTCGGCGGCACGGACGAGCGCGAGGTGCGAGAACGCCTGCGGCATGTTCCCCGCCTGCCGCGCGCCGCCCACGTCGTACTCCTCCGAGAGCATCCCGACATCGTTCACCAGAGCGACGAGCCGGTCCATCAGCGCACGGGCGTCGACGACCCTGCCGCTGGCCGCGTACTGCTCGACGAGCCAGAAGCTGCAGGCGAGGAACGGATGCTCCGCACCATCGAGGCCGTCGACCCCCGAGGAGGTGCGGTACCGGAGCAGAAGCCCGTCACGCAGGAGCGTCTGCTCCATCCGCTCGACCGTACGGAGCATCCGGGGATCGTCGGCGTCGCAGAAGCCCACCTGCGGCAGCGTCAGCAGCGACGCATCCACCTCATCGGTCTCGTAGTGCTGCACGAAATACCCGTCGGCGTTCACGCCCCGCTGGTCGATCTCGGCCCGCAGACGGTCGCGCGCACCCTCCCAGCGGTTCGCGTCCCCGTCCATGCCGTGCTCGCGCACGGCGCGCACTCCCCGATCGAGAGCGGCCCACATCATCACACGCGAGTGCGTGAACAGGCGAAGAGGCCCGCGGATCTCCCAGATCCCGTTGTCCCTGCGGTCGAGGTCCGCCATCACGCGTTCGATCAGCGCCCGCTGCAGCGGCCACGAGAACGCCGACTCCTCGAGGCCGGCGAGCCGGGCGGCCTCGAGCGCCACGAGCACCTCCCCCAGCACATCGCCCTGGTACTGGCCGACCGCCCCGTTCCCGATCCGAACCGGCGCCGCGCCGTCATAACCGGGGAGGCTCGCCAGCTCGCGTTCGGCGAGGTCGCGTTCCCCCGCGATGCCGTACATGATCTGCACCTCGGCGGGTTCTCCCGCCACAGCCCGCAGCAGCCAGCGGCGCCAGTGGTGGACCTCCTCGAGGAATCCGTGGGCGATCAGCGACTCGAGCGTGAGCGCGGCATCGCGCAGCCAGACGTAGCGGTAGTCCCAGTTGCGGGAGCCGCCGAACTGCTCGGGAAGGGATGTCGTCACGGCCGCGACGATGCCTCCGGTGTCGCGATGGGTGAGCGCTCGCAGCACCAGCAGCGATCGCACGACGGCATCCGGATAGGGGCCGTCCCGGTCGATCGGGCTCGCCCAGCCCTGCCACCAGGCCCGCGTCCGTGCGATCGCGTCCTCCACCTCCAGCGGCGGCGGTTCGGCCTCGTACGAGGGATGCCACGTGAGGACGAGATCGCGGTTCTCCCCCTCTGCGACGGCGATGTGGGCGCTGTGCACGTGGTCGGATGCCGCGAGCGCGACGCCGCGGACGGTCACCGCGTCCGGTCCTGCCGTGGCGGTCAGCGCCGGGGCTCCTTCCTGCCCGAGCTGCCGCACCCAGGGCAGCGCCCGCGCGTAGTCGAAGTGCATGCGCAGTTCGGTGCGGAACTCGACCGTGCCCCGCACCCCGACGACTCGTCGCACGAGGTCGGTTCGGTCGTCGGTCATCGCCAGGAACTCGTGCACCTCGGCCGTGCCGCTGGGCGTCTCCCACCGCGTCACGAGGATGAACGTGTCGGGCTGGTACCGCCGCTGCATGGTCGCCGTGTCGTCGAGCGGACGCAGCGACCAGCATCCGTGCGTCGCATCCCCCAGCAGCGCGCCGAAGATCGACGGCGAGTCGAAACGCGGCAGACACAGCCAGTCGATCGCCCCGTCCCTGGACACGAGCGCCGCGGTGCGGCAGTCGCTGAGAAGCGCGTAGTCCTCGATTCGGGCCGGCATCGCCCGATTCTCGCACGCCCCTGGCCGCGGCGCACGACCTCGGGTTAGCGTGGGCGCATGGATGCTGCGACAACCCTCGTCGTCTTCGGAGCCACGGGCGATCTGGCCTCGCGCCTGCTGCTCCCCGCTCTCGGCCAGCTGCTCGTCACGGAGCAGGATCGGACGGTGCGCGTGATCGGCGCCGGCATCGAGGAGTCGACGACGGATCGGCTCGCCAAGGTGGTGCGCGCATCGTTCGCGACCGTGGATGCCGAGTCCGCGCTGGACCGCGTCGAGATCGAGTACCACCGGGCCGACATCACGAAGACCGCCGATCTCAAGCGGCTGCTGAAGGGGCTGGACGGTCAGGTCGCGCTCTACTTCGCCGTTCCGCCGGCGATCGCCGCGCGCGCCTGCGAGGCCATGACGGCCGACATGCTGCCGAAGGGCGTCATGCTCGCCCTGGAGAAGCCGTTCGGCACGGATGAGGCCGGCGCCCGCGCGCTGAACGCGCGTCTGGAAGCGCTGGTCCCCGAGACGCAGGTGTTCCGCGTCGACCACTTCCTGGGCAAGTCGACCACTCTGAACCTGCTGGGCGCACGATTCTCGAACCGGCTTCTCGAACCGCTGTGGTCGGCCGAGAGCATCGAATCGATCAGCATCGTGTACGACGAGAAGCTCGGTCTCGAGGGGCGAGCGGGGTACTACGACGGAGCCGGCGCGCTCGTCGACATGATCCAGAGTCACCTGCTGCAGGTGCTCGCGGTCGTAGCGATGGAGCAGCCGGCCACGATCGGCGAAGCCGACTTCCGCGAAGCGACCTCCGCCGTCCTGCGCGCGACCCGCGTGCGGGACGACGACCCGACGGCATCATCATGGCGAGCGCGGTACACGTCGGGGAGCGTCGACGGCTCGGACAAGCCGTCCTACGTCGACGAGCCGGGTGTCGATCCGCAGCGCGGCACGGAGACGCTCGCCCAGGCGACGTTCGAAGTGCGCAACGCCCGCTGGGCCGGCGTCCCGTTCACGCTGCGGTCCGGCAAGGCGATCGGCGACCCGGCCCGCGAGATCGTCGTGCGCTTCCGCGCGGTGCGGCACGTGCCGGAGGGGTTGCGCGGCTCCGCCGAGGGCGCGGTGCTGCGGTTCTCGTTGGGTCCGGACCGCATGTCGCTGGAGCTCAATCTCAACGGCGCGGACGACCCGCTCGTGCTGGAGAGGACGACACTGTCGGCCGAGCTCGGCGCCGGGCAGCTGCTCGCCTATGCCGAGGTGCTCTCCGGCATCCTCGACGCCGACCCGATGCTGTCGGTGCGCGGCGACGCGGCCGAGCGGTGCTGGCACATCGTGCAGCCGATCCTGGATGCCTGGCGCGCCGACGAGGTGCCGCTCGAGGAGTACGCGGCAGGGTCGACCGGTCCGGCGCGCTGGCCGTACGTGGGCTGATGGGACCGCCTCGGGCGACGACACCGTCTCGGAAGCCGGCATGTCCTCCACCCGGCGCGGCAGAGACTCGGAGGTCCGCGGCGGGAGGTAGCCTCGAGAGGTGACCCCGGAACTTCAGGCTCGAATCGTCGCGGACTCCCGCGATCGCGTCGCCTGGCTCCGGGCACGGGCGCGCGGCATCACCGCAACCGACGTCGCCGGGCTCTCCGGTGACAAGTCGATCATCCGTGCGGCGGACGCGAAGCTCGGCGGCGGAGCCCGCTTCGGGGGCAACGCCTACACCGACCACGGACGCCGGCGCGAGCCGGAGATCGCCGCATGGGTGGCCGCGACGCACGGCATCCGCCCGTCATCCGCGCTCTTCCGCGCCGAGGTCGAGCACCGTCATCTCGCCACTCCGGACGGCATCGTCCAGGATGCCGGCGGGCGCATCCTGCTCGCCGAGATCAAGACGACCAACAAGAACTGGCGCACCATCCCGCGGACGTACCTGCGCCAGGTGTGGTGGCAGCAGCACGTTCTGGGGGCCGACCGGACGCTGTTCGTCTGGGAGGAGCACGACGACTTCCGCCCCGTGGACGACGAGCCGCGCTGCGTGTGGATCGACCGCGACGAGCGCGAGATCGATCAGCTCGTCGGCCTCGCGACCCGCCTGATCGACGAGCTCTACCACCGGACGACGGGCAACCGGCCGCCGACCGCGCATCCCGAGACGCCGTCCCGTCGCGAGGCCCTTCGCGAGCGCGACGTCTTCCGCGCCCTCGCCCTGGCCGACTGAGGCGCCCCGACCGGACCGCCCGCGATCAGTGCCGGTAGGGCTCGAGCACAGCCCCGGCCTCGACTGCGACCTCGGCGGCGACGGCGTCGAGCAGGGCGGAGCGGAGGTTCCACTGCTGCCAGTGCAGCGGCACCCGGATCGGTTCGCCCCCGAGCGGAACGACGGCCCCCGATGCCAGCGCGTCGGCGAGCTGCGGGCCGGGCAGCATCCCCCACCCCAGTCCCAGGGCGACCGCCGCCGCGAAGTCGTGCGATGCCGGCACATAGTGCCGCGGCACGCCCTCGGCCTCGATCCCGCGCGCAGCGAGCCACTGCTGCTGCAGCGCGTCCCGGCGGTCGAAGTCGACGAAGGGCGCCCGGCGCAGTGCGTCATCGGTGACGCCGCCGGCGAACCAGCGCCGGGCGAACGCCCCAGTCGCGACCGCCTCGTACACGAGAACACCCAGCGGCGCGACGGAGCAACCGGTCACCGGGGTCGATTCCGACGTGACGGCCGCCATGACCTCGCCGGATTCGAGTAGTCGAGCGGTGAAGTTCTGGTCGTCTCTGTGCAGGTCGAAGTCGATGTCGTGGGTCTCGCTCAGCCGCGCGAGCGGCGCGAGGAACCACGTCGCCATGGAGTCGGCGTTCACGGCCAACGGCACGCTCGCCCGCCCGTCCGCGGCGTCGAGCCCGAGTCCGGCGAGCGTCTCGTGCTCGAGGAGCGCGATCTGCCGGGCCATGCGGACGACCGCCTCGCCCGAGGGCGTGGCCGTCGCCGGGCGCCCTCGGACGACGAGCACCCGGCCGAGCTGCTGCTCGAGGGATTTCAACCGCTGGCTGACCGCCGACGGAGTGATGCTGAGCGCCCGCGCCGCCGCTTCGAGGCTGCCGCCGTCGACGATCGCGGCCACCGTGGATGCGAGTTCCGGAGCGATCGACGCCATGAAGTCATGCTAATGGAAGATAAGAATCGTTCGCTGGTGCTTATGCGCAGCGTCTTCTAGCGTCGAAGGGTGCTCGCGTTCTTCTCCGGTCTCGGTCTCGGCCTCTCCCTCATCGTCGCCATTGGGGCGCAGAACGCCTATGTGCTTCGCCAGGGCATCCGGCGGGAGCACGTCCTGGCGGTCGTGATCATCTGCGCACTCTCCGACGCGGTGCTGATCGTCGCGGGCGTCGCGGGCCTCGGATTCGTCATCGAACGGATGCCGTGGCTCGTCGTGGTCGCGCAGTGGCTGGGCGCCGCCTTCCTGCTCGCCTACGGACTGCTCGCCGCCCGGCGCGCACTGCGCGGATCCGATGCGGGGCTGCACACGGATCCTGGTTCCCGGCCGCAGCCGGGCATCCGCCTCGCACCGGTCGCGCTCACGGTGCTCGCCCTGACCTGGCTCAATCCGCACGTGTATCTGGACACCGTCCTGATGCTCGGTTCGATCGCGGCGACGCACGGCGACGCGCGGTGGGTCTTCGCCGCGGGAGCCGTGTGCGCGAGCATCCTCTGGTTCACAGCCCTCGGGTACGGAGCCCGCCATCTCGGCCGGTGGCTCGACACCCCGCGCGCGTGGCGCATCCTCGACGGTGCGATCGCCGTGATCATGATAGCGATCGCCGTGAGCCTCGTCGTGCAGGCGGTCAGCGGCTGAGGTCGTCGCCGTCGAGCGGGCGCAGGATCCGCGCGAGGAAGCGTCGGGTGCGCTCGTGCCGCGGAGCCGTGAACAGCTGCTCCGGCGGCCCCTCCTCGAGCACGATGCCGCCGTCCAGGAACAGCACGTGATCCGCGGCCTCACGGGCGAACGCGAGCTCATGGGTGACGACCACCATGGTCCAGCCCTCGTCGGCGAGCTCCTTGATGACGAGGAGCACCTCACCGACGAGCTCGGGATCGAGGGCGCTGGTGGGCTCGTCGAACAGCAGCAGGTCGGGGCGCAGCGCCAGGGCGCGGACGATGCCGACGCGCTGCTGCTGACCGCCGGAGAGCTCGTGCGGGTAGGCGGTCTCCTTGTCGGCGAGGCCGACACGGGCCAGGAGCATCCGCGCGTCCGCGATCGCCTCGTCCTTCGGGCGCCCCTGAACGCGCCACGGACCCTCGATGACGTTCTGCAGGACGGTGAAGTGCGGGAAGAGATTGTGGTGCTGGAACACCATCGCCGAGCGGTCTCGCAGCGCGAAGCGCGTGGCTTTGCCGGGCCGGGTGGCGAAGTCGATCTCCGGTCCCCCGTCGACGGTGAGGATGCCGGCATCCGGAGTCTCCAGCCCGTTGAGCGAGCGGAGCACCGTGGTCTTGCCGGATCCGCTCGGGCCGATGAGCACGACGACCTCGCCGCGGTGGACGGTCAGGTCGAGACCCTTCAGGACCTCGTTCGAGCCGAAGCTCTTGTGCAGGCCACGGGCTGTGAGCAGCGGGCTGCCTGCGCGGCTCGGAAGAGCTGCGCTCTCAGACGGCGACATGGCGGTCGAGCCTCCTCTCGAGCAGGTTCTGCCCGGCCGAGAGGACCAGGCAGAACACCCAGTACACGAGCGCTGCGGTCAGGTACACGACCATGAACTTGTAGTTGAACGCGGCGATCTGCTGGGCGACGCGGAAGAGCTCGGTCACGAGGATGAGCGAGGTGAGCGAGGTGTCCTTCACGAGCGAGATGAAGGTGTTCGACAACGGAGGCACGGACACCCGAGCCGCCTGCGGCAGGATGACGCGCGTCAGCGCGCGGCTCCGCCCCATCCCGACCGTGTACGCGGCCTCCCACTGCCCCTTCGGGACGGAGAGGATCGCCGCGCGGATCACCTCAGCGGCATAGCCGCCGACGTTCAGCGACAGGGCGATGACGGCGCTCGGCCAGGGATCGACGACCACGCCGATGGACGGGAGCCCGTAGAAGATGACGAACAACTGCACCAGCAGAGGCGTGCCGCGGATGATCGAGATGTAGACCCGCGCGATCATCGAGAGGATGCGGTGCTCGGAGATCCGCATGAGTGCGGCACAGAGCGCGAGGGCGAGACCGATCGCGAACGAGATCAGTGCAAGCGGGATCGTGCTCACGAGCCCGGCGAGGGCGATGGGCCCCAACGAGCTGAGGAACACATCCCACAGGTCCATGATTACTCGGTGACGTCGGCGCCGAAGTACTTGTCGCTGATCTCGGCGAGCGTGCCGTCGGCGCGCAGTTCGTCGAGCGCTCCGCCGATCGCGTCGACGAGAGCCTGCTTGTCCTGGGTGAACGCGAACGCCGACAGCCCGGCTTCATCCGTCTCGGCGGCGATCTTGACCGAGGTGTCGCCCTCGGTCTGCTCGTAGTCGAGGAAGGTCAGCTTGTCGTTGATCGTGGCATCCACGCGACCCTGCTTGAGCAGGGAGATCGCCTGGGCCCAACCGTCGACGTTCTCGACCTTGGCACCGCTGGAGACCGCGAGCTCGTTCCAGTTGCTCGTGAGCGACTGGGCCGTCGTCTTGCCGTCGAGGTCGTCGAAGGACGAGATGGAGTCGTCGTCGGCGTTCACGACGATGACGCCCGGCGAGACCGTGTACGGCTCGCTGAAGAGGTAGTTCGCCTCGCGCTCGTCGTTGATGGTCACCTGGTTGGCGATGAGGTCGAAGCGCCCGGCATCGAGGCCGGCGAAGATCGCGTCCCACTGCGTCTCTTCGAAACGGACCTCGAGGTCGAGCTTCTCGGCGACCGCCTCGATGATCTCGACGTCGTAGCCGACGAGAGCGCCGGTGCCGTCACCCTCGTGGAAGCTGAACGGACGGTAAGTGCCCTCGGTCGCGACCGTCAGCGTACCGGGGGTGACGAGACCGTACTCGTCGCCGCCTTCCGGCGCCGTCTCACCCGTGCTCGTGCAGCCGGCGAGGGCCAGAGCTGCGATGGCGAGAACGGATGCTGCGGTGACGCGACGCGACATGTGTGAGGGACCTTTCTGGCCTTCTTCGCCTTGCGGCTGTTAACGCAAAATGGCCACCCTGCGTTGGGTGGCCATTTTGACTAAAAGGAGTCCGGCGGTGTCCTACTCTCCCACAGGGTCCCCCCTGCAGTACCATCGGCGCTGTGAGGCTTAGCTTCCGGGTTCGGAATGTGACCGGGCGTTTCCCTCACGCTATGGCCACCGAAACACTATTGATGTTTCAATCGTTGCATAACGAAAAAAGTATGTTTTCGTTTGCGGTTCTCGACCGTACATCGAGAACCACTCAGTGGACGCGGCATCAGAAAGAATTCGAACTGATGAAAATAAGGTGTTATCAAGTCATCGGCTTATTAGTACCAGTCAGCTCCACACGTTGCCGTGCTTCCACATCTGGCCTATCAACCCAGTCGTCTACTGGGAGCCTCTCGGACCGAAGTCCATGGAAGTCTCATCTTGAGGCCGGCTTCCCGCTTAGATGCTTTCAGCGGTTATCCATCCCGAACGTAGCTAATCAGCGGTGCTCCTGGCGGAAC
>NZ_JBFBME010000004.1:0-109121 GCF_040702785.1 Microbacterium sp. NPDC077644
ATGCGATCAGACAAACTCGCCCGAAACTACCGCGCTGCCATCTGCCTCTCCTCGACCCTCATCTGGATCAAGACCGACTTAATCAACACGGCCTAGGCGCATGCGGGCGCGACCAGCGACGACAGTGTTGCGTTCTGCGCCGCTTGCAAGCGAGTTGCGGCGTTCCTGTAGCCTGCCGCGTGCGATCAGCTGTGCGCATGTAGACAACGGCCCGCCCCTATCTTGCTCGACGGCGAAGCAGGGGCGGATTCTATGTCGGCCGTATCATCTGTTCCCAGGGTCGGAGAGCATGGGAGCTGGGAACGTACCATATAGCTGCGGCACCGCCGACGCAAGTTCAGAAGTCGTCAAGAACTCGCCCGCGCGGCCGTCCCAGCGGGAACCTCGTGACCAGCCGCTCATTCGGATGACGGAATTGCCTTCGACACGCAGCACCTGGCCGTTGAGCCACCCTGCCGCATCTGAGGCAAGGTAGGCGACCACCGGGCTTGCGTTGCGAGGATCGAAGGGGGTGAAGGCGTCTTCCGACACGCCGCCCCACGCCGAAGCGAACTGCTCGGTCATGCGGGTGATGGCCACGGGCGAGATCGCGTTGCACGTTGCACCGTACTCGCCGAGTTCTTTCGCCGCAGTCATCGTCAGGCCGAGGATACCGGCTTTGGCTGCAGAATAGCCTGACTGGCCAGGCTCCCCAAGCATGCCAGTCGATGACGTCGTGTTGATGATGCGCCGTCCGGTGCCCGGGTGCGCGGACCAGTGCCTGGCCGCTTCCCGGACCATGAGGAATGTGCCACGTAAATGGACTGACACCACAGCATCGAAGTCCTCCGGGGAGGTATCGATCAGCGGAGCGTTACGCAGGATTCCAGCGTTGTTCACGACGATGTCCAGATGGCCGAACTCCCGCAGGGCGAGCTCTACCGTCTCCGCGCAATCGTCGGGGGACGTGACGGACCCAGATGCGGCGACGGCTGAACCGCCGCGTTCGCGGATCTCGTCGACGACGCCCTGGGCGGGAACGACGGAACCCCGATCTCCGCTGACGGAGACTCCCGCGTCGTTCACCACGACCGCGGCGCCCTGAGATGCAAGTTCGAGGGCGTGCGCCCGTCCGATTCCTCTGCCGGCCCCGGTGATGATGGCAACTTTGCCTTCGAGAATGCCCGATGTCATGAATCTTCCCTCGTGTTTGCCATGTATGCGTTCTCCACGATCTGAGCAAGGCCGGGGTAATCTGCCGGCCCCGCGTGCATGACTCGACCGATGTCCAGGACGACGACGTTGTCTGCCACAGCGAGGGTGGTGCTCACGACCTGCTCGATCAGCAGGACCGACATTCCCTCTTCATCCCTCAGGTTGCGCACGGTCTGCATGACTTCGTTGACGATTGAGGGCGCCAATCCCGAAGACGGCTCATCTAGCATGAGAACCGAGGGCTTGCTTAGCAATGCCTGCCCGATCGCGAGCATCTGCTGCTGACCGCCGCTGAGATAGCCCGCAGGCTGGTCGTGGCGTTCGCTGAGGATGGGGAACCGATCATAGGCCTCTCGGATGCGGCGTTGCTCCTCCGCCCGCTTCATACCGAGTCCGTAGACACCCATGAGGAGATTCTCTTCGACGGTGCGTTGGCGGAAGATGCGCTTATTCTCCTGCACGTATCCGAAGCCGAGTCTGCGCCTCGCATACGCAGGCACGCCGTTTATCGACTCTCCGTGCAGTCGAACTTCTCCGGACTTCAGTGGGAGGAGACCCGCGATGGCCCGAAGTGTCGTCGTCTTGCCTGCCCCGTTACGACCGAGTACAGCGGTAATCGTGGCGGGTTCGACGGTGAGCGAGACATTCCGCACAACAGTGAGATCACCATATCCACATGTGAGGTCGACGACTTCCAGTGCATGGGTCATTTCGAGTCCTGTCCCTCGAGGAAGTGTTCGTCCTCATCGGTAGCGTTCGGCAGTGAGGCCGATGCAGCGCTTTCGACTGGTTCGCCGAGGTAGTGCTGGATCACCTCCGGGTGTGTGGAGATCTCATCGGGTGTGCCCGTCGTCACCAGTCGCCCCTGCGAGAGTACGACGACCCGGTCGGCAAGATCGCGCACCAGCGAGAAGTTGTGTTCGACTAGGAGCACTGTCCCACCGGCGTCACGGACAGCGCGGATGATCGCAGAAAGCGATGCAATCTCTTCTTCATCGAGACCGGAGGCGATCTCGTCCAGGAGGACGAGTGCGGGACGGCTCACGAGAGACCGCGCGAGTTCGAGCATCCGTCGCGTGCCCAAGGGCAGTGAGGTCGCCTGGGCGTCCGCGACGTCCGAGAGTCCGGTAGCTTCGAGAATCAGATCGACTTCCTCACGATCGCGCGCCACTGCGGCGCGATAACGCGGGAGGCGAAGCATCGTCTCGATGATGCTGACGCGATCACGGCTGTACAGAGCTGTGGCGACTGCTTCCCGCACCGTCAGGTCAGGGACAGAGGGCGTCTGGAACGTGCGGGTCACGCCGGAACCGGCTGTGCGACTCGCGGATAGGGAGCTGATGGTCGCGTCGCCGAGCTTCACATTTCCGGCATCTGTGTTGTAGAAGCCGTTGATCACGTTGAGCAGTGTCGTCTTGCCCGACCCGTTGGGTCCGATCAGAGCTACGACCTCGCCAGGTGAGGCCTCAAAGGAGACGTCACTCAATGCAGCGAGACCACCGAAGTTTTTCGACACGCCGCTCACAGCGAGCACCTTGCCGGGGATCTTCCCGACCACGGGATCGGTCGGCGCAGTGGCGGATCGCTTCGTTGTCAATTTCTCGCGACCGCGGGAGAGTCGCGAGCGCAACTCAGTAAACGCGCCACCGAGACCTCCGGGGAGCAGCACGCCGACTGCGACGAGGAGGATGCCGTAGACGATTAGAGCGAAGTCACCGAAGACCGTCGTGCGCAGCGGACCCAGCTGCATGATCGCAGCGCCGAGGAAAACCCCGTAGATGCTCCGTCGGCCGCCGAGGATCGCGGCGGCCAGGACACCGATCGTGAAGTTCACTCCGAAAGCCTCAGGGGCGATGAAACCGTCGAGGTAGGCGAATAGACATCCGGCGAGCGCTGCAGGGAGGCCTGCGATCGAGTATGCCTTGAGCTTCAGGCTGTATACCGAAATGCCAACCGAGTTCGAGAGGATCGAGCTGTGACGCATCACGGCGAACGCGTTGCCGGTGCGGGACTTGACCAGGTTGCGATAGAGCACGAACCACAGGCTCGTGATGATGATCGTCGCCACGTAGAGGCCGATGTTGTCGAGCTGGAAGCCGAAGATCGATGCGCGTGGAATGCCGGGAAGTCCCTGGTCTCCACCGAGCTGCTCTTCGAATATGTCGACGATGTCGGGAACGAGGAGCACGAGGAACAGCGACGAGGTGGCCAGCATCCAACCGCCCAGCCGCAATCCCGGGATGCCGGATATGAGCCCGAGTATAAGGCCGGAGATCGCGGAAGCGACGAGCGCGATCACCAGATCGTTCCACAAGTTCATGGCGAAGTAGGCGGTCGTGTAGGCGCCTGCCGCGTACATGGCAGCCGAGGCGAAGGACAGTTCACCGGCGAATCCCCAGCTGATGTTCAGTCCGCTGACGATCAGGGCCATGAGCATCACGAGGAGGATCTGCCGCATCCACGCGCCGCCGAGCAGGCCCATTACAGGGGCGAGCGCGAGGAATGCTGTGACGACAATCCATCCGGAGGGAAGAGCCCACGCCGGGATCTTGCTATCGGAGACGGTCTTGATCGGTGAGGTGAGAGTCATACCACTCGCTCCCTTGCATGGCCGAAGAGGCCTTGCGGTCGCAACAGAAGTGTCGCAATGAAGATGATGAATACGGCGAGGTTCTGGTACGACGACCCGGTGAAGCGGATCACGAGGGCCTCGACGAGTCCGAGTCCGAGTCCGCCAAGCAGCGCACCGAGTTGGCTCCCCATTCCGCCAATGGCGAGGACGACGAAGCCCTTGAGTGCCAGCATGAACGCGATCTCGACGACGGCGAACGTCACGGGGCCAACGAACGGCGCCAGCGCGAATCCGATGGCGCCCGAGATCATGAAGCCAACGAAGGCCATGCGCTTGGGCCTAACGCCGAGCACGAGTGCGGCGTCGCGGTCCTCCGATTGCGCGAGGGCCGCCAGGCCGGACCTGGTGCGAGTAGCCCAGAAGTGGGCGAGCAGAGCGACTGTAACCGAGACGGCGATGAGGACGATCTCAGCCACGGCGATGCGTCCACCGCCGGGCATCGGGATCATCGCATTCCAGCCTTCGTTGTTGAGGAAGGGTACTCTCACGGCGTCTTCGCTTGGCGAAAGCAGCAGGATAGTGCCCTGGATCGCAGTGGTGACACCGACGGTCGTCACCAGTTCGGCATGATCGCCCCGGCCCTCGAGGGGGCGAATGGCGATGAGATACTCGATGATGGCGACGATCGACCCCGAGAGTGCCAGGACCGCGAAGACGATGATCAGTGGTAACCCGGCGTTGTAGAGGTACACGCTGAGGAACATTCCTGCGACGATGAATGCGCCATAGGCGAAGTTCACAGTCTTGGATGTCAACCACGTGAGGTTGTATCCGACGGCGACCATCGTGTACGCGGCGCCGATCGCCAAACCCGCGATCAACGTTACGAGCATTTGCACGCCCTCCGACCAGGATGCGCGATGTCAAGACCGGGTCCGGGCTCGGCCCCTGGCGGATCGGCCATCATATTCACTCCTTCGTGGTTCGGAATCGTGCTTGTCGGCTGGCCTCGGAGAGGATCAGGGTCACAGAGGCGCGGTGACGTTGCCTAGCCTATCGCAGAATTAGATATTCTGCATCATGTTGAGTTTCAGTCGGATAGGATCCAGACGTGTGGCATGCGAGTCTGAACTCGCCCCAACGACGCAAAAGGAGTGCTCATGGCGGACGACGATGCCGATCGACCGGGAACCATCTGGGAATCCAGAGGGGTGCTGCGCTGGGGCGTGAGAGAGAGTCTGCGCTCTTACGTGGAGGGTCTGCCCGGGGGGGAAATTCGCGTGCTTGATGGCGCGGAGCGCCTCAGTTCCGGGGGTTTCGGTTTTCCTCTGACGTCGGCTCTTGCGGATCATCGCGTCGGCGATCTGGATGAGCCTCTCGACTTCGGTGGCGCAGTGCGGTTCACCGGATACAACGGCCTTCTGCGGTTCGAAATCGCTCATCCCCGTCTTGAGCGCGATGGTGATTCGGTAGTACTTTCCGTGTCGGACAATCTCGATGAGACTCTTGCAGAACGCATCCCTTTCGGGAGCAGCCTGGCATCGTCCATCTGGATGACGGGCCCAACTCGGCGAACGGCGAAGGCGGTGAAGCTCACCGGCGCCGGCGCCGCTCTGCTTGGTGATGTCTACCCCGAAGGGAGCATGCTGGACCCATGGACATTGACGCTTTTCACAGATTGAGTCTGTGGACCTCTCCGGTCGCGTCGGGCCCTAGTGTCTCGGGTCAGGACGCTGCGGTGGCGCTAGATGATGTGTGAGACGTGCTCACCGGCGAGGAAGCCGTAGACAAGGCATGGTCCGAGGGTTCCGCCAGCGCCCGTGTACGCCATGCCGAGTGGGGAAGAGACGTTGCCTGCCGCGTAGAGGCCTTCGATGACATTCCCATCAAGGTCGATGACTCGTGTGTGCTCGTCTGTTCTCGGCCCGCCCTTCGTGCCCAGTGATCCGATGTTCACTTCCAACGCGTAGAACGGCCCTTTGTCGATCGGCCCGAGCGTCCCTTCAATCGTGCCCTTCTTATAGGGGTCGCCCCACCACAAGTCGTGAGCACTCTCACCGCGGTGGAAATCGGGGTCATGGCCGCTGGCGACGTTCGCATTCCAACGCTCGACGGTCGCGACGAGTACGTCGGCAGGAACGTCGATCTCGACCGCAAGGTCCGCGAGCGTCTCGGCAGACTTGAGCCATGGATGTTCAGCATCGGCGGGCGCTCCCACGGAGCCGTAAAGGTCCATGTACCCCTGGTCAAAGACCAGGTAGGCCGGCAGATTCGCATATGAGAAACTTGCTACGTCTTCCTGATGCAAAGCTCCACCTAGTGCGTTGTATGAGGCAGCTTCGTTGGCAAAACGTCGACCCGCCCGGTTGACCATGATCGAACGTGGGCGAGTGCGGTCGGAACTCACCATCGCGCGGTTCATTGAATTCACACCGGCTGGCAGTTCGGCAATAGGCGACCACCAGGCCTCCCTCATGTTCTGAAGATCGGCACCGACCTTTCGCGCCATGTAAAGACCATCGCCTTCGCTCGTCGGGACAGTTACAGGCAGATTGAGCGGGCCGCGAAGGAACGTCTTCTTGAGGTTCTCGTTCCACTCGAATCCCCCGGTCGCGAGAATCACCCCCCTCGAACCGTCGAACTGATTCTCGCCGGCGGGAGTTTGCGCGATGACACCGGTGATGCGTCCGTCCGTTTCAACGAGTTGCGTCGCGCGGTGCTCCGTGTAGACGACGACGCCGTTGTCGAGGCACAATTTGAGCAGCCAGCCGATTATGGCCTGCCCCATGCCGCGCTCATCCGTGATTTCGCGGCGCTTGAGCTCTTCCGCGCTGGGCGGTTGCGGCACCACTGCGCCGAGCATCGTCTCCGTGGATTTGAAATTCTTTGGCAGATAAGGGCTCATCGTCACCTTATCCGCCCACTCTCCGAGCTCTGAAAAGGGGAAAAGTGGCATCTCCAGAGTGCGTCCGCCCCCCGGTTTTCCTCCAGGGTTTGAGGGATGGTAATCGGGCACGTCGTTCACAATGTACAGACCGATCTTGCCTACTTCATCGAGGTAGTCGAGAACGCGCGGGCCGTTGCGCGCGAGATTCCTGGCGACCTCTTCATCCAGGATTCCGCGGCTGAGGGACATGAGATAGTCGACAGCGTCCTGCTCGGAGTCGTCGATCCCGGCCTCGGTTTCGTAGGGATTGTTGGCGATCCAGATCTGGCCAGCCGACCATGCGGTGCTTCCACCGAGCTTGTCCCATTTTTCGAGAACCGCAACAGAAAGCCCCTTTGAGGCGGCCGTAAACGCCGCAGTGAGACCGGCGATGCCGCTACCGAGCACCACTACATCAAAGGATTCCGTCATCTTTGCTCCGTTCGGGGAAATCTCAGTTCAAAGGGCTTTATTGGCGCGCAGTTTATGCTATATAACCTTGCTGTTACCAGTTCCATACCAGGCGACCTACCCGGGCCACGAGGCGAGAGGCCGACCTTCAATATCGAACTGCTCGATGGGCAACGCTTCCTCGATGAGTGCGAATATTTCCCCTGCGCGCGGCATTCCGACGTAAAGCGCAGACTGCATGGCGATCTCGGCGACCTCATTGCGTGTGAGGCCAAGATTGACGGCGATCCGGACATGAGCACGTACCTCCTTGAGATAACCACCGCCAATGAGAACGCCGAGGATTGCGATCTCGCGATCGCGGATGCTCAGGCCCTCACGCTGCCACACCTCCCCGAAAGCCCATTCCGTCAGGTAGCGGCCGAAATCCGCTGATGGACCGTTAAAGTGCTCGACAAGGAATTGGTTCATTCCCGGCCTCATCCGGTCCGCGAATTCGCGCCCCCGCTCAAGACGTTTCTCGATGGTGAACTCTTCGTCGTCCATCTTCTGTTCTCCTCGATCCAGTAGGCGCTAACTAAATATTATATGTAGTGCAGTTCAAATTTGCTACAAGAACATGACGATCCACCTTCATCATCGCCGTGCGTGGTAGCGCTTCCAGCAACACGAGTCGATCCGGTGCTTTGTAATCGGCGAGTTCCGATCGCACGTGGTCGCGCAGGTCCTCGAGCGTGGGGGCCGGGTCGCCGGAAGGGACCACGAACGCCACACCGATCTCTCCGATCACGGGCGCCGGGATCCCGATCACGGCGCTCTCGCCGACGAGCAGGTGCGTCGAAAGCACCCGCTCGACCTCGAGTGGGTACACGTTGTATCCACCGCGGATGTACATCTCGCCCCGCCGACCGGTCAGCAGGAGATGGCCGCGGGGAGAACGGTAGCCGAGATCGCCGGTGCGAAGCCATCCGTCATCCGTGAGGGCCTTGCGCGTCGTCTCCTCGTCGTGCCAGTAACCGCGCATCAGACAGGCGCCGTGCACCTCGACGTTGCCGACTTCGCCGACGGGCACCGCGGCGCCGAGATCGTCGACGAGGCGGATGTCCATACCGGCCTGCGGACGTCCCACGGTGCGGAACTGGATATGAGGCGGTTCGTTGATCTCGGTACCGGTGATGCTCGGCGACTCGGTCATCGCATAACGTACGACAAGCGGCACCTCGAACCGCTTCTGGACCTGCTCGATGAGATCGGGCGAGGCCGGTGCCGTTGCGGACGTTCCCAGCCGCAGGTGGGGAAATGGCCGGTGGCCGCCCTCATGCTCGAGCATCTTCGCCCACTGGGTGGGAACCAGGCTCGCGACCGTGACCCGTTCTTCGCGCAGGAACAAGGCAGTGGATGCCGCCGACCACGGTTGCGGCGGAACGATGAAGGCGATCGCCCATGCGATCTGATCCCAGACCTTCGCCATGTATCCTGCGTGCGCGAACGGCGTGGCGACTAGGCGGCGATCGAACGGCGCACTCATGACGCCCGATGAGTGCACAGCCGCTTCCAGCCCTGCGTGGTCGTACCACGCGCCCTTTGGCGCTCCCGTCGTGCCGCTGGTCCAGATAATGACAGCCGGGTCGTGGCGACCGATGCCCGGTTCCTTTCCCCACTCGGCCTGAGTCGTGGCATCGAGAACGCTGCGCGCACCCAGCAGCTCATCGAGTTCATGCTGCTCGATCGTCTCGATGGCGGTGTCGGTCGTGACGTCGCCGATCAGAAGTCGGGCGGCGGACTGCCGCAGGATCCCGGCGATCTCGCGGCGGCCGAGCCGGGTGTTGATCCCGGTGGCGATGGCGCCGATACGCACCGCGGCGACGTAGCAGATCGCGAAGGCCGCCGAGGACGGCAAGCCGATCGCGACGACGTCTCCTCGCCCGACACCACGACGGCGGAGCTCACCTGCGAGCGAGATCGATGTGCGGTCCCACTCGGCGAAGGTCAATCGAGTCCTGCCGTCCACATAGGCGTCACGATCACCGAACTGTTCGGCCGCCGCAGACAGGGCCGCTCCGAGATGGTCGAAACGGCCCTGAAGCGTCGGCGAACTGGACATGGAGTCAGCCGAAGCGGAGCCCGGGAGCGCGGGTCTTGAAGACATCGGTCGCGAACACCTGCCCGAGCTTGGTGGCATCCCACCGCTTTTCCCCATTCGCCACGACGGCGTCTTCGGTCCATCCACCCATGAGATAGATCTTGTCCTCCATCGCGCGGATCACCTGTCCGGAGACATGACCGGCTTCGGGGCTGGCGAGCCAGGCGACGACAGGAGAGCAGTTGGATGGATCCTGCGGATCGTATTCGCCCTCGGGTCGTTCATCCGGCTCGAGGGGCGCGGCCTGTCCTGGCATGGTCGCCGAGATGCGAGTGAGTCCGCCAGGCCCGATCGCGTTGACGGTGACGCCGGTGCTCGCCAGTTCGAGGCTCGTCGTGAGTGTGAGGCCCGCGATCGCCGATTTCGCTGTCGCGTAGTTGGACTGGCCGAAGTGTCCGAGCAGTCCGGCTCCCGAGACGGTGTTGATGATGCGGCCGTACGTCGAGCCCGTGGACTTGGCCTCCTCTCGCCAGCGCCGCACGACGGCGCGGCTCGCCAGCCAAGTGCCGCGGACGTGCACGCGCATCACGATATCGAAATCGGCGGCGGGCATATTCCAGATGGCCTTGTCCCGCACGATGCCGGCGTTGTTGACGAGGATGTCCGCGCGACCGAACTCCGACCAGGCTTTCGCCACCATCGCCTCGACCTGGTCCTCATCGCCGACATCCGCGTAGTCGGGGACTGCCTGACCGCCCCTGGCCTTGATGATGTCGACGACGGTGTCGGCGTCTCGGCCCGATCCCTCGCCCTTCACGGAGGTGCCGAGGTCATTGACAACGATGCGCGCGCCATGCTTGGCGAGCTCGAGAGCGTGTCCCCGGCCGATGCCGTGACCCGCTCCGGTGACGATGGCGACTTTTCCGTCGAGAAGACCTGTCATGTGCTCTGTGTTCCTTGCGTCGATGTGTACTGTCTGACGAGATCCGCGTCAGTGCGCGGGGGCGAAAAGCGGGATCGAGATGTCTTCGGTGAGGCGGTGAACGGTCATCGTGAGATCCATTCCGACCTCGAGGTGTTCCGGATCGCAGTCGACCAGTCGGGTCATGACCCGCGGTCCCTCCGCGAGTTCGACAACCGCTGCGACGTAGGGCAGTTGCTCGCGGAACGGCGGCAGGTCGTTGACGTGGACGACTGAGTACGTGTAGAGCGTGGCCGAGCCGCTCGCCGGGACCCATTCGACTTCGCCGCTCCAGCAGCGTGGGCAGAACGGGCGTGGATAGTGATGCACCAGGCCGCAGTCGCGGCAGTGCACGATCAGGAAGACGCCCTCGTCTCGCACTGCGTCCCAGAACGGACGGCTGTCGGCTTCGATGGTAGGAAGATCGCTCCGCGCGGTCATCTGGTTCTCCTCTCGCTCAGCGCCCGCGGAACGCTGCGGGGCGTCGTTCGATGAAGGACTGCAGGCCTTCGTGCGTGTCCGCCGAGTGGGACTGCAGTTCCTGTACAAGGCCTTCGGCCAGGAAGGACGCGGCTCGATCGCCGTCGAGTGAAGCGTTGAAGAGTCGCTTCGTCAGTGCGATCGCGGTGGTGGGACCGGAGGCGATCCGCTCGGCCAGCTCGGACGCGGCCGCATCCAGGTTCGAGGGCTCGACGACTCGGTTGACCAGTCCGAGGGCGTGCGCCTCACTCGCTCCCAGCTTTTCTCCCAGGAGAGCGAGTTCTTTGGCCTTCTGCATTCCGATGAGTCGCGGAAGCAGGTACGCGCCACCCGCGTCGACCGTGAGCCCGCGGAGAATGAACGATTCGATGAACGTCGCCTGCGAGGATGCGACGACGAAGTCGGAAGCGTACGCGATATGCGCGCCCATGCCCGCCGCCGCGCCCTGGACGACGCTGACGACCGGCTTGTCGCAATCGAGGATCGCGGCGATCAGCTGCTGCGCTCCGCCCATGATGCGCCGGGTGATGTCTCCGACGACCGGATCATCTGTTCCCCCGATACCGGAGACATCGGCGCCCGCGCAGAAGTGCTTGCCTTCCGAGCGGATGACCACCGCGCGAATGTCGGCGACGCGGTGCGCATGCGAGAGTGCAGCGATCAGTGCGTCCCGGTCGACGGTCCGCAATGCGTTGCCTGCCGTCGGCCGATTGATCGTGATGGTCGCGATGCCGTCCGCTTCGGTCGTCAGGATGGCGTGTTGTTCTTCGGCCATGGCCCGAGGTCTCCGATCCTCATGGGTGGGAGCGCGATACTGCGCTGCTTGCGGCTATTCTGGCACTAGTGTCACCAACTGATCAACTTCACTAACGCTGGAAGGAGCCGTGTGATTGTGACGAGTCTCGAGAAGAAGGCCGAATCATACGAATTCGTAGTAGAACGCGGAGCAGTGCGGGCGTTCGCGCAGGCGATGCAATCTGACAACCTTGCCTACGAGGGCGAAAATGCGATCGTGCCGCCCGCCTTCCTCATCACTGCGTGGCGGTGGGCGCCGGACGACGGTCGCGCTCAGCACGGCATCCCCCGGGCACGGCTGCTGCACGGTGAGCAGGAATTCGTGTTCCACACCGATCCGCCGCGCGTCGGCGATGTGCTGACCGTCCAGGAATGGGTGAGCGACCGGTTCGAGAAGGCGGGCAAACGCGGCGGAGTCATGGAGTTCGTGATCGTCACGACCGAGTTCCGCAATCAGACGGGTGCGGCGGTGGCGGAGATGCGATCGACGTTCATCGGACGTGAGGCGAAGGGAGATCAGGAATGAGCACCATTCCGAAGATCGGCGATGTCGCGCCGGATCGCGAGTTCGGACCGATGACCACGGAGATGTTTGTGCGCTACTCGGGAGCATCAGGGGACCTCAATCCCATGCATTACGACCGCGATTTCGCGGAGAAGGCGGGCTATCCCACCGTCTTCTCCCAGGGCATGCACTCGGCGGCACTGCTGTCCGCGTTCGCCGGGGACTGGCTGGGCGCTGAACGGCTTCGCCGTTTTCACGTCCGCTTCCGCGACATCGTCTGGCCAGGCGATGTCCTCAGCTGCGCGGGTGAGGTGACCTCGATCGAAGAGGTCGACTCGGGCCATCGGATCGTGGCGTCGCTCACGCTGACGCGGCAGACCGGCGCGGTTGCGATACTGGGAGAGGCCGAGTTCCTCCTCGAGCGCTGAGAGCGAGGCCCGAGCGTAACGGAGAGAGCGGAGGGCGAGATGGGCCAGCGGCGTTCGAGCTACGGACCGACCAGCCCGGACGTGGGTCTGCGCGGTGCGCAGACGCACGACAACATCCTCAGCTCAGCTCTTGAGCTGTTCGCCGAGAAGGGCTATCACTCGACGACGATCCAGGACATCGTCGCAGCGGTCGGCATCTCCCGCGCGACGCTATACCAGTATTTCGAGAGTAAGGAACAACTCTTCGTCGAGCTCCTCGAAGTCTGCGGTGCGGCGGTGGTCGAAGTCATCCGCAAGCTGGGCGCCCTCGGCCCGGGCGCCCAGGGTTTCGCGAATCTGCGCTGGTGGCTCGGCGAATGGTCCCGCGTGTACGAGCGATACGCGACGATGTTCATCGAGTGGGCGAACATCGACGCGCCGGGCGCACCGGTGGGCGCCCTCGTCAGCCACTTCAACACGCGCTTCAACCGTCGAGTGGCGCAGCGTCTTGCCGAAGGCGGCGTGACCGGTGTGGATGTCCACGACACCGCGATCGTTCTCACGAACGTCATCCTGCGCTGGAACTACGTGCGGCAGATGCGCGGGGTGGACCGGGAGGACACGCCCGAGCAGGACTACTACTTCGCCGTGCTCGTGCAGCTGATGCTCTTCCCATCCACGCCACCTGAAGCGACGCGAGGCGGCCGTGATGTACCGCGGCGCTGGAACGTGCAACGCGTGGGAGGGCGGCTCGGCACACGTGAGCCGACTTCGCTTCCTGCTCCCTACCGTGAGAAGACCAACGGACTCACCGCGCGCAGCGCCGGCACGGTTCGTGTCCTGGTGGCGTCGGCGGCCCGGACCTTCGCATCGCTGGGCTACCAGCGCGCAAGCATCGACGATGTCGTGACGGAAGCAGGATTCGCTCGCGGGACGTTCTACAAGTATTTCGATGCGAAGCTCGAGCTGCTCACCGCGCTCGCAGACCTGTGCGCCCAGGAATCCATCGCCGGTGCACGCAGGCTGGAGCACATGACTCCCGCGGCCTACGGAACTGAGTTCCCGGAGTGGTGCCGATCCACCCTCGCGCTCAGTGAAGAGTACCGCAGCGTGTACCGTGTCTGGATGGAGCGCTCGCCGGAGTCGGATCAGCTCCTGGGGCTGCGGACAGCAGTCGTCGAGGCAATCCAGCGCGCCCTCTTCATCCAGTTAGGAGGCATCGACCGAGGACATCCGCTCGATCTGCGCAGCTCTGAGGTCTTCCTGATCGCGTTGTTCGACCAGGTTCCCGATGCTTTCGAGCTCAACCGGCAGTCACGCAGCCGCGACGACATGGCACGGCTCATCACCGACCTGCTCGACCGTGCATTGTTCGGGCGGGGAGTATTTACAATATAATATAGTCAGGGCGGCGAGGACTTCGCCTGAATACGATGGGAAGGCGATCATGTCCGAGGCAGAGGTGCAGGGTAGTCGAATCGGAAACGAAGGCTGGACAGGTCGATTCTTCGAGGACTTCGAGCCGGGGGATGTCTACTACCATCCATTGGGCAAGACCGTCACCGACACCGACAATCAGTGGTTCACACTGCTGACACAGAACACCGCGAAGGTGCACTTCGATCATGTGGCATCCTCGCAGACCGAGTTCGGCAAGCCCCTGGTCAACTCGACGTTCATCCTCGCGCTCGTCACCGGTCAGTCCGTGATCGACCTCTCGTTCAATGTCATGGCGAACCTCGGTTGGGACGAGATTCGGTTGCCTGCCCCGGTCTTCGACGGCGACACGATCTACTCACGCTCCAAGGTTCTGGAGAAGCGGACGTCGAAGTCACGAGAGAACGTGGGCATCGTCACGGTCGCGACCGAGGGCTTCAACCAGGACGGGGTCGTCGTCATCAGCTACAAGCGAACGTTCATGGTCTACCGACGAGGGTTCGCACCGGTGAATCCGACGCCTCGTCCCGACGAGTCGAGCCTTCCCTCGGTGCACGGTGTGACCGATGTCTGAGATCGCGTCCCTCGCCGCTGTGCGGCGAGCCAGGACATGGCTGTTCGTTCCTGGCGACCGACCCGAACGATTCTCGAAAGCGCGATCGAGTGGCGCGGATGCTGTGATCATCGACCTCGAGGATGCCGTCGCAGCGTCCGAGAAAGAACGAGCGCGTCGGGAGACGGCAGTCGCACTTGCAGCTGATGGCGGTTTCGCCGTGCGCATCGGCGCTCCGTCGACCGTCGAGGGCGCCCGCGATATCGAGGCACTGGCCGCGTCGGGAGTTGCACCGTGGGCCGTGGTCGTGGCCAAAGCCGAGGATGCGGACGAGTTGGAGGAGGTGGCTCGTATTCTGCACGCACCGGTGATCGCGCTCGTCGAGAGTGCCATGGGACTGGAAGCCGCCGCCGGCCTGGCAGCGTCCGCATCCGTCGTACGACTCGCCTTCGGGGCGGTCGATCTGTCCTTGGACATCGACGCCGTAGCGGATGACGACGTGCTCGCACCTGTGAGATCCCGGCTCGTCATGGCCTCTCGCGCTGCCGGGATCGCCGCGCCGATCGACACGCCGAGCCTCGACATCGAGGACAGCGCTCGTACGCGCGCCGCGGCGACTGTCGCCCGTCGGTTCGGCATGGGCGGGAAGCTGTGCATTCACCCGAGGCAGGTACCCGTCGTGGCGTCCGCGTTCCGGCCGACTCCCGATGAGGTGGAGCGCGCGCGGAAGATCCTCGATGCCGCTGATCATGACGGTGCGGCACGGGTCGATGGGCAGATGATCGACCTGCCTGTCTTGGAGCGCGCACGCAGAGTGCTCGCCGAGGCGGATGCAGGCGCCGGCGCCGCACCGGCATTCGCGCACGACAACATCGGGGCGGACCGATGACTCACGGTCCGCTCCACGGCATCACCGTCGTGTCGTTCGAGCAGGCCGTGGCAGCACCGTTCGCGACCCGCCAGCTCGCCGATCTCGGTGCGCGTGTCATCAAGGTGGAGCGGGAGTCGGGTGACTTCGCCCGCGGGTACGACACGAAGGTGCGTGGCATGGCGAGCTACTTCACGTGGCTCAATCGCTCGAAGGAGTCGGTTGTCCTCGACCTGAAGTCGCCAGAGGGCCGGGAGGCGGCACGTGCTCTCATCGAACGTGCGGACGTTTTCGTACAGAATCTCGCTCCTGGAGCTGTCGGACGGATGGGGCTCGGCGCCGATGAGGCTCTGAAGATCAATCCTCGATTGATCCACGTCTCGATCTCCGGATATGGCGAAACCGGTCCGTACCAGAGCAAGAAGGCGTACGACCTCCTCGTCCAGTGCGAAGCCGGCTTGCTCTCGATCACCGGAACTCTGGAGAATCCCGTGAAGGTCGGGATCTCGATCGCCGACATCGCGGCGGGGATGTACGCATACTCGGGCGTGCTCTCGGCCCTCATTCAGCGAGGCATCACGGGGGAGGGCCAGCGCCTGGAGATATCCATGCTCGAAGCGCTCGCGGAGTGGATGAGCCATCCGTACTTCTATGCGGAGTACGGCGGGGCTCCGCCGTCGCGCACGGGCGCGGCCCATGCGACGATCGCACCATATGGACCGTATGAATGCGCCGACGGCACTGTGTTCTTCGCGGTTCAGAACGAGCGCGAGTGGCGGCGGTTCTGTGATGACGTGATCGCTGACGAAGCGCTCGCGACTGACTCGCGGTTCGCGGGCAACGCCTCGCGCGTCGATCACAGGGCAGACCTCGACGCGGTCATCGCGCCGGCCATGCGGCGGTTGACACGCGCGGAAGCGATGGCTCGGCTGGATTCTGCCGCGATCGCGAACGCCGAATTGCGCGACATGGCGGGGCTGTCCCAGCATCCGCAGCTGGAGGCCAGGGGCCGGTGGCGGGACGTCGACTCGCCGGTGGGACCCGTCCGCAGCCTGGTCCCGCCGGTGACGGCTCCATGGGACTCGCGGATGGATCCGATACCCGCGCTGGGCGCTGACACGGAACGCATCTTGGGTGAATTGGGCCTGCCGACGTCCACCCACGGAAAGCAGACAATATAATACGGGGATGCTTGAGCGCACACTGCTGCTTGGGTGGATATAAGCGGAAAGCGAGCCCATGACCTTGAACCAACCCAGAACACGCCCGCAGCTCGGAGATGAGGCGGCATCCTACGTTCGTGATCAGATTACATCCGGAACCCTTGCCCCCGGCGCGCATGTGCGGCCCGAATCGGTCGCGAATGAACTGAACATCTCTTCCACCCCGGCACGCGAGGCTCTCCAGGCGCTACGGGCCGAGGGTTTCCTCGAATTGGCGCCACGACGGGGTTTCACTGTGTCTAAGGTCACCGGCGATGATATACGGGACATGTTCCTCGTCCAATCGTGGGTTGCCGGTGAGCTGGCTGCGAGAGCGGCGGCGAATGCGGACGAGGCGCTGATCGCACGAATCAGCCGAGTCCACGATGAGCTGACTGCAGCCGCCGAGCGCGGCGATCTCGCCACGCTGGAAGAACAGAATCATCTCTTCCATCGGGATATCAATCTTGCTTCCAACGCGACGAAACTTGCGTGGGTCATCCAGCTCGTGTCCCGTTATGCGCCGAGCCGCTTCTACGCCACGATCGAGGGATGGCCGGAGACGACGATCGACGACCATGCTGGGATACTCGATGCCATCCGTGCGGGGGACCCGGCGGCGGCGCGGGAAGCGATGAGCAATCACATCCTGCGCTCTGGTGAGCAGCTCGCCCGGCATATTGATGCGCGTCTCGCTGCAGAACCTGCTCCGTCTGCGTAGCGCGGGCTCAACTCCAATACCGTTCGATAAGGCCTAGCCCTCTCACTCGCGGCTCTTCTGCGGTTTTCGATCCCTGACGGCCGGTTCTGCACTGTACGCGCGCCCGCGATCCCGGCCGGATCGTCCTTCGCCAGAGCACTTCGCATCGCGCTGCCGCTCGGTTGGGCCCGGATCCCTCAGCAGCCTGAGAATGTGGGCCCGATCTGGGCGCCACCAGTCCGCTGATCGAACGGTCTGCGGCCGATTCTCCGATCGTCGGCGTGTCTGACGTTGCCGACGTCTTGGCTCAACATGTAGAATATATTTTGCATAAACGCTCGGTTGCTTGCGAGCGCCACAGGGCACTGAGACCAGAAGGCAGACGTGATGACGCAACACCAGCTGAACGAAGAGGAAGAGATCTTCGTCCAGACCGTCCGTGATTTCATCGACCGCAATGTCAGGCCTGCCGTCCGCGAGGTCGAGCATGCCAACGAATATCCTGAGGCCTGGATAGAGCAGATGAAGCAGCTCGGCATCTTCGCGCTCGCCGTGCCGGAGGAATACGGCGGAATGCCGGTCTCCATGCCGTGCTACGTGCAGATCACGGAAGAGCTGTCGCGCGGATGGATGTCGTTGGCCGGAGCCATGGGCGGGCATACGGTTGTTGCGAAGCTTCTGAGCGTGTACGGCACGGAGGAGCAGCGGCAACGCTATCTACCACGCATGGCGACCGGTGAGATTCGCGCGACGATGGCATTGACCGAACCTGGTGGCGGCTCCGACCTGCAGGCGATGCGCACGGTCGCGCGCGATGACGGCGACGAGCTGGTGCTGACCGGGTCGAAGACGTGGATCTCCAACGCACGACGCTCGCAGCTGATCGCCGTGCTCTGCAAAACCGATCCGGAGGCGACGCCGGCCCACACCGGGATGTCCGTGATCCTTGCTGAGCACGGTCCGGGCCTGACTGTCTCACAGGATCTGCCGAAGCTCGGTTACAAGGGCGTCGAGAGCTGCGAGCTTGTGTTCGACGGGTACCGTGTCGGCAATGACGCCGTCCTCGGGGGCGAGCGGGGGCAGGGCTTCGTGCAGATGATGAAGGGACTCGAGACAGGTCGTCTCAACGTCGCGGCGCGCGCTTTGGGAGTCGGTGCTGCCGCTTTTGACGATGCGTTCCGCTATTCACAAGAGCGTGAGTCGTTCGGCAAGCCGATCTGGAAGCACCAGGCCATCGGTCACTACCTCGCCGGCATGGCCACGAAGCTCACAGCGGCCCGACAGCTCGTCAAGTATGCGGCTGAGCGCTACGACAGCGGGGACCGCAGCGACATGGAAGCAGGCATGGCGAAGCTGTTCGCCTCCGAGACCGCGATGGAGATCGCCCTCGACGCGGTGCGCATCCATGGCGGCAACGGCTACTCCACCGAATACGACGTCGAGCGTTACTTCCGGGACGCACCCCTGATGATCGTCGGCGAGGGTACGAACGAGATCCAGCAGAACATCATCGCGAGTCAGCTGGTGACCCGCGGGGGAATCTAGGCTTGCAACAGGGCGTGAGAGTGGCCGGACGAGCTGATCACGGTCATCGGGTGGACAGAAGAAGGGCGGAATCGATGATGATTGAGCAAGTGGACGCGGAGCCTGCGCAGCCCGCATTTGCGTTCGAGGGAATGTACATCGACGGCGAGTGGCGTGGAAGTGTCAGCCGACGAACCGAGGTTGTGCGGTCGCCCTTCGATGGC
The DNA here is from genome assembly GCF_040702785.1 of Microbacterium sp. NPDC077644. Classification (NCBI taxonomy): domain Bacteria; kingdom Bacillati; phylum Actinomycetota; class Actinomycetes; order Micrococcales; family Microbacteriaceae; genus Microbacterium; species Microbacterium sp. NPDC077644. The sequence continues at coordinate 18,843 of NZ_JBFBME010000004.1, forward strand.
AGCGCCGTCGTGGAAGTTCCGCGTGGGAACGCTGAGGATGTCGATATCGCTGTTGCCGCGGCGCTTCGCGTACACCGTGCCGGGGCGCTTCCGTTGAGCCGGCGGATCGAGATCCTCGACGCGGCGGCCGTCCTACTGAGGGAGCGTGCGGAGGAGTTCGCGCGCGCCATCGCGCTGGAGTGCGCCAAGCCGATCAAGACCGCACGCGGCGAGGTGTCGCGGGCGGTGGACACGTTCACGTTCACCGCCGCTGAGGCTCGTACGCAGGCATCCGCGATGGTACCGGTCAATGCTGTCGCGGCTGGGGAGGGCAAGACCGCCTGGACCGTGCGAGTGCCCGTCGGTGTGGTCGCTGCGATCGCGCCGTTCAACTTCCCGCTCAACCTCGTTGTGCACAAGATCGCGCCGGCGCTGGCCGTGGGCTGTGCCACGGTGCTCAAGCCCGCCAGCCAGACTCCCGTATCCTCGCTCCTGCTCGCGGGCCTTCTGCGGGATGCCGGACTTCCTGCCGGATGGATGAACGTGGTGACCGGCAGCGGCAGCGAAGTCGGCGGCCCGCTGTCGACGCATCCGGACGTCGCGTATGTCACCTTCACCGGATCTCCGTCCGTGGGGTGGGGAATCTCTGAGTCCGCACCGCGCAAAAGGGTGCGCCTCGAACTCGGATCAAATGCTCCGCTCATCGTGGACGAGCGCAGCGACTGGGCGGCCGCAGCCGATGCCGCAGCGACCGGTGGGTTCGTGCAGGCCGGACAGTCCTGCGTTTCGACGCAGCGCATCTTCGTGCATCGCTCGCACATCGTCGAGTTCACAGCGAGATTGAAGCAGCGCGTCGAGGCACTCGTGGTGGGAGACCCGCTCGACGAGGATGTCGACGTCTCTGCGGTGATCAGCCTCGACGAGGCCGCGCGCATCGACGACTGGATCCGCGAGGCGGCGGCCGAGGGGGCAACGGTCGTGACGGGAGGAACCCGCGAGGGCGCCGTCGTGGCGCCGACGATTCTCAGTGATGTCGGCAGCAAGATGAAGGTCCAGTGCCAGGAGATCTTCGGGCCGGTTGTGACGATTGTCGCTGTTGAGGATATCGACGAGGCGATCGAACGGGCGAACGACTCCGATTTCGGGCTGAACGCCGGCGTCTTCACTGACGACATCGCGCACGCACTACGAGCGATCGAGCGGCTCGACTTCGGAAGCGTCTATATCAACGACGTTCCCACAGTCCGGGTCGACCTCCAACCGTACGGTGGAGTAAAAGACTCGGGCAATACGCGGGAGGGTCCGCACTACGCGATGCAGGAGATGACCGAACTCAAGTTCGTGACGATGAGATCCGCCGGATAGCCCGTAGACGTGATCCCATCAGATCTTCTCAATGGCGTTCGGGTCGTCTCCCTCGAGCAGTACATCGCGGCCCCATACTGCACTCAGATATTGGCAGAGGCAGGTGCGGAGGTCATCAAAGTCGAGCGTCCAGGTCTGGGGGACCCTCGACGGGCATACGACCCCACTCGCCGTGTCGGTGATGCTGACATCAGCGGGGGTTTCGCATCGTATAACCGCGGCAAGAAGTCAGTCACGCTTGACATCTCTGACGCGGACGATCGAGGCGCACTCAAGGGGCTGCTCGCGGAATGCGATGTGCTCGTGACGAATCTCAGACCCGGCGCCCTCGCGCGCGTCGAGTTGTCGCCGGCATCTTTGCGTGCAGAATATCCGTCGCTGATCATCTGCGAGATCTCCGGGTTCGGTGTGTCGGGAGGACCGTATGAGCAGTGGACGGCGTTCGACTCGGTCATCCAAGCGATGTCAGGACTGAGCAGCCTCCTCGGCGGATCCCCCGACGGTGCGCCATTTTTGGCGCCGATGTCGACAATGGATCTGCTGACCGGTGTCTGGGCAGCCATGGGCATCTCAGCCGCGCTGGTACGTCGCGCACTCTCCGGCGAGGGGTGTCACATCGATGCCGCGATGTATGACATCGGCGCGGCCTTCATGGAGCGCGCACTCACGCTCCAGGAATTCACGGGTGAGACGCCGACGCGAGGCACCGACACCTTCAGCCCCGTGGGAGCGTTTCGGGCCGCGGACGGCCGATGGCTGTCGATAGTCATTCCGACTGACGAGATGTGGCGACGCTGTTGCTCGGCGGTCGGACGACCAGAACTCGTCGCCGATCCTGCATTGGACAACGTGACCAAACGTGCGGAGCGGATGCGGTCGACGATCGTCCCTATGCTGGAGGAGTGGGCGCTGAACGGTGGACTCGGTGCGGAGGAAGCAGCCGCCGTGCTCCGTGACGCCGGTCAGCCGGTGGGTGTTGTTCAATCGGTGAGAGACGTGCGCGATTGTGCCCACCTCGCACATCGCAAGATGTTCGCGCCGTTGCTCCCGCGCGCCTCCGCTCAGCCCGACCGGGCGGAGCTCGCGCTTCCTCGCTTCCCACTTCTCATTGACGGTGTTCCATCAGCGCCAGGCCCGGTACCTGCGTTGGGCGAGCACAACTTTGCCGTCGTGGGCGGTCGTTCATGAGCGGATTTTTTTGTCGAACCGGTGAAGCCTCTGTGCTGCACTTAGACGTGGGCAGACATCTTGCAGGCTGAGTCGCACTACGTCGCTGCCGTCGAGCAGTTCGAACCTGTGGATCTGATCAGCTTCGCAGCCGACGCAGACCGGCGTGGCTTCGCGGGAACTGTGATCGCGGACCGCTTCCAACCCTGGTTGCCTCTCCAGGGGAACGCCTCGTTCGCATGGGTTGTGGCGGGGGCGATCGGACAACAGACGACGGGCAGTGTGGCGGTATCGGCCGTACCCGGATATCGGATGCATCCGGCATCCGTCGCGCAGGCCAGCGCGACGCTCGCTGCTTTGTACCCGGATCGCCACCGTCTGATGCTGTCTGCAGGTGACGCGATCGATGAGCACGTCGTCGGTGAGTACTGGCCTGAGGCACCGGATCGAGCCGCGAAATTGTTCGACGCCGCCGAGGCGATCCGCAAGCTCTTCGTCGCATCCCTCAAGGGCAACGACGCCCGGCAAGCGGGATCGCATTTCCGCTTGGAATCATCGCGCCTGTGGACGATGCCTGACAAGGCTCCGCCGTTGCACGTGTGGGCCGGAGGGCCGGTCACCGCACGTCGCGCGGGACGTACGCTGGACGGCATTGTCGTGCAGGGAGGGTCGAGGGAGCGACTGACCGCACTGCTCAATGCCTTCAGAGAAGGACAGCAGGAGAGCAGAAGAGCAGCGGGCTTGGTCCACACCATCGTGCACGTCCAGCTCTCCTGGGCGTCCACGGACGAAGAGGCGATGGCTCAGGTGCTGCGGGACTGGCCGATGGTCGGCCTGCGCTTCCCCCGAGGTGACATACGCTCGCCCTTCGATGTCGCCCAGCTCGCGCGCGCCGTCACCGCAGACGATATCCGCGCACGCATCCCGGTCTCATCCGACCCCGACGTGCATCGCGCTCACCTGCAGTCCATTCTGGATCTGGGGTTCGACGCGGTCCACGTCCATAACGTCGGTCGCAATCAGCGCGAGTGGATCGAGATGGCCAGCCGTGAGATCCTCCCGAAGTTGGTGAGGTGACGTGAGCGATCGGATGCAGGTGTGGGCGCTTGCGGGGATCCCAGAAGTGGCCGCGGGTGCCGACATGCCTCGGATGATCCTGGACGCCGTCGCGAACGCCGGCGATCAGTTGATCGACGGCGACATCCTGATCGTCACCTCCAAGATCGTCTCGAAAGCCGAGGGGCGATCCGTGAGAGCGGTAGATCGTGAGGAGGCGATCACCGCCGAGACCGCACGCGTTGTGGCGACACGTCTGCGCGGAGACGGGGGTGTCACGCGCATCGTCCAGAATCGGCTCGGAATCGTCGGGGCCGCAGCGGGTGTCGACGCCTCCAACACCGAACCGGGTACGATCCTCCTGCTACCTCTGGACCCGGATGCCTCCGCCCGAGCGCTCGCTGAAACCATCCGCGCCGAGACCCGATCGAAAATCGGCGTCATCGTTAGCGACACCCTGGGACGCCCATGGCGTGACGGGCAGACCGATATCGCGATCGGTGCCGCCGGAGTCCACGTGTTCGATCGCCTGCACGGTGAGCTCGACAGCGCGGGGCGACCGCTCGTCGTGACGCGGCCCTGCGTCGCAGATGAGCTGGCGGCGGCCGGCGACCTGGTCAAGGGCAAGATCAGTGGATGTCCCGTGGCTGTCGTGCGAGGGATGGGTCGTCTCGTAGGTGACCTTGATCTCCCGGGTGCCGCGAGCATTGTGAGATCGTCCGAGAAGGACATGTTCCGCCTGGGCGCCGACGAGGCGCACCAGCAGGGATACGAACACGGATATGCGGCGGGTGTCGCCGTGTCACGAAACGGAGAGGGTCACTGATGACGCTGACACTGGGTTACAAGGCATCGGCTGAGCAGTTCGCTCCGCGTGAGCTGGTCGATATCGCTGTCGCGGCGGAGCGGCACGGGTTCGAGTCGGTGGCGGTGAGCGATCATTTCCAGCCATGGCGCTACACGGGCGGGCATGCGCCATTCTCGATCGCGTGGGCAGCGGCGGTCGGTGCGCGCACCGAGCGGATTCGCATCGGCACGAGCGTGATGACGCCGACCTTCCGCTACAACCCGGCGGTGATCGCGCAGGCGTTCGCGACGCTGGGATGCCTGAACCCTGGCCGGGTATTCCTCGGTGTGGGCACGGGTGAAGCGCTGAATGAGATCGCGACAGGCTTTCAGGGTGCGAGCGACCAGGAATGGCCGGAGTTCCGTGAGCGCTTCGCACGGTTGCGGGAGTCGATCCGGTTGATGCGGGCACTGTGGACGGGGGAGCGAACGAGCTTCGAAGGCGAGTACTACTCCACACACGATGCATCCATTTATGACGTGCCCGAGGGTGGCATTCCGGTGTACATCGCCGCCGGCGGCCCGATGGTTGCGAAGTATGCCGGTCGTGCGGGGGATGGTTTCATCTGTACTTCGGGCAAGGGTCAAGAGCTCTACGCGGACAAGCTCATTCCCGCAGTGAAAGAGGGGCTGAAGGCATCCGGTCGAGAGTTCGCCCAGATCGACCGAATGATCGAGATCAAGATCTCGTATGAGGAGACCGAGCAGGCGGCGCTGGCGAACACGAGGTTCTGGGCACCGTTGTCGCTGTCCAAGGAGCAGAAGCACGACATCACCGATCCGATAGAGATGGAACAGGCTGCCGACGCGCTTCCGATCGAACAGGTCGCGAAACGCTGGATCGTCGGCACCGACCCGGATGCGGTCGTCGCGCAGATCAAGGAGTACGTCGACTGGGGCTTCAACCACCTCGTCTTCCACGCCCCAGGTCACGATCAGGAGCGCTTCATGACCCTATTCGAACGCGACCTCGCACCGAGGCTTCGCGCGCTTTAGCCATAGACTGCCCGCATGCGCGGCGATTCGACCTCGTGGGCATCGAGCCCGCCGCCCAATGGGGCGCGATGCGGGACCTTGCCCAGGCCGCAGATGCCGGTCCCTGGGAATCACTCTGGGTGTACGACCACTTCCACACGACGCCGATCCCGAGCCAGGAGGCGACGCATGAGGCGTGGACCCTCATGTCGGCGTTCGCTGCTTCGACCAGCCGTATCCGTCTCGGACAGATGTGCACGTGCATGTCGTACCGCAATCCGGCCTACCTGGCGAAGGTCGCCGCGACTGTCGACATCGTCTCCGGCGGTCGCACCGAGATGGGCATCGGCGGCGGATGGTACGAGCACGAGTGGCGTGCCTACGGCTACGGTTTCCCGTCGGCCGGTGACCGTCTGCGCCGCCTCGACGAGGGCGTGCAGATCATGCGTCAGGCGTGGACGACCGGCGAGGCGACTCTGGACGGGAAGTTCTACCAGGTCGGCGGCGCGATCGTGCAGCCGCAGCCGCTGCAGGCCGGCGGCATCCCGCTGTGGATCGCCGGCGGCGGCGAGAAGGTCACGCTGAAGATCGCCGCGAAGTACGCCTCGTACACGAACTTCTCCAGCGTCCCTGAGGAGTTCGGGTCTTACCGGCACCGCGGAGCAGTTCGTGGAGCGACTGCAAGACATGTCGGCTCGTGGCCGCGGCTACGCGATCCACTATTTTCCGGAGGCGGCGTACGACCGCTCCGGCATCGAGCTGTTCGAGCGTGAGGTCATTGCCGCGCTGAGCTGATCAGTCCGGGTGCTGAACACATGCTCTCAGCGCCCGACGAAGCACGACGCGATCATCGCTGTCCGGTGACGGCGGAGTGTCCGGCGTGCCGTACCAGCGACCGAGTCGCTGATAGAACGCACCGGTCGGGTCGGCCGGACCTCCGTGAGCTGCCCGCGTACCTCGATGTACCGGCTCGGCTTGTCCGGATCGAACACAGCGAGGATCATCGACGGATTGCGTTGCAGATTGCGATACTTGGCTCGCCTGGTCGTGTGACTGAAGCGGATGCTGTCGCCGTCGAACTCGAACCACATCGGGCTCACGTTCACGGCATCGTCGCGACCCACCGTGCCCAGTGCACCGTAAGGCGGCCGGTCCAGCAGATCGCCCAGATGGTCGGGGATCTCCGAGGTACTCATCCCGCCGAGCCTACCTGCGCCCGCAGAGGGTACGGCGCGGTGACGGGCTCAAGAGGTGAGAAGGCGATCAGCGGCGTCCCGTCGACCGGGTGCGGGATGACATCGGCGCGCACGCCGTATACGAGCTCGATGAGCTCCGGCGTGAGCGTCTCCGCGGGAGGACCGGATGCCACTACCCGCCCGTGATCGAGCACGATGACCTGGTCCGCGTGGCGTGCCGCGAGCGTGAGGTCGTGCAGCGCGGCGAGAACCGCGATCCCACTGTCGGCGAGCGAGCGCATGAGCACCAGCGTGTGCAGCTGCGCCTGAATGTCGAGGTGGTTCATGGGCTCGTCCATCAGCAGCAGTGCGGGCTCCTGCGCGAGAGCCCGAGCCAGCAGCACGCGCTGGCGCTCGCCGCCGGAGAGTTCCTGGAACCGCCGGTCGACGTACGCGTGGGCTCCCGCGCGCTGGAGCGCCGTCTCGGCGATCTTCACATCGTGCGCGCCCGGTCCGCCGAGGAGGGGGAGGTGGGGCGTGCGCCCGAGCAGAACGACATCGAGCACATCGAGCTCCAGATCGGTATCGGCCTGCTGCTCGACCAGTGCCGTGAAGCGGGCCCGATCGCGGCGACGGAGTGCTCGCGCATCCGTCCCTCCGAGTGCGATCGCGCCCGAAGTGAACGGGTCGACCCCGGCGATCAGATGCAGCAGCGTCGACTTGCCCGCGCCGTTCGGACCGATCAGCGCTGTGAAGGATCCTGCTTCGACCGTGCAGTCGATGCCGTCGATGATCAGCCGTCCACCGCGGTCGAGGCTGATCGCCTCGGCGTGCAGCGGCGTCGCCGACGAGGGAGCAGTTGCGTGCGGCGGTGCAGAACGCCAGCGATCTTCGGTCATGAGATTCTCCTCGAACGCAGCAGCAGATGCCCGAACAGCGGGGCGCCGATCAGCGCCGTCACGACGCCGACCGGCAATTCGCGCGGATCGAACAGCGTGCGGGCCAGGGTATCCGCCCAGATCAGGAAGATCGCCCCGGTCAGCGCCGACAGCGGCAGCAGCGCGCGATGCCGTGCGCCGACGATCAGTCGCACCGCGTGCGGCACGACGAGTCCGATGAAGCCGATCGAGCCGCTCACGGCGACCAGGCATCCGGTCAGCAGGGCGGTGGCCCCCAGGAGCATCCACCGCGTGCGGTCGACGGCGACGCCGAGTGAGGCCGCCGCACGCTCTCCGAACGCGAGGGCGTCGAGAGTTCCCGCGCTCAGCAGCAGCGGTCCTCCGACCAGAACGATTGCGGCCACGGCGAGGAGCGCGGTCGGCCACGTGACACCCGCGAGCGAGCCGAGCAGCCATCCGAGGATCTCGCGATAGCTGTCGCCGGTGGCACTCCAGAAGATGACCAGGCTCGTCAATGCGCCGAGCACGGCGGACACCGCGATCCCGGCGAGAATCGTCCGCGACGCGGTGATGCGCCCGATGGCTCCCGCCAGCACGAGCGTGAGGACCAGTGCGACCACCGCGCCGCTGAACGCGGCGATCGGCAGAGCGATCGTCGCGCCCAGCACGATCACGAGTACCGCGCCGAAGGACGCACCGGAGGAGAGCCCGAGCAGATATGGATCGGCCAACGGGTTGCGCAGCACCGCCTGCATGATCGCCCCGCAGATGGCAAGGCCCGCACCCACGGCGCCGGCGGCGAACACACGCGGCATCCGCAGCTGCCAGATGATGCCGTCGCGCAGCGGCGTCAGGGTGGAATCGCCGATTCCGATGCGTGCGAGGATGCTGCTCCACACTTCGCCTGCGGAGATCTGCGCAGGACCGAGCGTGATGCTGATCACCACCGAGGCCACCACGAGAAGCGAGAGTGCGAGCGCCCATGCGCCGGTGCGAAGTCCACCTCGTGCGCGACGTCGAGCGAAGTGCCCGGCACTGCCCGCTCCGACGACGTCGTTCCTGGAGAGCGCGGTCACGGAACCTTGATCTTTTGCAATTGGGCGATCAGTGACTCGACGGCCTCGACGTTGCGCACGCCGGCCTCTCCGGCCGGGAACGGCACGACCAGATAACGGTGGTTCACGACGGCGGGAAGGGCGGCTGTGGCGGGGTTGATCTCGAGCATGTCGATCTTCTTCTCGGTCGAGCCCCACGCCGAGTCGACGAGCACGATGACGTCGGGGTTCGCATCCACCACAACCTCCCAGCTCAGGCTCGACCAGGTCTCATCGACATCGGCGGCGATGTTCGTCAGCCCTGCGGCATCCATGATCATCTGCGGGGCGCCGATGCCGGCACCGACGTACGGGGTGTCGCTTCCCGAGCTGAACCAGAGTGCGGTGAGGCGGCGGTCGTCCGGTGTGACGGCATCCAACCGGCTCTGCAGGTCTGCAGTGAGGGCATCGGCGCGGTCGGGAACGTCGAAGATATCGCCAGCCTGTTCGATCTCGGCGAACACCTCGTCGAACGTGAGCGGGTCGGGCTGGTACTCGTGCTGCTGGCAGGCGGCGGGTGAGACGTACGTGTTGACACCGAGACCGGCGAGGACGTCGCGGTCGCCCGCGCCGTCGGCGGTGACATTGGACTCCCACCCGGCGTAGACGAGGTCGGGCTCGAGTTCGAGCGTCGCCTCCTGGCCCGGAACCTTCTCCGAGATCACAGGTATCCTGTTCCCGGCATCCGCCCACTGCTCGGCGTAGTCGCCGTCCGGAAACGCGGTGCCGACCATGCGATCTTCAAGGCCGAGCGCGAGCATCATCTCGATCGAGGTCGACTTGATGGCGAGGACGCGCTCAGGCGGCTGTGTGAAGGTGACATCGGTGCCGCAGTTGTCGATCGTCAGCGGGTAGCCGGATGCCGTCGCCAGCGTGGACGAGTCAAGGGCGGTATCGGCAGATGCCGCGCAGCCCGTGACAGCAACAGCGATGATCAGCAGGGCAAACGCGGTGGTGAGCCGCGGAGCGGAAGTGAGCATGGATCTCCTGGGCGCAGGTCGATGAGTAGACGTGCGGCCAAGATCCCGGCCGTGTTCGTCCGCCAAGGAGGGCGGAACGTGGCCAGCCTAGCGCACGCGGCGAACAGTCGAGCTTGCCTTTCGGATAAGAATGGCGATCACCATAGCCCGTGGTCATGACGCATGGGTTTCCTTCCATAGCGCGGTTTGATGACTACAGCAGGCGCCGTAGACCCGCACGAGTTCTACGTCTACAAGCCCGCGCTCACGGCATCTCGGCCGGCGATCCTGAAGCGCGCGCTGGCGGAGAAGGCGATCGCGATGCGGTACACCGGCAGCGACCAGGTGGGCGGGACGACCGTCTTCGAGGACGTCCGGCCGAGAAGGGGCGGCTGTTCAGCATCGCGGATGCCGAGATCGAAGAGCTTGCCCGTCTCGCGGTGACGATCGAGCAGCACTACGGGCGGCCGATGGATATCGAGTGGGCGCGCGACGGTGTCGACAGCACGCTGTACATCCTCCAGGCGCGTCCGGAGATCGTGGGTCTCTCGCGCCGACGCGAACGTGATGCGCCGTTTCGAGCACACCGAGCGCAGCGATGTTCTCGCCACCGGGCGCGCGATCGGGCAGAAGATCGGGTCAGGCGCTGTCAGCGTGCTGCGCTCCATCGACGACACGGCAAGCTTCCGCGCCGGCGATGTACTGGTCGCGGACATGACCGACCCCGACCGGGGACCGATCATGAAGAAGGCCTTCGCGATCGTCACGAACCGCGGCGTGCGCACCTGCCACGCCGCGAACAGCGCGCGCGAGCTCGGCATCCCGGCCGTGGTCGGGACACGTGACGCGACCCGGCTGCTGCCCGGCCTCGATGTCACGGTCAGGCGTTCTCGTTCCCGCCCGCCGAGTCGCGCGTGGAGCTGGCGCGTCTGGAGTTCGTTGTCAACCGTCAGATGGACATCCACCCGCGGGCACTGCTCGAGTTCGACGATTTGCCCTCCGAACTGCGCACGCAGGTCGCCGATCGCATCGCCCGCACCCATCGCCGCGGGAGTTCTTCGTGCAACGGGTCGCCGAGGCGTCGGGATGCTGGCGGCGGTATACGCCCCGGAGCCGGTGATCGTGCCGATGAGCGACTTCAAGTCGAACGAGTGCGCGAACCTGCTCGGCGGCGATCGCTACGATCCGCACGAGGAGAACCCGATGATCGGGTATCGCGGGGCGTCGTGCTACATCTCCGCGGAGTTCCGCGAGTGCTTCGACATGGACTGCGAGGCGCTGCGAGGCGTGCGCGATGACATGGAGCTTGCGAATGTGACGATCCCGTTCGTGCGAACGGGCTGGGTCGCGGGGAGAACGGCCTCGATGTCACGATGATGTGCGAGATGCCCTCGAACGCCCTGCTGGCGGGCGAGTTCCTCGACCACTTCGACGGTTCTCGATCGGCTCGAACGACATGACTCGGCTCACGCTCGGCCTGGGTCGTGACTCCGCGCTCGTGGCGCAGACGTTTGACGAACGGGACCCGGCCGTGAAGAAGCTGCTCGCGATGGCGATCGAGGCCTGCCTGCGCCGCGGCGAGTACGTCGGCATCTGCGGGCAGGGTCCATCCGACCACCCGGATCTCGCGGACTGGCTGCTGGATCAGGACATCGAGTCGATGTCACTGAAACCCCGACACCGTGATCGAAACGTGGGTGCGGCTCGCTCAGTGGGCAGATAAGGGCGGCGACCTTGCTGAAGCAGATCGCCGAGAAAGGACATTGCTGCGGGTGCCGATAGGCCTCGTGGCAGGTAAGTATCTCATGTAATATATAATGTAGGAAATCGTTCTTTCGCGGTTGGGTGACGACCATGGCTGGGAATAGATACGTAATTCCACCTATAGATAGGGCCCTGTCGTGAGGAGCATTCGATGAAGATCTTCGTCCTTGTCAAAGAGGTGCCTGACACCTATGGCGATCGCAAGCTGAATCTGGAGACCGGACTGGCCGATCGCGCGGCCGGTGATGTGGTCCTGGACGAGATCACTGAGCGTGCTCTCGAGGTGGCGTTGAGTTTCGCAGACAAGAACGACGGTACCGAGGTCGTGGCTCTTGCGATGGCTCCTGAGTCGTCGACGGCATCCATCCGCCGCGCCCTTGCGATCGGGGCAGCATCCGCTGTGCACGTCGTGGATGAGCAGCTCGCCGGCGCCGACCTGGGGCTGACGGCTGAGGCGCTCGCGGCGGCGATCCGACGGGCGGAGCCCGACCTGGTGATCACCGGAAACCTGTCGACCGATGGCTCGGGTGGGATGATCCCGGCGATGCTGGCAGAGCATCTCGATTTCGCACAGGCGACGGCCCTGAACGCGGTCGAGATCGCCGCGGACGGCGTGACAGCAACTCGTGCGGCCGACGACGGCAACCAGTCGGTGTCGGTGTCGTACCCGGCGGTCATCTCGATCACCGAGGCCCTGCCCGACGCGCGCTTCCCGAACTTCAAGGGCATCATGGCTGCGAAGAAGAAGCCCCTCGAGGTGCTGTCGCTGGACGACCTCGGCGTCTCCGCTGACCCTTCCGCCGCTCCCCGCACGATCATGACGACTGTTTCCGAGAAGCCCCCGCGTGCGGCGGGTGTGAAGATCACCGATGAGGGCGATGCCGGCGCGCAGCTGGTCGAGTTCCTCGTGCAGAACAGGCTGGTGTGACCATGAGCTACCCCGCAGACTCCATTCTCGTCCTCGTCGACGTGACACCGTCGGGCGAGGCCGCGGCGAGCACGGCGGCACTGATCGGTGCCGCGTCGCTGATCGGTTCGCCGGTCGCGCTGGTACCTGGTGGCGCGCAGAGCGCTGTGGATGCCGCGGCCGCAGCGGGTGCGTCCGTCGTGCTGACGGCGGATGTCGACGCTGAGGTCCTCACGGTTCCGCTGGTCGACGCTGTCCAGGCCGCCTATGCGAAGGTGCAGCCGGATGCGATCCTGATCTCGAACTCCATCACCGGCCGTGATGTCGCCGGGCGTCTCGGGGTTCGTGAGAAGCTCGCTCTCTCGGTCGACGCGATCGGCGTCTCCCGCGATGACGAGGGCATCGTCGCACACCACTCGGTGTATGGCGGGGCGTACCTCGTCGACTCGGCGCCCACGTTCGGTGCCCCGATCATCACTGTCCGCCAGGGGGCGGTGGATGCTCGCGCCGAGGCCGTCGCGACTCCGACTGTCGAAGCGCTCGAGGTGTCAGCATCCGGTGCCGCTGCGGCGAAGGCCGGCGCGGTCGAGGTCGTCGAGGTGGAGTCGTCTCGTCCCGAGTTGCGCGGAGCGACGAAGGTCGTCTCGGGCGGTCGCGGGCTCGGCTCGAAGGAGCAGTTCGTCCTCATCGAGCAGCTTGCTGACGCGCTCGGTGCCGCGATCGGCGCGTCGCGCGCCGCGGTGGATGCCGGATACATCCCCTACGCGCACCAGGTCGGTCAGACCGGCGTCTCGGTGTCACCCCAGTTGTATGTCGCGGTTGGTATCTCCGGTGCGATCCAGCACCGGGCCGGCATGCAGACCGCGAAGAACATCGTCGCGATCAACAAGGACGGCGAGGCTCCGATCTTCGACATCGCCGACTTCGGCATCGTCGGCGACCTGTTCACCATCGTGCCGCAGGTCGTTGAGGCCCTCGAAGCACGGAAGAAGTAATCATGGCGACGCGGATGCTCAGGCGCGGCCTGCCGCGCGTTGCCGGCGGCGAGCCCTGGCCGCCCGCCGGGGACGTCGAGGTTGCGGATGCTGTGGTCGAGGCCGTCACCGGGAGTCAACCTTCGCGGGTCGCCCCGCGAGCCGACGGCGAGACGAAACGCGTTGAGGGAGCGGAGGGAGCCGAAACGGCTGCCTCTCTTGCTGCAACTGAAGCCGGCTTCGACTCCTCCGTCGCGCAGCCCATTTCGTCTGCGGCGACTGCGTCGCCTCCGCTCAACGACCCCCAGAAGACGCCCGCGGGTGCAGCGGCGCTGCGCCGCGGGCTCCCGCGCACGCCCGGTGGAGAGCCGTGGCCCCCGTCGGATGCTGCCGCCGCTGTTGCCGTCGACCCTTCGACAGGCTCAGGGATCGATTCGGTTCCGCAGGAGGCCTCGCCCACGCGGGCCGTTGAGCGAGCCGAAGGCGAGACGAAACGGGTTGAGCGAGCGGAGCGAGTCGAAACTGCTCCCGCTGCAGTATCCGGCGCCGCGCTCCGCCGGGGCCTTCCGCGCACGCCGGGTGGCGAGCCGTGGCCGCCAGAGGGCCTGACCGCGGCAGCGATCGTCCCCGTCTACGACGAGGTCGAGCCGGCTGAGCTCATCGAGAAGTCCGAGATCCCGGCATCCACCGCCGTCGTCACCGTCGACGTGAGCACGCCGCTGCCGTTCCAGCAGACGGTCTTCCCGGGTAAGAACGCGTTCGAGCATCCGTCGCCTGCGCCCGAACCCGCGCGCATCGGTCCGTTCACCAAGGCCCAGTGGGCCGGCGCCGTGATCGTCGGCGGCATCGCCCTGCTGGGAGCCGCGGCGATGGCCGTGCTGCTGGTGCGCTGGCTGCTGAGCTTCGGCGCCCTGGCGGACTTCGTCGCGACGTACCCGGGTGAGTACCACCTGCCTGAGGGGGCACCGGTCGGCTTCCCCGGATGGCTGGGCTGGCAGCACTTCTTCAACGTGTTCCTGATGGTGCTGATCATCCGGTCGGGTCTGCGCATCCGCACAGAGAAGCGCCCGACCGCGTTCTGGACTCCCCGTGGGAACGCCAAGGGCAAGGTGAGCCTGACGATCTGGTTCCACCAGTCGCTGGACATCCTGTGGCTGCTCAACGGTGTCGTGTTCGTCATCCTGCTGTTCGTGACCGGGCAGTGGATGCGGGTGATCCCCACGAGCTGGGAGGTCTTCCCGAACGCGATCTCGGCTGTGTTGCAGTACATCTCGCTGGACTGGCCCACCGAGAACGGCTGGGTGAACTACAACTCCATCCAGCAGATCGCGTACTTCACGACGATCTTCCTCGCCGCCCCCCTCGCGGCCGTCACCGGGTTCCGGATGAGCGGCATGTGGCCGAAGGACAACGAGCGTCTCAGCAAGGCGTACCCGATCGAATGGGCACGTGCGGTGCACTTCCCGGTGATGCTCTACTTCGTCGTGTTCATCGCGATCCACGTGTTCCTCGTGTTCGCCACGGGTGCGCTGCGCAACCTCAACCACATGTACGCCGCACAGGGCTCTGTCGACCCGAACGCCTACGCCGACAACTGGACCGGATTCTGGTTCCTCGTCGCATCCCTCGTCGTCATCGCCGCAGCCTGGATCGCCGCACGCCCCCTCGTGCTCGCCCCGATCGCGAAGCTCTTCGGAACCGTCAGCAGCCGCTGAGCGCAAGGACTCTTGATCCGCGGCTGGACGCAATTCATGTGTCCCAAAAGTGTCCCGAGTATCCCGAGAACCGGTGATACTGACGTGCTCCGCGAGTCTGGAGTGTGTCCCGATACTGGCGTCGAATGCCTCGAACAACGCACTAAGGGTCGTCCGCGCACGGGCCACAGTCGATGGTGCTTTGCCGCTGCGCAGCTCGTTGAGCAGGTGTTCGCGGATGTCGTCCGCGTGGATGGTGCTGAGTGGGCGGCGGACAAGGGAACGGGGTAACGCGGCGAGGTTGTTGTTGTCGGTGTCGATCGTGTGCGGATTGCCGCGCTCTCGCGTCGCCTGGAACGCAGCGATGAGCTGAGCCAGGGTGAAGCTGGACTTCACGGCAACCTGGCGCCCCGTCTCCAGTCGGTGCAACTGTTCGCGCTCCCACCGCTCTGCGTCGCTCTTGCGAGCGAAC
This sequence comes from Microbacterium sp. NPDC077644, assembly GCF_040702785.1. NCBI lineage: Bacteria > Bacillati > Actinomycetota > Actinomycetes > Micrococcales > Microbacteriaceae > Microbacterium > Microbacterium sp. NPDC077644. The sequence continues at coordinate 34,169 of NZ_JBFBME010000004.1, forward strand.
GTCTTCGAGCCCACGTGGGCGTCACCGATCTTGATGCGCGCGAGGTAGCGGGTCCGGCCGTCCTTTGTCTTGCGGGTCTGCACGCTCATGTCACGACCCCCGCGGTCTGCGAGGGCCGCCAGCCCAACTCTCTTGAGGCGATTGGGCACGTCGACAAGGAGAGCGTGGTCGACCTCGTGGTGCCCCCGGCGGCCGTGACGGTTCGCGCAGCGCCGGACGACGTCGCCACGCCGAGGTCGAGTGTCGTGTTTGACGCCCGCCGAGAATGGTTGAGGTTCGCGCTCAGTGCTGTTGCCGAGCGGAAGCGGCGTCTTCGACGGGATGTACCCGGCGGTCTCGACCATGGATCCGGTTCGAGTGATCTAGCGGCATACGAGTGGTGCCCACCCCCGTTCCAAAGCACTCGCCGCGGATGCTCGGAGCGGGAGGAAAACACCGGGTGAAGGTGTAACTGCGGGTCGGATTGGCGGTTCGGGTGGATCACATTCGATGGGGCGCCTTTGCGTACTGTTCCCGCAACCCATTCTTTCGGATCTTGCCGCTCGCTGTCCGGGGCAGCTCATCGACGAACATGATCGAGCGCGGGATCTTATACTTGGCCAGGCGCCCATTGAGAGCAGCCAAGATCTCGTCGGCCTCTATTTCAGCTCGCCGCACCACGACAGCAAGTGGAACCTCTCCCCAGCGATCGTCGGGTATGCCGATGACAGCGACCGAATCCACTGCCGGGTGCTCCATGATGATCTGCTCGATCTCTGCGGGATATACGTTCTCCCCTCCCGAGATGATCATGTCTTTCAGTCTGTCGCTGATGGTGAGGTAGCCTTGCGCGTCGAGGAAGCCAATGTCGCCGGATCGCATCCACTCGCCGCGATGCGAGTCGCGCGTGGCATCCGGACGTAGCCAGTACTCCTTCATGACATTCGGTCCTGATATTTCGATCTCCCCGACCTCTCCGGGCTCTGCGGGGTGACCGTCGTCATTCATCACCCGGACATCGGTGAAGAAGTGCGGCAGGCCGGAAGAGCCAAGGTGATCTCGTGCCTTCCGGTACGGCAGGGATGTCGCACCGGGTGACGTCTCCGTCATCCCGTACCCGGACGAGAAGCTCAGTCCGCGTTTCTCGTATGCCTCGATAACGCGAAGGGGCACGCTCGATCCTCCGCAGGTGAGTTTGCGAAGCGTCGACAGGTCGGTCTGCTCCCATAGTGGGTGCTCAGCCAGCATCTGAAAGGTCGTCGGCACTCCGGAGAGGCTCGTGATGCCGTGCAACTCGATCGATTGGAGTACCGTGCCCGGATCCACCTTCTCCTGCAGAATCAACATCCCGCCCTTGAGCAGGGTCGGGAGGGCGCCCATTCCGAGGGACGCGACGTGGAACATCGGTGCGATCATGAGGGCTCGCTCATCGGACGTGACGTCATAGTCGACGAGGACGTTCAGTGCGTTCCAGGTGAGGTTGCCGTGGGTGAGGACTGCTCCCTTCGGTCGACCGGTCGTTCCCGACGTGTAGAGGATCATGGCCGGGTCATCCAGTGTGACGTCTGCAATCCTCGGACTATCCGTTGCGGACGACAGGACATCCTCGATCGCCTCGACTGCGGGCAACTCCGCAGGCCCATCGACCACGATCCGATGCGCGACGTCGCTGGACCATGCGGCAGCGCGCGCCAGTTCGCGGACATCATCATGCGTGATGAGGAGACGCGCACCGCAATCGGCGATCATGTACTCGAGTTCACCAGGTGCGAGTCGGGTGTTCAACGGCACGAATATCGCCCCGACAAGCCCGCATGCGAAGAATGCGGTGAGGAAGTCAGGATGGTTGTTCCCGACGTACACCACACGGTCTCCCTTGACGATCGAACGCTCTGCCAGCGCAACGGCCAGACGATCGATCCGATCTGCGAGTTCCTCGTAGCGGTATTCTTTGTCGCCATGCCGTATAGCGACGTCACCTTCCGATTTCGCGCGTCGACGGTCGATCCACGTACCAAGTCCTTGATTCTTCATCCGAGCCTCTTTGCTGATGGAGTCGCGTAACGTCCAGGTCTGCCTGGGGTGGCTACGCGTAGAAGCGGTAGATCCCGCGCGAGACCACCGCCGGCTTGCCGCCGCCCTCGATGTGGATGGTCTGATCCACGGCGAGCTGGTATCCGCCCGCGACCTCCGTGACCTCGGCGATGACCGCACTCATCCGTACACGATCACCGACCTTCACAGGCAGGATGAACCTGACCTTGTCCAATCCGTAGTTGACCTTGGTGGTCACGCCCTCGGCCACGAACAACTCTGTCCAGAACTTGACCGCGAGGGAAAGCGTGAGGAAGCCGTGCGCGATCGGCGTACGGAACGGTCCGGTTGCGGCCTTTTCCGGGTCTACATGGATCCACTGGTGGTCGTCGGTTGCGTCGGCGAACATGTTGATGCGCTCCTGCGTCACCTCCAGCCACTTGGAGAATCCCAGATCGGTGCCGGCGAGGCCTGCGATGTCTGAGTACGCGACAGTGGTCGTCATTGTGTGATCCTTTCGATCGGTAGAAGCGACCGGCGGAGCCAGTCGGTGAGAGCGGTCACTCATTGATCCTGAGAAGACGCGCGGCGTTCTTCTTCAGGACTGAGGGCAGCACCTCGGGTTTGAAGGTGTTCGCGGCTGCGGCGTCGCGCTGCCAACGATCTGGAGTCAAGAGAGGGAAGTCGGAGCCGAAAAGGACTCGCTCCCGCAGGAACGAATTCGCCGCTCGCACAAGGGATTCCGGGAAGTACTTGGGGCTCCAGCCAGAGAGATCGATCCAGGTGTTGTGCTTATGCGTGGCAACGGAGATCGCCTCGTCCTGCCAAGGAACCGAAGGGTGGGCCATGATGATCTGAAGTCGAGGGAAATCAGCGGCGACGCCGTCCAGCAACATGGGATTCGAGAATGCGAGGCGCAGTCCGCGTCCTCCCGGCAACCCAGCCCCGATCCCCGTCTGTCCAGTGTGGAAGAGTGCGATGAGCCCGAGCTCCTCCAGGACGGCGTATAGCGGCTGGTGGGCTTCATCGCTCGGATCGAACCCTTGAAGCGTGGGATGGAACTTGAACCCCCTCACCCCGTAGTCCTCTGCGAGCCGCCGCACACGGTCGATCGCATCGATGCGGCCTGGGTCCACGGAGCCGAAAGGGATCAGGACGTCGTTGTGACGCGCGGCGCCCGCCGCGATCGTCTCGCTCGAGATCGGTGGATGCTGGAGACGGTGTTCTGCGTCGACGGTGAACACGACCGCGGCCATGCGGCGTTCGCGGTAGTAGTCCGCGATCGAGTCGAGGTCAGGCCTGCCGGCATCAGCAGCGAAGTAGGCAGACGCAGCCTCAGTCAGGTCATCCGGGAGGGAGCCATGGCCGTGTTCGTCGACCTCGATGTGCACATGCATGTCGATGGCGTCGATCGCATCGACGTCGACGTTCGGTTCATACCGCGTCATGATCTCTCCAGGACGAACAGCCCGTCAGCGCTGCAGTTCTTCGGGCAGCGGAGGGAAGCGGTCTCCTACGGACTGCCGGTTGTCGCTGATGATGCGGGGGAACTCCGTTGCGAGAGCTTCCGCAGTCCAGCCGCCGTCGTGGTAGTCCGTGGCGACGGGCTCGGGGTGTGACCACACCTGCAGGCGGTCTCCACCGATCCCGATGACCTGCCCAGAGACTTCTGACGCTTCATCCGATGCGAGATAGGCGACCACACCGGCGACGTCCTCTGAGGTGCCGAATCCGAGATCGTGGCGGAAGAAGGCAGGCATCACCGCGCCTCGAGCCTCGGCCTCGACGGCCGCCGCGAAGTACGGCACGGTCGCAGTCATCGCTGTGGCCGCAACGGGGACGACGGCATTGGCGGTGATTCCGGCCTTCTTGAGCTCGAGGGCCCACGTGCGCACCATGCCGACGACGCCCGCCTTGGCCGCAGAATAGTTGGTCTGGCCGAAGTTTCCCCGCTGCCCGGTGGGGGAACCGATGCAGATGATGCGCCCGGGAATTTCGTTCTCGCGCATGTAGGTGGCGGCTTCGCGAACGCAAGTAAAGGTGCCGCGCAGATGGACATCGATGACGAGATCGAAGTCCTCGTCGCTCATCTTCCACAGAACGGTATCGCGGATCACCCCGGCGTTCGTGACCAGGATGTCGAGCCGCCCGTATGTGTCCACGGCCGCCTTGACGAGCGCCCGGGCGGTCTCGGTCGGCCCGACTGGTGCCACCACAGCGATGGCATTGCCGCCGTTCGCCTCGATTGATGCGACAGCTGTCTCGGCGATCTCGACTGATACGTCGTTGATGACCACGGCGGCGCCCTGGCGGGCGAGTTCCTGAGCGTACGCGAGCCCGAGACCGCGTCCTGACCCCGTCACGATCGCGACTTTTCCTTCGAGAGACATGGCACTCCTTAGATCCTGAACTCGACTCGCAGCGGCCGATGTGGCCGTGGGCCGAGTTCGCTTCGTGTTACGTGTGGGTTGGTAGGGAGAGAGCGACCGCGAAACCTCGAGTGGGCCCCTCCTGCTCTCTTCAGCGATCCGAGATCCGGATCACCGGCTTGACCGTGCGCCCGGCATGCATGTCCGATGCGGCGGCGCCGATCTCATCTAGGGTGTAGTGGCGCTCCAACTTGTCGAGCGGGAGTCGTCCCTCGGCATATAGCTGGACGAGTTGCGGGATCAGGTCCTGCGGTACCGCATCGCCCATGGTCACGCCGCGGAGAATCTTTCCAGTCAGGATTCCCTGGATGTCGACAGGGATCTCGGTTCCGGGTGGGGGTGCGCCGCAAACGAGCACCGTGCCCCCTGTGCTCGCCGCATCCAGAGCGCCTCGGGCGACTGTCGGGTTGCCTGTCGTATCGAAGCTCTTGTTCGCTCCGCGGCCTCCCGTGAGTTCGAGAAGCCGGCCGGTGACGTGCTCAGTCTTCGCGTTGATGACGTCAGTCGCTCCGAGCTCGCGCGCCAGCGCGAGGCGTTCGTTCACGACGTCGATCGCGATGAGTTGCGCAGGGGAGCGGAGCGATGCGGCGATGATGGCGGACAGCCCCACGGCACCGGCTCCATAGACGGCGATTCGGTCTTCCGGTCCCGCATCGAGGACGTTCCACATCGATCCGAATCCGGTCAAGACGCCGCAGCCCAGAGGGGCGAGTGCGGCGAGATCAGCATCGGGACTGACGCGGACAATCGAACGTTCGTCGGCGATCGCGTACTCGGCGAATGATGACTGCCCGAAGAAGTGCCCGGCGACCGGGGAACCGTCCCGATCGATCGAGCCCGACCCCTCTTCTCGCAACGCCCCGACGAGGTTGCGGGGCAGCCACGTGGCGCAGTACGCCGGATGGTCGGAGCGGCAGGCCTCGCACGCACCGCAGGAGGTGAAGCTCAAGAGCACCTTGTCGCCCTGCGAGACCGTCGTCACGCCCTCACCGACTTCGACGACGACACCGGCTCCTTCATGACCGATGATCCCAGGCGTCGGGAAGGGGATGGCGCCGGCGATCACGCCGAGATCCGTATGGCAGAGACCGGCAGCGACGATGCGCACAAGTACTTCTCCCGCGGCGGGTGCGCCGAACGTTACCTGCGCGATCTGGAACTCACCGTCGGCGAGTACGGCAGCCCGTCCGGAGGTCATCGTCCCGCCCCTTCATCGAGGTTGATCACGATCGACTTCGAGCGGAGGTACGAATCGAGCGCCTCGGGACCGTACTCACGACCCCAACCGGACTTCTTCACACCGCCGAACGGGACAGACGGGTCCAGGAGGGCCCATCCGTTGACCCAGGTGATCCCGGCGTCGAGTTTCGCCGCGACGCGGTGAGCCTTCGCAAGATTCGACGTCTGGATACCGGACGCGAGGCCGAAGGGAGTAGAGTTCGCAAGCGCGACAGCCTCGTCCTCGGTGTCGAATGGCTGCACGGTGAGTACGGGGCCGAACACCTCTTCTGCCACGGCAGGGTTGTCGTTGTCCACGTCGGCGAGCACAGTCGGTCGATAGTAGAAGCCGCCGTCGAGGTCGACCTTCTCGCCTCCTGCGATGACACGGGCGCCTGCATCTCGCGCTGCCTGAACGAGAGCGGACACCTTGTCGAGCTGATTCTGTGACGCGAGCGGTCCGATGACGGTGGTCGGATCCGTTATGTCGCCGAACGGCACACCAGGCACTGCGTCGGCGAGGATACCGAGAACCACGTCGTACAGAGGCCGCTCGACGAGAAGTCGGGGCCCCGCCATGCAGAACTGACCGGCGTTGAATACGAACGCGGGGATGATGGCGCCAAGAGCCTGATCGAGATCGGCGTCGGCGAACAGGATGTTGGCGGCGTTGCCGCCGAGTTCGGCCGTCACGGGGCGCAGCGAACGACCTGCAAGCTCGGCGACATGAGCGCCGACATCGGTAGAGCCGGTGAAGGCCACCTTGTCGACGTCGGGGTGCGTCACGAGGTGGTCCCCGAGCTGCGCTCCGGAACCGGTGATGACGTTGAAGACTCCGTCAGGAACGCCGGCTTCCTGGAGGATCTCTGCGATGAGCAGTGCCGTGAGCGGGGTGTCGGACGCGGGTTTGTGAACCACCGTGTTACCCGCCACCAGCGCGGTCGCGATCTTCGTCGACGACAGGATCAGCGGGAAGTTGAACGGCGTGATCGCCGCGACGACCCCGAGCGGCTCGCGCCGGACGTACGCATGCGTATTGCCTGGAGTCTCCCGGACCGAGCCGTCGAGATGCTGGCCGAGACTAGCCGCATATTCGTACTGCAGTGCCGAGTGCTCGACATCGACCACACGAGCGAACGTGATCGGCTTACCCGCGTCCTGACTCTCCACATACGCAAGCTCTTCCGCACGCTCGCGTATGAGATCGTGGGCGCGGTGCAGAACGCGGGAACGCTCGCGACCGGACAGGCCCGACCAGATGCCGGAGTCGAACGCCGCGCGGGCGGCACGAACCGCGTCATCCACGTCCTGGATCGTTGCTTTGGCGACGTCTGTCAGCTTACGCCCGGTCGCGGGGGCGACGACGTCTGCTCTTCCGCCGTCGCTGGCCTCTCGCCACTTGCCGCCGACGAAAAGCCGTCCGGCTCGAACTGCCGGTGCTTCCGCGGGCGTCGCGGTATCGATGACTGTCATCACTGTCTCCTCATTGAGTCTGGGTACGACGAGTGTGCGTCGAAGTCGGAGACGGGTGTTCGTGGATTCGCATTATGGACAATCCCGCGGATAGCGCGCTCTTCACCTTGATGCGAGGTCATTGGCGTGATACTCCGAAGTCATGAACACTGAAGATGGCGACACTGGGGTCGTCTCGGAGACCGGCACGATCTCAGTGCGCACGAAATCACTCGATGAGGCAATGTCGGTCGGCGGGGTGGTCTTCCACGCCCACACCCTCGCGGCGCTCGATGCTCGGCGTCCGCCAAGGCTGTCGTTGAGTTCGTACCGAAGGGGAGCGATGACCCTCGGATCGATCCAATACAGCGCCGGTGCGCACGTGGTTACCGGTTCTATCTGGGATTCCTACCAGATCAATGTTCCGCTCCGAGGAGAGGTCCGTACCGAACGGGACGGGCAGGCGATCATAGCGAGTGCATCGCGGGCCGCGGTCTATGGCCTTCATCAGCATGAATTCTCCGGATTCGACGCGCCGACGCAGATGATCGGGGTCAAGTTCGAGAGGACAGCCGTCGAACGTCGCCTTGAGCAACTGCTGGGGCACGAGCTCGCGAAGCCGCACATTGAATTCGAGCTCGGCTTCGATCTCACGACCGCTCGGGGCCTCGAGTGGCTGGCCATGATCAGGCTGCTCACTCGTCCGCTGAGGGCGGTCGAGTCGCTTGCTTCTCAGTCGATGGTTCAGACCCATCTTCAGGACGCGGCGCTGAACGGACTGCTCATCGCCGCGCGCCATGATCACTCGGAGGAACTCAATGAGCCGGCCGGATCGGCTGGGCCCCGGGCGGTGAACTTCGTCATCGACCTCATCAGATCGTCCCCCGACGCTGCGCTGCTGACCGTTCCCGAACTCGCTGAACGCGCCGGAGTGGGAGTTCGGGCGCTGCAGGCCGGGTTCAGGAGGCAGTACGGAACCACGCCACTGTCCTATCTGATCGCTCGTCGGCTCGACCACGCGCATGAAGAGCTCCACAATTCCGAGCCCGGTTCCGTCACGGTTGGCGAAGTCGCCAATAGATGGGGTTTCTATCACCATGGTCGGTTCGCGACCTCATACCGCAATCAGTTCGGCGTCGCACCGTCGACGACGCTGTCGGCGTGACGATTGTCCACACGCCTATCCAGATAGCGAACATGCGTTGCGGAGTCAGATTCTCCCACCGAGTCTGAGTCCACCCGGTGCGATCGCATCGGACTCACCACAACGGAGTGACTGATGACAAAGCTGGAATCCCCGATCGACGCGCCCGTCGCCAAGACGCTTCGCGACCACGCACGAGTTCTGCCGCCGGACGTATCCGCGGACGACTTCGCTGAAGCGATCAAGGCGATGCGCGACGCGATCGGTGCGGACAACGTTCGCGACGACGACGACACCGTCTCTCGCTATTACGACGCCTTTCCTGTGACCGACGATCCGACCGACTTCGCGCCGAGCGGAGTGGTCTACCCGGGATCGACCGAAGAGGTCCAGGCGATCGTTCGCGTCGCCAACGAGTATCTGATCCCGCTGCACGCTTTCTCGACAGGCCGAAACCTCGGCTATGGCGGCTCGGCACCACGCACGGCAGGGTCGCTGCTGATCGACCTCGGAAAGCGCCTCAACCGCGTCCTCGAGATCAACGAGAAGTACGCGTACGCGCTCATCGAGCCGGGCGTCAGCTACTACGACCTCTACAACGCGATTCAGGAGAAGGGGTACGGTCTGTGGATCGACGCCCCTGACCTGGCGTGGGGAAGCGTCGTCGGCAACACGATGGACCGTGGCGTCGGATACACGCCTTACGGCGACCACGGAATGTGGAAATCCGGTCTCGAGGTCGTGCTACCGGACGGCGACGTGCTGCGCACGGGTATGGGCGGGCTTCCGGGTAGCAACACGTGGCAGTTGTTCCCGGCCAGTTTCGGCCCTCAGCCGGACAATCTGTTCGTCCAGTCGAACTTCGGCATCGTCACCAAGATGGGCATTCAGCTCCTCCCGGCGCCCCCGGACTCGCTGACGTTCCAGATCACGTTCGACAAGGCTGCGGACCTCGAGCAGATCATCGACATCATGCTGCCACTGCGAATCAACATGGCACCACTCCAGAACGTTCCTGTGCTCCGGAACATCTTCCTGGATGCCGCGCAGGTGTCGAAGCGCTCCGATTGGTTCGATGGCGACGGGCCTATCCCCGATGATGTCGTCGAGCGAATGAAACGTGAGCTCAACCTCGGATACTGGAACTTCTACGGGACGTGCTATGGGCCGCGGCCCGTGATCGATCAGTACATTGCGATGATCGAAGGTGCCTTCACTCAGATCCCCGGCGCTCATTTCTACACCACGGAGACGCGCCCCAGTACGCCCGAGGACCTGGGAGCGCACACGCTCCACGATCGGCACAAGATCAACACCGGAGTCCCGACCACGGAGGAGGCGAACGTCTTCAACTGGATCCCCGACGCCGGTCATTTCTTCTTCTCGCCGATCTCGGCTCCAGATGGCGCAGACGCGTTGCGTCAGTTCGAGATGGTCAAGAAGCGCGCCGACGAGTTCGAGAAGGACTACTGCGCGCAGTTCGTCATCGGCCTCCGCGAAATGCACCACATCAGCCTGCTCCTGTACGACACCACGGACAGCGCGCACAGGTCTGAGACGCTGAGCCTCGTACGGACTCTTATCGACGAGGCGGCTGCGGAGGGCTACGGCGAGTACCGGTCGCACAATGTTCTCAACGACCAGATCGCGGCAACCTACTCCTGGAACGACAATGCGCAGTTGCGTTTCAACGAGAGGCTGAAGGACGCGCTCGACCCGAACGGCATCCTCAACCCGGGCAAGGCCGGGATCTGGCCGGCCCGTCTCCGGGGTCGGGGACTCTGACGACTGAGCGCAGCGTCGGAAGCAGATGGCTGCTTCCGACGCTGCGCGAAGGTCGTTCAGATGGAAGACTCCCCGCATGGGACGCCCAATCGGTGCGGAGCCGCCCTCAGCGGGCCCGCTGCATCTGTTCGGGGTGGACGCGGCGGTGAAAGCCGGGTCCACGCTGTTCTACCCCCACGAACTCGATTCCTTCGGCGCCAGATCTCTCAATCTCACTCTGACCTCGGTCGACTTGGATGCGGTCACGATCGCGACGATCAGCTACAACGCGCGCGTGCGCATCAGCACCGAGGAGTTGACGGACGGCTATCAGTTCAATGTGCCTCTTCACGCCTCTTTGTCGACGTCTGTCGATGGGCGCCGCTCTCTGCTCTTTCCGAACAGGGGTGCTGTCTATGGCCCCACAGAGACTTCTGCCATCGAGGGGTGGCAGATCCCCGACACCATGCTCGCCGTCAAATTCCGGCGGGAGACTCTTGAGGCGCACTTGGCAGGGATGACGGGCCGAAGCCTCAACAGGCTCATCCCGTTCAACAGCCATCTCGACCTCACAGGGGCGGCGGCACGGCAGTGGCTCGGAACCACGCGACTGCTCTTCTCCCATGGCCGGACATCTGGTGGGCTGTTCGGACACCCTCTCATGATGCGATCAGCGAGTCAGGCGCTGATGACGGGGTTCCTCATCGCGGCTTATCCAGAATCGCTGAGTTCGGAGCACTCAGAGATTGCGCCGCCTGTAGTGCGTCGTGCGCTGGAGATCATTGACGACGCCCCGCAGGACGTGGTGTCCGTCGTCGAGCTCGCACGCGCCGTCGGAGTCAGCGCTCGAGCCCTCCAGGCCGCGTTCCGCGAGCACCTCTCCGAATCACCGGGCCAGTATGTACGACGGGCCAGACTCCGAGGCGCCCACCGGGATCTTCTTGCTCCCGAGGTTACGAGCTCAGTGGCATCGGTCGCAGCGAAGTGGGGCTTCGCTCACCTGGGTCGGTTCGCAGACTCCTACGCACGTGAATATGGGCAGCTTCCCTCAGAGACTCTTCGACGAGCCCGTTTCTGAATCGCGCAAAACGGACAGACAAGGTTCGCGTTCCGGATTTCTCGAGAATCGCGCACCTCGTAGCTTCGTTCTCACGACGTCAACGACGACTGAAGGAGCACAACAGTGTCCCAGATTGCACACGAAACGCGCCCGAGTTCGGGCGCGGTTTGTCCCATCACCGGCTTCGGTGCCGCCAACGCGACGAAGGCGGAGACTCCGACCGGTTGCCCTGTGAGCCGCGGAGCAGCGGCATTCGATCCATTCGTAGGGGAGTATCAGGCTGACCCGGCCATCGCTCTCGCAGAGGCACGAGAGATCGAGCCGGTCTTCTACAGCCCCGTTCTCGACTATTGGGTGGTCACCCGCTACGAGGACGTTAAGCAGGTATTCCGGGATCCCGCACGATTCTCCGCAGCCATCGCTCTCGAGCAGATCACGCCTATCGGTGAGGAAGCGATCGAGATCCTGGACGCAGCCGACTTCGCTCCCGGTCCCACGATCGTCAATGAGGATGAGCCGGGCCACAGTGCCCATCGTCGTGCCATTTTCATGCCCTTCGAGCAGGACGAGGTCGCGAAGCTGGAGTCTCGAATCCGCAGCGTGGTGACGACGTACATCGATCGCTTCATATCCCGAGGTGAAGCGGACCTCATCGACGACATGATCTACGAGGTTCCGTGCATCATCGCGCTGATCTTCCTCGGCGTCCCCGACGAGGATATCGAGACCTGCCGGCAGTTCGGCATGCAGCAGACGCTGTTCACGTGGGGGCGTCCGGACCCCAGCGAACAGAATCGAGTCGCGCAGGGAATGGCCGACTTCTGGACCTTCGCGGGTGGACTTGTCGACAAGCTGAAGGACTCACCGGATGCCGAAGGCTGGATCCCCTACGCGATCCAAGTCCAGCGCGAGCAGCCTGAACTGATCAGCGATAATTACCTGCAAAACATCATGATGAGCGGGATTCTGGCTGCGCACGAGACCACGACGAACGCCACAGCGAACGCCCTGCGGACGCTCCTCGAGCACCCCGACTCATGGCGGCGCCTTGCCGAGGACCCGTCGCTGATGGCGCAGACAATCGAAGAATGCCTGCGCTTCTCCGGTTCTGTCGTGGCGTGGCGACGACTCACCACTGAGGACGTCGCTGTCGGTGGGGTCGAGATTCCGGCCGGAAGCAGACTGCTGATCGTGACGGCCTCCGCGAATCGGGATCCCGATGTCTTCGAGAATCCAGACGTGTTCGACATCGATCGTGGGAACGCCCGACGGCACCTCACGTTCGGAGTCGGGATCCACACGTGCATGGGAGCATCTCTCGCCCGACTGGAGATGAAGGTCTTCCTCGGCGAGCTGTCGCGTCGCCTTCCGCATATGCAACTGCAAAGCGGGCAAGAGTACTCCTACCTCCCGAACACTTCGTTCCGGGGCCCTGAGCATCTTCTCGTGAGCTGGGACCCCGCCCTCAACCCGGTCGTCGAAGACCGTCCGTAACCCCGACCTCAGGAGCAGAACATGTCATACAGAGTCACCATCGCCTATCGGCAACCCACCGATCCCGCGGCTTTCGACGCGTACTATCGCGACACCCACCTCGCTCTCGCTGCCCAGATCCCCGACGTCGTGCGCTTCACGGCGGGGCGAGCCGACAGCCCTGACGGCGAGCAGCCGTACTTCTACCAGCTGGCCGAGGTCGTCTTCGACTCGCGCGAGAAAGCCCTCGCCGCTCTCGCCTCGCCGGCTGGTAAAGCAGCGGCCGATGACATTCCCAACTTCGCGGACAACGGCGCCGCGATGTTCTTCAGCGAAGAGGAAGTGCGTGTCCCATGAGCGGCTACACATCAACCAGCGACCTCCACGAGTATGTCGGTGGGATCTTCGATCTCGCCTATCAGGATGCTGAGCTCGGTCCGAAGCTCAGCGCCACTGGCGCCGTGCTGCTCGTCCAGTGCACAGATCCTGACTCTCAGGTCGTTCTGGACATGCCCGCGCAGAAATCATACGACTCTGTGGATGCCGCTCCGAACAAGCCGAACGCCACGCTGAAGATGTCCACAGACACCGCGAACCGGTTCTGGCAAGGGAAAGTCAACATGACGTTGGCGATGGCCACAGGCGAGGTGAAGGCGGAGGGCGCGATCATGAAGGTGCTCAAACTGGTGCCGTCGACGAAGTTCCTCTATCCGATCTATATCGAGCGCCTCAAGGCTGCCGGTCGCGACGATCTGCTGGTGTGATCGGTCATGCCACGGATCAACTACGTCGCATCGGACGGCGGACTTACAGAGGTCGATGTGGCTGCAGGTAAGCGTGTCATGCAGACGGCCTTGGCGAAGGGAATTGACGGCATCATCGGGGAGTGCGGGGGACAGGCCATGTGTGCGACCTGCCACGTCTACGTCGACGACTCCTGGCTCGATCGACTCCCAGAGATGCAGGCAGACGAGGACGAGATGCTCGAGGACACTGTATGTGAACGGACGGACTCGTCGAGACTGAGCTGCCAGATCGCCGTAAGCGATGAGCTGGACGGCATCAGGGTGAGGATTCCGGAGCGACAGGTATGAGCGTCGTCATCGTCGGGGGAGGGCAGGCCGGCACGGAGGTAGCGTTCTCGCTCCGAAATGGAGGGTTCGCGGGAGAGATCACCGTGCTCAGCGCAGAACCGGACATCCCTTACCAGCGTCCTCCGCTGTCGAAGGACTTTCTCAAGGGCGATGGGGATCTGGAGGATGTTGTGATCCGTCCGCGAGAGTTCTACGACTCCAAGCGCATCGATCTGAAGCTCGGGGTTCACGCAATCGGAATCGACCGCGCGGCCCGGAAGGTCGCGCTGTCGGACGGTGGCACGATCGGCTTTCGACACCTCGTCCTCGCGACTGGCGCTGCACCCATCGGATTGGATCTGCCAGGGGTCGATGCGGCAATCCCCACGTATCTGCTCCGAGATCTGGAACACTCGCAAGCACTCCGCGGAGTGCTGCAGAACGGGCGCGGCGAGAGCATCGTCGTTGCAGGGAGTGGCTTCATCGGTCTTGAAGTCGCGGCGGCCGCCGCCCACTACGGTGCAGACGTGACGTTGTTGTGCCGCGCGGATAGGGTCATGCGTCGATCTGTGAGTGAGGTGACGTCGCGGGTGTTCGAGCGCGCACACCTTCAGAACGGTGTCGACGTCCGGTTCCACACGGAGGTCTCATCGTTGGTCCCCGCAGGGCGACCAAATCTGCGGCTCACCGATGGCTCCTCGCTGGAAGTCGATCGTCTCGTCGTTGGAATCGGAGTTACGCCGAACGATGAACTAGCACGAGTATCTGGTCTGAGCTGTGAGGGCGGAATAGTCGTTGACGCTCAACTTCGGACGTCCGATCGTGACATCCGTGCGATCGGCGACTGTGCGGTCTCCGCCTGCTACGGCACCCGGCAGCGGGTCGAATCTGTCCAGAACGCGGTCGATCAGGCTCGATTCGTCGCTCGCCAGATTCTCTCGGAGGAACAGGGGCACGCCGAGAGCGATCCGTTCAGCGCCGTGCCGTGGTTCTGGACCCAGCAGTGGGGTCTGAAGCTGCAGATCGCCGGCATCATCGACGACTCGATCGATGATGTCGAGGTACGCGGGGATGCGGCCGTAGGAAGCTACTCCGCGTTCTGCTATTCGCGCGGCAAGCTCATCGCTGTGGAGTCCGTGAACCAGCCCCGAGATCACATGGCGGCCAGGAAGATTCTCGAGTCCGGACTCGACGTTCCGTCAGCGGTCGCAGCCGATGAGGCCGTGAATCTCCGTGATCTGGCGAACCGAGGCGGGTCCGTCCTTGCCGCATGAGGCAAAGGGGCCACGCCGTGCACCGAAGGCGCGCACGGCGCGCCTTCGGTGCACGGCCGAGACCATCGAGGGTTCGGCCGTGGACAGTGGCGCCAATAGAGTTCGTGACACAACGATGGGAGCTTGACCCGGTTTCCCGGACGGTTCTTGTGTGTTGATCATGCCGCACTCTCTGCGGCGGTGTGAAGTGCTCCGTAGTCGGCGGGGCTGAGATAGTCGAGAGCGGAGCCAAGTGTCCCAAAAGTGTCCCGAGCATCCCGGGAACGTCGATTCTGGCGTGTGCTGCCGAGTCCTGAGTGCGTGACGAGTTCACCTCGTTGGGTCGCAGGATCCGCGGAATGACGCGGATCCCCGTCGTTTCAAGGCTTGTCGGCGCACGCCGCCGAGATCGGCGGAATCGGCGCACTCCACCCTGCTAAGGTGGAGTCCCCTCACGGGGACCGAGGGTTCAAATCCCTCCGTCTCCGCCATGTGATGTCTCAGGACATCGTGAACGACTGAACCCCCGGTTTCCGGGGGTTCAGTCGTTTTTGCGTTGGTAGTTCTTTGTGGGGTCGAGGGTGAATTCTGCGAGGAGTTCTCCGGTGTTCAGGGCGATGACGGTGGCGTTGCTGTTGTGGACAAGGCAGATGATCTCGGTGCGGATGTGGGCTCTGCCGATGCCGATGCCGATGCCGATGCCGAGGTGGAGGAGTTTGCCGGTGTGGCGGAGGGTGATCTTGCCGTCGTTGTCGATGGTGTCGTCGCGGACTCGCCAGATGTTCGGGTCGGCGGGTGTGGTCGGGGTCGCTTTCGGGATGAATCGCCCCGGGTCTCGTGGAGGGTCTGAAATCCCGAGAGGATGAGACCTATGCCAGCTTTGAGGTAGTATCCGCCGGAGTTGCGGGAGCGAGCGATGAGGCTCGTGCAGGAAGCGCGGAAGGAGGATCCGGAGTTGTCTGTGAATCAGGCGGTGATCCGGATCGGGCAGCGCGTCGGGGTGAATCCGGACACGTTGCGCGGATGGGTCAAGCAGGCCCAGATCGACGCGGGAGAGCGTCCTGGAACGACGACTGACGATGCGTCGAGGATCAAGCAACTCGAGGCGGAGGTGCGTGAGCTCAAGCGCGCGAACGAGATCCTGTTGGCGGCGTCGAGTTTCTTCGCGCGGGAGCTCGACCCGCGACTGCCGTGGTGACTCAGTTCATCGACGATCATCGTGACCGGTTCGGAGTCGAGCCGATCTGCCGCGTGCTCACCGAGCACGGGGTGAAGATCGCTCCGTCCGGGTATTACGCCTTCAAGAAACGGCCCGACTCCGCGCGCGCCGTCAGCGATGCCGAACTGGTGGTCCAGATCGAGCGGGTCTTCTGGGACCGCGCTCTCGGCCGCGGCATCAGCGGTGCTCGCAAGATCTGGCGACTGCTCAAGCGCGAGGGCATCGTCGTTGCCCGGTGCACGGTCGAACGTCTCATGCGGCAGCAGGGCCTGCGCGGCATCCGCCGCGGCAAACAGTTCATCACCACTCGCCCCGATATCTCTGCGCCGAGGGCAGAGGATCACGTCAAGCGCGAGTTCCACGCAGACAGACCGAATGAGCTCTGGGTCGTCGACTTCACCTACGTCCCAACATGGTCAGGGATGGCGTTCACTGCATTCGTCACCGACGTGTTCTCCCGCCGCATCGTCGGCTGGCGCACGATGTCGAAAATGCCCACCGACCTGCCGCTGGATGCGCTGGAGATGGCTCTGTGGATCCGCGATCGGGCCGGTGAAGACGTCACCGGCGTCATTCAACACTCGGACGCCGGCTCTCAATACACGGCTCTGCGCTACACAGACCGACTCGCTGAAGTCGGCGCGATCGCATCGATCGGGACCGTCGGCGATTCGTATGACAACGCCCTCGCCGAGAGCGTCGTCGGCCTCTACAAGACCGAGTGCGTGAAGATCGATGGCCCGTTCCGCAGCGCCGATGACCTCGAACTCGCGACGCTGTCCTGGGTGCACTGGTTCAACGAGAACCGGCTGCACTCCTCGATCGGCTACCTCACCCCCATCGAGAAGGAGAACGAGTACTACCGTGAGATCAACTCCCAGCGCCAGCCGGCGCCGGGAGAACTCGCCCTCCATTAAACCCGGGGCGATTCAGTCGGGTCCGACGGCTCGGCGGGGCGCGATCGTCTCGTGCGTTGGCGGACTACGGGAGCTTGGACGCGAGGACGTCGGCCGCCAGGATCTCGGGTGCTGCGCCGAGGAGGTGCTGGTTGGCCATCAGGGCTGCGACGATGGCGCCGTTGGCGTGGGCGTCGCGAGCGGCCTCGTCGGGGAATGCATCGAAGATCCAGAAGGTGTCGGCGTGGGTCCTGACCGCGAACCAGACAATCGTTCCTACTTCTTCGTTGGCGAGTGCGACAGCGCCGGCGAGCAGATCGGCGAGCGCGTCGTGCTGTCCATCGGCCGCGACGATCTTGGCGACGAAGGCATACGGAAGTGATGCGGGTGTGGACATGAGGGACTCTCCTTGAGGTCGGGGTTCTTCGTGGGACGAGTTCAGCGTATGACGAGCGAGGGCCGGTGAGGAGTGGCGTATACGGCAGTATTGCTATTGTTTACGTCATGCGTATCGGACTGATCGCGATCGACGGCTGCTTCGGTTCGGCTATCGCGTCGATCATCGACATCGTGCGGGTGGCCGACGGAGTCCGCGGCGATGTCGACCCGCGGATCGACCCGATCGAACTCGCCATCCTCGGACCGAAACGGCGAGTGACCACGACGGCATCGATGACCCTGTCGGTGGACCACCCGCTGTCGGAGTCCGGAGAGTTCGACGTGGTCGTCGTCCCTGCGCTTGGAACCCTTACGGCCGCCGCTACCAACGACGCCCTCCAGAGCCGAGATGCTCGTTCGGTCATCGCCTCGCTCGGGCGCCTCGATGAGGCGACCACCCGGATCGCCGCGGCGTGCACCGGCGTGTTCGCCGTCGCCGAGACCGGGCGGATGCATCATCGGCGGGCGACGACCAGCTGGTTCCTGGGGCCGGAGTTCCTGAAGCGCTATCCGACCGTCGCCCTCGATCTCGACACCATGGTCGTGGCCGACGGGAACCTCGTCACCGCCGGCGCCGCCTTCGCCCACATCGACCTCGCGCTCTCACTCGTGCGATCGATCAGCCCCGACCTGGCCCAACATGTCGCCAAGCTCCTCATCATCGACGAGCGCCCGTCGCAGGCGGCCTTCGTCGCCTACGAACATCTCCGGCACGAGGACCCGATCGTCGTCGAGTTCGAACGCTTCGTGCGCGCCCGCCTGGACGAACCGTTCAACGTCGCCTTCGTCGCGCAGTCGCTCGGCACCAGCCGGCGCACCCTCGAACGACGAGTCCGTGCGGCGCTCAACCTCACTCCGCTCGGCTTCGTCCAACGGCTTCGCATCGAACGAGCTCGGCACCTCTCAGCAACCACGGACCTCACCTCCGCCGAGATCGCGCTACGGGTCGGCTACGCGAACGCCGAGACTCTGCGTTCCCTCCTGCGCAGGGAGCGACGCCGTTCCTGACCTATCGCCATGCCTTAGAACCACCTCTCAGCACGTCGCGTCGACGCTCCTGCGTCGCACCTGGACGACCCACTCGACACGCCCGCAGCACAGGCCATGCGACGTGCCCCGGCTTCCCGGACGGTCGGGGTTGGGTGGCTGTGTTGTCGTTGCGTTCTCGTCGAGAGGATCAGCAGACCCGATCAGGGTCGATTGGGATGAGACGCGAAGGCGGTCAGGCCAGGGCGCCCGAAGCCGGCCGGCGGGGTAGCGTCGGACACGATACGTGCTTGAGTTCCTGGGCCGCGCGCAGGAGTTCATCGACGCGCTCGCCGGCCGCGGCCGAGGCATGGTCTACCTCATCGGTTAGTTCCGCCGCGAGGCCGACGAGCACGACGCCGGCCTCGGCGTTCCAGCTGCACGCTTGGCTACGCGTCCCGCCGGGCTCCGGCGCTCGGGCAGACCGCGAACACGCTCGGCACCGCGAACCCCTCCGCGGCGAACGCCGCCGCCACCGCATCCGCCACCGCCGGCACGGCATCCCGCTCGACGAGCGCGATCGCCGCACCGCCGAAGCCGCCGCCGGTCATGCGGGCGCCGAGGGCACCGGCATCCAGCGCGGACTGCACCGCGGTGTCGAGCTCGGGCACCGAGATCTCGAAGTCATCGCGCATGGACGCGTGCGACGCGGTCAACAGATTGCCGGTCGCGCGGGCGCCGTGCTCGCGCAGCGCGCGCACCGTGTCGAGCACGCGCTGATTCTCGGTGACGACGTGCCGCACGCGGCGGAACGTCACATCATCCATGACCTCTCGTGCGCGCGGCAGATCGGCCGGCGAGAGATCGCGCAGCGCGGCAACGCCCATGATCGCCGCACCCTTCTCGCACGATGCGCGGCGCTCGCGATATCCGCCGGTCGAGTGCGCATGCGCGACCCGAGTGTCGATCACGAGCACCGCGAGCCCGGCCTCGGCCATGCCGAGCGGGATGCTCTGCGCCTCGAGCGAGCGGCAGTCCAGGAACAGCGCCGCATCGGCCTCGCCGAGCATGGACGCCATCTGGTCCATGATCCCGGTCGGAGCGCCGACGGCCTCGTTCTCGGCACGGCGGCCGATCGACGCCAGTGCGGTGCGGTCGAGACCGGCATCCCACAGCTCGTTCAGAGCGGATGCAGTGGCGCCCTCGATCGCGGCCGACGAGGAGAGCCCGGCACCGACGGGCACGTCTGAGGCGATTGCGATGTCGACGCCGCGCTCACGCGCGCCGGCGAGCCGGAGCGCCCACGCCACCCCCAGCGGGTACGCGGCCCAGGCATCCTGTTCGGCGGCGATCGGGAACCTCGACTCCAACTCGGAGAGCTCAGCTTCGACCGGCGCCTCGGCGAACGTCGACGCGACCCGAATGCGCTCGTCATCGCGCATGCCGACAGCGGCATAGGTGCGATGCGGCGTCGCGAACGGCATCACGAACCCGTCGTTGTAATCGGTGTGCTCGCCGATGAGGTTCGCCCGCCCGGGCGCCGACCAGACGCCGTCGGCATCACGGCCGGTCAGTTCGCGGAACAGCCGGGTAGCGGCATCCCGCGCGCTCACTCCGCGGCCTCCTCGGCGCGGGCGATCGCGTCGCGCAGCCGCTGCGCACCGAGCTCGGGCATCACCTCGGTCGCCCAGGCGCCCATCGCCGCCTCTGACCCCGCGAGGAACTTCAGCTTGTCGGCGGCCCGGCGCGGACTCGTCAGCTGCAGGTGCAGCCGGACGGCATCCCGGCCGACGTTCACCGGCGCCTGATGCCACGCGGCGATGTACGGCGTCGGGGTGTCGTAGAGCGCATCCACGCCGCGCAGCAGCCGCAGGTACAGTGGCGCGAGTTCATCGCGCTCGGCGGCCGTGGTCGCGGCGAGGTCGGGAACGTGCCGGTGCGGCATCAGATGCACCTCGAGAGGCCAGCGCGCGGCGAACGGCACGAACGCCGTCCAGTGCTCGCCGCGGAGCACGACGCGCTCGGAGCTGTGCTCCTCGTCGAGGATGTGCTGGAAGAGCTCCGGTGCGGTGCGGTCGATGCTCTCGAGCACCCTCCGAGTGCGCGGCGTGACGTACGGGTACGCGTAGATCTGCCCGTGCGGGTGGGGGAGCGTGACGCCGATCGCCTCCCCGCGGTTCTCGAACGGGAAGACCTGCTCGATGCCCGGCAGCTGCGAGAGTGCGGCGGTGCGGTCGGCCCAGGCCTCGATCACGGTGCGTGCGCGGGTGACCGTCTGCGTGCCGAACGAGCCGGAATGGTCGGGGCTGAAGCACACGACCTCGCACCGGCCCGTCGCCGTGCGCGTACGGCCGAGACCCAGCGCATCGAGGTCGTCGAGCCCGCGCGGAGCGTTGGCCGCGGCTGGAGCATCCCCGGACGTCTGCGCGAGTGCCGGCCCGAAAGCGGGCGAGCGGTTCTCGAACACGGCGACGTCGTAGCGCGACGGCACCTCGGACGGGTTCTCCGGGGTCTGCGGCGCCAGCGGGTCGGCGTCGGCGCCCGGCATCATCACCCGGTTCTGGCGGTTGGATGCGACCGTGATCCAGTCACCGGTCAGCACGTCGAGGCGCATGCTCGCCGTCTCGGGGCGCGGATCGAGCGTTCGGGCATCGACGGCGCGATCGGGTCCGAGCGTCGTATCGGGGTCGTCGTAGTAGATCAGCTCGCGTCCGTCGGCGAGGCGCGTGGGCCGCTTGACGACGCCCGCGCCGAGCTTGACGGGGTCGGCTGGGCGCAACTCCGGAGATGCGTGCATGTTCACGTAAACACGGTAGCCCCACAGCGGTGATAACGTCAACACTGCGGAGTTGTGAACACGGCGGAGTCGTGAACGCTGCGGAGTTGTGAACGCACGAGCAGAAGCGAGGGATGCCGGTGACCGATGACCTTTCCGGCCTGATGCCCGCGCGGCGGCCCCGCCGCGGCACGCCGTCAGGACGCGTCTCGATGGCGATGGTCGCCAGCCGCGCCGGGGTGTCCGGCCAGACGGTCTCGCGCGTCGTCAACGACAGCCCGCGCGTCGATCCGACGACGCGTGCGCGCGTCGAGCAGGCCATGGCCGAGCTCGGTTACCGCCCCCATCGCGCGGCCAGAGCGCTCCGCACCGGGCGTTCGCTCACCCTCGGTATCGTCGCCACCACGCTCGCGACCACCGGCAATTCGCGGATGCTGCAGGCCACGGCCGAGGCCGCGGCGCAGCGCGGCTACGCGCTCACCGTCGTCACCGCCGCAGACGGCATCGGCGAGGCGTTCGCGCGCCTGCGCGACCAGGGCGTCGACGGGGCCGTCGTCCTGAACGAGGCATCCGCCCTCACCCACGCCGCGGATCAGCTCGAGGGACTGAGACTCGTCGTCGTCGACGCCGCAGCCGACAGCGGGCTGCGAACGGTGTGCAGCGACCACGCCGGCGGGGCGATGGCCGCGACCCGGCATCTGCTCGACCGAGGCCATCGGACGATCCATCACGTCGCCGGCCCCGTCGACTCCTTCGCCGCGGCAGAGCGCGAACGCGGATGGCGCGAGGCCCTGCATGCGGCGGGAGCCGACGTGCCGGAGGTCGTGCGCGGTGACTGGAGTGCGGCATCCGGACACGACGCGGCCGCGCGATTGAGCGGCGCGACCGCCGTCTTCGCCGCCAATGACCAGATGGCGCTCGGGGTGCTTAGGACGCTCGCCGAACGCGGCGACCGTGTGCCCGAGGACACCGAGGTGATCGGATTCGACGACGTCCCCGAAGCAGCCGACTACCTGCCCCCGCTGACGACCGTGCGCCAGGACTTCACCGCGCTCGCCGAGGCCGCCGTGACCGCCCTCGTCGCGGATCCGCCGACGCCGCTGGGCGACGAAGCCACGGTCATCCCGACACGGTTGATCCTGCGGGCGAGCAGTCCGGAGTGATCTGCTGCCCGGCTACCCGAGCACCCATCGGAACGCGTGAGCGTCACCACGCGAGTGGGCGAGTGCGAGCGATCCGATCGGTCAGCGAGGCAGGTATCGTTCCAGTACGTGTGACTGGGCCACGAGTGAGCGCAGTTCTTCGAGTGCAACCGGGGCGGCGCCGAGAGCGCGGGCCTGAACGAGCACGTTGCCGAGGGCGGTCGCTTCGACGGGGCCGGCGAAGACGGGGAGCCCTGACCGGTCGGCCGTCGCCTGGCAGAGCGGCCGGTTGAGCGAGCCGCCGCCGACGAGGTGGATTCGATCGATCTCGCGGCCCGACAGGTCGGACGCCGTCTGCACCGCATCCGCGAACGCCGACGCGATGGACTCGAGGATCACGCGTGCGAAGCCCGCACGGTCCGCGGGGGCGGCATGACCTGAGGCCGCGAGCACCGAGGCGATGCGCGCCGGCATGTCACCGGGTGCGCTCAGTGCAGGATCGTTCGCGTCGAAGAGGGGGCCGTCTTCGGTGGACCCGCCCGTCGCATCCAGCAGCGAGGGCAGGTTGATCGATGCTCCGTCCTCGGCCTCCCACGCACGGACGGCCTCGCTGAGCAGCCACAGACCCGTCACGTTGTGCAGGAATCGGATGCGCCCGTCGACACCGAGTTCGTTGGTGAAGTTCGCCTCGCGCGCGGCTTCCGTCAGCACCGGCGCATCGAGTTCGAGACCGACGAGGCCCCACGTGCCGCACGAGATGTACGCGGCGTCCGGCGAGGCGAGAGGCGCGGCGGCGACGGCGGACGCCGTGTCGTGCGAGCCGACGGCGATCACCGGCAGATCCCTGCCGATGCGTGCCGCGACCTCGGGGCGGAGCATCCCGATCCTCTCCCCGGGGCTGACGAGCTCGGGCAAGATGCCGGTGGGGATGCCGAGGCGCTCGGCGAGCTCGAGATCCCACTCCGACGTGCGGACGTCGAGCAGTCCGGTCGTCGACGCGTTCGTGCGCTCGGCGACGCGGCGTCCGGTGAGCACCCAGGCGACGAGGTCGGGGATCAGCAGGGCGGCATCCGCATCGGCGGTCCTGGGGTCGGCGGCGAACTGGTACAGCGTGTTGAACGGCAGGAACTGCAGGCCGTTGCGCTGATACAGCTCCGCGAACGGGATGACCTCGTGGACCTCCGCAACGCCGCGCGCGGTGCGGTCGTCGCGGTAGTGGAACGGCTCGCCGATCAGCTCGCCGTCACGGAGCAGCCCGTAGTCGACGGCCCAGGAGTCGATGCCGATGCTCTCGATCGCGGGTTCGCGCCGCACCGCCTCGGCGAGGCCGTCGAGGATGCTCTCGTGCAGCGCGCCGAAGTCCCAATGCAGGCCGTCTTCGCGTTCGACGGGGCCGTTGGGGAACCGCGAGACGAGTTCGAGCTCGAGTGCGTCCGGCCCGATCCGTCCGATCACCACGCGCCCGGAGGTCGCCCCGAGGTCGACGGCGGCGACCGCGCGGGTGGCGTTCGAGGTGCTGGTTTCGACTCGCTGCGCTCGCTCAACCCGTTTTGTCGCGCTGCGCTCGCTCAACGACCCGGAGCTTTCCCGTGCGGGGCGTTGAGCGGAGTCGCGCAGCGACGGAGACGAAACGGGCTGAGCGAGCCGAAGCCATCGCATCGACACAGTCATCGCAGGAATGCGGCGGCCACGCCGGAGTCGACGGGGATGTGCAGGCCGGTGGTGCGGGACAGTTCGGGGCCGGTGAGCACGTAGACGGCGTCCGCGACGTTCTCGGGCACGACCTCGCGCTTGAGGATCGTGCGGTTCGCGTAGAACTGCCCGAGGTCCTCCTCGGCGACGCCGTAGGTAGCCGCGCGGTTCGCGCCCCACCCCGAGGCGAAGATCCCCGAGCCGCGGACGACGCCGTCGGGGTTGATGCCGTTGACGCGGATGCCGTGCTCGCCGAGCTCGACCGCGAGCAGCCGCACCTGATGCGCCTGGTCGGCCTTGGTCGCCGAGTAGGCGATGTTGTTCGGGCCGGCGAAGACGGAGTTCTTCGACGAGATGTAGACGATGTCGCCGCCGAGTTTCTGATCGATGAGCACCTGGGCTGCGGCCTTCGATACGAGGAAGGACCCCTTCGCCATGACGTCGTGCTGCAGATCCCAGTCCTTCTCGGTGGTCTCGAGCAGCGGCTTCGACAGCGAGAGCCCGGCGTTGTTGACGACGAGGTCGACGCCGCCGAAGGCGAGGACGGCTTCGTTCAGCGCGGCCTGCACGGCGTCGGCATCCGCCACGTTCGCGGCGACGCCGATCGCGACATCGGTGGTCCCGAGCTCGGCAGCCGTCGCCTGCGCCTTCTCGAGGTCGAGGTCGGCGACGACGACGCAGGCGCCCTCGGCCGCGAGGCGGGTGGCGATGGCCTTGCCGATGCCGGATGCTGCGCCGGTGACGAACGCGATGCGCCCCTGGTGCGACTTCGGCTTGGGCATCCGCTGCAGCTTCGCCTCTTCCAGCGCCCAGTACTCGATGCGGAACTTCTCGGCATCCGAGATGGGGGAGTAGGTCGAGAGCGCCTCGGCGCCGCGCATGACATTGATCGCGTTGACGTAGAACTCGCCCGCCACCCGCGCGGTCTGCTTGTTCGCGCCGTACGAGAACATGCCCACCCCAGGGACGAGGACGATGAGCGGGTCCGCGCCGCGGATCGCGGGCGACTCGTCGGTGGCGTGCGCGTCGTAGTACGCCTGGTAGTCGGCGCGGTACTCGGCGTGCAGCTCGTGCAGACGTGCGATCTGCTCCTCCGCGGACGCCGTGGTGGGCAGGTCGAGGATGAGCGGCTTGACCTTGGTGCGCAGGAAGTGGTCGGGGCAGCTTGTGCCGAGACCGGCGAGCCGAGGTGCATTCGACGACGCGAGGAAGTCGAGCACGACGTCGGAGTCGGTGAAGTGCCCGACCATCGGCTTGTCCGTCGACGCGATGCCGCGGATCGTGCCGGCGAGGGCCGCGGCCCGCTCCCGCCGCTCATCCGACGAGAGCGCTTCGAAGCCGACGCGGACCTCCCCGAACGGCGACTCCTTGCCCTCTGCGGCGATGTACGCGGCGGCGGTGTCGATGATCCACAGCGAGTTCGCCTCTGCCGCATCCGACGTGTCGCCCCACGCGGTGATGCCGTGCCCGCCGAGAATACAGCCGATCGCCTGCGGATTGGCGCGCTTGATCTCGGCGATGTCCAGGCCCAGCTGGAAGCCCGGGCGGCGCCACGGCACCCACACGACCTTCTCGCCGAAGATCTTCGACGTGAGTGCCTCGCCGTCGGCGGCGGTCGCGATCGCGATGCCCGAGTCGGGATGCAGGTGGTCGACGTGCGCGGCATCCACCAGTCCGTGCATCGCGGTGTCGATCGACGGTGCCGCCCCGCCCCTGCCGTGCAGGCAGTAGTCGAACGCGGCGACCATCTCGTCCTCACGATCGACGCCGGGATAGACGTCCACGAGCGCACGCATGCGATCCAGGCGGAGGACGGCGAGGCCCTGCTCCGTCAGTGTGCCGAGGTCTCCGCCCGAGCCCTTGACCCACAGCAACTCGACCGGCTGACCGGTCACCGGGTCGGTCTCGGTGCCCTTGGCCGAGGTGTTGCCGCCGGCGTAGTTCGTGTTCTTCGGGTCGGCGCCCAGGTGGTTCGAGCGCTCGATGAGAGCGGCAGCGGTGGGGTTGATCATGAGGATCCTTCGGATGGGGGAGGGCGTCAGTCTGCGAGGCCGGCGAGCTGATCTTCCAGATGGAAGACCTCGAGGTAGCGTCGGAGGCCGCCGCCGGGTCGGTCCTCGAAGAACTCGGCCATGTCGGCCTGCCAGCGGGCGTCGACCTCGGTCTCGGCCATCGCTGCCATGGCGCGTTCGGCGGACTCTGCCTCGAAGTAGCCGATGAGCAGACCGTCCTCGCGCAGGAACAGCGAGTAGTTCCGCCACCCTGTGTCGCGGAGCGCGCGGAGCATGTCGGGCCAGACCGCGGCGTGGCGCGCGCGGTACTCGTCGATCCGTTCGGGACGCACGCGCAGCTCGAAGCAGACGCGCTCGAGAGAGGAGCTCACGATCAGACCTCCCGGAAGTCGATGCCCAGCAGCGACGCCGCAGCCCGGTAGTCGCCGATGCGGTCGCCGACCGACAGGGACCAGTGGTGCCCGACGCCGGTGGCCGACCACGCATCGACCCACTCGCCGGGGTCGCGGGCGAAGTCGACCCGGCTCGTGGTGTTCCCGATCGCGAGCAGGGGCCCGGGCACGACGGTGCCCGTGGATGCCACGAACGACAGCGAGCCGTCGCGATCCTGACCGAGCCCCAGGAGGGTCACCGGGCCGTGCTGCACGTCGAACTCCACCGAGACGCCCCATCCGCGCTTGCCGTGGTACACGCCGAGGCCGCGCAGCAGCGGTTCGCGGCTGGACACCGCGAGATGAGCCGGCCCGTCATGCCCCATCTCGACGACGCCGTCCTCGAAGTTCAGCGCCTGGATCTCGCAGAACGAGCCCCCGGCTCCGACGACCTGCGTCGCGAGCTGCGCCACGGTCGTGCGCAGCTCGTACTCGCCGGTGGTGGGGATACCGCGCCCGGTGAGGAGCGACGCCCCGAGGATCATGCCGGCGCCGAGGCGCTCGTGGAGTTCGCCGTCGAGGCCCCGATGATAGTAGGCCAGCGTGTCGAGGCCGAAGTCGTCGACGAGCCGGTCGAGCCCCACCGAGACGCGGGCGCCCCATGCGAAGTCCTCGTCGTTCACGGAGTCGTCGAGGGTGAAGATCTCACGCGCGAGGTCCGTGCGGTCCTTCACCTCGGCATCGGTGACCGCATCCACCCGCACCCGCAGATCGTCGAACTCCAGGACCTCCACGTGGGATCCGAAGGTCGTCGGCAGCAGGGTGAGGTCGGTGGAGACGTCGAGCATGCCGGGGTACAGGTGTCCCATCAGCCCGTGGCGGGCGTGGCGCAGTGCGGCGCGGATGTGCGCGGCGTGGATCCACTGCTCGATCCGGGCCCAGGCCGACTCCTGCCGGAGCCAGCCCGAGACCGAGCGGAACTCGATGCCGGCGCGACGGAACACATTGCCCACCTCCGGCACGGGGCACTGGCCGCAGTATGCGAGCCAGGCCCCGGTGTCGAAGGACGCGTGGTCCATCTTCTCCGTCGGCTGCAGGTCGATGACGAGCACCGGCGCACCGGCGCGCTGCGCGATCGGGAGCACCATGGAAGCGGTGAGGTAAGTGGTGAGGAACAGCACGATCAGGTCGCAGTCGGCGCGGCGCAGCGTCTCCGCGGCGACAGCTCCTTCCTGCGCATCCGAGATGAACCCGACGTCGGTGACCTCGGCATCCATCGCCTGGAAGCGGTCGGACACGTATCGTGCCGAATCCTCGAGCTGAGGCCGCAGCGCCGGGAACTGCGGCCAGTACGTTCCCAGGCCCCCGGCGACGAGGCCGATGCGCGGCTTGCGGCGGGAGTGGGCGGGCAGGAGCTCGGCGAACCCCGAGGAGGTGGACGGCGTCATGATGGTTCCTTCATTCCGTAGTGGCTTCGATCGGAGGGCGGCCCCGCTGCGCCGGGCCGCCCTCCTGGCGATCAGAAGTCGTACTCGTCGATGTTGTCGGCGTTGAACACCGTCGGCGGACCGACGATGACGATGCCGCCCTCACCGACCTCGCGCTCGCCGAGGTCGCCGGCCTCGAACGTGTCGCCCGCGGCGCCGGTGATGTCGCCGTCGGCGAGAGCCTTGCCCGCGAAGGCCGCGACGTAGCCGAGCTGTGCCGGATCCCACAGGGCGAACTCGGTCACGGTGCCGTCCTTGACGAACGGACGCATCTCGTTGGGCAGGCCGAGGCCTGTCAGCGCGACCTTGCCCTTGTACTCCGACGTCGACAGGTAGCGAGCCGTGGCGGCGATGCCGACCGTCGTGGGCGAGATGATGCCCTTGAGGTTCGGGTGCGCCTGCATGAGACCCTGGGCCTCCTGGAACGACTTCGTGTCGTCGTCGTCGCCGTAGACCTTCGCGACCAGCTCGATGTCGGCGTAGTCGGGGTTGGAGTCGAGCTCCTCCTCGATGTACTTGATCCACTCGTTCTGGTTCGTCGCGTTCGCCGTCGCCGAGAGGATCGCGATCTCACCCGAACCGCCGATCTGCTCGGCGATGAGCTCGACCTGGATCAGCGCGACGTCCTTCGCGACGACCTGGCTGATGAACACGTCGCGGCAGTCCGGATTGGTGTCCGAGTCGAAGGCGACGATCTTCGCGCCGCCCGAGCGCGCCTCTTCCAGCGCCGGGCAGACGGCATCCGGATCGTTCGCCGCGATGACGATGACGTTCGTGCCCGCCTGGGTCTCGGCGTTGATGAACGAGACCTGGCTGGAGGCGCTGGCGTCGAGCGGGCCGACGACCTGGCTGGATGCGAAGCCCGCGGACTCGGCGCCGTCCTCACCTCCGCCGAGGACCACGTCCGTGTACGGGTTGTTCAGCTGCTTCGGGATGAAGGTGATGGTCTGGTCGCCGTCCTGACCCGAACCGTCACCTCCTCCGTCGCCTCCGCCGCCGGCGGCGCAGCCGGTCGCGATGAGCGCGACCGAGGCGAGTGCGGCGATGGCGGAGAGCCGGCGCCGTGCCCGGTGTGTGCGGATCCACTCCATTGTTTTTCCTTTCGTCTGCGCCGGTGCTAGGCGCGTGGTCGACCCGAGGCGGTGGCCTGGGGAAGTTCTCTGCGGACTCGTCTGTCGTGACGCCAGCGTCCGATCGCCTGCCCGACGCTTGGGGCGACGACGGATGCGATGAGCAGCGACCCGGTGACGATGATGAGGATCACCTCGGAGACGCGGCCGAGTCGCAGGCCGTAGTTGATGACGCCGATGAGCAGCACGCCGGCGACGACGCCGGGGATCGAGCCCCGCCCGCCGAAGATGGACACACCGCCGAGGAGCACGGCGGCGATCACCGCGAGCTCGAGGCCGCTGGCGTTGTCGGACCGCGCGCTCGAGTAGCGCAGCGTCCAGAAGATGCCGGCGAGCGCCGAGACGGAGCCGGTTCCCACGAACAGCCAGAACTTGGCGCGGGCGACGTCGATCCCGACGAACCGTGCCGCCTCCTTGCTGAATCCGATCGCGGGGAGGCCGCGGCCGAACGGCGTGAAGTGCAGCAGGATCGCGAAGAACGCGATCACGAGGGCGACCCCGATCATGACGGTGGGGATGCCGGTCGCCCCGAGCTTCGATGTGAAGAAGGCGGTGAGCTCCGGCGGGAAGTTCGCCACGGCGTTGTCGCCGATCACGACGAGAGCGAGACCGCGGAACAGAGCGAGCGTTCCGATGGTGACCGCGAGGGACGGGAGCCCGACCACGGCGATGAGGAAGCCGTTGACCGCACCGGCGACCGCCCCGACGACGAGCCCGATCACGAGCACGAGGCCGATGTCGAGTCCCGCCTGCCAGAGCACGCCGATGACGGCGCTGGTGAGACCCGCGATGCTCGCCACGGACAGGTCGATCTCGCCGGTGATGATCACCAGGGTCATCGGCATGGCGATGAGCAGGATGGGGATGACGTCGAGAAGCAGGAAGCCGGTCGTCACAGGGGACGCGAACCGCGGGATGCTGATCGCGGCGATGATGAGCGCGGCGATGAGCGCGTAGATCATCACGGCGTCGCGGCCGAGGAGGATGCGCGTCCACCCCGTGCGCCCTCGCGGCTCGGTCTCGAGCACGCCGGCGGCGATGACGGCTGTCGTGGTGGGGTCCGTGGTCGAGGTGCGGGCGGTTTCAGACATCGCGTGCCTCCGTGAGTCGCAGCTTGCGGGCGGTGCGGACGCTCGCGATCCGGTCGACGAGGATCGCGGCGATGATGAGGATGCCGACGACGGCCTGCTGCCAGAACTTGTCGACGCGCAGCGCCGTGAGGGCACTGGTGATCGTGGTCAGAAGGACTGCCCCGATCGCGGCACCCGCGACGGATCCGCTGCCGCCGAAGATGGCGACGCCGCCGACGACGGCCGCAGCGACGACGTCGAGTTCCATCCCCGTTCCCGTCGTGGCGCCGACGGAGTTGAATCGTGCGGCGTACAGGACGCCGGCGAGCCCCGCGAGCAGGCCGTTCACGACGAACGCGGTCATCACGCGTCGTGCGACCGGGATCCCGAACACCCTGGCGGCTTCCGGGTCGGAGCCGATCGCATACAGGTCGCGTCCGGAGCGGGCCCCGGAGAGGTAGATGCCGACGATCACGACGACGGCGATCGCCAGCAGCGTGATGATGGGGAAACCGAGCACGGTGTCGACGGCCAGGGCTCCGAACTCGTCCGGTCGATCGCCGGCGAAGTACTGGGTGCCACCCGCCCACGCGTTGTTGATGCCGCGGTACACGTACAGCGTGCCGAGCGTGATGACCAGGGCCGGCACGTGGGCGACCGTCACGAGCAGGCCGTTGATCGCGCCGAGCAGAGCTCCCAGGGCGAGACCGGCGAGGAAGACGACGGGGATGGGGATGCCCGGCGCATCCGCGAACAGCGTTCCCGTGAGGAACGCGACGAGCCCGAGGATCGAGCCCACCGACAGGTCGACGTTGCGCGTGAAGATCACCATCGCCTGCCCGACGGCGAGGATGATCATGATCGTCGCGTTGAGCATCAGGTCCTTGACGCCCTGCTGGCTCAGGAAGAGCGGGTTCGCCGCGTAGGTCACCAGGACGAGGACGATGAGCGCCGCGGCGACCGGGATCTCCCGTCGGCGGAGGATGCCGCTCAGGGGCGAGGTTCTCTCGGTGCGCGGAGCGCTCCGCGTTGCAACGGTCACTTCGTGTCCTCCAGCATCGGTGCGGGCTCGGCCGTGGCCGCCAGCATGACGTTCTCGGGCGTCGCATCCGCACGGTCGAGGCGCGCGGTCACCCGTCCCTCGCGCATGACGACGACGCGATCCGCCATGCCCAGAACTTCCGGCAGTTCGGACGAGATCATGAGGATCGCGATCCCGCGGGCGGCGAGATCGGAGATCAGGCGGTGCACCTCGGCCTTCGTCCCGACGTCGATGCCGCGCGTCGGCTCGTCGACGATGAGCAGCCGGGGCTCGGTCGCGAGCCATTTCGCCAGCACGACCTTCTGCTGATTGCCGCCGGACAGTGTGGAGACCGCGAACTCCGCGGAGCCCGTCTTCACCTGCAGGCGCTGCGACCAGGTGTCGGCCGCCCGCCGTTCTGCTGCCGTGTCGATGATCCCTGCGCGGCTGAGGGTGTTGCGCAGCGTGAGGGTGAGGTTCCGCCCGACCGAGAGGTCCATCACGAGCCCCTGCTTGCGGCGGTCCTCCGGGACGAATCCGATGCCGGCGTCTATCGCCGCCTGCGGGTTGCCCGGTTTCAGGCGCGCCCCGCTCAGCGTGACGGAGCCGGTGTCGTAGGGGTCGATGCCGAAGATCGCGCGGGCGACCTCGGTCCGGCCTGCTCCGACGAGCCCGGCGAGGCCGACGATCTCACCGGCGCGCACCTGCAGGTCGACGTCGCGGAACACACCTCGACGAGACAGGCCGCTCACGTCGAGCACGACCTCCCCGATCGTCGCGTCCTGCTTGGGGAAGAGCTGATCGATGTCGCGTCCGACCATCTCCCGGACGATTCCGTCGACGGTCGCTGCGGCTGTGTCGTGCGTGCCGATGTACCGGCCGTCGCGCATGACGGTGATGCGGTCGGTCAGGGCGAAGATCTCGTCGAAGCGGTGCGAGATGAAGAGGATGCCGGCGCCGGTGTCGCGCAGCGAGCGCGCGACCGTGAACAGGCGTTCGACCTCGACGCCGGAGAGCGCGGCGGTCGGCTCGTCCATGATGAGGATCCGGGCGTCGATCGAGATGGCCTTGGCGATCTCGATGATCTGCTGATCGGCGATCGAGAGCCCCTCGGCGGGGCGGTCGGGATCGATCGGGACGCCCAGGCGTTCGAAGAGCGCCATGGCTTCGCGGCGCATCGCGGAGCGGCTGATCAGCCCGAGCCTGCCGCGCGGCTGCCGACCGATGAAGATGTTCTCCGCGACCGTCAGGTCGGGGAACAGGGTCGGCTCCTGGTAGATCACGGAGATCCCCGCCGCCTTGCTGTCGGCGACGGTGCGGAAGGCGACGGGCACGCCGTCGACGAGGAAGTCTCCGGCATCGGGGTGGTGAAGCCCGGCGAGGATCTTCACCAGCGTCGACTTTCCGGCGCCGTTCTCGCCGACGAGCGCGTGGATCTCGCCGGGGAGGAGTTCGATCGTCCCGTCGGCGAGTGCCACGACGGGGCCGAAGGTCTTCGCGGCCCCGCGGAGCGACAGCAGCGGAGCCGGTGCGTTCGATGGAGCGATGCTCATGCGCCCCACCCGGCCTGGACGCCGCCGACGCGATCGGCGGCGATCTTCTGCTGATAACCGGATGCCGCGTAGGCGGCCATCGGGTCGGCATCCATGCCGCGCGACTCACGCCACTCGGCCAGCGCCGGGCGGACGTCGGTGTAGAACGCGTCCATGAAGACGGCGTTCGCCGCGAGCACATCGCCCGACTTCTGCGCAGTCGTCAGCGCGTCGCGATCGACGAGCAGCGCCCGCGCGGTCATCTCCTGCACGTTGAGCACCGAGCGGATCTGGCCGGGAATCTTGTCCTCGACGTTGTGGCACTGATCGAGCATGAACGCGACATCGGGATTGTTCAGGCCGCCGCCGCGGATCACCTCGAAGACGATGCGGAACAGCTGGAACGGGTCGGCCGCCCCGACGATGAGATCGTCGTCGGCGTAGAAGCGCGAGTTGAAGTCGAACGAGCCGAGCTTGCCGAGGCGCAGCAGCTGCATGACGATGAACTCGATGTTCGTGCCCGGCGCGTGATGGCCGGTGTCGAGGCACACCATCGCCTTCTCGCCCAGGGCGCTGACCTGAGCGTAGGACGTCCCCCAGTCCGGAACATCGGTGTGATAGAACGCCGGCTCGAAGAACTTGTACTCGAGGACGAGGCGCTGATCATCTCCGAGGCGCGCGTAGATCGTCTGCAGCGACTCGTGCAGCCGGTCCTGGCGGCCGCGGAGGTCTGCCTGGCCGGGGTAGTTCGACCCCTCGGCGAGCCAGATCTTCAGATCGCGGCTGCCGGTGGCATCCATCACGTCGATGCACTCGAGGTGGTGATCGATCGCCTTATGACGGATCGCGGCATCCTCATGGGTCAGCGCGCCGAACTTGTAGTCGTCGTCCTGGAAGGTGTTCGAGTTGATCGTGCCGAGCTCGACGCCCAGGTCCTCGGCGTGCTTGCGCAGGTCGCCGAAGTCGCACATGTCCCACGGGATGTGCAGCGCGACGGTCGGCGCCAAGGCCGTGTGCTTGTGCACCTGCGCGGCATCCGCGATCTTCTCGAACGGGTCGCGCGGTGTGCCCGGGGTGCCGAACACCTTGAACCGGGTGCCCGAGTTGCCGAAGGCCCAGCTGGGCAGCTCGATCGACTGCTTTTCGAGCTCTGCGAGGACCGTGGGGGTGAGGATGCTCATGGGCGCGGTGCTTTCGTTGTCTTCGTTGACTCGGACGTCACAGTATGAATCGTTTCATTCGTTGTGTGATCGAACATAGACTGTGCTTTGATTGCATGTCAAGAAGCGGATGAGTCCGCAACTGATTCGTTTCATTCCGGAGGATCGCCATGGTGAGCGTTCGTGACGTCGCAGCCGACGCCCGCGTGTCGGTGGGCACCGTCTCGAACGTGCTCAACCGCCCGGAGCGGGTCGCACCCGAGACCGTCGAGAAGGTGCACGCATCGATCGCGCGGCTCGGGTTCGTACGCAACGACGCCGCGCGGCAGCTGCGGGCCGGGCGCAGCAAGTCGATCGGCCTGGTCGTGCTCGACATCCGCAACCCCTTCTTCGCCGAGGTGGCGCGCGGGGCAGAGGAGCGCGCGGCGGAACACGGCTACTCGGTGCTCGTGGCCAACAGCGACGAGAAGCACCAGCGCGAGTCGACGCACCTCGATCTGTTCGAGGAGCAGCGCGTCGCAGGCGTCCTCATAACCCCCGTGCAGGAGGCCCTGCCGCGGCTCGAGCGCATGCGCGAGCACGGCATCCCCGCAGTCCTCGTGGATCGCGAATCGCACGACTCGCGGTTCTGCTCCGTGGCCGTCGACGACGTCATGGGCGGCCGGATCGCCGCTGCCCACCTGCTCGATCAGGGGCGGCGCAGGCTCGCGCTGGTCGGTGGCCCCGCGGCTCTGCGGCAGGTGTCCGACCGACTCCGTGGGGCGCAGGATGCCGCAGCGGAGCGCGGCGTCGGCGTCGAGTTCATCGCCACTGATGCGCTGAGCGTCGAGGAAGGGCGGCTCGCGGGGGAGCGGATCCTGGCGCGCGACCGGTCCGACCGCCCCGACGCGATCTTCGCGGCCAACGACCTGCTCGCGCTCGGACTGCTGCAGAGCCTGGTCATGACCGGCGACGTGCGCGTGCCGGACGACATCGCGCTCATCGGCTACGACGACATCGACTTCGCCGCAGCCGCCGTCATCCCGCTCAGCTCCGTGCGCCAGCCGGCGGCGCTGATCGGATCGACCGCGGTCGACCTGCTGCTCGGATCGAGTCACCCGGCGGACGAGCATGTCCGCTTCGAACCTGAGCTCGTGGCGCGCGCATCCACGCTCGGCACCTGACGTCGGGTTCCCGGCGGGCAGGCCCGGTCACCCCGCGAACACGGCCCCCGGGTTCATGATCCCCTGCGGATCCAGCGCCTTCTTGATCCGCTCGTTCAGCTCGAGCACGTCGTCGCCCAGATAGTCGCCGAGCCACGGCCTCTTGAGCCGTCCGACGCCGTGCTCGCCGGTGATCGTCCCGCCGAGCGCGATCGCGAGATCCATGACCTCGCCGTACGCGAGGTGCGCGCGCTCCCGCTGCGCATCGTCGGCCGGATCGAACACGAGCACCGGGTGCGTGTTGCCGTCACCGGCGTGCGCGAGCACCGCGATCGTCACCTCGAGCCTTCTCGAGATCTCTTCGATACCCAGCACCAGGTCGCCGAGCCGGGGGACCGGAACGCCGACGTCCTCGAGCAGGATCGTGCCCATCCGCTCGATCGCCGGGATCGCCATCCTCCGCGTCTGCACGAACGCCTCGCCCTCATCGGAGTCCGCGGTCGCGAAGCACTCCGTCGCGCCGTGCCGCAGGCACACCTCTTCGATCGTCGCGATCTCCTGCGCCGCAGCATCCGCGTGCCCGTCCGACTGGATGACGAGCATCGCCGCCGCGTCCACGTCGAGACCCATGCGCGTCGCCGCCTCGACCGCGCGGATGGTCGGGTTGTCCATGAACTCCAGCATCGACGGGCGTGCACTGCGGGTCGCCTCGATGACGGCGCCGGTCGCGCCCTCGAGCGTCGGGAAAACCGCCACCAGCGTCGTGGGCGGCAGCTGCGGCGGCACGAGCCGCAGGATCACCTCGGTGATCACCCCGAGCGTCCCCTCGCTGCCGACGAACAGCTTCGTGAGCGACAGCCCCGCGACATCCTTCACCCGCGGGCCGCCCAGGCGCACCGCCCGCCCGTCGGCGAGCACGACCGTTATCCCGAGCACATAGTCGGTCGTCACCCCGTACTTCACGCAGCACAGGCCGCCCGCGTTCGTCGCGACGTTCCCGCCGATCGAGCAGAACTCGAACGACGACGGGTCGGGCGGATACCACAGGCCGTGAGCGGACGCCGCGGCCTTCACCTCCGCATTGAACGCGCCGGGCTGGACGACGGCCATCCGCGTGTCCGGATCGACCGAGATCGACCGCATCCGATCCAGAGACAGCACGATCGCGCCGGCCACGGCCGTGGTCCCGCCGGACAGCCCCGAGCCCGCGCCGCGCGGGATCACCGCCGTCCCCGTCTCGGCCGCCAGTCGCACGACGGCCTGCACGTCCTCGGTCGAGGTCGCGCGCACGACCGCGAGCGGAACCCCGGCGGCAGGATCGTTCGCACGGTCCCAGCGGTACGCATCCATCGACGCCGGATCGGTGATGACCGCCTCGTCGGGGAGGGCATCGATGAGCCTGTCGGTCAGAGACCTCGTCGTCTGCGGCATCCATTCACAGTAACGCGGTGCGCTGGGGCTTCGACTCGCTGTCGCGCGCTCAGCCCGTTTCGTCTCCGACGGCTTCGCCGTCTGCGCTCAACGACCCACGTGCGGCGACCCGGTCGGGTAGTGTCGGCTGACATGAGTACGGCAACGACGCGCGCACCGAAACGCGAGGCCTTCGGCTCTCGCAACGTCTTCATCCTCTCGGCCATCGGCTCGGCCGTCGGCCTCGGAAACATCTGGCGCTTCCCGTATGTCGCATACGAGGGCGGCGGCGGCGCCTTCCTCATCCCGTACCTGTGCGCGCTCCTGACCGCCGGCATCCCGCTGCTGTTCTTCGACTACGCGATCGGACACCGCTTCCGCGGCTCGGCACCGCTCGCATTCCGCCGCCTGCACCGCGCGGCCGAGCCGCTCGGCTGGTGGCAGGTGCTCATCTGCGTCGTGATCTCGGTCTACTACGCGGTCATCATCGCGTGGGCGGCGATGTACACCTGGTTCTCGGCGCAGCTCAGCTGGGGCCCCGGCAACGAGAACGACTTCTTCTTCGGCGACTTCCTCAACATGGGCGATGTCGCCGGGGGCATCTCGCTCGAATTCGTTCCGCAGGTCGGCATCCCGTTGCTCGTCGTCTGGGTCGTGACGATCGTGATCATGGGCTTCGGCGTCAAGCGCGGCATCGGCGCGGCGAACTCGGTGCTGCTGCCGCTGCTGACGGTCATGTTCATCGTCCTCGTGGTGCAGTCGCTGTTCCTCCCGGGGGCCATGGACGGGCTCAACGCGTTCTTCACGCCCAACTGGCAGGCTCTCGGCGACCCCGCCGTGTGGGCCAGTGCGTACGGGCACATCTTCTTCTCGCTGTCCGTGGCGTTCGGCATCATGGTGACGTACTCGTCGTACCTGAAGCGCAAGACCGACCTGACCGGCTCCGGCCTCGTGGTCGGCTTCGCGAACTCGGGATTCGAGATCCTCGCGGGCATCGGCGTCTTCGCCGCCCTCGGCTTCATGGCGCAGGCGCAGTCGGCCCAGGTGTCCGACGTCGCCTCTGCCGGCATCGGCCTTGCCTTCGTCGCCTTCCCGACGATCGTCTCCCAGGCCGCCGGTGGCCCGCTCATCGGCGTTCTCTTCTTTGGCGCGCTGACGTTCGCAGGGCTGACCTCGATGATCTCGATCCTTGAGGTCATCGTCGCCGCCATCCAGGACAAGCTCGGCTGGGGTCGCGTACGCGCGACGCTCATCGTCACGATCCCGCTGGCGGTCATCTCGATGGCGTTCTTCTCGACGACCACGGCGCTGGCGGTGCTCGACACGACGGATGCCTTCGTCAACGCCTTCGGTATCATGGCGGTCGCGCTCGTGGCGGTCATCGTGGTCGCCTGGCTGCTGCACAAGCTCCCAGTTCTGAGCGAGCACCTGAACCGCCGCTCGAGCTTCCGCACCGGCCTGACCTGGAAGCTGCTGGTGGGTCTGCTCGCCCCGATCGTGCTCGGCTACCTGTTCATCAGCGAGCTCATCGCGAAGATCAACACCCCGTACGGGAGCTACCCCGACTGGTTCCTGTCGATCTTCGGGTGGGGCATGGTGATCTCCCTCGTGATCCTCGCCGTGGTGCTGTCGCTCGTTCCATGGAGCCGGCGTTCGCACGCCAAGGACGACCCCGAGTACGACGAATTCCTCGTCGAGGAGAGCTACGAGCCGGATGCCGAGACCGGAACGATCCGGACGACCGAGGGAGCGGGAGCATGACGACGCCGGCAATCATCTTCATGATCATCGCGATGGTCACGGTGTGGGGCGGCCTCGTCGCCGCGATCGTGAACCTCGTGCGTCACCCCGAAGAGGCAGAGAGCGAGCCGGCGCCGCCGGTCGAGCTCTGACCTCGGATCAGCGCAGGCTCTGCGCGAGTCCGACGAGGATGTCCTCCGGGCCTCTGACGTAGCAGAGCCGGTACACGTCCTCGTACTGCACGACCTCGGTGCTCACCAGGCGCGTTCCGTGCTTCTCCAGCCGGGCGATCGTGTCGTCGATGTCGTCGACCTCGAACATCACCCGCAGGTAGCCCAGCGCGTTCACCGGAGCGCTGCGGTGGTCCTCGATGATCTCCGGCGCGACGAACCGTGAGAGCTCGACCCGCACCGCCGGCTTCGAGGGCGTCGGCGGTGAATGCCTCGTCCCAGTAGTCGCTGACCATGCCGCTCTTCCATCGGTAACGGCGGCGGCTGACCAGTCCCATCGGGTCGGCGAGGGTCGCCCCGAAGAACGGCTCGGCTGCGGGTGCGCGCCAGTCGACGAGCAGCTGGCGTCCGTCGGGGCCCGCGAGGCCGAGGCGGCCGATGTAGATGTGGTCGCCGGCGTCGGTGACCATGCGTCCGAGGCACATGTCGATGCCGTAGCGGCGCAGCATCGTCAGACGGGCGCCCAGGCGATGGATCTCGAGGTCGCGCTCGACGGCGGCGCCGCCGACCCCGCTCGGTGCGGCGAGCACCCCATCGAGTCGAGCGGATGCCGTGGCGAGGTTCTCGCTGAGCGTTTCGGCGATGGCGGAGAACTGCTGGTCGTCACGAGCGGTGAGTGCGGGGTCGGCCTTGTGGGCGAGGCCGTGAGAGAGGTGGAAGGCGGTGAGGGAAGGCTGGTTCACGGGGCTCCGATTCCGGCGCGCATCTGCGGTTCTCGTTGCGCACGATCGACAAGTATGCGCCCCCGAGGGGCCCTTGCCGCAAGCCCCCACCCGGCCGGTAGACTGGAAGTGCGGGAAGATGGAGGCATGGCTTCCCCCACCCCGCAGACGCAGCGCAATGCGCTTGCTCCAGGGCTCCTCGCCGCGATCGCCCTGTTCCTGTCTCCGCTGTTCACCGGAGACAACGTCGTCGCGACGATCATCTTCTACCTCGTCCCGATCCTCGCGCTGATCGTCGCGTGGTTCGCCTGGCAGGCGCGGCAGTGGTGGTGGACGATCGTGTTCGTCGCGATCGCCGTGATCTGGAACCCGGTGTTCCCGTTCGGCTTCACCGGCCAGGTGTGGACGGCCGCGCAGTTCGTCGCGGCGCTCCTGTTCATCGCCGCCGGCGTGCTCGTCAAGAACGAGCGCGCCGCGGCGTAGTGCGCTGCGCATCCGTCGCGACCGAGCGCGAGCCGGCGATGACGTGGCACACGATCGGGATCGCGCGTAGCGTGCGGGTATGGACGATCACCGACCCGACCCTGCAGAAGAGAGCCGCCCCGAGGAGACAGCCGAGAGCGTGGCCCACGCCCGGGAGAGTGCGCCGCTCGGAGGCGACGAGACCACCGAGGAGCAGCTGGATGCCGACATCGAGGTCGAGGAGGACATGTTGAAGTCTCTCGATCCCGATGACAACCCCGCCTGAGCTGTCCCGGGGCCCCGCGTCGCCCGGCGGATGAGATCCTTGAAGGATGAGTTCTCCTGACGCCCTCACGGATGCCGAGGTCCTCCGCATCCGCGAGGACTTCCCGATCCTGCACACCGAGGTGAACGGGCATCCGCTCGTGTACCTCGACTCCGGGGCGACCTCGCAGCGTCCGCTCGCCGTGCTCGACGCCGAACGCGACT
Source organism: Microbacterium sp. NPDC077644 (assembly GCF_040702785.1). Taxonomy (NCBI): domain Bacteria; kingdom Bacillati; phylum Actinomycetota; class Actinomycetes; order Micrococcales; family Microbacteriaceae; genus Microbacterium; species Microbacterium sp. NPDC077644. Next base: position 74,095 of record NZ_JBFBME010000004.1, read on the forward strand.
TCGCGATGACGCTGAACTCCGCCGTGCACCGCGGCGCGCACACCCTCGCCGCTGAGGCGACCGAGGCTTTCGAAGACGCGCGGGGCGCGCTCGCGCGCTTCGTCGGAGCCGACGAAGACGAGATCGTCTGGACCTCGAACGCCACCGAGGCGATCAACCTCGTCGCCTATGCGTTCTCGAACGCGGCAGCGGGCCGCGGCGGTGCGGATGCCGCGCGATTCCGGATCGGTGCGGGCGACGAGATCGTCACCACCGAGATGGAGCACCACGCGAACCTCATCCCGTGGCAGGAGCTCGCCGCCCGCACCGGCGCGACGCTGCGGGTCATCCCGCTCGATGACGACGGCGCACTGCGTCTCGACGAACTCGAGACGCACATCACCGAACGGGCGAAGATCGTCGCGTTCACGCACGTGTCCAACGTGCTCGGCGTGATCAACCCCGTCGCCGTGCTCGTCGAGCGCGCTCGCGCCGTCGGTGCGCTCGTCCTGCTCGACGCGTGCCAGTCGGCGCCGCACCTGCCGCTGGACGTGAAGCAGCTCGACGTCGACTTCGCGGTGCTGTCCGGTCACAAGATGCTCGGCCCCACGGGAATCGGCGCGCTCTACGGCCGCCGAGAGCTGCTCGCCGCGATGCCACCGTTCCTCACCGGCGGGTCGATGATCACGACGGTCACGACGACCGAGGCGGAGTACCTGCCGCCGCCGCAGCGCTTCGAGGCGGGGACGCAGCGCGTGTCGCAGGCCGTCGCGCTCGCCGCCGCCGTGCGCTATCTCGACGAGGTCGGGATGCCGCGGATCGCCGCCCATGAGGAGCCCCTCGGCCGCCGGCTCGTCGAAGGGCTCGCCGCGATCGACGGCGTCCGCGTCCTCGGCGCGGGCATCGACCTGCCGCGGGTGGGGCTGGCGAGTTTCGACATCCCCGGCATCCACTCGCACGACGTCGGCCAGTTCCTCGACGACCGCGGCATCGCCGTGCGCGTCGGCCACCACTGCGCCCAGCCGCTGCACCGCCGGCTCGACGTCACGTCGTCCACGAGGGCGAGCACCTACCTCTACTCGACCGAGGCCGAGGTCGACGCGTTCCTCGAGGGCGTCGCCGCGACCATCGGCTTCTTCCTCGGCGGCGTCGCCGCCACTCGCGACATCGGAGCGCGCTCATGACCTCCAGCGACCTGCAGAACCTGTATCAGGAGCTGATCCTCGATCACTCGCGCACCCCGCACGGCTTCGGGCTGCGCGATGAGGTCACGGCCCAGTCCCACCAGCTCAACCCCACCTGCGGCGACGAGATCACCCTGCAGGTGCATCCCGCCGCGGACGGCACGATCGAGGCGATCGCGTGGGAGGGGCACGGCTGTGCGATCTCGCAGGCCTCGGCCTCGCTGTTCGCCGACCTCGTGGAGGGTATGACGGTCGCCGAGATCCAGCAGCGCATCGACGTGTTCCGCGAGGCGATGCGCTCGCGCGGAAAGATCGAGCCCGACGAGGAGCTCCTCGGCGATGCCGCGGCCCTCGGCAGCGTCTCGCGCTACGTCGCTCGGGTGAAGTGCGCGATGCTCGCCTGGGTGGCCGCCGAGGATGCTCTGCGCAAGCTCGACTGACGGAATAACGTCGCACCGACGGCGTTGCACCACCGCATGACAACACTCGGAATCATCGGTGCAGGACACATCGGCAGCCAGGTCGCGCGTGCCGCGGTCGCGAACGGATACGACGTCGTGATCGCGAACTCGCGAGGACCCGAGACGCTCGGCGACCTCGTCGCGGAGCTCGGACCGAAGGCACGCGCCGCGACGCCCGTCGAGGCAGGGGAGGCCGGTGACGTCGTCGTCGTGACGGTGCCGCTGCACGCCCTGACTCAGGTGCCCGTCGAGCCGCTCGCCGGCAAGATCGTGCTCGACACCAACAACTACTACTTCGAGCGCGACGGGCACATCGACGCCCTCGATGCGGGTGAGACCACGACCTCGCAGCTGCTGCAGGAGCACCTGCCGACCTCGAAGGTCGTGAAGGCGTTCAATCACATCCGCTCCGGCGAGATCACCACCGACGGCTCTCCCGCCGGCACGGAGAACCGCCGCGCGCTCGCGATCTCCAGCGACTTCGATGATGCCGCCGCGTTCGCGACGAGGTTCTACGACGAGATCGGCTTCGACGCCGTCAACGTCGGGCCCCTGAGCGAGTCCTGGCGGGTCGAGCGCGACCGCCCGGCGTACGTCGTGCGGCAGAACGCCGCCGAGCTCACCGAGAACCTCGCGAAGGCGAACCGCCTGCCCTGACGGAGCATGGTCGCGCTGCCGCGGTGGCCGGTTCTCCGCCGCCGCGGCACCGTCGCCGGTATACCGTTTCCTGGGCGAACGCGCGGATGAGTGGCAGAATTGCTCGAATGGGGGAGAAATCTGGGGAACTCGAGTCAGCACGCGTCGCGCGCGTGCTGCGGGACGACATCGTGCTGGGGCGCAGGAAACCGGGGTCCAAGCTCGTCGAGCGCGACATCGCCGCAGAGCTGAACGTCTCGCGGCTTCCCGTCCGGGAAGCCATCCGTGCACTCGTCACCGAGGGCATCGTCGTCTCGCGTCCACGCACCTGGGCAGTGGTCCGCGAGTACACTCGGGACGACGTCCGCGAGTTCGCCGAGGTGCGCGGTCCGCTCGAGACGATGCTCTTCACGTACGCCGCCGAGCGTCATGACGAAGCCGATCTCGCAGGGCTCCTGCGGGTGCTGGAGCGCGAGGAGCAGGCCGCCCGGGACGGCGACCTCCTCGCGGCGCAGAACGCGGCGGTCGACTTCCACGCCTACATGACCGTCCTCGCGCGCAACGCCGTGCTCGTCGAGCTGGTGGGCGTGTTCGGCACGCGCCTGAAGTGGATCTTCGGCCTGTACGAGGAGCCCGACACGATGGCCGTGTCGCATCGCGAACTCTACACGGCGATCGCATCCCGCGACGTCGAACTGGTGCGCCGCCTCGTGGCCGATCATCTCGCCGAGGGATTCGCGGCGGCCGAGCGCCGCTTCGGGTTGCCGGAGGCGTCCGCCGGCTGAGGCCTCTCCGCGCGCTCAGTGCACCGGCGTCGTCGTATCGGTGGCATCGCGCAGCTGACCGCGCATCGCCCGCCAGTAGCCGGAGGGCGCCGCCCGCACGATGAGATCGATCAGCCGCGCCTCGCGGCCGACCATGGTCCTCGCGCGGCGCAGCTCCGTCGCGCGGATGATCCGCGCAGCGGCATCCGCGGGTTCGGTGTGGTACATCGCAGCCTGCGCCGACGCCGCACGTGCCGCGACCGCCGGGTCGATCGCGGCGGCGTACCGGCCGTGCAGGATGATGCCGGTCCGCACGCCCGCCGGGTAGACGGCGCCGACCGTCACCGGGCTGCCCTCGAGCTCGTGCCGGAGCGCCTCCGAGAAACCGCGCACGGCGAACTTGCTCATGGCGTAGGGGATGCGTCCGGCGGGAGCGGCGAGGGCGTACATGCTCGCGAGATGCGTGATGTGCGCGGCCGGCTGTGCGCGCAGCGCCGGCAGCAGGGCCTTGGTGATCGATACAGTGCCCCACAGATTGACGTCGAGGAGCCAGCGCATCTCGTCCATGGTGAGCTGCTCGATGCTGCCGAGCATCGACGACCCCGCGCACGTGATCAGGGCGTTGATGCGCGGATGCGCCGCGATGATCTGCGTCGCGGCATCCGCCACGGCGGCGTCCTCGCTCAGGTCGACCACGTGCGTCGTGACGCGGCCGGGAAGGCCCGCGGCGAGGGATGCCAGCGCCTCGGCATCGCGATCGATCAGTGCGAGATCGACGCGTGCCGCCGCGAGCAGCCGCGCGATCTCAGCGCCCATTCCGCTGGCGGCGCCGGTGATCACGGTCGTGTTTCCGGCCAGGGTCAGCCGTCGCATCGCATCCTCCTCCAGCACTCGGGTCGTGCCGTTCGCGTCATTGCAGGTGGGGAGAACCTGTCCGTTCTATTCTGGCCGACACCGGCGTCGGCGGGTGACGATACGATCGGGAGAGGAGGTCGGGGTGGGAAAGACTGCGGATGCCATCGCCGAGGGCGTCGCGATCGCCACGGCCGCAGCTCGGCTGACCGTGAAGAACCACATCCTGGTCGGCACGATCGCTCAGGGCGGCGTCTTCGATCCGGCCCAGTACCTGGGCGACGCCCGCGAAGCGCTGCTGGCGATGGCACGCGAGTCCGAGAACGCGGCCGAGGCGATGACGCGACTGCGAAAGCGTGCGCGCGGGCGGTACTCCGACCCGGCGGGCACGCATGACTACCGCGATCGCGATGTACGCAACCTGCGGCGCAGAGCCAGGCAGTACGCCGGCGTCGCCGAGAAGCTGGTGGCGATGTCGGACGACGCCGAGAAGCTCGGTGCTCTCGTCGAGGGCGCCCGCGAGGCGGCGTGGGCCGATGTGCGCAGCAACCTCGATCGCCGGCTCATCGTCGAAGGCATGCGCCCGGATCAGGACCCGGACTACGACACGATGCGCGAGGCGCGGATGCAGGCTCTGCGCCTCGTCGACCTCCAGGCGCTGTCCTCGCAGCAGCGGGCCAAGCGCAAGCGCGAGACGGCGTCCTGACGCCCGGTTTCGCGTTCGCGTGCTCCGTCATGTATTCTTGCTGAGGCCCGTTTCACCGGAACAGGCCGAGAAATGCGCCACTAGCTCAATGGATAGAGCATCTGACTACGGATCAGAAGGTTAGGGGTTCGAGTCCCTTGTGGCGCACACTGTGTTGAGACAGTAGTCGAGCCCCGTCGCGAAAGCGGCGGGGCTCTTTTCTTCCCTGCGTTTCGGCGCCGCCAGCGTAGCCTGGAGGAGTGACTGCGTACGTCTCGGCCTTCGACCTGTTCTCCATCGGTGTTGGGCCGTCCAGTTCCCACACCGTCGGACCCATGCGCGCCGCGCTCGACTTCGTGCAGCGGTTGAACGCAGGCGGGGCGCTCGCGGATGCGGCCAGGGTCACGTGCACGCTGTACGGGTCGCTGGGCGCCACGGGGATCGGGCACGGAACCCCGGATGCCGTCGTCGCGGGACTGCGCGGACTCGCGCCGGAGACCTGCGACCCGGCCGAAGTCCGTTCGGCGTGGTCCGCGTACCCCGAGGGCGCTCCGCTGCTGCTGGCCGGCGAGCATCCGGTGCCGTTCGTGAAGGACGACATCGAGTTCGCCCCTCGCACGCGACTGCCCGGCCACCCGAACGCCATGACGCTGCGCCTGCACGACGCGGCCGGCGACGTGATCGCCGAGCACACGTACTACTCGATCGGCGGCGGGTTCGTCCGGCGCGACGGCGAGGAGGCGCAGATCGCAGCGGGCGGCTTCCCGCTCGACTACACGGACGCCGCGACGCTCCTCGCGCTGTGCGATGAGCGCGGCATCACGATCGCCGACGTCGCCCGCGAGAACGAGATGGCGCTGCGCTCCGAGCAGGAGGTCGCGGCCGGTCTCGACGCGATCTGGGACGCCATGGCCGGATGCGTGGATGCCGGACTCCATGCGGACGGCGTGCTGCCCGGCATCCTCAAGGTCAAGCGCAGGGCCGGGGCCATCCGCGAGCAGTTGGATGCGATCGAGGCGGACGGTTCGCCCGCGATCCCGGGGGAGTGGCTGGGCGCGTTCGCGCTCGCCGTGAACGAGGAGAATGCGGCGGGCGGTCGCGTCGTCACCGCACCCACGAACGGCGCCGCCGGCATCCTCCCCGCCGTCGCGATGTACTGGTGGCGGTTCCTCGCCGACTCCGGGCTCGGCTCCGGCAACGCCGTCACCCCGTACGGTGAACTCGTCGGCAGTGCCCTCCTCGGCTTCTCCGGGGGCGATGCGCGTGCCCTTGACGGTTCGTTGAGCGAGCGAAGCGAGACGAAACGGCTTGAGCGACCGGAGGGAGTCGAAAGCGAACCGTCCCCCGAGCAGATCGCCGAGGCCAACCGGCGCCGCGGCATCCGGCGCTTCCTCCTCACCGCGACCGCGCTCGGGTCGCTCTTCAAGGCGAACGCGTCCATCTCGGGCGCCGAGGGCGGCTGCCAGGCCGAGGTCGGCTCGGCGTGCGCGATGGCGGCGGGCGGTCTCACGGCTGTCATGGGCGGCACGAACCGGCAGATCGAGAACGCCGCCGAGATCGCGATGGAGCATCACCTCGGCCTCACCTGCGACCCGATCGGCGGGCTCGTGCAGATCCCCTGCATCGAGCGCAACGCGATCGCGGCATCCACCGCCGTCACGGCGGCGCGGCTCGCGCTGCGCGGCGACGGCGAGCACTACGTCTCGCTGGATGCCGTCGTCGAGACGATGCGGCAGACCGGCGCCGACATGTCGACGAAGTACAAGGAGACCAGCGAGGGCGGTCTCGCGGTCAACGTCATCGAGTGCTGACCGCGGTGAACGTCGGCGGTCGTAGGCTGTCGGCATGGTGAGCAGACGCGGCAGGGGGCGCCCTCCGGGCGACTCGGATGCCCGCGAGCGGATCGCGGCCGCGGCGATGCACGAGTTCGGCGAGCACGGCTACGACGGTGCGACGATGCGCGCCATCGCCGCCAGGGCCGAGGTGGATCCCGCGCTCGTGCACCATTACTTCGGCGCCAAGGCGGATCTGTTCGCCGAGGTCGCGGGCTTCCCGGTGCGGCCCGACCGCGAGGTGCCCGCGATCCTGCGCGAGCGCAGGTCGGATGCGGGGGAGCGGATCGTGCGCTTCGTGCTCGAGGCCTTCGAGCGGCCCGATGTGCGAAAGCGCGGCGTCATGGTGCTGCGCACCGCGGTCAGCGGAAAGCTCACAGGACCGCTCGTCACGGGGTTCCTCTCGCGCGAGCTGCTGCCGAGGATCGCCGCCGACCTGGATGCTCCGGATGCCGAGCTGCGCGCCACGCTCGTGGCTTCGCAGGTCGCCGGTCTCATCATCGCCCGGTACATCGTGGAGCTTCCGGCGATGAAGGAGGCGTCGATGGGCGAGCTCGTCGAGCGGATCGGGCCGACGATCCAGCGCTACCTGTTCGACTGAACCCCTTGACGCGGGACGGGCGCGGATCAATAATTCATCACATGATGAATAATGCCGCGGTCGAGATCGACCGGCTGCACGTGCGCCGAGGATCGGTGCGCGTGTTCGACGGCGTCGATCTGACGATTCCTCGCGGACAGATCACGGGCCTGCTCGGGCCGTCGGGGTGCGGCAAGACCACGCTCATGCGGTCGATCGTCGGCGTGCAGAAGGTCGCGTCCGGCACGGTCACGGTCCTCGGCGAGCCCGGGGGCTCGCGGCAGCTGCGGCATCGGGTCGCGTACGGCACTCAGGGCGCTGCGGTCTACGGGGATCTGAGCGTCCGGCAGAACCTCGCGTACGCGGCATCCCTTCTGAACGCGCCGAAGGGCGATGTCGACCGGGTGATCGACGAGGTCGGGCTGCGCGCCCAGGCCGGGCAGCTGGTCGAGAGCCTGAGCGGTGGGCAGAGCACGCGGGTCTCGCTCGGGATGGCGCTGATCGGTGCCCCCGAGCTCGTCGTGCTCGACGAGCCGACCGTGGGCCTGGACCCCGTGCTGCGCTCCGAGCTGTGGCAGCTGTTCCGCGAGCTCGCCGACCGCGGTGTGACCATGATCGTGTCGAGCCATGTCATGGACGAGGCGCAGCGATGCGACCGGCTGCTGCTCATGCGCGAGGGGCGGATCATCGCCGACACGACCCCCGCATCGCTTCTCGAGGAGACCGGCACGACGGATGCCGAGGCGGCATTCCTCGCCCTCATCGAGCGGGATCGATCGGACTCGGCACCGCGGTCCCGGCGCGAGGCCCGCGAGCAGGACGCCCGCGAACAGGAGGCAGGGGAATGAGCATCCGCCGCACCTTCGCCACCGCCGGACGTGTGCTCGCGCAGCTGCGGCACGACCCGCGCTCGATCGCGCTCATGCTCATCGCGCCGAGCCTGCTCGTCGGGCTGTTCGCCTGGCTGTTCAGCGACAAGGAGGGCGTGTTCGATCAGTTCGGCGGCGCGATCCTCGCGCTCTTCCCGTTCATCGTGATGTTCCTCATCACCTCGATCACGACACTGCGCGAGCGGCGATCCGGCACGCTCGAACGGCTCATGACGACACCGCTGGGCAAGCCCGACTTCATCCTCGGCTACGCGCTCGCGTTCGGGCTGATGGCGCTGCTGCAGGCTGTCATCACCGTGACCTTCGCCGTCTGGGTGTGCGGGCTCGACGTGGACGGGCCGCTCTGGCAGCTCGGTCTCGTCGCGGTCGTCGACGCCCTGCTCGGCACAGCGCTCGGACTGCTCGCGAGCGCCTTCGCGCAGACGGAGTTCCAGGCCGTGCAGTTCATGCCGCTGCTCGTGTTCCCGCAGATCATCCTCGGTGGACTGTTCATGCCGCGCGATCAGATGCCCGATGTGCTGCACGCGATCTCGGACTGGTTGCCGCTGAGCTACGCGATCGACGCGATCGGCGCGGTCGCGGCGGGCGACGAGGGATGGGACGTCTACAGGCCCCTGTTGGTCGTCGCCGCCTTCCTGGTCGGCGCGCTGCTGCTCGCCTCGCTGACGCTCCGCCGGCGGACCCGTTAGCTCTGGCCACCCGTCGCTCGTTTCTTCGTATGCCGGGTCGGTGCAGCCGCCCACGGGTCCTCCGGCCACGGATGCTTCGGGTACCGCCCGCGCATCTCGGCGCGGACCTGCGCGTACGGCCCCGACCAGAACGAGGCGAGATCGTCCGTGACGGCGAGAGGCCTGCCGGCAGGAGAGAGCAGGTGGAACAGCACGGGCACGCGCCCACCGACCAATCGCGGCGTCTGCGCCCACCCGAAGCACTCCTGCAGCTTCACCGCGACCACCGGCCGCGCGGTCGGGTCGTCGAGCGGCGGATAGGCGATGCGGACTCGCGATCCGCTCGGCACCTCGAGACGCTCCGGCGCGAGCGTGTCGAAATCTGTCGCGGCCGGCCAGGGCAGCAGGCGACGAAGCGCCGGCGCGAGATCGATCCTGGCGGCAGGGCGGCCGCCGGCGAGGGCGTCCAGTTCCGGACCCAACCAGTCGTCCAGCCGATCGAGCAGCGCCGCATCGGACACGTCGGGCCACGGCATCCCGAGCTCGAGGTGCAGCAGCGCGAGACGCCGGCGCAGGTCGCCTGCGGCATCCGACCAGGTGAAGAGTTCGAGACCGTTCCGGGTCACGGCACGACGCACGGCGTCGTGCCCGCCGCCGTCGGCCTGTGCGCGCAGGGGGACCGATGATCGCACGATCGCGCCGATGCGACGTTCACGGCGCGCGATGACGCGACCATCGGCGAACTCGACCTCGACGCGGTCGGTGCTCAGGTGACTGGCCGCGTGCTCGATCTGCTCCTCGGAGATCGCCGCAGCGGAGCGGATGACCGCTCCCGTGTCTGCGGCCGCCCTGCCCCGCGCACGGGTGATATCGGCCACGGCGAGCCACGGCGCATCCGCGAGTGGACCGGTGATGCCGGCGCGCGTGCCGGATGCCAGCAGAAAGGTCGCTCCGCTCTTCGCACGATCCATCCGCCGCGCAATGCGCTCGGGGAAAGCGAGCGCGACGACGAGGCCGACGTCCTCCGTACTCGACCCGGTCTGTTCCGCGTTCGCGAACGAGGCGTTGCGGAGGAGCCTGGCGACCTCCTGCGTCCAGCGACGCGTGTCCGGTGCTCGACGTGTGCGGAGCGCGAGCAGCGAGGCGGCGATGTCGCCGTCGGCGATGCGGATGTCCCCGCCGATCAGCGCGACGACCTCTGCCGCGAACCGCGCCCCGACCAGCGGAGCACCGTCGCGCAGCGCGCGGGCCAGCCGCGGATCGGTGGGGATGCGGGCGAGTTCGCGCCCCGCATCCGTCGCCCGGCCCTTTTCGTCGAGTGCGCCGATGCTGCGCAGTGCGGCCACAGCGTCGGTCAGGCTGTCCGCCGGGAGCGGGTCGAGCAGCCGGAGCCCCGCGCCACCCGGCGTGCCCCAGCATGCGAGAAGGAGTGCTGCGTCGGCGAGGTCGGTCGTCGCGATCTCGGGGGCGGGGCGGGTGGGTGCCGCAGCGAACGTGCGCTCGTCGACGCAGCGGATGACCGTTCCCGGACCCAGGCGGGTGGCGCGTCCGGCACGCTGGATCATCGAAGCCCGCGAGGTCTGGCCTGTGACGAGACCGGTCATGCCGCGAGCGGCGTCGCGCTGCGGGTACCGCGACAGGCCGGTGTCGATGACGAGCCGCACGCCGGGGACGGTGAGCGATGATTCGGCCAGCGATGTCGTGACGATGATGCGCGGCGGACCCGCGGACGCGCGGCCGCTGATCACGGCATCCTGTTCGCGAGCGGGCAACCGGCCGTGCAGCTCGCGGACGTCGAACTCCGTGGCATCGCGGCGGAGGTGGTCGGCGATGACGGAGACCTCCCATGCGCCGGGCGCGAACACCAGCACGTCGGCGGCCGGGTCGCTCGCCCGAAGCGCTCGAGCCGCGGATGATGTGACGCCCGCGACATGAGCGAGGAAGTCGCGCGTGACCCCGCGGTCGTCCAGCCGCCGGCTCGTGCTCGGCGCCCAGCGTTCTTCGAGCGGATGCTGCGGCACGGTCTGCGTGACGATGGGAGCCGGTCTCGCATCCGACCCGATCACCGCGGCGACGCGGTCCGCATCGAGCGTCGCCGACATGGCGACGAGGACGAGATCTTCGCGAAGCTCGCGCACTTCGCCGAGGAGTCCGATCAGCAGGTCGGTCTCGAGCGCGCGCTCGTGGACCTCGTCGATCACGACCGCGCCGACGCCGTCGAGGGCGGGATCGTGCAGGAGCCGGCGCAGCAGCACCCCGGCGGTGACGAACTCGATCCGCGTCTGGTCGTCGACCTCGCGCTCGCCGCGGACGGTGAAGCCGACGCGGGTACCGAGCGGTGTGCCGTCGAGCCGGGAGAGTCTGCGGGCAGCGGCGCGGGCGGTGACACGGCGTGGTTGCGTGACGATCACACGGCCGGTGACGCGGTTCGCGAGGCTCGGCGGCACGAGCGTGGTCTTGCCCGTGCCGGGCGGGGCGCTGACGACGGCGCCGTCGCTGCGATCGAGTGCTGCGTCGAGGTCGCCGACCGCTGCCGCGAACGCCAGGCCGTCGCCGATGCGGGCGAGGTCGAACGGCGCGGTCTTCACGGTTCCATCATCTCGCGCGGCTTCGGCTCCGTCGCTTCGCGACTGCGCTCAGCCCGTTTTCGTCTGCGCGGCCTGCGGCCGCTTCGCTCAACGACCCGCAGACACACATTCGCGGGGCGCTGAGCGAGCGCAGCGAGACGAAACGGGCTGAGCGACCGGAGGGAGTCGAAGCCTTACTCCGGTGCCGCCTCGTCGCCGGCGTCCTGCACTCCGGCATCCGTCGCCGCAGCCCGCGTGCGCGGAGTCTCCGGCGCCGTCGCAGCGGGGGCGGGGCTGTTCGCGGCCTGGGCGTTCGCGAGACTCTCACCGATGCCTCGTCCGACGGCCTGGCCCTGGATGATCGCGGCGAGGTCGAGGCCGGTCGCCGAACTCACGCTGTCGAACACCGACTTCATCGCCTTGGCGCTGTCGGCGCCGACGACGTTCGATGCGCCGTCCTCGCCGCTGCCGCCGATGATCGAGACGCTGCCGATCGCCGCGTAGCCCTTGGCGAACTCGCCCATGACCGTCGGCAGCACCTCGAGCACGCGCTGCGAGAGGAACGCCTCCTGGTTCGACGCGATGGCCTTGGCCTCGGCCTCGACGGCGGCGGCGCGGGCCTCGCCCTCGGCGCGGATGGCGTCGGCTTCGGCGCTGGCGCGCAGACGTCGTGCTTCGGCCTCGGCGTCCGCGAGGGCGCGCAGCGCGTTCGCCTCACCGGTGGCCTTGGCTTCGGCGGCCGCCGCCTCACCGGCGGCGCGGGCGCGGTCGGCCTCGGCCTGCTGCTCGGCGATGCGGGTGCGGGCCTCGGCCTGCTTGACCTGCTCGATCGCGGCGGCCTCCGCGGCGCGCTCACGCGTGTACAGGTCGGCCTGTGCGCGCGTCTCGGCCTCGTAGCGCTGGGCATCGGCGACGCGCTTGACGTCGGCGTCCAGCTGAGCCTGACGGTTCTCGGCCTGCTGCTGCAGGACGGCCTGTTCGGCCTGGGCGCGGGCGAGGTGCTCGGCCTGCTCGGCCTCGGCGCGGGCACGGCCGATGCCGGCGTTCGCGTTGGCCGTGTTCGTGTCGAGCGCGGTCTGCTCGACCAGGTTCGACTCTTGGTTGGCGATGTTCTTCTGGTTGATCGCGCGGTCGGCATTGGTCTGCGAGATCTCGGCGGCCTGACGCTTCGACTGGATCTCGGGGGCACCGAGTGACTGGATGTACCCGACCTTGTCGGTGATGCCCTTGATCTGGAACGAGTCGAGGATGAGGCCCTGCTCGGCGAGCTCCTGCGAGACGTCCGCGGCGATCTGGTCCGAGAACTTCTTGCGCTCGCGCATGAGCTCGACGACCGACAGGGTCGCGACGATGCCGCGCAACGCTCCTTCGAGCTGCTCGGTGGTGAACTGCTCGATGGCCTTGTCCTGCGACGCGAAGCGCTCAGCAGCCCGGCGCACGTAGAGAGGGTCGGATCCGATCTTCACGATCGCGACGCCATCGACGTTGAGCGTGACGCTGTCGAGCGACTGCGCCTCGGCGTTCAGCGACACCTGCCGCGAACGCAGCGAGATGATCTCGTGGCGCTGGGTGATCGGGTTGACGAGCGATTTGCCGTTGACGATCACGGTCACGGGGGAGTCGACGATCTCGGAACTGCTCGTACCGTCGGCGCTGACGATCGCACGCTGCACCTTCTGCTTGCGACCCGAGATGACCAGCGCCTCGTCGGCCCGGGCGACCTTGATCCAGCTCCGGGCGAACAGCAGGACCACCAGACCGATCACGATCAGGACGACGACCGCTATGCCGACGAGAACCAGAATGCCGACGAGTCCGGCGATCTCCATGTGACTACCCCCTTGTGAGTGCGCTCCGAACGGAGCACGCACCCCCGACTATGCCAGAAACGGCATGTATCGCGTCAGGGCAGGGTCGGATGCAGTGGACTCAGTGCCCGCGCAGCTTGTCGGTCAGCGCGCGCAACTGACGGAGCTCGTCCTCGTCGAGCGCTGACATGCGGTCGACGATCGAGCGGCTGTGCACGGTGGCGACCTCGCGGAAGCCTCGCGCCCCGGCATCCGTCGCCTTCAGGACGGCGCCGCGGCCGTCGGACGGGTCGCCGGTCTTGGTGAGCAGTCCGCGGGCGACCATCCGGTCGACCAGGCGCGAGACGCTCGGCTGGCTGATGAGCATGTGCGTCGTGACGTCGCGCAGGCGCGCGGTCATGTCCGGTGCTCGCGTCACCGTGAGGAGCACGTCGTACTCGGCCTGCGTTATCGGGGTGCCCACGAAGTCGGCGCTCATCGCTTCGAAGAGTTCATGCTGGGCGCGGAACAGGCCCTCCCACGCTTCGAGCGCGAGCTTCCGGTCTGACATGGATACAGAGTAACGGAACGGTGAAGGGCCGGTCGGAGAGGCTCCCGACCGGCCCTTGTCCCTTGCACCAAGAGTGTCCTGCAATCACATGCGGTGGATGCCACAGCAAACATTCACCGTGCGATCACTCTATAACGGCGAGGTAACGAATGCAACGGTTTGATCACGAAGATTCTGGGCGACGCTAGAGCTGTCCGTTCTCACGAAACCTGTCGGATTCTCACGAAGCCTGTCGGAGCTTCTCACGAAGGTGTCGGATTCTCACGAAGCTTGTCGGAAGCGTCGGCGTGGCGACTGTCCTGCCACGGCAAGAGACGTAGCCTGCTCGTGAGTCGGTCTCCCTCATCGGGGGATCAAATTGTCAGGGCTCAGGACATAGGCCAGAACCACTCCTCAGGAGAGAGGCTGACTGCCGAATAGGACGTATCCGTCGATGTCGATTGGATCCCTATGGACCTGACTCAGCAGTGGCACGCACCCGCCTCGTCCGCGGCGGGCGCAGCGCGGTCTCGTGTTGAATATCGTCTGGCCGGGGTCCGGCTGGAAGCGGATGCTGTCGACTGCGGTGACATCCCGTTCGAGCAATGCGACCCTGTGCGCACCTTCCCGAACTGGCGGCTGAAGCGGCACTACGACGGCTACCACTGGATGGGTGCGCTGGGCACGACGGTCGGCTTTGAATCGCTGACGGAGCGGGCATTCCTGATTGAGCTCGATCGGACCCCGGGCGTTGTTGCCGTGGCAAGCCAGCCGATGTGGATCCGGTGGGTGCTACCCACGGGTCAGCGGGAGCACGCACCTGACTACTTTGTGCGTCTCGAGGGCGGTCAAGCCGTGCTCATCGATGTCAAACCCGCCGCGCACATCGATGACGATGTCCGAGAACAGTTCGACACGACAGCGCGCTTCGCGGCCGATCGAGGGTGGTGGTACGTCGTCTACGACGCGGAATCACAAGTTCGCATGGCGAATCTGCGATTCCTGGCTCCGTTTAGAAACTGGGGCGATGGCGACGAACTGCCATCGCTCCCAGCAGGCAGGCAGGCACTCGCCGAAGCCGCAGCGGTGTACGGCGTCGGCGCCGACGGGTATGCCCACTGTTACGCACGGCTTTGGTCAGGGTCGCTTGAGACAGATCTTGACCAACCTCTAGGCCTGAGCACGCTCGTGTGGGAAAGGAGCGCATCATGCGCGTTGCAGTAGGTGGGGCGCTGATCTGGCGTACGCGGAAGTACAAAGTTGTCGTGATCAACCAGAGCTCGGCGATGCTGAGAGACGACGACGGAGCTGAGCTCGAAGTTGACCTGGACGAGCTCACGTGCGAAGCGGAGCGTGCGCCGGACAATGACATCAACCTCCGGCGCTTCACACCGCAACTGGAGGATATCGAGCCAGACATGGACCCCTGGCTTCAGTCATGTATCCGAATCGAGGCTGCGCGGGAAGAAGTCGGGGTAGGGAAGGCCGTGGCAACCGAGACCGCATGGTTATCGGCACGCCTGGGCCGGCCCGTCTCGACCCGAAACGTCGAACGTCGACTGAAGCGCTTCCGGGAACAGGGAGCCCTTCCTGAATCGCCTCGCGCGCCACGAAAAACTACGTGGGACCCGCGTATTACTGAAGCGATCGGGCACGTGCTGGGCGGCAGGAGTCGGGCCTCGACCGTCAATCGATCCACAGTAATCGAGCAAGTCGAACGGAGAATCAGACAGCTCTATGGTGACTCGGTGAAGTTGCCGAGCCAGGCTACGTTCTATCGTCTGCTGGAGGCCGAAGAAAATGGCAGGTTTACCTTCGGATCCGCGCGGACCCGCGAATCCCTGGCACTTCGACCTGACCGTCCGTTTGGTACGCACGTGGCGCTGCGGCCCGGGGAACTCGTCGAAATGGACTCGACACGCATAGATGTGATGATGCGGATCGACGAGGAGACGGTCGGGCGGCCCGAGCTAACCATTCTGATCGACGTCGCGACTCGCTCGATTCTGGCAGCCTTGTTGCGTCCTGAGGGCACGAAGAGCGTGGATCTGGTGGCGGTCCTGGCCCGAGCCCTCGTGCCGTACGGCCGTCGGCTGGAAGGCGCGCGGGAAACTCGTCAACTGATCTCGACGGCATGGGCCGACGATCGGCTCATCGAGCAGGAGCGCTTTGAACGACTCAGGCTCGCGCAACCGTACGTGTTCCCCGACACGATTACGACGGATCGAGGGCGCAACTACCTGTCTCAGCACTTCCGTGCCGCGTGCGAAGCTTTGCAGATCTCGCTGATCACATCCGCGCCGCACACTCCGACCGACAAGCCTCACGTGGAGCGTGCGTTCGGAGCGATCAACTCTATGCTCCTGCAGCATGTCAAAGGCTACGTAGGCAGAAGTGTTGAACATCGAGGACGGGATGCAACGGCAGACTCCGAGCAACTATTGACGATCGCACAGGCTCAGGAACTGATCGAAGACTGGATCGCAGTCGAATGGCAGAATCGTCCGCACGACGGCCTTCGAGACCCGCTGTATCCCCGGATCAAGCTGTCCCCGAATGAGATGTGTCGGGCTTTTCGTGCCTATGTCCCCGAGATCCATGTCCCGCTGACGCGCGAGGACTACATTGCGCTTCTTCCGGTCCAGCACCGAGTGCTCAACCGTTACGGCGTGCGCATTCATCATCGCGTCTACAACTCAGCGCGGCTGAAGGGGCTCTGGCAACGCAGGTCCGACGACAAGGCGCGAAACGGCCGATGGCCGATTCGCGTGGATCCCTACAATATGCATGTCGTCTGGCTCGAGCACGAGGGTGAGTTCATACCGCTGCGTTGGTCGAATCAGGTCCATGAGCTCCCGATGCTCGGTGACGTATGGCGATACGCCCGTACGCAGCACGGCACGCGTGATGCGGCGATTGATGCTGAGAGGCAGGAGCTCTCGGATGCGATCAAGGCGTTCGCTGGACAGGGGAACCATGGCACCCGGAGCCGCAAGCAGACGAAGAACGCAAGGCAACGAGCTCGGGTAAAAGCCGTGGCTGACGATCCGATGAACTTCACAAGCGTGAAGAGCGTTGATTCTGCGGAGTCCTCAGATCGAGTGCAAGCCGATGCGGCTGAAGTCGAGTACCTCGAGGAATGGCCCAACACCGGCGGTTTTCCCTTCATCGGCGACTCGCTGGAGGAGACACGGCGAAGGATCACCGAATGACCGAGATCAGCACGAAAGAAGGCTGGCGGGAGCACGTCAACACCGTCTACGAGCGTCCTGTGCCAGTCACAGCACGGGAGCTTCGAGCGATGAGCTTTGGAGAGCGCGCGTTGTACAACCAAGGTCGCGCCCAGTTCTCACAGGCGGGTGCGTTCGTGCGGACCCCGCATTTCCAAGCCTTCCAGGCGGCGGTACGCGACCGCGTCATGCTCAATGCCTACCGTCGTGTGGGGAAGCTGGGCCTGATCCTGTCGGGTGAGCCGGGGCAAGGCAAGACCACGTCTCTCGTCGAGGTGGGCAAGGCTCATGAACGGCGCAGGCGAGAGACGCAGCATCCGGCGGCAGGGCGGGGCAAGATCCCTGTCGTGTACGTTGCGGTGCCGGCGCAGTGCTCCGCGAAAGCCTTGATGCATGAGTTCGCGAGATTCCTGGGGCTACCGGTGCTCAACCGCATGACATATGGGGATCTGCTCGACATGGTCGCGAATGCGCTGCGGCGGTGCTCCACGGAATTGGTCTTGATCGACGATGTGCACCACCTGGACTTGAAATACCGGCAGAACATCGAAGCGTCGGACATGCTCAAACAACTCTCGGAACGATGCGGTGGCACGTTCGTGTACGCCGGGATCGCCGTGGAGAGTACGGGTCTCTTGGACGGTGAGCGTGGCGGTCAGATCGGGAAGCGCTTCGAAGTGCACGTCGCAGTCCCCTTCCCCTTGAGTAACACCGTGGAGAAAGCCCGTTGGGGAGATCTGTTGCTTGCATTGGAGAATTCGCTCTGCCTCGCTGAGCAGACCGCGGGGTCCATCCTCCCCGCGGCGGCTACTCTCCACGCGTTGACCGGCGGGGAGATAGGACTGCTCAAGGATCTCCTCCAATTCGCGGCGCTCCGCGCCATCGAGGACGGAACGGAGAAGCTGGATCTCAGCTCTTTCGAGCGGGACCTCGGACGTCGCCAAGAGTTGGCGAAAGGTCTTGGCACCATTCCGCGACGGACACGCGCTCGCACGAATGCGGCGTGATCATGCTCTCGTCACTCCCGATCGGCCTCAGCCTTTATCCCGGAGAGACTCCGGCCAGCTACTGGTCTCGGCTGTGTGCAGTCAACGCGATCGCCGAGAAAGACCTGTGGCTTGCGCTGCGCAAGCGAGATCGCGCGCTCCCGATCCGAGTGACGCCCAGGAGTGCACTCGCGTACATCGAGCTTCTCGGTGGACTCGCGACTGGTGCGCTGCTCCATGACACCGGTGGGCTTGCGTGCGGCCATGGCGGCGCGACTCGGCAAGTAGAGTGCCCAACCTGTCGGTTGATCCCTCCTCCCGTCGTCTTGTGCAAGCGTTGCGCTTCCGGTCACCGGATCGTCGTGGCGCGGATGCACGGGCCCGTCTGCCTGCGCCATCGACGCTGGTGCAGTAACCCTGACGACGTAGACGTCATCGCGCGACCGGATCACCTGGCTGCGCAACGAGTTCTCAACGGTCCGCTCGCCGCACGCGGCGTGCACTATCGGTCTCCCGAGGTCAGAGCGGCGGCGGAGCTCCTCACTCTGCACAGCCCTGGCGATGGCGTTGAAGGCGTCAACGAGGATGAAGTTCGCTTCTTCTCTCGGCGCGTGAGGCTAACAGCTCTGCTGACGGACTCCCGCCTCGTCAACATCCTGATGGTTCCGACCGTCGGCACATATGCGCTGGCGATGATCTTGGACCAGATCGTGACGGCGCATGCGATGGGGCATCGAGCCGCCTTGGGCGTGCTCGATGGGTTACAACTTCAAGGACGCGAGCTTCGGATCGGAACGTGCGTAGTGCCCATCCAAGGGGGCCGGACGCTCACGCCATCAGCTCAAAGGATGCTTGATCGAGCGAAGACGATCCGGGCGCACCTGCTCCACCATCGCGTGGAGCCGGTCGCGAGATAGTGATGCGTGCCCTCCCGTGTCGTGTAGACCCGATACCCGGTGAGACGCCGACGGGATTCTTCAACCGGCTTGCGGAACATAACGCGCTGGACATTGATGCTCTTACTCGCCATGTGTCGCACGAGTTTGGCGTGAAAACCATCGGAACGTCGGATCGTCGCTTCACCGCGGCAGTCGAATCGCTCGGTGGGCTACGTGCGGGGTTCTTCGATCAGGA
Source organism: Microbacterium sp. NPDC077644 (assembly GCF_040702785.1). NCBI lineage: Bacteria > Bacillati > Actinomycetota > Actinomycetes > Micrococcales > Microbacteriaceae > Microbacterium > Microbacterium sp. NPDC077644. The sequence continues at coordinate 92,880 of NZ_JBFBME010000004.1, forward strand.
CCGGGCGAGGCATCGTCTGTATCGCAGATGCCATCACACGGGATGGGCTCTGCGGCGTTGCGCCATCTGCAATGTCGTCGATCGTGCGCGCGCCGCTTGCCTCGTGTGCAGCGATGGCAGCACGACCGAAGTGTTCTCCAGAGGCGGATGGTTCTGCATCCGTCACCGTCGTTGGCATTCTCGCCACGTTGATTCACTCGTGGGCGATGCGGACGACCTCCTTCGTGCTGAGCAGGCGCTTTCGGGGTTGCTCTGGAGTCGTGGGGTGACGCTGCACACTGGCGAGTTCGATCTTGCAACCCGGCTCCTCCTTGACAGTTGGCGAGAACAACCCTCGGAAGCACGGCGCCCGACCTGGCGCTCGTACAGCGCAGTCGTACAACTTCTCGTGACGCTGACCCATCCCGATGTCGCCCTCGCACTGGCGGCACTTGCCGAAAGTCAACGTCGGCAGGTGGAGGGGCTGATCGGACTAGTGGTCGGCGCGGGGAAGGGGAGCAGGACGTCGGAACTGGAAGACACGGCAATCCGTGTGATCAGGGTGCATCGTGCAGCCATGTACGAGGCGCTCCGGATGCCCAAGTCAAACAAGGCAACGATCAGCAGAGCGCCGTTTGAAAAGGCTATCGCGGAGGCGTCCTTCCGAGCCAAGGCGGTGTTCCTTCGCCACGTCACCCGCTCCGGCCGTCGGGATACATTCGGTAACCGCGCGGTGCGTGGAGCGCCATCCTCCCGTGTTGTTTCTCGACGAATCGTGCCGGGGTGGGCGGACAACGGGCCGTGGAACCCGGTGGTCAATTCTGCTCAGTCAACGGCTCCGCAGATCGGGCGCATCGTCCGGGATCAAGTCATGCAACGTGACGCCGAGCACCTGAGCGAGGGCCAGGAGCGTGCGTAGCGTGGGATTGGCAGGATGGCCGGGCCGCGATTCGCCCTTCTCGTACTTCTGGTACGTGTAGCGTGTCAGGCCGGCGCGGTAGGCCACGTCCTCTTGGCTTAGGTGGGCGTTGTCGCGAGCAGTGCGGAGCGAAGTCGCGAAACGCTGGGCGAATGCCGCCCACTCCGCTTCGAGGTCATCGTTCCGCTGCCGCACGTCTCAAGCGTCGTGACTGTGGTGTCCGCGTATGGCCTAATCCGTATGGCATAATTCGGGAGGCCATACGAAACAATCATCGACTTCACCGGATCGTTCCGCTCTCCTCTGCACGTGTGCTGCCGATCCCGACTTCAGACGGTCGCGTTACGGGAACGGCTCGCGTGTGCGACCGCGAAGGCGATGGCTGAGATGCATGAGGCTTACCCGATCTGGTGGCGAGGAATTGCGACGCCGCCACCTGCTGAGTGGGCCTACGTTTTCGAAGAACTCACGGGCGAGGACACTGCGGACGAGTGGGCGCTGGCGGCCGCGGTGTGCATCGCACAGACACGCAGACGCACGGGTGCCGGCCCGACGTTCTCCGAACTCTTCGCGTTTCTCCTCCCGGATTCGGGCGGACTGCCGGGGCCGTTCCCGGACAACCTCCAGCCGGACGAGCGACGCCTTGCGATCTCAGGATTCCGCGCCCACGCGACGATCGACTGGCGACGGCGCGGCATGATCAGCTTTGACAAGGGTGTGATGCGGAGTCTTCGTGTCGGCCGTGAGTTCCGCAAGCGGTCACGTCGGCGCCAACGGGACCTTGCGGCGGCGCGCGGGCCCGGCATCCAAGACGAAGCCGATGTGTCAGGAGTAGCGGCTATTGATAGGGGATCACCCCATCGAGCAGCGAGGTGACCATGCACGAGGAATATCCTCCAGAACTACGGCGCATCGTCGCTCGGTTCGCGCCCGGCTGGCCGCCGCTCGTCGACGTGTCCGCCGGCTGGCACCACCTGCTCGTGGAACTCGATCGAACTCTCGCGACGATCGCGCCTGGGTATCTCATCCACCAGGTCAAGCAGAAGTTCGGATCCCTGAGCTTCTATGCCGCGCCGTCCGAGGATCCGTATGACTACAACGAGGAATTCCAGGCGGCGATCCGCGCGGCGGAGTGGCGAAGCATCGAAACGTGCGAGGAGTGCGGAGCGCCGGCGAAGCAGTATGTGATCCGGATGTGGGTGATTGCCCTCTGCGATCGGCATCACGACGAGGTCGTCGACGTCGACCCGGCCCCGGGCTGACCTCGATCGCGTAGCGATGCAGCACTGTCAACGCTTGGTGTTGAGAAGACCCTCCCGCGCTCCCCATAGCGGATCTGGAGGTCGTCCGCCAATAGAGTGTGAAGGGCGGCAGAGCAGGGCGTGCTGAACGTCGTAGAGAGAGTGCCTGATGACAAATGTTCACGATTTCCGGTCTTGTATGAATGCTCGGGTCAGCTGATGGCTCTCAAGAAGTCAGACCTGTATAGCTCGTTGTGGGCGGGTGCGGACGAGCTCCGGGGTGGCATGGATGCCAGCCAGTACAAGGACTACGTCCTGACGTTGCTGTTCGTCAAGTACGTCTCGGACAAGGCGAAGGTCGATCCCTACGCTGATGTCGATGTGCCCGACGGCGGTTCGTTCGATGACTTGGTCGCGATGAAAGGCAAGCCCGATCTTGGCGAGCAGGTCAATGTCGCCATCCGCAAGCTGGCTGACGCCAACGACCTGCAAGGCGTGATCAACAACGCCGACTTCGATGACCCGGACAAGCTCGGCAAGGGCAAGGAACTGGTCGACCGGCTGACCAAGCTGATCGGCATCTTCCAGGATCTCGACTTCTCCGGCTCGCGGGCCGAGGGCGATGACCTGCTGGGCGACGCCTACGAATACCTGATGCGTCACTTCGCCAGCGAATCCGGCAAGAGCAAGGGGCAGTTTTATACGCCAGCCGAGGTGTCGCGAGTGATGGCTGCGCTCATCGGCATCAAGCCGGACACGCCGAAGTCGGCAACCGTATATGACCCGACCTGTGGATCTGGTTCCTTGTTGCTCAAGGTGGCCGACGCCGCACCGAATGGCTTGACGATTTACGGCCAGGAGAAGGACAACGCCACGCGCGCTCTCGCCGTGATGAACATGCACCTGCACGGCAACGGAACCGCGGAGATTCGGCAGGGCGACACGATCACGAGCCCGCAGTTCCTGAAGGGCAACGAACTCCAGACCTTCGACTACCTGGTCGCCAACCCGCCCTTCAGCGTCAAGTCTTGGAACAACGGCCTGGAGAACGAGTACGGCCGATTCGACGGTTACGGGCGACCGCCCGAGAAGAACGGCGACTACGCTTTCCTGCTCCACATGATCAAGAGCCTCAAGAGCACCGGCAAGGGCGCTGTCATCCTGCCGCACGGCGTGCTCTTCCGTGGCAATGCTGAGGCAACCATCCGCAAGGAACTGATCAAGCGCGGAAACATCAAGGGGATCATCGGTCTGCCGGCGAACCTCTTCTATGGCACTGGCATCCCGGCCTGCATCATCTTGCTCGATAAGGAGGACGCCGTAGGTCGGACTGGGATCTTCATGATCGACGCTTCAAAGGGCTTCACCAAAGACGGCAATAAGAACCGTCTCCGCCCGCGGGACATGCACCAGATCATCGACGCCTTCGTGAATCAGAAGGAGATCGAGCGCTATTCGCGCATGGTGCCGATCAGTGAGATCGCCGACCCGAAGAACGACTACAACCTCAACATTCCTCGTTACATCGACGGTTCAGAGCCCGAAGACATCCAAGACCTGCACGCCCACCTCAAGGGCGGCATCCCGAACCGCGACCTCGACGCCCTCCAGCCGTACTGGGAAGCCTTCCCGAGTCTGCGGAGGACTCTGTTCCAGCCGCTGCGCGACGGCTACAGCGAACTGGCTGTCGACAAGGGTGACATCCAGGTCACGATCACCGGCTCCACCGAGTACGAAGCGTTTGTGAGCGACACCAACGACGCCGTCAACGGCTGGTGGAACGGTCACGGGACGTTATTGCAAGGCATCACGAACACCACCCGACCTGCTCACCTGATTGCCGAGCTGGGCGACAGTCTGCTGGAGGCGTTCCGCGCGCAGCCTCTCCTCGACGAGTATGGCGTGTATGAGCAGCTGATGAGCTACTGGAACGACGTCATGCACGATGACATGGCCCTCATCATGGGAGAGGGCTGGGATGACGCAGCGAAGCCGCGCGCAGCCCGCATCCTCGGTTACGACAAGAACAAGAAGCCGAAGTACGAGTCGGCGCACATCACGTTCGGAACCGGCGTCAAGGCCCAACGCTGGGTGATGGACCTGGTGCCGCCTGAGTTGATCGTCGCTCGCTTCTTTGCCGAAGAGCAGGTCGAGCTCGACATGCTGGACGCAGCTGTCGAAGCGGCTGGCCAAGCGATCGAGGAGTACGTCGAAGAGCACGCCGTCGAGGAAGGACTGTTGTTTGACGCGACCGATGACGACGGCAAGGTCACCAACAAGACCGCGACCGACCGGCTCAAGGCCGCCAAGACTGAAGGTGTCGACGGCGAGGAGATCAAGGCACTTGTCCAAGTGACTGGCCTTTTCAAAGCGGAGACTGCAGCGAAGAAGGCGGCCAAGGATGCCCGGCTCAACCTGGACCAGCTGACGCTCAAGCAATACACCCGGCTCGGCACTGCCGATGTGCAGAGCATCGTCATCGACGACAAGTGGGGAGGCCGCATCGCTGGGGGTGTAAACGCCGAGCGTGCGGCGTTGATCCAGAAACTTGTGGAGCGTCTGAATCTGCTCGGTGGCCGCTACGAACAGACCGTGGGCGACCTCGAAGCCGAGCTAGATATGTTGAGCGCGAAGGTCACGGTCCATCTGGCGGACATGGGGGTAGAGCGATGACGAGTGTGCTTGGGAGTTTTCTTGCTCGCCCGCCGCGATATGGCATTGGGGCCGCCGCTGTCCCATACCAGTCGGATCTTCCGACCTATGTCCGCATCACAGATATCGACGAGGCCGGCCGATTTCGTCCAAGCCCGCGCGTGAGCGTTGATTCGCCTCTCAGCGGTAACTACTGCCTGAGCGACGGGGATCTGGTAGTTGCTCGAACTGGAGCGAGCGTCGGAAAGTCATATCGCTACCGCGACGAGGACGGAGAGCTTGTATTTGCCGGGTTTCTGATCAATATTCGCCCCGACCCTCAGCGACTCGATCCGACATATCTATCCCATGTGCTCCAATCGAAGCCGTACTGGAACTGGGTGGCTTCTGAATCCACGCGCAGTGGCCAGCCCGGTATCAATGCCCAACAGCTGTCTCGACTTCCCTTAGACCTCCCGGCTATCGACGTTCAAGAGGATGTAGCTGACAAGCTTGCCAATGTGTCTGCTCTGGCTTATGCGCTGGAGCGACTGATCGTCAAGAAGCGGGCCATCAAGCAAGGCATGATGCAGGAGCTGCTGAGCGGCCGGAAGCGACTGCCTGGGTTCTCGGGTGAGTGGGGCGAATCGACCATTGGCTCACTTGCCCGCGCTGTCGGTGGCGGTACGCCTTCAACGCGTGTCCCTGCGTACTGGGGTGGCGAGATACCGTGGTTCACGCCAGCTGAAATCGGCGCAAGCGGCGCTGGGCTTGTGTCGAAGTCAGAACGTTCTATCACCCGGGACGGGCTGGCGAGTTCCGGCGCAAACCTGCTCCCGGCAGGCACGGTCTTGGTGACGTCACGTGCCAGCATCGGTCATACTGCGGTGGCGGCCGTTCCAGTTGCTACAAACCAGGGCTTCGCGTCACTTGTGCCGAACAGTCGCCGGTCGACCTGGTTCCTCTACTACTGGATCCAACAGAACACGGCGGAACTTGAATCACGGGCTGCAGGAAGTACGTTCCTTGAGATCAGTGCTCGAAAGGTCGGCGCGATACCGATTTGGGCGCCGTCGTTAGACGAACAAGACACGATCGGGAGGACTATTCGCGACGCTGACGCCGAGATTGCCGCCCTCGAACGCCGACTCGAAGCCACTCGTGCCATCAAGCAGGGCATGATGCAGGAGCTCCTGACGGGTCGCACTCTTCTGGTGCCGTCGGGGGTATCAGCATGAGCGGCCTGAACACCGAGTGGGCGCTGGCGGAACTGGACAAGTTCATCCAGCAGACCGTGCTGACCAACAACAGCAGGAGTGGTGGTGGGATGACGGTGATTACGCACACGTCCAGCACCGCAGCCCCGGATGCCGAGGTTACGAAACAAGCACAGATTGTCGAGAAGATCCTGGATCGAGTGTTGCCTCAATGGCGCACCGAGATTGAGTTGAAGAAATCGAATCGATGGACCCGCCATCGCGAGGCCGCCATCCGTGCAAGGGAGGAATTGCTGCGCCGGGAGGAGGTTGGCGCGAACCTCGGCGATGATGCGCCGGAGATTTCGGCGTCCAGCCTGCACTCGTGGATCTGGAGCGGAGCAGCGTCCCTCTGGCAGTCGGGCCACTACCGTTCGTCGGTGGAGGACGCTGTCAAGAAGGTCAATGCCGAGACGCAGAACAAGGTTGGTCGACGCGACTTAAGTGAGACGAAGCTCTTCCAGGAAGCTTTTACGGACAAACCTGCGGAGCCTCGCAAGGCGCGGCTGCGCCGGATGACGCCTGATGCCAGCGACACCTACAAGTCAGTGCAGCGCGGTGCGATGGCGCTGGCCGAGGGAGTTTTCGCCGGCATCGGCAATCCGCTGAGCCACGAGGCGGGCCAGGAGCTTGATGAGCAGATGGCGCTCGAGTATCTGGCGGCTCTGAGCGTGCTCGCTCGCTGGGTCGATGAATCATCAGTCGAGCACGCGGGAGATTAACCATGAGCACCGTCGGACAAGTCGAGCGCAAGACGCAGGATCGCGTCGTCCGCTTCTTCCAAGAGCGCCTCGGATACGGGTACGGCGGCAGTTGGGAAGACCGCGCGGCGAACTCGAATGTCGAGGTTGCCGACCTCCGGGACAACCTGTTGGCTCGTGGCTACGACGAGGAGATCGTCGGTAAGACGATCAACGAGCTATCCAAGGCTGCGTCAGTTGGTGGAGTCCGCACGCTGTACGAGGCAAACCGTGAGGTCTACGACCTGATGCGCTACGGCGTGAAGGTAAAGCGGGGCGTGGGCGATCAGTTCGAGACCGTGTGGCTGATTGACTGGAGCAACCCGGAAGCCAACCACTTCGTCGTGGCCGAAGAGGTTGCGATCGCTGGCGAGCACAACAAGCGTCCCGACGTCGTGCTCTACGTCAATGGCCTGGCCTTGGGCGTAATCGAGTTCAAACGCTCGAAGGTGAGCATCACGGAGGGTATCCGCCAGAACATCGGCAACCAGAGTGCTCACTTCATCCGACCTTTCTTCTCGACTGTCCAGTTCCTGTTCGCGGGCAACGACGTCGAGGGCCTGCGCTACGGCGTCATCGAGACACCGGAGAAGTACTGGCTGGAATGGAAAGAGCCTGAGGGAAGCGAAGTCGGGGCTGACGCGGCCGAACCGCTGGACCGGGCGATTCTCCAGATGTGCTCGAAGGAACGCTTCCTCGAATTAATCCACGACTTTGTGGTGTTCGATGCAGGCAAGAAGAAGACGGCTCGACACAACCAGTACTTTGGGGTGAAGGCGACACAGGCACGCATCGCCAAGCGTGAGGGCGGCATCATTTGGCACACCCAGGGCTCTGGTAAGAGCCTGACGATGGTGTGGCTGGCCAAGTGGATCCGTGAGCATCAGCCGGAATCGCGCGTCCTGATCATCACCGACCGCACCGAGCTTGATGAGCAGATTGAGAAAGTCTTCGGCGGCGTCAACGAGAACATCTACCGCACGACCTCCGGCGCGGACCTGCTGACCCAGGTCAACAAGCACGATCCATGGCTCATCGCCTCCCTCGTCCACAAGTTTCGGGGCAGCGACGACGACAAGGAGATCGACCGGGACAGCGAGGACTTCATCGCTGAGCTACGCTCGCGCGTTCCCGCCGGGTTCATCCCGAAGGGCAACCTGTTCGTCTTCGTCGACGAGGCGCACCGGACGCAGTCGGGCAAGATGCACCGAGCCATGAAAGAGCTTCTGCCCGGGGCGATGTTCATCGGCTTCACAGGCACGCCGTTACTCAAGGCGGACAAGGCAACGAGTATCGAGACCTTCGGCTCGTTCATCCACACCTACAAGTTCGATGAGGCTGTCGAGGACGGGGTCGTGCTCGATCTGCGCTACGAGGCGCGCAATATCGAACAAAACCTGACCAGCCCGGACAAGGTCGACAAGTGGTTCGAGGCCAAGACCAAGGGCCTCACCGACCTGAGCAAGGCCCGCTTGAAGAAGAAGTGGGGCACGATGCAGAAAGTCGTGTCCGCTGAACCTCGGGCCAAGCAGATCGTCCAGGACATCCTGTTGGACATGGAGACCGAACCAAGGCTGGTGAGCGGTCGCGGTAACGCGATGCTCGTTGGCGATTCGATCTACCAGGCGTGCAAGTTCTACGAGATGTTCGTCAACGCTGGCTTCAAGGACAAGGTTGCCATTGTCACCAGCTACGTGCCGAACCCGAGCGACATCTCCAAGGAGGACTCGGGCGAGGGCGCGACTGAGAAGCTACGCCAGTACGACATCTACCGGCAGATGCTGGCGAACTTCTTCGGTGTGCCCGCGGACGAGGCGGTTGGCCGGATCGAGGAGTTTGAGAAGGAAGTCAAGCGCCGCTTCATCGAAGAACCCGGCCAGATGCGGCTGCTCATCGTGGTCGACAAGCTCCTGACCGGGTTCGACGCTCCGAGCGCCACCTATCTGTACATCGACAAGAAGATGCGCGATCACGGCCTGTTCCAGGCCATCTGCCGGGTCAACCGTCTTGACGGCGACGACAAGACCTACGGTTACATCATCGATTACCGCGATCTGTTCAACTCGCTGGAGTCGGCCATCACTGACTACACCTCGGGCGCTCTGGACGGCTATGAGGAGAAGGACGTCGAGGGGTTGCTCAAAGACCGTGTCGAACAGGGACGCGAGGATCTCGAAGAGGCACTGGAACGGATCCGCGCTCTGACCGAACCGGTCGCGCCTCCCAAGGGCACTCTCGAGTACCAGCACTACTTCGTGGCCTCAACGCCGGGTGATTTCGCTCAGATCAAGGCGAACGAGGCCAAGCGCGTCGAACTGTACAAGACCGTCTCTGGCCTCGTGCGCGCGTACGGTGCTCTGGCTAACGAGATGGAGGCTGCGGGCTACTCCTTGGCTGAGGCTGCGGCGATCAAGAACGAGGTCGCACACTTCGTCGCCGTTCGCGACGAGGTCGAACTCGGCGCTGGCGAGAACATCGACATGAAGCAGTTCGAGGCTGGCATGCGCGCACTGCTCGACAACTACATCCAGGCTGACCCGTCGGAGGTGGTAGCGACCTTCGAGAAGGGTCTCGTCGATCTCATCGTCGAACGCGGTGAGGACGCTCTGACCTCGCTCCTACCAGGTATTCGCAAGAGCCCCGAAGCTGCTGCCGAGACGATCGTCAACAACGTTCGCAAGACCATCGTTGACGAGCGAGCTCTCAACCCGCGCTACTACGACCGGATGTCCGAACTGCTCGATGCCCTGATCGAACAACGCCGCCAGGATGCCCTCGACTACAGGGCATACCTGGAGCGCCTCCTTGAGCTTGCGACCAAGGTCGGCAAGAAGGAGTCCGACACGGTCTATCCGGAGTGGGCGAAGAACGGTGCCCAGCGGGCGCTGGTCGACTTCAGCTTCCCTGACCCCAACCTCGCCGTCGTGGTCGACTACACCGTCATGCGCCAGAAGGAGCATGGCTGGGTCGGCAGCCGCATCAAGGAGCGGGCGCTGGCCAGGGAGCTCCGCCGGGCACTGCCTGCTGGCTTCGACCGCTTCGAAGAGCTATTTGAACTAGTGAAGGCTCGCGATGAATACCGCTAACTCCTACCTAACAATTGCCGGACTTGGGGTCGATGTCATCTACAAAGACATCAAGAACTTGCACATCTCCGTCTACCCACCGGTAGGACGTGTACGAGTTGCAGCCCCGGCATCGACGAGCGAGGACACGATCCGTCTCGCGGTCGTGCAGCGCCTGTCGTGGATCAAACGGCAGAGGGAACAACTGCAGAAGGCCGACCGACAGAGCGTACGCAAAATGCAGTCCGGCGAGACGCACTACGTCTGGGGTCAGCGGTACAGGCTCGACATATCGAGAACTTCGGGGAACTTTCACGTCGAGCCGAAAGGACAGACACTGTGGGTCACCACACCCGCGGACGCTGACGCAGAGACCAAGCGAGCAACGCTAGACCGTTGGTATCGCCGGGAACTGAAGGCAGCCGTTCCTGCGCTCCTGTCCAAGTGGCAACCGGTAATCGGTGTCGAAGCGGGCAAGATCATCGTGCGGCGGATGAAGACCAAGTGGGGCACCTGCGTTGCGCACTCACGCACGATCTGGTTGAACCCGGAGCTGGCGAAGAAGAATCCACGCTGTCTCGAATACATCGTTGTCCACGAGCTGACGCATCTGCACGAACGCAGCCACAACGAACGGTTTGTCGCGCTCATGGATCAGTACCTGCCAGACTGGCGAGCGCGGCGTGATGAACTGAACGGTGCCCCGTTGGCCGATGAGGAGTGGGAACATACGTCGGAGATTGCCGGATGAGGCTTTCGCAAACTCCCCGCGCGGCGAACTGGTTGCGGCAGTTCGAGGTTGATGATCGTGACGCAGCGGTGGCGCTTCTAGATTCGATCCTCTATGTTCCTGGCGGCGAAGTCATCGCGGGCGTACGTCGGAGCGTAGAGCAATTGGCGACGAATGCACCTGGGCGATCCCCTATGGTCCTGGCGCCGATGCTGTCGAAGGAGGATATGCGCGACCCCAACGGGGAGAAGTTGCCCGCGGACTCTGAACCGACTGTCTTCGTCGAGTTTGATCCGGACCAACCGCTCGACAATATGCCCGGAAGCGAGGCACTGTTCGCTCATCTGATTCGAGAAATGAGTCGAGGGCTCCCAGAGGAACTGATCGCTCCGCGGCCACTAAATCTCGAGAGTATGCGTGGCGCACGCGTGCGTTCGCTGGTGCTAATCACTGACGTCATCGGTTCCGGGCAGCAGGCACTGAACTATATCGATGCATGGTGGCGACATGGGTCGCTTCGGAGTTGGCACTCCTACGGTCTGATGAAGATCATGGTCGTCGCGTATGCGGCTACTCGCCTCGGGCTGGAGAGGGTGCGCGCTCATCGAGGCGTCGATGCTGTGCATGTCCAAGAGATTGTTCCTGGACTCGACCAAGCCTTGTCGCTCAACGGCAGGGTTCAAGAGATATGCAAGCGCTACGCGAGGCGCGGACGGTTGAATGGGGCCTTGGGCTTTCGGAACAGCGCTGGTCTCTTTGCTAGTTCGTTCTCAGTGCCAAACAATCTCCCAGCGATTCTCATAAGTCGATCCACGAGGTGGCAGCCGTTTTTTGATGGGCGATCGGTGTCGGCGGACCTCGCGGCGCAGCTCGAGGTCCAGCGTCCAGTTGTAGAAGCGTCGCGGCTGTTGGCGCAAGCTGGACAACTTCGACTTGCTAGACGATTCCAGGATCAGAATCGATGGGGGCAACATCTTGCGGTGCTGGCGTTACTTCCCGCGACACAGCACGATCTTGCCTTAAAGCTCGGACTGTCGCTTGGTGAAGTTGAGCAAACGATGAATTCTTTGAGTAGCCTCGGGCTGACTGACGACGCTGGCCAGATCACGAGCGCGGGCAAGCAGACTCTTGAACGCCGTAAGAAGACACCGCGGCACGTCTCCGCGGGTCTGCGTCCCGACACATCTCCGTACTATCCTCGGCTGAAGAGATGAGGAGGAGCAACTCGTTTAGTGATGAGGCTGCCGCGTTGCGGCAGCTCGCTCGGACACGATCGCCGTATCGTGTCCGCAGGTCGCGGCTAACTGCGATCGCAGGACGATCAGAGGCTACGCGTAGGGGCGGATGGAGAATCCGGGTCCTCGTATGTCTCGGGGATTCCCCATCCGCTCCTGCGGACCCTGACGGGTCGAAAGGTAAGTGAGTTTGCTTCCTCCTCATCTCTACTACAAGACCGGAGTGGCCGACGGCGGCGACCCTTCTGTAGTGAACCGAGCGACAGCCGAGGTGGCTCGCCTCAAGGCGCAAGGTGCGTATCCAGTGCTGTCATTGGCACACTTGGCGCACGAGACCGGTGCGAGTTACTCGTATCTCCGCGAGATCGTCAATCGGACACGAGACGCATACTCGTCGGTCGCCATGCCGAAGCGGTCTGGTGGAACAAGGCCGATCTCAGTTCCTGAGCCCATCTTGATGGACGTTCAGCGCTGGCTCTTGTCGAACGTGCTCAACGGTGTTCGCGAGCATCCAGCGAGCTTTGCGTACCGGCAAGGAGTTTCGATCGTCCAGTGCGCCGAGCAGCACGTGGGAGCACAGTGGATGGTAAAGATGGATCTTCACAACTTTTTCGGCACCGTGCTCGAACCTTCCGTGTACCGAGTGTTCCGCAGGCTCGGGTACTCGAAACTCGTGGCATTTGAATTGGCGCGCATCACTACGCGAGCGGAAGGAAACCTGCGTGCGTCTGGATCCGAGCACGTGATTAGCGACTACTCAATGCACAGCCAGGGAGTCCTCCCGCAAGGTGGGCCTACGAGCGGTCAATTGGCCAATGCGGTGGCCGGCCGGCTCGACCGACTACTGCAGGCCTACGCAACTCGGTCGGGACTGGTGTACACCCGCTATTCGGATGATCTCGCGTTCTCCGGTCATTCGACGTTCAGTCGTGTGGAAGCTTCTGGAGTGATTGGAGAAGTCAGCGGCCTTGTAAGAAGTGCGGGATTCGAGGCCCATCGCGCGAAGTCCCGGGTCGTTCCTCCCGGTGCACGCAAGATCGTCCTGGGCCTTCTCGTTGACGATTCGGTGAGGCTGCTCCCCGAGGACCGTCGCAGGATCGAGGTTCACTTGCGAGGATGCGAGAAGTTTGGACTGGCTAAGCACGCCGCCCATCGCGGCTTCGACTCAGTGTTCTCCTTCATCGATCATCTAGACGGGTGGATCTCCTTCGCGCTGGGCGTTGAGCGAGCGCGCGCGACTGCCTGGCGTCAACAACTGCGCCAGATCCTTACGGCGGATGGGCTTCCCGCAGACCTGTTGCGACACGCCGTGTGAGGCTTCCGTCAGTGCGCTGCCGTGGAAGCCGCCATTGATGCACGTCTCGGCTACTGAGCCGTCACCATCGATGTCGGTCCCATCTGGTACAGATGGACCAACACAGCAGAAGGAGTGTCCCATGCAGCTTCACTCGGTCTACGCACGCTTTTACCGTTCGCTGAACTACGACTTCGTGAGGGCTTCTGGCGAGAAGTACGTGGCCGATCCGTGGGACGCGACGCCGATGGGAAGCTACCCGTTCGTTCGGGTCAAGCTACGCCCGGGAATCACGACGGTCGTTGGGGCTAACGAATCGGGCAAATCCCAGGTACTGAGAGCGATCGAGGCCGCTCTCACCGGCAAAGGATTCGACCGCAGTGACTTCTGCAGATACTCGCGTTTCTTCGGCGTCGATGGGACAGTCACGCTGCCCGAGTTTGGCGCTGTTTACAGTGAGATCTCTCTCGCTGATCTAAAAGAGATCGAGGCGATGTCGTCGCTTCGCAACCTCTCGGATATCGATCGTGTCGGCATCTTCCGAATGAATGACACCCCGGTTCTGCGTGTCTACGTGAGGTCGGTCGGCGGGGCGTGGTCCGAGGGTGTGCACATCAAGTCGTCTACCTCGCTCGCGAAGCTTGGCGCACCGGTTCCATTCAGAATCGATGCCGACGTCCCACTTCCCGACAGCGTGCCGATCCAGTATCTGGCGACGGGGAAGGTCGCGGCAGGAGTGGGGCGGAGATCGCTACGCGCGTTTTGGGATCGTCTCAATCAGAACAGAGACTGGTTCGGAAGCGAAGCATCCGTCGCATCGAACGCTGCCGCGATTGTAGGCATCTTTCAATCGAGTAGCGATGTTTCCCCCGACGAGATCAAGCAATACGAGCTTGCAGCTGACCTCTTGGTGAAGGTAGGCGGCGTCAAGCGAAGCCTGTTCCAGGAGCTTCAGGATGCGGTGAGAACTAAGAATGGGTATGCCAACAGCATCGTCGATACCATCAATGCGCTGCTCGCTCGAGCGCTCGATTTTCCGCACTGGTGGTCGCAGGACTCACAGTTCGAGCTTTTCGTTTCGTTGTACGAGTTTGACCTCGTGTTCATGATCCGCGATCGAACCGGGCGTAGCTACGGCTTCGATGAGCGCAGCGATGGCATGAAGTACTTCCTGAGTTACTTCGTCCAATACCTAGCGCACGAACCGCGGGGCGATGGTCAGGCAGAGATCCTGCTCATGGACGAGCCCGATCGGTTTCTCTCTTCCTCTGGTCAGCAGGACCTACTCCGCATCTTCGAGGATTTTGCCCAGCCCAAGGACGCTGGACGGCAGCCTGTACAAGTCGTCTACGTCACGCACTCACCGTTCTTGATTGACAAGAACGAGGCCGACAGGATTCGCGTCCTCGAGAAGGGCGAGTTCGATGAAGGGACGCGAGTGGTGAGTAACGCGTCCGCAAACCACTACGAGCCACTCCGCTCGGCGTTCGGAAGTTTTGTGGCGGAGACAGCGTTCATCGGAAACTGCAACCTGATGGTAGAGGGAACCTCAGATCAGGTGCTCATCGCGGGCGCGTCGCGGTGGTTGAAGACACTGAAGGCAGCAGACCGAGATATTTTGAATCTCAACAGCCTCACGATCGTGCCTGCGGGAGGTACTCGCCACATTCCCTATCTCGTATACCTCGCACGAGGGCGCGACGTCGAGAAGCCTCCTGTGGTTGTCCTCCTTGACAGCGACAAAGCGGGTGACGAGGCAAGGGAAGACATCGCAGCCGGCGGCGCGTACGGGGACAAACTGCTTGATCCTGGCCTGGTGTTGCAACTTGGCATCGCGCCCCTCGACGGAATGGAATCGTCTAACCCGCAGGGAATCTCGGGGATTGAAGACCTTATCCCTCTGCGCATCGCGATCGACGCAGCGCAACTGTACTGTGGTGAGTTCGTGCCAGGCGTTGACGTCGCAGCGATGTCACTCGACGATGCGAGCGTCTTCACTGCCCAAACGGAGGACAACGGCACACGTGAAGGCACGCTCAAACTGCTTCAGCGTGTGATCGCTGCGCGGTCAGGGCTGCCGAGGTTCCATCTGGATAAGGTGGCGTTCGCGAGGGCCGTCGTCGACGTGATGACACGACGTGACGCGCGCATCTCAACGACCGACGAAGACGTTGCAAAGGTCGAGAAGAATTTTCGAATTCTGCTTGCCGAGATCGCACGTTGCCAACGGCAAGCTGAACGCGCAGAATCTGTCGACCGGATCTCAAGCCGCATCAACCGGGCAAAGCGTGCATTCACGCGCACCCATCATGACCAAGCTCGCCGCGAAGACGTTTCGGATCTGATCGAAGAAATCACCAATCAACTCGACAACAGTCCCGAAGCTGAGGATGTGCGCGCAGCCATGCGGTCCTGGCGTCGGGACTTTGATCTCGACGCTGATCCGAGAGCGCTCGTCGATGACTATCCTCGCCTCCTGCGTGCCGTCGACTCTCTCGCCTATCAGGCGCTGCGGGCGAGTAGTAGTTGATTGAACGGGGGAGTGAGTGAAAGCCGCTAACTTGGTGAGATGAGCACAGAATCGGACGCGCGCGAAGACGCGAGCGTCGAGCACCGTGGAGCATTCGGTCCTCTCCCGTTCAGTGAGCACTATCACGGTCCGATCTGGCATTTCACCGACTCGAGCGCGCTCGTTAGCATGGTCGAGAACAGGCAACTCTGGGCGACTGCTGCGACCATGCTGAACGACCCCGAAGAACTCGTCTACGGCGCCAAGCGGATCGCCCAATGGTACGCGCGTTTCGGAGACACCCTCTCGAAGGATCTGTCGCTACACATGCAGCTCACCCAGATCCTGAACGATGACTTCGTCGACTCCATACTGAGGAACCCCGGCTATGTGGTGTGTGCGTCGACGGATTACCGGCTCATCCCAATCGGGGGTGTAGGAGTTGGGGTCTGAAGCCGCCGGTCTCGAGCAGGCTTCGGGCGATGTAGTTGGTCAGGTTGCGGAACCCGAGTGCGGAGCCGCGCAGGTGTTCGAGCCGTCCGTTGAGCGCCTCGGTCGGCCCGTTGCTGGTGCCGGGTCGTTCGAAGTAGGCGAGCACGTCAGCGGCTCGCTTCTTCAGGGTCCGGGCCAGGGTGGTGAGCTC
>NZ_JBFBME010000005.1:0-69674 GCF_040702785.1 Microbacterium sp. NPDC077644
GCGATCAGACAAACTCGCCCGAAACTACCGCGCTGCCATCTGCCTCTCCTCGACCCTCATCTGGATCAAGACCGACTTAATCAACACGGCCTAAGTGCGGAACCGATCACGCGCTGGAGCGGTTGAATCTCATCCCATTCTCCGCCCAGCGCTTCAATAATTTTCTGCACGTCCCTCGCCTCGCGAAGGACATCGAAATCCGCGATGGCGACGACTGGGACCTGAACCGCACGCAGCGCCTTAATGACCATTGGCAAGCGTGCCTTGCCGCCGCAGTGCGTGAACAGCAGCTGCATCGGACGGTCGCTACTACTGGACTGAACGATATCGTTCACCGCCGAGTACAGACGACAATCCGAATCGCTCTCACACACGACTACTGCATCGTGGAAAAGACCGTCAAGAACATCCGAGTACCGGAGAAGAGAGTCTGACCAAAGCTCAGTGACCGCCGCATCGTCAAGCACTGCGGCGTGGCTCGTGTTGTGGTCGCGACGGAGTCTGATGATCGTGACAGGCACGCCAGCTTCGAGGGCACCTTGGACAATTCCGGAGCTATGTGTCGCGAGGAACACCTGCTTGTCGCTTGCGTGCGTTGCAAGGAGGCGACCAAGAAGCCGTGCTTGGGGCGGATGAAGGAATGCTTCGGGCTCATCGATGAGCAGCGCCTGGTGCACACCTCCCAGCAACTGCATCATCAGGCCGAGAAGGCTCTTAAATCCGTCGCCCTGGGTCTCTAGCGTTGGTAGGGCGGCCAATTCGTCGAGGTAGCTCTGCAAAGGCATGCCGTCGATGTGCTCGAACGGCGGTTTCGTTCCGATTCTGAGAGGAATCACGGAACCGGCGTAGCGATCAACAAACGCATCGACGCCGAAAGCTGCCTGGCAAACAGAGTTGATCGCTGCCTCAAGGTCCGGGTTTCGAGCCGCTCTTTGGAGTGGATGAGATGGAGAGTCGACCCGATAGTCGAAGTTACTGGGCGCGTTTCCCGCTGAGAGCCGGTTCGTTCCGTCCGCGTGGAGGACGAAGGTACGTGTTAGGGGACCCAGCCCGGGCGGGTGCCCCCAGTACGAAACGATGTCGTTTGGCGTGACGTTGCCCCAGCCCTCGACACTGACGCGCTCAACGCCATCGATCATCTTGACGGACAGAGAGGCGTGCACCCAGGCGTGAGCGTCATCGCTGCTCCCACTTCGGGTTGTCTCCGCGGACGAGAGGACGGTGCCACCATAGCCAATGCCGTCCTGGGCATAGCCGAGGATGTCACGGAGCGCTTGGCTCTTGCCGGCATTGTTTGGGCCGGTAAAGATCACAACACCCGCGTTGGGCAGGTCTACTTTCGTGCCGTCGTTAAACGTGACCGACTCGAAACGTAGCGTGAGGCTCAATGTCTCTCCCGGCTGGTGTGTGGATGCGAAAGCATTGCTGTCAGCGTAGTCGCGGTTGGTGATCTGCGCCCGAAGCGGTACCTGTGCGGGGCGACAGCCGAGGAGCGCCCGGACCGCAGCGAAGCGAGGACCGGACGCACCGCAGGCGGCGGTGCCGGCCGTCAGGCCGGCCTTGAATGAGTAAAGAAAGTTCTCACACCTTAGGTCCGGCTCGAACGCTGCACCCATGCACCTGATGTCGTGCGCTGACTTGCCGCAGCACTGATGCGCGCTCGGCGACCGGATGCTAGACCGAACCCGTCTGGAGCTCGCTCGTCTGGAGCGCGCCGACTACCGCGAGAATCCCGTGCCAGTCTGCGGCAGATTTTCGCCCTCTGAACAGGATCGTTCTCTGCCTTTCGGTCGAGATCTTGGGGTTCTTGTGCGCCTCCTTTGGTGCTGAGCACCGAAAACCGCGGCAGGTCTGTCGGGGTGTCTTCGCAGTCTTGAGCTGTACCCGCAGTTGCGGGAACACAACTCAAACAGGAGGACACCATGGCAATCCAGACATCCATCCCAGTCAACTTCGAGGCGTACTTCCCGCGCGGGGCCTTCATGGTCGGCGAGGTCGAGCCCGTCGTGAAGTGGTCGGACGACGGACAGCGTCAGGGGCAGGATCTCGACAAGAACACCGGTCACCCTCTGTGGCAGGTTCGCGTAATCGACGCCGATCCCGACGCTCGCAAGGGACAGAACGAGGTCACCGTCAAGCTCGCGAGCATCGCGGAGCCAACTGCCCCGCCTGAGGCCAACGGCCTCCCGTTCCGTCCGGTTTTCTTTGAGGGGCTGTCTGTCACTCCCTACGTCAAGGAGACCGGTGGCCGCCCTCGTGTGGCGTACTCACTCCGCGCAGCAGAGATGAAGCCCGCTCCGAAGTCTCGCGGCGGTGAGTGATGGCCTATCCGCGCTCCGTGCTTCGCCAGTACTGGGCAGGGGAGAGGCCCCGGCTGTGGCGCATTGGACGGTGGATGCTCGGAATCGCATTGATTCTGACGCCGTTCGCCTTCTTCCTCCAAACCCCGCGAAACGTGATCGTGCTCCTAATTTTCGCCATGATCGTCGTCGTTGTCGGACGGCGGTTACTGGCTGGTCGCGACATGCATGCAGTCCTGTTGCGTCGGTGGCAGAGAGAGATGTCCTTGCATGTGCAGGCAGCATGGCCGGCTCTCGCGCACACGCTGCGCTTGCAGATTCGAACCCTCGACGGACGGACGATTTTCGCGGGTCTTGGGACTCCTCGTTGGGAAGGAATGACGCTGGTTGCCTCTGTCTCTCTTCCGCAAGGGCTCGTCCGTGAGGAACTTGTGTCCGCCAGCGACCGGATTGCGCAGGCATTCTCCGCGCTCCGAGCCTCCGTGCACGGACAGCAGATCAGTGCTCTCCAATTGCACCTCGAGTTTGTCGACGCTCTCGGGCAGACGTTCACTACGCCTCTGGGCGGTAGCTGGGATGGCGGGTCAGTCGCGATGGGGATCGCGGACGGTGGAAGGGAGTGGCGACTGCGAGTGGGCCCGCACACTCTCGTGGCCGGTTCTTCGGGCAGTGGCAAGGCATCGCTCGTTTGGGGGCTTCTCATGGGCCTCGTCCGGCCGATCCACGAGGGCACGGTTCAGGTATGGGGGATCGATCGAAAGGGCGGCATGGAGCTCGCCATGGGGCGCGCGCTGCTCACGCGATTCGCTGACGATGCACCCCTCGCTGTTGCCCTGCTCGAGGATGCGGTTGCGACCATGCAAACCCGAGCACGAGAGCTGGCGGGCCACACCCGTAAGCACGTCGCGAGCGTTGACAGTCCGCTGGTCATCATCCTGATCGACGAACTCGCGGCGCTCACCGCGTATGAGACGGACCGCGATCTTCTGCGTCGAGCCAACGCCGCCTTGGCTACTCTCGCGTCTCAAGGCCGGGCAGTTGGCTTCGTCGTCTTCGCGTGCTTGCAGGATCCCCGAAAGGAGACGCTGCCAGCGCGCGGGCTGTTCACCCAAACGATCGGGCTTCGCCTTCGCGACCGCACAGAGACAGCGATGGTCTTGGGCGATGGGGCGGTCGAGGGCGGTGCACGGTGCCACGAGATCTCGCCAGCTACACCGGGCGTCGCCTACGTCGTGCCCGAGGACGGGACGCCACCAGTGCGTGTTCGTGCCGCTCACGTCCCTGACGAGCAGATCCGCGATGCGGCGCTGTCGTATTTCGCGCTCACTCAGATCCCAATCGTCATTCCAGAAGCTGCGCGCGAGCCCAAGCGCGAACCCAGGACGAGGCAGCCGCGTCGTTCTTCAAACAATCAGGAGGAATCATGAATCTTCAGCACTCGGCCATCGCAATCCTCGGCCTAGTTGCCGTCATTACTGCGGCAGGATGCGCCTCAGGTACGGGTCCGAGAACGGCGGACAGCTCCGTGAAGTCGGAACTGAGCGCTTGGTCTGCTCCCTGCAACCTCGGGGTTGAGCGCGAAGGGAGCGGTCCTGGTTGGACGGCGGTCTACGACCTACCCACTCTGGCAGAGCAGACTGACCTCGATCTCTACGGGGGAACCCTTGCCAACGACGCATGCACTGACGCGCAGATCCTTCGGTGGCAGGACGTACGGCGACAGTCTGGCCAGAGCGACGCTATCTGTCGTGTGATTTGGAGTCATGATTCCGACGGTTTGATTCGCGACCTGGGTTGTGCAGTTCCCGTAGTGGTGGTTGAGCGATGAACCTCGGAGTCTCCGTTGCTCGGCGCCTCCGGAGTCCGGAGTTCGATCAGTGGCTCCAGGGTGCTTCTCGCACCGGCTACTGCTCGAACCCGGTGAGGCTTTCGGGCGAGTCCACAACGCTGGCGGGGGAGAGCGGCGAGGTTCTCGCTCAGTTCTCCTCGGCTACGCAACCTGACGGGCTCACCTATGTGCGGTGTGGAAATCGGCGTGCTCGTCGATGTGCCTCCTGCAGCCACGAGTACAAGGGGGATACCTGGCACATGATCATGGCCGGTGCCGCAGGCGGGATGAAGGGCGTGCCGGAAACTATCTCGGCGCATCCAATGGTGTTCCTCACCCTCACGGCGCCGTCCTTCGGGGCTGTGCACTCGCTCGGACGCACACGGAGAAGTGGTGTCTGCATGCATGGAAAGGCGCGAGCTTGCGAGTGTGGCCACGCGGCCGATGACCCCAAATTGGGGGAGCCCATCTGCGCGGACTGTTACGACTATGCGGGTCATATCGCCTGGCAGTTTCACGCGCCCGAACTCTGGCGACGTTTCACGATCATGTTGCGTCGTCGGCTTGCGCGGGAGCTGGGGATGTCGAACCGCGCGGCTTCCGAGATCGTGCGCTTGCAGTTCGCGAAGGTCGCGGAGTTTCAGCGACGTGGTGCGGTTCACTTCCATGCGATCGTGCGGCTGGATGGCGTAGATGACGTCGACCCTTTCCCAGCACCGCCTCTCGACGCGACGGAGTCTGTGCTTGTGAGGGCAATTCGCAGCGCAGCCTGTGACGTCGTGCTCCCAGCGCCTCGGCTGCCCGGTGAGGTGGACCAGCGGGAGCTCCGTTGGGGCACGCAGATGGACGTGCAGGCGATCGTGCAGCGCGAAGGCCTCGATGGGAGCTTGTCTGACCGTGCGGTTGCTGCCTACATCGCGAAGTACGCGACGAAGGCAACTGAAGACATCGGGGGTGCAGGACGGCGTGTTCACCTAGATCGACTCAAAGCGGTGGCATCCGAAATCGCCGAAGTTGCGGAGTCGGACAGTGCATATCTGCTCCTCGGAAAGTGGGCGCACATGCTCGGGTTTCGTGGGCACTTCTCCACAAAGTCTCGCCGCTATTCCGTGACCCTCGGATCGCTACGTGGTGCACGACGGCGGTGGCGGCTGGAGCGGCTGATCGAGCGCGCCAGCGTTGACGAGAACGTGCGTTCCGAGGACGTGCTCGTCATCGGTGCTTGGAGCTTTGCGGGCATGGGGTGGCTCACTGATGGAGACCGAGCCCTCGCGCTCGAGGCGTCCCGTGCGGCGCGTGATTGGCATGACAGCCGACGAGAACGGCCCATTCAACGAGAAGGGAATGATCATGCGTGAAGAGCTGGAACTGGAAGACAGGCAGATCGACACGAACACGCGCACGGACGAGTACTTGACCCGTCGTGAGGTCGCAGCCCGATGCCGAGTGCCTCTGTCGACCTTCGACTCGTTGCGTCGTCAAGCACGTGTGCCTTTCCCTGATGCCCGCATGGGCAAGCACATGCTCTGGAAGGCCTCGACGATCGAAGTGTTTCTCGCAGGGGGTGGCACCGGTGTCTTCTGACGGTCGGTTGGATCCGAAGACGGGACGCCAGTTGCCGGATGGTATTCGCTATCGTGCTGATCGCAACAAGTACCAAGTGCGTGTGTGGGCTGTCGGTATCGGCGGCGAGCGTCGAGAACGTAGCTTTCTCGTCGGATCTCTCGCGGAAGCGAAACGCCTGCGCGCGGAGGTGCAATCGAGCGTTCGGCCCGACGGAGCCATGACCCTTGACGCCTGGCACGCCCGATATTGGCCGACCATCGACGCCGGTGTGCGACCCGCGACAGCACGTGCCTATGACGTTGCCTGGCGTAAGCGCGTGAAGCCGTGGCTCGGGCATCGAAAGATCGAAACGATCACAGTCGGTGATATCGAGCAAGCGGTCAACGGCTGGGACGGCTCCGCTTCGACGCGAAATGACGCGTTGTCGATGCTTAGCAGGCTGCTGGATGGTGCGGCACGTGCGCATGTCATCGCAGCCAACTCGGCTCGGCTTGTGCGTCGGCCTCGCGACGAGCGTGCTCAAAGTGTGCGATCGCGAGCACTCTCAGTGTCCGAGGTTCGGATCATGCTCGATGCTGTGGAAGCTGGACCGTATCGCGCCTATCTCGCAGCCCTCGTGTACACAGGAATGCGAGCGGGAGAAGCCGGCGCTCTTCGCGTCGAGGATATCGAGGTCCCCGGACGAGTCATCCACGTACGCCGCAACTTTTCAATGGGGCGCTCGGGGACGATGATCGAGCAAAGTCCGAAGAGTCACAAGGAGCGGACCGTACCCCTGCCTCAGGCGCTCCTCCCGTACGTCGAAGATGCCATCAACGGCAAGCGCCGAAGTGACCTGGCGTTCTCGGGACCACGAGGCGGAGCGCTCAACCCATCGAACGTGCGTCGAGCCGTGGATTGGGATGCCCTGCGGCGGAAGCTCGATCGCCCGGAGCTACGTATTCACGATCTCCGCCACACCTTGGCGACCCTCCTGTTTGACGCAGGAGCCGCAGCCAACGATGTGCAGGCGATTCTCGGGCACTCGTCACTGCAGGTCACCGAACGCTACAGCCGGGCGCGGTCGGACGTGGCGCTTCGAGCGAACGCTGCCCTGGATTCACTCAAGTGGACGGAGGAGTCATGACCATTGTGTGGCAGCGATTCAAGGAAGGGACGTTGCTCGCACTGCGCGCGGATCGTCTTCCGCGCACCGTATGGGGGTCGAACTTGCGAGCGTTTCTCCCGCGATCCAGATGGCAGGACCTCAGTCGCCGTACCGCCGAGCGGGCTGGCCAGGAGTGCGAGGTGTGTGGGCGCGGCACAGAGGGCGGATCTGGCCTTGACTGCAACGAGATGTGGGAGTTCATCGATTCGAATGGTGCGCACGTGCAGCGTCTCATTGGAGTGATCGCTATGTGCGAGTGGTGTCACATCACACAGCACTCTGGCCGCGCGGACATGGTTGGACGATACGACGACGTAGTTGCCGTGCTCATGGGTGTGAACCGCTGGACACAGCTACGGGCTGTGCGGGACATCACGGCATCAGAAACGGAGTTCAAGGAGAGATCTCGATTCGATTGGGACTTGGACTTGAGCGTGCTTGCTAGATGGTTCGAGCTTCCGGACGAGTCAGGATTGCTGGTCCCGGCGGATCGTCGTGCCCTGCTGGGCAACTCGCACACCAACGCGCGTGCCGAGATCCGCCCTGTGTTCGATGGTGATGTCCCTGTCGGTGTCTGGGAGTGGGACGAGCGGCTCCCGCTGAGGTCGAAGGATGAGCGATGAGTGGTTCCACGGATCCATCCGACAACAGTGAGTGGAGACTGCTCCGTGTGCAGGCAGGGGAGAGGCTTCTCTGGCTCTGCGTGGTGAATCCAGAGCTGTGGACGTACGTGTACATCCCCGACTCCGGACGCTTCCATCTCAACAAGGGCGTGTTCGTCGACTACGTGTGGGACGGTGAACTGACCTACGTGCCCATCGACGTCCAGGAAGCGCGAGACCTGATCGGAGCCAGAGTCGGGGCCTTGCCTCCTGAGATAACGAGCGACCAGCGCAGGCGGTATCTGACCGACGAGCAACTCGACGCCGAGGTCGCGCTTACCCATGTTGAGCGGGCCAACCGGGAGCGTGACGCTAAGCCGGAGTCATAGCGGCCCACGATATCCTTGGACTGCGGACCCGCCCAGTGAACACTGGTCAACGGGTCCAGCTTCTTATTCGCGTGGATGTCGCGGGTATGTCCGAGGCTCTCGCTACGGTCACCCCATGGAACTAGCAACGGTAAGAAGCACGAACCAGTCCTATTTGGCCAGAGACTTCGCTGAGCTCGACGACGCGCTCCGCGAAGAGCTGAGACGGGACTTGATCTGCGCAGGCTGCGGCGGGGACGCATACTACGTTCGACCATCCCGAAACGGACGACCTGCCTGCTTCGGGGCACGTCCCCACAATGAGCCCTGCGACTTAGCCTCCCAGGCGACCGACACGTCGACGGTCGAGAATCTCATGACAGAAGAGGAGCGTGCTGCCAAGAAGGATGGCTTCACGCTACGCGGCGCTGATGCGTCGGCGATTGGACACACCGCCCTCGATACTCCGCCTGTTGACTCTGACCGTCCCGGACGCAGCTACACCGATCGCGACGGCTCCGCCCGTGGCTCGTATCCGGGCCTCAAACTGAACCGGCTCCTGCGGCTCCTCGTTACGGTGCCGTCCTTTGGTGAGGAGAGGACATCGCTCCACCTGGCCAACGGAACCCGCACGACGGTGCGCGACTACTGTGCGCACATGTCTCGCGTCGATTTTGAGTACCGGGATCGCGAGCGGGTGTACTGGGGCACGATTCGCTACGCGAAGGCAGTCGACGACGGAGCCTGGTTGAACACCGGCAGCAAGACAGAACCCAGCATTCGCATCAGCAATGAGATGCTCGGACGGTTGCTTGATCACTGGGAACTCGACTCCGTGGAGGATCTTGCCGGAGCTGCGTTCGCGCTGTGGGGAAAGATCAGGCGAGGCCGCAAAGCACCCGACAAGATGTTCCTGTTCGTGGAGTCGTTGACGACATTCGCGATCATCCCGGATGAACGAATCTGAGGGCGAACCGGCACAATACCGGCACAAGCGCCCGGAGAGCGCGTTTCGTCTCGCTTCGCTCGCTCAACGATCGGGAGTTCTGCTCGTTCAGTGCCGGGGCCGGAACAGTTCAGGGGAGCGGCTCAGAAACCGCTTCTGATCAGGGCAAAAGCAAAACCCCCGCGATGTAGAAGCTACGCGAGGGTTTCTGGGATGACTGTAACGGTCATCCTTGTGGCTCCGACGGGCGTCGATCCCGTGACCTCACGATTTTCAGTCGTGCGCTCTACCAACTGAGCTACAGAGCCATGCGGCACATCGTAAATCCGCCGCATCCTAGACGAAAGGCCCTCTTCGAAAAAAGGGCCCGTCGCTTAGAGCGACCCTGACGGGACTTGAACCCGCGACCTCCGCCGTGACAGGGCGGCACGCTAACCAACTGCGCTACAGGGCCATAACTTTTCAATTGTATCGGATGGAGTGACCCCAACGGGATTCGAACCCGTGCTACCGCCGTGAAAGGGCGGCGTCCTAGGCCGCTAAACGATGGGGCCGAAGGGCGTCCCGGGGGACTTCCTTGCCGACGCTCAAGCATAAGGGATGTTTCGACGAAAACACGAATCGAGGGCGAGCCTGCCAGTACCCCGGGCGTTTCGGGAGGACGATGAATGCAGGGCCGTGCCCCCATCCGCAGACGTCAACTCTGTTGCGGATGTTAAAGATGTTGTTACTGTGGCATGAGTGAATTCGGCGAGAGGGGCCGTGTGGACGTCGAGCAGTCCCCGATGGATGCTGCGCTCGAAGCAGGCGACTCCTGCAACTGCGCGCCCAGCACCGCCGAGCGTCGTACCCTCTGGGACAAGAGCGGGCTGACGCGCCGCAACGCCCTCGGTGTCGGCGTCCTCAGTGTCGCCGCTCTCAGCGCCTTCGGCATCGGCTCCGGCGTCAGCGCCGCCTATGCCGCGTCGTACCCGAGCTGGGACGACGTCCAGCGCGCCAAGCAGAACGAGGCGGCGAAGGCGTCCGAGGTCTCCCGTATCCAGGGCCTGATCCAGTCGCTCACCCAGAAGGTCTCCGAGACGCAGGAGGCCGCCGAAGCCGCCGGCAACGAGTTCTACGAGGCGCAGCAGGCCTACTTCGAGGCCATCGCCGAGGCGGAGGCGCTCCAGGCGCAGGCCGACGAGCAGGCGCAGATCGCCGACGAGTCCGCACGCAAAGCCGGCCAGGTCGCCGGGCAGCTCTACCGCAACGGCGGCGATGACACCGCCCTGGAGCTGTTCTTCTCAGGCTCGGCCGCGAACGCCGATGAGCTCCTCTCGCGTCTGGGCACGATGGACAAGCTCCTCGGCTACAACCAGTCCGTCTACGACAAGGCCGTCGCGGCCCGCAACTCTGCGCAGTCGCTCAGCGACCAGGCCGCCGTCGCCCGCACCGAGCGCGACCGGCTGCAGAAGATCGCCGAGCAGAAGATGATCGCCGCCCAGCAGGCGGCCGACGCCGCCCAGGCCGCGCTCGACGAGCAGACGGAGTACCTGGGCACCCTGCAGGCCCAGCTCGCCGCGCTCAAGGACACGACGGCGAAGACCGTGTCCGACTACCAAGAGGGAGAGCGCGTCCGCAAGGCCGCGGAGGAGGCGCGGCGGAGGGCCGCTGCCGAGGCGGCGCGCAAGGCCGCGGAAGAAGCCGCCAAGAACAACAACACCGGCGGCGGTGGTGGCGGCGGTGGTGGCGGATCGGCCGGCACCGGCGGCTGGGTGCGCCCACACGGCGGATGGCGAAGTGCCGGGTTCGGCTGGCGTCCCAGGCCGTGCCCCACGTGCTCGGAATACCATTACGGCGTCGATCTCGCCAATGGCTGCGGCGCTCCGATCTTCGCCGCCCACTCCGGCACGGTCGACTACGCGGGCCCCAACGGCAACTACGGCAACTACATCCGCATCCAGCACGGCGGGGGCGTGGCCACGGGGTATGCGCACATCGTGAACGGCGGCTTCGCCGTGCGCAGCGGCGCCAGCGTCAGCGCGGGCCAGGTCATCGCCTACGCCGGCAACACCGGTGCGTCCGTCGGCTGCCACCTGCACTTCGAGGTCTACATCAACGGCGGCTACACGAACCCCATCGCCTTCCTGGCGGCGCGCGGCATCTCGGTCTGACCGCAGATGCCCCCAGACGCGAGAAAGCCCCGGCCGCAGCCGGGGCTTTCGTCGTCAGATCAGTGCTGCTGTTCGCCGAAGCGCGCGATCGCCTCGTCGAGGATGCGCTGCGCCTCAGCGGCGTCGCCCCACTCGTCGACCTTGACCCACTTGTTCGGCTCGAGGTCCTTGTAGTGCTCGAAGAAGTGCGCGATCTCCTTCTTCGTGTACTCGGCCAGGTCGCCGACATCCTGGATGTGCGCCCAGCGGGGGTCCTTCGAGAGCACGGCGACGAGCTTGTCGTCTCCGCCGGCCTCGTCGCTCATCTTCAGGACGGCGACAGGGCGCACCTCGACGACGACGCCGGGGTAGATGGCGTGGTCGAGCAGGACGAGAACGTCCAGCGGGTCGCCGTCCTCGCCGAGCGTGTTGTCGAAGTAGCCGTAGTCGGCCGGATACCCGAAGGTCGTGTAGAGAACGCGGTCCAGGTGGACGCGGCCGGTCTCGTGGTCGACCTCGTACTTGACGCGGCTGCCGCGGGGGATCTCGATGACGGCGTCGTGTGCGCCCATGCGTATGCTCCTCGGAAATCGGTAGGGATGCCGGAGCAAGCTTACCTGCGCGCCCCGACGAGCCTGTTCAGCGGTCTGGGGAGAAGCCCGGTCAATGCCAGCAGGAACAGCGCGAACGCGCTGAACGTCCAGCGGCTAGCGTGGTGAGGTGCCATCACTGAGCCCCGCTATCGCTGAGATCCGCCTCGCCGTGCGCACCGCGCTGGGGAGCCTCCCCGAGGGGGCGACGGTGATCGTCGCCCTCTCCGGCGGCGCCGATTCGCTCGCGCTCGCGGCGGCCACCGCGTTCGAGGCGCGCTCGCGCGGGATCGAGGTCGTCAGCGTCACGATCGACCACGGCCTGCAGGAGGGCTCTGCGGATGCCGCGGCATCCGCCGCCGCGAATGCCGAGGCGCTCGGCAGCCGTGCGATCGTGGAGCGCGTCGACGTCGCCGCTGACGCGAACGGACCGGAGGCTGCGGCGCGCGACGCGAGGTACGCGGCTCTGCGCGCTGTCGCGGCCAGGGAGCGCGCCGCCGCCGTGCTGCTCGGTCACACGCTCGACGACCAGGCCGAGACGGTGCTGCTCGGGCTGTCCCGCGGGTCGGGCGCCACGAGTCTGCAGGGCATGGCGCCGCGCCGCGAGGACGAGGACGGCACGATCTGGATTCGCCCCATGCTCGCCGTGCGCCGTGCGACGACCGAGGCGTTCTGCGCGGCATCCGATCTCGAGCCCTGGAACGACCCGCACAACCGCGACCACCGCTTCACCCGCGTGCGGGTGCGCGAGAACGTGCTGCCCGTGCTCGAGACGGAGCTCGGGCCCGGGATCGCCGAGGCCCTGGCACGCACCGCCGAGCAGCTGCGCGAGGACGCCGAGGCGTTCGAAGAGATGATCCACGAGACGATCGAGGACATCGTCGAGCACGCCGAAGCGGGCATCTCTGTGAGCGTCGCAGCGCTCGCTGCGAATCCGGCCGCGCTGCGCAACCGGATCATCCGCCTCGTCGTCGACAGCGAGTTCGGCGTGAGCCTGACGCGATCGCAGACGCTCGAGGTCGCGCGGCTCGTCACGGACTGGTCGGGTCAGGGCCCGATCGACCTGCCGGGATGCTCGGCAGCGCGCCGCGGAGTGGGGATCGTCTTCACGGCGAAGTAGGCGGCTTCGACTGGCTCCGCTCGCTCAGCCCGTTTCGTCTTCGGGCTGTGCCCTCGCTCAACGACCCGCGGGTGAGGCGTTGCGGGTCGTTGAGCGAGCGCAACGAGGAGTCGAAGCGGCTACTTCTTGCCGCCGAACAGGCCGCCGAGGATGTCGCCGATCCCGCCGCCGCCCGAGGACGAGCCGCCGCCGAGGATGCCGCCCAGGATGTCGCCGAGGCCACCGCCCGAGGATGCCCCGCCCGCATTCCCGCCGCCGAGCAGCCCGCCGATGATGTCGCCGAGTCCGCCGCCGGAGGAGCCGTCTGCCGACTTGTTCTTGTTCGCGATCAGGCCCATGATGATCGGCGCGAGGATCGGCAGAAGCTTGCCGAAGTCGATGCCGGGCGTCTTGTCGGAGGAGTTCAGTTTCGCGGCCACCTGCTCGGCGTCGTCGCCGAGCACGTGCTTGACGATCTTCCCGCCGTCGGTCTGGTCGACGTCGTCGACCTTCTGCACGGACGTCGCACCTTCGTGACGGCGGAGTGCGCTCTGGATCGCAGCGGACCCCTCCTCGGTCTGCGCGTTCTTCGCCAGTCCGCTCAGCAGCACCGCGCCGCCCTGCTCGACGGCCTTCGAAGCCTCGGCGGGTGAGACGCCGAGCTTGGCGGCGATGTCGTCGATGGGCACCTGCTTGAGGATGTCGTCAAGAGCCATGGGAGATCCTTCCGTCGTGGGCGTCCGCCCGCTCGATGATCACAGTATGCCGAACCCCCAGCATCGGTCACCTAAACCAGCATCGGTCACCTAAAATCGATGCATGCGCGCGGCTGAGATCCAGGACGACCTTGCAGACATCCTCGTCACCGAGGAGCAGATCAGAGCGAAGCTCGATGAGCTCGCCGCCAGGGTGGCGAAGGACTACGAGGGCAAGGACCTGCTGCTGGTCGGCGTCCTCAAGGGCGCCGTCATGGTCATGGCCGACTTCGCCCGCGCTCTGCCGTTCCACGCGCCGATGGACTGGATGGCCGTCTCCAGCTACGGCTCCAGCACGAAGTCCAGCGGTGTCGTCCAGATCCGCAAGGATCTCGACACCGATCTGCACGGCAAGCACGTGCTCATCGTCGAAGACATCATCGACTCCGGCCTCACGCTCAGCTGGTTGCTCGAGAACTTCGAGTCCCGCGGCCCCGAGTCGATCGAGGTGCTCGCGCTGCTGCGCAAGCCCGAGGCGGCGAAGGTCGAGATCGACTGCAAGTACGTCGGCTTCGACATCCCCACCGACTTCGTCGTCGGCTACGGTCTCGACTACGACGAGCGCTACCGCAACCTGCGCGACGTCGCCGTGCTCGCGCCGCACGTGTACTCCTGACGCCGGTACGCCGTGGGCGAATCACAGCGGGGGCCTAGGGCGCGCGCGATACGCTGAACGCATCATGGACGTGAAGAAGATCACTCGCAACCCACTGATGTATGTGGTGCTGATCGGTGTGCTGCTGTTCGGCGGGTTCCTGCTGATCTCGAACCTCGGTGCTCCCAAGCAGATCACGACCCAGCAGGGCCTCGACCTGCTCGGCGGATCGACCGTGACCGAGGTGACCACGACCGATGGCGACCAGCGCGTAGACATGACCCTGTCGAAGGCCTTCGAGGGCTCGGAGCAGGTGCAGTTCTACTACGTCGAGGCCCGCGCGGACGAGGTCGTGAAGGCCGTGAACGCCGCCGAGCCCAAGGACGGGTTCAACGACGTCGTGCCCCGCGCGACCTGGTTCGACGGGTTCCTCTCGCTGCTTCTTCCGCTCGTCCTGCTCGGCCTGCTGTTCTGGTGGCTGCTCTCGTCCATGCAGGGCGGCGGCGGCAAGGTCATGCAGTTCGGCAAGTCCAAGGCAAAGCTCGTCAACAAGGAGACCCCGACGGTCACCTTCGCCGACGTCGCCGGCGCCGACGAGGCGATCGAGGAGCTCGAGGAGATCAAGGAGTTCCTCCAGGACCCCGCCAAGTTCCAGGCGATCGGCGCCCGCATCCCGAAGGGCGTGCTGCTGTACGGCCCTCCCGGAACCGGCAAGACGCTCCTCGCCCGCGCCGTCGCCGGCGAGGCAGGAGCCCCGTTCTACTCGATCTCGGGCTCGGACTTCGTGGAGATGTTCGTCGGCGTCGGAGCATCCCGCGTCCGCGACCTGTTCAACCAGGCCAAGGAGAACGCCCCGGCCATCATCTTCATCGACGAGATCGACGCCGTCGGCCGCCACCGCGGCGCCGGCATGGGCGGCGGCAACGACGAGCGCGAGCAGACGCTGAACCAGATGCTTGTCGAGATGGACGGCTTCGACCCGAACGCGAACGTCATCGTGATCGCGGCGACGAACCGCCCCGACATCCTCGACCCCGCTCTCCTGCGCCCCGGCCGCTTCGACCGTCAGATCGGCGTGGATGCTCCTGACCTCAAGGGGCGCCTTCACATCCTGCAGGTGCACTCGAAGGGCAAGCCGCTCTCGAAGAGCGTCGACCTCGAGGTCGTCGCACGCAAGACGCCGGGCTTCACCGGCGCCGACCTCGCGAACGTCCTGAATGAGGCGGCGCTCCTGACCGCGCGCTCGAACGCGCAGCTCATCGACAACCGGGCGCTCGACGAGGCCATCGATCGCGTGATCGCCGGACCCCAGCGCCGCACCCGCGTCATGAAGGACCGCGAGAAGCTCATCACCGCGTACCACGAGGGCGGTCACGCGCTCGCCGCCGCGGCCATGAACTACACCGACCCCGTGACGAAGATCACGATCCTGCCGCGCGGCAAGGCCCTCGGCTACACGATGGTCATGCCCGTCGACGACAAGTACTCCGTGACGCGCAACGAGCTGCAGGACCAGCTCACCTACGCCATGGGCGGCCGCGTCGCCGAGGAGCTCGTCTTCCACGACCCGACCACCGGCGCCTCGAACGACATCGAGAAGGCCACCGGCATCGCCCGCAAGATGGTCATCGAGTACGGCATGACCACCGAGCTCGGCCCGGTCAAGCTCGGCTCCGAGGGCGGCGAGCCCTTCGCCGGGCGGGACTACGGCCGCGGACGCGAGTACTCCGAGTCGATCGCCGAGCGCGTCGACGTCGAGGTGCGCGGCCTCATCGAGCAGGCGCACGACGAGGCGTACAAGGTGATCAGCGACAACCGCGACATCCTCGATCGTCTCGCCCTGGCCCTCCTCGAAGAGGAGACCCTCGACCACAACCAGATCGCCGAGATCTTCAAGGACGTCCGCAAGCTCCCCGAGCGCCCGCAGTGGCTCTCCAGCGACGACCGCCCGGTATCGGATCGCCCGCCGATCGAGATGCCCAAGCGCGTCATCCCGGCCGACGCCGCAGCATCGGTCGAAGCGCCGGCGGATGCCCAGGCCGCACGCGGAACTGCCGGCAGCGCTCCCGCTTCGGGGCAGGCTCGACCGGCGACGGCCTGATCGTGGCCGTCGACCGGGAACGGATCGAGCGGCTGACGCGGGAGCTGCTCGAGGCGATCGGTGAGGATCCCGATCGTCCGGGGCTGCGCCAGACCCCTGGCCGTGTCGCCGAACTGTACGACGAGTTCTTCGCAGGCGTCGGCCAGGACGCTGCGGCGCCCCTCGCGCACACGATCAGCGTCTCGCGCGGCCCCGCGCCCGAGACCCTGCCGTCGGGGGCGGTGCTGCTGCGCGACATCCGCTTCCGCTCGGTCTGCGAGCATCATCTCCTGCCGTTCGCAGGTCATGCGCACATCGCGTACCTGCCCGGGGAGCAGGTCGTCGGCCTCGGCGCTCTCGTGAAGGTCGTCGAGGCCCTCGCGGCCCGCCCGCAGGTGCAGGAGCGCCTCGGCGAGCAGATCGCAGACACGATCGCCGAGAATCTCGACACCCGCGGCGTGCTCGTCGTGCTGGATGCTGTGCACGGCTGCGTCACGATGCGCGGCGGACGCCAGGCGGATGCCTCGACCCTGACGATCGCCGCACGCGGCGAATACACCGAGCCCGCGGCCCGGGCGGAGCTCATCACGCTGATCGGGGGAGCGTCGTGACCGGCATCTGGGGCATCGTCAACGTCACGACCGACTCGTTCAGCGACGGCGGGCGATATCTCGATCCGGATCGTGCGATCGCGCACGGCCTGGAGCTGCGGGATGCCGGCGCCACGGTGCTCGACGTCGGCGGGGAGTCCACTCGCCCCGGCGCCGAGCGCGTCGACCCTGCGGTCGAGGAGCAGCGCGTGATCCCGGTGATCACCGAGCTCGCCGCTCGCGGGATCGCCGTGAGCGTGGACACGCTCAACGCCTCCACCGCAGCGGCCGCCGTCGGCGCCGGTGCGCGCATCGTGAACGACGTCTCGGGCGGACTCGCCGACCCGGACATGCTCGCCGCGGTCGCGGCATCCGGGGCCGACTACGCGATCGGCCACTGGCGCGGTCCGTCCGACGACATGTACGCGCGCGCCGACTACCTGCGCCCCTCGCGCGAGGTCGCCGGAGAGCTGCGCGAGCGCATCGGCGAGGCGGCGGCCGCCGGCATCGCGCCGTCGCGCATCATCCTCGATCCCGGCATCGGCTTCGCCAAGGCAGGTGCCCAGAACTGGGACGTGCTGCGCGGCCTCGGCGACATCACGGCGCTCGGATACCGGGTGCTCATCGGCACGTCCCGCAAGCGGTTCCTCGTCGAGACCCTTCGCGCAGCTAGCACCGACCCTTCGACGAGCCCAGGGAGCGGCGCAGACGACGTCTCCGTGGAGCGCCGGGATCTCGCGACCGCCGTGACGAGTGCGCTCGCCGTCCGCCACGACGTGTGGGCGGTGCGGGTGCACGACGTCGCCGCGACCCGCGACGCGCTGGCCATCGCGCACGCCTGGGAGGGCTGAATGGACGAGATCACCCTCACCGGCCTGACCGTGTTCGGGCGTCACGGCGTCTTCGCGCACGAACGCGAGGACGGGCAGGACTTCGTCATCGACCTGCGTCTGCACCTCGACCTGTCGGCGGCCGCCGCATCCGACGACGTCCACGACACCGTGCACTACGGCGAACTCGCCGAACAGGTCGCCGCGGTCGTCGCCGGCGACCCCGTCGACCTCATCGAGACCCTCGCGCAGCGCATCGCCGACGTCGCCCTCGCCGACGAACGGGTGCGGACCGCCGAGGTCACGGTGCACAAACCGCACGCGCCGATCCCGCTGACGTTCTCCGACGTCGCCGTGACGATCCGCCGCGACCGGGATGGAGCGCTCTGATGGTGCGGATGCCGCCGATCCCCGCCCGCGACCCGCGACCCGGTCGGGACGCCGTCACCGCCGTCGTCGCCCTGGGCGCCAACCTCGGCGAGCGGAGCAGGACGATCCGCAACGCCGCCGAGCGCATCGCCCGCCTGCCGCTCGTCGACGACGTCCGGCTGTCCGACCTGCACGAGACCGTCGCCGTGCGGCTGGACGGACCCGATCCGGAGGCCCCCGGCTATGTGAACGCCGTCGCGCTGATGACCACGCGGCTCGCACCGCAGGTGCTGCTGGGACTCCTGCACGCGATCGAGGAGGAGCACGGCCGCGAGCGCCGGGAGCGGTGGGGCGACCGCACCCTCGACCTTGACCTCATCGCGTACGGCGATCTGCGCTCGGACGATCCGCATCTGCTGATCCCGCATCCGCGGGCCGCCGAGCGGCTGTTCGTCCTCGAACCGTGGCTCGAACTCGACGCCGACGCCGTGGTCCCCGGTCGCGGTCGTGTCGCCCAACTCGTCGACGATCTGCGCCGCGGCGAGGGGAGCGCGGAGGACGGATGAAGCGCACATCGCCGCTGATCCTCGTCCTCCTGGCGCTCGCCGGAGGCGGGGCCGGATACCTCGTGGACCACCTGCTCACCGCGGGCGGACGGGCGACCTTCGCGCCGTCGGGATTCCTGCCCGTGCTGCTCCTGCTGCTCGCGGCGGCCGCGCTGGGGCTCGCCTGGCCGGTGCGCCGCAGCGTCCGCGGGCGGTCGCGCACGCGCGTGGATCCGTTCAGCGCGATGCGCGCGGCGACGCTGGCACGAGCATCCAGCCTGCTCGGAGCGCTCGTGGCCGGGTTCGGTGCCGGGCTGCTCGTCTTCCTCCTGTCGCGCCCGGTGGCACCCCAGGTAGGGTCGACTGTGGCGATGGCCGCACTCATCGTGAGCGCTCTCGTGCTCGTGGTCGCGGCCCTCGTCGCCGAACAGTTCTGCACCCTGCCGAAGGATCCTGATGACCGACAGCCAGATGACCCCGCCGGAGCCGACGGGAGCTGATCGGCCCGAAGCGCCCTCCGTGCTCGATGAGGGCACCTACGACCGGCTGCGCGAACCGCGAGGTGCAGGGCGCCTCGCGCTCGACGGCACGTGGCACCAGATCTCCCCCCGCTACGTGACTTCGCAGTTCGTGCAGGACGGCATCATGCTCGCCGTGCTCGTGGTGGTCGTGCTGGTCGTCGCCTTCGTGTTCGACCAGTCCTGGGTCTGGATCCCTGGCGGCATCCTCGCCGCGGCCACCCTCATCACCCTCGCGATCCTCCCGCGACAGGCGAGGGCGATCGGCTACATGCTGCGCGATGACGACATCGTCTTCCGCAAGGGCATCCTGTGGCAGCGCATCATCGCCGTCCCGTACGGCCGCATGCAGCTCGTCGACATCACGCATGGTCCGCTCGATCGCGCGTTCGGGGTCTCGCAGTTGAAGATGGTCACAGCCGCGGCGACCACGGGCGTGCAGATCCCCGGCCTCACGCAGGCGGCCGCCGAGGCGCTGCGCGACACGCTGATCGACGTCGCCGAGACCCGCCGGACCGGCCTGTGAGCACCCCCGAGCAGCCGGGAGCACCCGCCGATCAGGTGCACGGCGAGCAGCTGCAACCGCTGCCGCCGATCCCCGCGGCGCCGCCCGCCGAGGAGTCCCTGGCCGACGGGGAGTGGCACCGCCTGCACCCGCTGACGCCGCTGTTCAAGGGCGGGCTGGTGCTCATCATCGCCGCCGGCATCGTTCTCAACAGCTTCCGCGACCGGATCATCCACTGGCTCGTGAACGCCTTCGCCCCCGAGGCGCACGTCGAGGACTACTCGGCCGGCGACCCCGTCGACTGGGTGCTGTCGAACAACCTCATGCTCATCGCGCTCGGCATCGTGCTGGGAGTGCTGGTCGTGCTCATCGCGGCGTTCTGGCTGGTGTGGCGATTCCAGCAGTTCCGCATCTCGGACGAGCACGTCGAGGTGCGCAAGGGCATCGTCTTCCGCTCGCAGCGGCGGGCGCCCCTGGATCGCGTCCAGGGCGTGAACCTCACCCGCCCGTTCCCGGCCAGGCTCATCGGCATGGCCAAGCTCGAGGTCGTGGGTGCGGGCACCGACGCGAACGTGCCGCTCGAGTACCTCTCGACAGCCAAGGCCGAGGGCGTGCGAGCCGACATCCTGCGGCTGGCATCAGGAGCACGCGCCGCGCGCGCGGCCCGGCAGGCGGGCACGGGACCGGCCGCAACCCGCAGGGCGCAGCTCGTCGGATCGATGAACACCGGCGTCAGCGGTCTGATCGAGGGGGTCGACCTCGCCGATGTGGCACCCGAGAGCGTCGTGAAGATCCCGACGGGCAGGCTCGTCGGATCCCAGCTCCTGTCGGGCGTGCTGTGGCTGCTGTTCTTCCTCGTGCTGTTCGGCATCACGATGGCGTTCACCGTTCCGGCGATCCTCTCCGACGGAGGCCCGGATGCCTGGTTCGGGGTGCTCGGCGTCTCTCTCGGCATCGGCATCCCGTTCGTGATCGCCGCCGTCGCGATCACCTGGGCGCAGATCTCGAAGTCGCTGCGCTACTCGATCGCGCCGACCCCGGACGGCGTGCGCATCACCTACGGCCTGTTCACCACGATCACCGAGACGATCCCACCCGGCCGCATCTTCGCGGTCGAGGTCACCCAGTCGCTGCTGTGGCGGCCGTTCGGGTGGTGGTCGATCAAGATCAATCGGATGAGCGGCAAGAGCGCCTCGCAGCAGCAGTCGAGCACCGCCCAGCAGTTCAACGTCGTGCTGCCC
The DNA here is from genome assembly GCF_040702785.1 of Microbacterium sp. NPDC077644. NCBI lineage: Bacteria > Bacillati > Actinomycetota > Actinomycetes > Micrococcales > Microbacteriaceae > Microbacterium > Microbacterium sp. NPDC077644. The sequence goes on from NZ_JBFBME010000005.1 coordinate 20,607, forward strand.
GTGGGCGTCGCCGCCGACGTGCAGCGCGTGCTCGGGCTTATCCTGCCCGGCCTGCCCGCAGAGGACCTGCCGCTCGTGTGGGAGCACGGCATCCAGGGCCCGCAGGAGCAGGGCGACCCCTACCGGGTCATGGCCGGGCGCGCCTGGTGGCGCCGGCCGTTCTCATGGAGGCGGCACGGCTTCGCGGTCACCGACTTCGGCCTGCTGCTGCGCCGCGGCGTCATGTGGCGCAAACTCGCGGTGTTCCCGTTCGCGCGGATGCAGGGCATCTCGTCGCATCAGGGGCCGGTCGACCGCCTGCAGCGCGTGGCCTACCTGAAGGCGCACAACGTCACGGGCCCTGTCCTCGGCGAGGTCGTCGGCATCGACAGCGCGATCGTCAACGAGTCGCTGAACGACATCGCCCGGCGTGCGTCGGCTGCGGTGCAGCGCGATCACGGCCATCGCTGGGCGGTGGAGGACGACGAGGATGCCGCCGGTTCGACCCCGCCCGCCGGTTCGACCCCGCCCGCGGGCTCGCCGGCGCCCGCTGGTGAGGACGCTGGGACCTCGGTTCCCGGTGTGCCGGCCGTTCCGCCCCCGCCGCCGGGCTGGGTCGGCACTGAGGAGTCGCGTGAGGCGTGACGGTCGCCTCGGCGTCGGCATCATCGGCGCGGGGCGCGTCGGACCGGTGATCGGTGCCGCTCTCGGCGGAGCCGGGCATGCGGTCGTTGGGATCACGAGCGGATCCGACGACGACCGCGTCGCCGGCATCCTGCCCGGAGTCCCCGTCCTCGACGCCGAGGAGGTGCTGCGGCGCAGCGAGCTCGTGATCCTCGCGGTGCCGCATGACGAGCTGCCGGGCCTCGTCGGCGGGCTCGCCGAGCTCGGTGCCTGGCAACCGGGCCAGCTCGTCATGCACACCGACCCCGCCTTCGGCATCGGCGTGCTCGAGCCGGCTCAGCGGTCCGGCGCGATTCCCCTGGCAGTGCATCCGGCGATCTCGTTCACCGGCACCTCGATGGATCTGCGGCAGCTGCAGGCGAGCTTCGCCGCGGTCACGGCGCCCGCCCCCGTTCTGCCCATCGCGCAGGCGCTGGCCGTCGAGCTCGGCTGCGAACCGGTCGTCATCGACGAGGAGGACCGCGCGGCGTACGCCGAGGCGATCTCGACGGCATCCGAGTTCTCCCGGGCCATCATCGGTCAGTCCACGTCGCTGCTGCGCGGCATCGGGATCGAGAACCCCGGCGGATACCTGTCCGCGCTCGTGCAGTCGACGATCGAGACGGCGCTGCGCGACGCATCCGGCCCTCCCGCGCTCTGAGTCGCGCTCGACGCCGGATGCCGCCGCTCAGCGCCCGCCGGAGAAGCCTCCACCGCCCCCGCCGCCGGAGAATCCGCCGCCGGAGGATCCGCCGAAGCCCGATGAGCTGCCGCTCGACGGCGACGAGTACGTCGACGAGGTGCGGGTGGCACTGGAGAGCAGCGCGACGCGCGAGACGATGTAATAACTGTTGCCGTCGATCCAGCCCGGATGCCGCTCGTACTGGGCGTACGTGTTCTCGAGCACCCTGCCCCATTCGCTCTCCTCGCCGAACAGGATCGCGTAGGGGAGCAGCCGCTCGTACACGTGGATGACGTCCACGCCGCCGTCGCTGCGGCGCTCGGCGCCGGAGTACGACTGCAGCATCCGCAGGCGATCGGCTTCTGCGACGCGGATGAACTCCCGCACGCCCTCGAGGTACTCCAGCTGCAGCGCGCCCTCGCGGGTGAGCACAGTATGCCGTCGGAACGCGACGACGCTCGAGACGATCACGAAGACGCCGACGAGAACCGTGACGAGCAGCAGCGGGCCGGCGGAGTCCCGTCCCTGGGCCAGGCTCCACACGAGGAGGCCGAGCATGATCACGAGTGCCATCAGGGCGACCGACTGGATCACGAGCGCTGCAGCGCTGCGTGCTTTCGTCGTGTACCCGCGCTGCGCCGCCTCCTTCGACGCGGCCTTCAGGAGCGACTGGATCCTGCCGGCGAACGCCTTGCTGTTCTTCGGCATCTTCATGACGATGCCCGTCTCATCGTTGCCGAACAGCGCCTTCAGCGACCGCCCGTCGATCGGATCGGGGATCGGCGCGTCCAGCCGACGCAGGCGCGGGCGCCGCTTCTTCTGGCCCTCCTCCGGGATGTCCTCCAGGCGCAGCATCCCGCGCACCGCCAGATGGATGATCTGCGCCGTCAGCGGGTTCTTCGCCCCCGGGATGATCGTGCTCGCCAGCAGGGGCGGCATGGCGTCGGGCACGTCGTACTGCGCGACGACGATGCCCGTGCCCCGGCGGCGGCGCCGCACCATCATGGCCGTCGCGACCCATCCGCCGATGCCGAGGAGCGCCGCGCCGCCGCCGACGGCGTAGGGGAGGACGTCGGTCGCGGGATTGGGGAGGCGTGCGGGCGGCTGTGTGACGGTTCCCGGTTCGAGAGCGATGGCGACCGTGACCCCCTCGCCGGCAGTCAGCGCGTCGGCGGCGACCGTGAAGGTCTCACCCGAGCGGTCGATGTCGCAGGGATCGGTCGACCCCTGCGGTCCCTGATAGCAGGCGGCATCGCCGGTGAGGTGAGGCGCCAGGCCCTCGTCGAAGCGGACGGTCGCGTCGAACCGGCCGATGTCCTGCGTGCTGTCAAGCGGAAGCAGATCCCAGTAGAACTCGTCGACCTTCGTCTGGGACGCCGCCAGGATCACGTCGCGCATCTCGTACTCGATGACGTAGGTCGTCGAGCCGTGCACGTAGTCGTCGGTCCCGGTGAGGACGTACAGCATGCCGTCGTCCTCCTCCGTCTCGTACGGGACGTCGTCGCCGTTCTCGTCCCGCACCGACAGGATGCGCGTGTCGAGCGACGCGCCCTGGTAGCGCTCCGGGTACCCGGCCGCGATGCCGCGGTTCTGGTCGGACTCCGGGAACTCGGCCACGCGGGTCTCGGTCGCGTGGAGGGTGGCGCGCCCGTCGGCATCCATCCCCACCTCGAAGGTCGACTCCCATGACGAGAAGTCGAAGTCGTCGACGTCGGTCTCCGCTGCGGATGCCGCAGCAGCGGATGCCGTGAGCAGGGCGCTCGTCGCAACGATGGTCAGCGTCAGAGACCGGAGGTGCATGTCTTCGAGGCTACTGGCCGCCCTTCGACAGGCTCAGGGATCGGATCGCCGCCCGGTAAACTCGAAGGCGACTTTCAAGGAGCCGCCATGACCACCGCGCCCGACGCGCCCACGCCCGCCCCCGAGACCGAGGAGGACGTCCACGAGCAGAAGGCCGTCCGCCTCGCCAAGCGCGAGCGCCTGATCGAGCAGCGCGCGGGAGCCGGCGGCGGAGCGTTCCCGGTCGGCGTGCCTGTCACCCACGCGATCCCGGCGCTGCGCGCCGAGTACGGTGAGCTCGAAGCGGGTGCGCAGACCGGTGTCGTCGTCGGCATCGCCGGCCGCGTCGTCTTCAGCCGCAACACCGGCAAGCTCTGCTTCGCGACGTTGCAGGCCGGCGACGGATCGCGCATCCAGGCCATGATCTCGCTCGCCGAGGTCGGCGAGGAGTCGCTGGCTCGCTGGAAGGAGTTCGTCGACCTCGGCGACCACGTCTTCGTGCACGGCGAGGTCATCTCCAGCCGCCGCGGCGAGCTGTCGATCATGGCCGACGACTGGGCGATCGCGTCGAAGGCGATCCTGCCGCTGCCGAACGCCTACGCCGAGCTCAGCGAGGAGGGCCGGGTCCGCAGCCGGTACCTCGACCTCATCGTGCGCGAGCAGGCCCGCACCACGGTCCGCGCTCGCGCCGCCGTCAACGCGAGCCTGCGGGCGACGTTCGGATCGCACGACTACCTCGAGGTGGAGACCCCGATGCTGCAGGTGCAGCACGGCGGAGCATCCGCTCGTCCGTTCATCACGCACTCGAACGCGTTCGACACCGAGCTGTACCTGCGCATCGCGCCGGAGCTGTACCTGAAGCGGGCCGTCGTCGGCGGCATCGAGCGGGTGTTCGAGATCAACCGCAACTTCCGCAACGAGGGCGCCGACTCCACGCACAGCCCCGAGTTCGCGATGCTCGAGGCATACCAGGCGTACGGCGACTACGACCAGATGGCCGAGCTCACGCAGGAGCTCGTGCAGCAGGCCGCCATCGCGGTGAGCGGCTCGACCACGGTGACATGGGCCGACGGCACCGAATACGACCTCGGCGGCGAGTGGGACCGCATCTCGATGTACGAGTCGCTGTCGGCTGCCGCCGGACGCACCTTCACGCCGCAGGACCCGGTCGGCGAGCTCATCGCGTTCGCCGAGCAGCACGGCGTCGACGTCCCGCCGCACGCCATCCACGGCAAGCTCATCGAAGAGCTCTGGGAGCACTTCGTGAAGGGGGACCTCGTGCGCCCGACGTTCGTCATGGACTTCCCCGTCGACACCTCGCCGCTCGTGCGCGAGCACCGGTCGATCCCCGGCGTCGTCGAGAAGTGGGATCTGTACGTGCGCGGGTTCGAGCTCGCCACCGGATACTCCGAGCTCGTCGACCCCGTGATCCAGCGCGAGCGCTTCGTCGAGCAGGCGAAGCTCGCAGCCAAGGGCGATGTCGAAGCCATGCGCGTGGACGAGGAGTTCCTGCGCGCGCTCGAGCACGGCATGCCGCCGTCGGGAGGCATGGGCATGGGCATCGACCGTCTGCTCATGGCCATCACCGGGCTCGGCATCCGCGAGACGATCCTGTTCCCGCTGGTCAAGTAGCCCTCGGGCGCCGGAACGCCCAGTCCGGGAGCACCGCGGCGTCGATGAGTGTGCACAGCAGTCGCGCGAGCGAGTAGCCGGGATCGATCGCGGCAGCCTCGTCGAGGTGGTGCTGGGCGTGCGTTGAGCGACCCAGCGCCCACGACAGCCAGGCGGCGAGCGTCAGCGGTGCCGGCCGAGACGCGCGTGGCGCCCGCGCTGCGGCGCCGCGCACGAGCTCGAGCGCTGCACGCAGACGCGCCGGATCCGGACCGTCGCCCTGGCCGATGAACAGCCGACCGAGGTCATCGGGAACCGGGCGCCCGGTCGCAGAGAACGCCAGCTGCGCATCGAAGGCGCGGATGCCGGTCGGCAGATCGGTCGCCCATTGCAGCAGTGCAGCATCGCGCAGCTGCGGACGCTCCAGGCACCACAGCAGGGCAGCCGTCATGAACGGCGGCAGGTCGCCCGGGTGCTCGAGCACGCTCTCGAAGAACATCGGCATGTCGTCGAGGAGCAGCATCGCGGCCAGGGCCTGGGGGTTCTCGCGCCCGCCGTGCTGGGCGGCGTCGAGCGAGGCCTCATGTGCGAGCACCTCGGTGAGGTCGCGCAGCGCGCGCCCCACCCGCTCCCTCTCGGCGAGGTCGACGTCGGGCAGCTCGCTGCCGGCATCCTGATCGCCGGAGACGTCGGCGACGCCGTCGAGATCGGGCACGGGCGGCAGCTCGTCGAGCGGCTCGAGCTGCGGGTCGTCGTCGAGGTAGCTCGACCATCCGCAAGGCATGACGCACAGCGCGTCGACGATGCGCAGGCCCGAGTCGGCGGCCACTCCCAGGAGCTCGTCCATCGCGACGGTCAACGGCAGGATCATGCCGTCGGGCGTGCACTGGGGCACGTCGTCGACGTACGCGACGGCGGCCACGGCATCCACGTCGCCCACACGGGCGAGCAGACCGACCGCGGTGTCGGCGTACTCCTCGATCTCGACGTCGTCGCGCGGAAGGTCGATGCGCATCGCGCCGTGCGCTCGGGAGGACTGGAACGGCACGAGGATGATGCTCTGCCGAGGGGTGAAGCCGGCCAGGGCCGGCACGAGGCCGAGGAATTCGGCGGAGCCATGTGCTTTCAGGACTGTGGTCATGCCGAGAGTGTGGCCGCTGCATCCGGTGCCGGACCGGGACTCACAGGTCGGGCTCCGAATCAGACCTTGTGCAGGAAGAGTGGGTCACGTGACGGGGCCCGGACCGTCGAGTCGAACGCGTACCATGGAGGGATGGACACGTTCTGGGCCGCCGTCGCATGGTCGCTCCTGCCGACCCTCGCCGTCAGCGTCGTGTTCTTCTTCGTGGTGCGCGGCATCATCCGGTTCGACCGCACAGAGCGCAAAGTGCACGCCCGGATCGAGGCCGAGGAGCGCGCAGCGCGCGGCCTCCCGCCCCGGGCCTGACCGGGCGTCCGCACCACCCACTACGCTGAGTGGATGCGCCGGATCCGACGCCGGGCGCTGGATACGGGGTGAAGCGTGGACCGGTGGCCGCTGTGGGTGCTGATCTTCGCCTTCATCGTCGACCTCGCCGTCCGCGTCATCGCGATCATCGTCATCCCGCGCAACCGACGCCCCACCGCGGCCATGGCGTGGCTCCTCGCCGTGTTCTTCATGCCGTACATCGGCGTGCTGCTGTTCCTCGTGATCGGCAACCCGCGTCTGCCTCGGGCGCGCAGGCGCAAACAGGAGCAGATCAACGAGTACATCGCCGAGACGAGCGACCAGTTGCACTTCGGCACGCTCCGCCCGCACGCCCCGCAGTGGCTGAGGTCGGTCGTGGCGATGAATCAGAACCTCGGTGCGCTGCCGATCTCGGGCGACAACGGCGCCCACCTGATCAGCGACTACCAGGAGTCGCTCGATGCCATGGCCGAGGCGATCCGCGCGGCCGAGGAACACGTGCACGTCGAGTTCTACATCCTGCAGTCGGATGCCGCGACCGACAACTTCTTCCGTGCTCTCGAGGAGACCGCCGCGCGCGGCGTCCCCGTGCGCGTGCTGTTCGATCATTGGGCGAACCGCTGGAAGCCGCGCTATCGCGCCACGATCAAGCGGCTGGACGCGATGGGGGCCGACTGGCATCTGCTGCTGCCGATGCAGCCGCTCAAGGGCCGGATGCAGCGTCCCGACCTGCGCAACCACCGCAAGCTCCTCGTCGTGGACAACAAGGTCGGCTACCTGGGCTCGCAGAACGTGACCGACTCGTCCTACAACCTGAAGAAGAACATCAAGCGGGGTCTGCACTGGGTCGACCTCATGGCCCGCGTGGACGGGCCGATCGTGCTCAGCCTCAACGCGATCTTCCTCAGCGACTGGTACAGCGAGACCGATGAGATCCTGAGCGACATCGACATCACCACGCCCGGTGTCGGAACGGGCGACCTGGACTGCCAGATCGTGCCGTCCGGGCCCGGCTACGAGGTCGAGAACAACCTGCGGCTGTTCCTCGCGCTGCTGTATGGCGCGCAGGAGAAGATCATGATCGTCAGCCCCTACTTCGTGCCCGACGAGGCGCTGCTGCTCGCGGTCAGCTCGGCCTGCGATCGCGGCGTGCAGGTCGAGCTGTTCGTCTCGGAGGAGGGCGACCAGGCCGTCGTCTACCACGCGCAGCGCAGCTACTACGAGGCGCTGCTGCGGGCGGGCGTGCGCATCTGGATGTACCGCAAGCCGTTCATCCTGCACACCAAGAGCCTCACGATCGACGACGAGATCGCGGTGATCGGATCGAGCAACATGGACATGCGCTCGTTCGGTCTGAACCTCGAGGTGTCGATGCTCGTCCGCGGCGAGGAGTTCGTCGCCGAGATGCGCGCCGTCGAGGACGAGTACCGGTCGCTCAGCCGCGAGCTGACGCTGGAGGAGTGGATGCAGCAGCCGCTGCGCTCCACCGTGCTCGACAACCTGGCCCGGCTCACCTCGGCGCTGCAGTAGCCGCAGCAGCTGTAGCGGCAAGCGTCGGGCTCAGCCGGCGACGTGCAGCTCGGCAGGGCGGCCGCGGAATCAGTGCTCGCACAGCTGCGCGGCGAGGACGCCAGCGCACGCAGCCGGGTCCTCGAGTGCCCCGTGGTCTGGCGCGGCTCGGCCTGAGTCGCATCCGCGGTGTCCGAGGGCGCGAAAAGGATTGAGACGATCACCCTCCCGGTGACACCATCAGGTATGCGCCCTCTTCAGATCGTCACCTCCGGGTTCGCGCTCGCAGCGATGACGCTTCTCATCGCCGGATGCGCGAGCGGCCCTGCATCCCCCGAACCGACGAGCAGCGCGGCGCCAGACGGCTCGGGTGCGTCATCGGCCCCGGTCGTGGAGGACGACATCGAGGCAGCGTGGCTCGACGACGGACGCATGGTCGGCATCGTGACCCTGGGCTCGTCCACGTGCATCCCGATCGTCGACGAGATCGCCGGGGAAGGCCAGACTGTGCGAGTCTCTCTCGTCGACGCGCCTGCCGTGGAGGGATCCGAACCGATCTGCACCGCCGATCTCGCGCCGCGGGCCACCCTCGCCGCGCTGCCCGAGGGAGTCGACCCGACGAAGGACGTCGAACTCGTCGTGACGCTCGGCGACATCACCGACGACGTCGACCTCGATGGAAACCCGGGGCTCACCGGCGTCCCCGGCGAGACAACCACCTTCGAGCCCAGCGCCGGCTGGTTCGACGACGAGGGCGTCGTGCTGCTCACCTGGGGCTCGTCCACGTGCCCGCCGATCGTCGAGAGCATCGACCAGCAGGTCACCGGAGCCACGATCTCGTTCGCGACACAGGACGGCGCCTGCACGATGGACATGGCCCCGCGCGCCACCGTCATCGGCCTGAGGGGTGACATCGACGACGACGTTCCGTTCGCGCTCACGCTGACCGGCGGCGGTCTCGACGCAACGGTCGACGTCCTCGCCGGCTGACCCTCAGAGACCGTCGACCGGGTGCCCCTCCGGCAGTGCGAGCAGCAGCGCGTCGCGGGCGACACGGCAGCGGATGCGCACCGCGAGCCCGAACTCGTCGCCGTCGAGCTCGATCGCGGTCGGCTCGATCGGAGCAACTTCGGCGGTCTGCCCGCGCAGATACCGCACCGAGGCCTCCTTGCCTCGGCGCTGGAGCACGAGGCGCCCTGCGCGGAACCGCCGCAGCACCGAGTTGTCCCACCAGATCTTGCGCCACACGCCCAGCCAGCCGAGGGGTCCGGTGGGCTGGATGATCGCGACGTCCATGACGCCGTCCGCGATCGAGGCGCCCGGGATCAGCGCTATGCCCGCCGGGAGCGTGCCGCAGTTCGCGAAGAGCACGCTGTGCACCTTCGTGGAGTGCAGACGCGAATCGTCCATCTGGTAGACGATGCTGAACGGCTTGGCCTTCGGCAGCGAGCGCGCAGCACCGTCGACGTACGCGACCCAGCCGACGGACTTCTTGAGGTCGGGTCGGGTGTTGGCGATCATGTCGGCGTCGAGCCCCATGCCCGCCAGCACCACGAACGCGTGCTCGACCGTCTCGCCGTCTTCGCGGGTGAGCTCGGCCCAGCCGATGTCGATCGGATGCCGGATGCCGCCGAGTGCGGCGCGGATCATGCGGCCGGGGTCCAGCAGCGGCAGACCGAGGTTGCGGGCGAGGAGATTCCCGGTACCGCTCGGGACGATCGCGAGGGGCACGTCGGTGCCGGCCATGGCCTCCGCCACCGCGCGCACTGTGCCGTCGCCACCGGCGACGAGCACCACATCGGCGCCCGCGGCGATCGCATCGCGCGTGGCCTGCTGCCCGGCATCCTCGATCGTCGTCGGATAGAACAACGGCGGCGCCCACTCGGCGTCCTTCGAATGGCCGCGCAGGGACGCGCGCAGCCTCTTCTCGTCGACTTTGATGGGGTTGAAGACGAGGGCCGCCTGGCGCTGCAACGGTGTGGGCTTCGTCATGGCGTTCACTCTACGACGGTCGCGGATGCCAGCGCCTAAGCTTGAGGCATGATCGACCTCGCACTCCTCCGCGACCAGCCCGAGATCGTCCGCCGTTCCCAGGCGGCGCGCGGCCACGACGTCTCCACCGTCGACGCCGCGATCGAGGCCGATCGATCGCGGCGCGCCGCGCTCACGGCGTTCGAGGATCTCCGCGCCGAGCAGAACGCGTTCGGCAAGCAGGTCGCGAAGGCGCCCAAGGAGGAGAAGGCCGGGCTCGTCGCGCAGGCGAAGGAGCTCGCCGACCGCGTCAAGCAGGCGCAGCAGGCGTCGAACGCGGCAGCGGATGCCGCGGCATCCGCGCTGGCGCTCATCGAGAACGTCGTGATCGACGGTGTTCCCGCCGGTGGCGAGGCCGACTTCGTCGAGCTGCGCCGCGTCGGTGAGACGCCCGTGTTCTCCTTCGAGCCGCGGGACCACCTCGAGATCGGCGAGAAGCTCGGCGCGATCGACATGGAGCGCGGGGCGAAGGTCTCCGGTGCGCGGTTCTACTTCCTCAAGGGGATCGGCGCCCGGCTCGAGATCGCGCTGATGAACCTCGCGCTCGACAAGGCGCTTCAGAACGGCTTCACGCCGATGATCGTCCCGACGCTCGTGCGCCCCGAGATCATGCAGGGCACCGGGTTCCTCGGCGAGCACGCCGATGAGGTCTACCACCTCGACAAGGACGACGACCTCTACCTCGTCGGCACGAGCGAGGTCCCGCTCGCCGGTTACCACAAGGATGAGATCGTCGACCTTTCTGCAGGCCCCCTCCGCTACGCCGGGTGGTCGACGTGCTACCGCCGCGAGGCGGGCTCGTACGGCAAGGACACCCGCGGCATCATCCGCGTGCACCAGTTCAACAAGCTCGAGATGTTCGTCTACACGACACCCGAGGCGGCCGAGCAGGAGCACCTGCGCCTGGTCGCTTTGCAGGAGGAGATGCTGACCGCGCTCGGACTGTCGTATCGGGTGATCGATGTCGCAGCGGGCGATCTGGGCTCCAGCGCCGCGCGCAAGTACGACATCGAGGCGTGGGTTCCGACGCAGGGAGCGTTCCGTGAGTTGACCTCGACCTCGAACTGCACGACGTTCCAGGCGCGCCGGCTCGACATCCGTCACCGTGCCGAGGCCGGCGGGCGGACCGAGCACGTCGCGACGCTGAACGGCACGCTCGCCACCACCCGCTGGATCGTCGCACTGCTCGAGACGCACCAGCAGGAGGACGGCTCGGTGCGGGTGCCGGAGGTGCTGCGGCCCTACCTCGGCGGGCTCGAAGTGCTGGAGCCCGTGGCGTGACCTCCCCCTGGCTCGTCGGGCTCGACGTCGACGGCACGATCATCCTGCAGGACGAGACGATGAGCCCCGGCGTGCCCGAGGCGGTCGCACGCGTTCGGGATGCCGGGCACGTCGTGACCATCGCGACCGGACGCAGCTGGGCGGCCACCGAGCGCTGGGTGGATGAGCTGGGCATCACCGCCGAGTACGTGGTGTGCTCGAACGGCGCCGTCACGATGCGCCGCACAGGCGACGCGTGGGAGCGGTGGCATGTCGAGACCTTCGACCCGAGCTCCGTGCTGGCGCTGCTGACCCAGCGCCTTCCCGAAGCGCACTACATGGTCGAGCTCGAGGACGGCGTCCGCCTGTTCACGGGCGAGCTCGCCGACTGGACCCTCGACGGCGGGCGCAAGGTCGGGATCGACGGCCTCGCCGCCGAGCCGGTGTCGCGCGTCGTCGTCGTCTCGCCGGGGCATGACGAGGACGACTTCCATCGGATCGTCGCCGAGACCGGCCTCAACGAGGTCTCGTACGCGATCGGCTGGACGGCGTGGCTCGACATCGCACCCCAGGGTGTCGACAAGGGCAGCGCGCTCGCGCGGGTTCACGCCGCGCTCGGAACGCAGGACGGTCAGGTGCTCGTCGTCGGCGACGGGCGCAACGACGTCGGCATGTTCGAGTGGGCGCGGGCGCAGGGCGGTCGCGCGGTCGCGATGGGCCAGGCGCCGGACGAGGTGCGGGATGCCGCGACCGAGGTGACCGGTGCCGTCGAGGACGGCGGGCTCGCGGTCGCGCTCGACGCGCTCGTGCATCCAGGGCCCGCTCAGGCCGGGCCGCGATAATGAAACCGGCTAGACTCGACCACTGATCGGCGGATTCGTCTGTCGATGGAGGGCTGTCCGAGCGGCCGATGGAGCTGGTCTTGAAAACCAGTGGGCAGAAATGTCTCGTGGGTTCGAATCCCACGCCCTCCGCGTTGTGAGGGAGCCGCCGCCCGTAGGGCGGTGGATCTCTCACAAGTTCGGCAGAGCGGGATTCGGGGAGGAGGCCCCGTCGAAAGACGGGACCGACGGAGTCCCACGCCCTCCGCAAGATCGAAAGGCACCGAGTGAGCGCGAAGATCCGTCGCCGCAGGACCGTGGCGCGCCACGGTCAGCTGCGGACCCCGGGCCCGATCGGTCAGGTGCTGAAGATCATCGCGGTCGCGATGTCGGTCGTGCTCGTCAGCGGACTCGGCGTGGCCGCGTTCGTCGCCAGCGACCTGCTGAACACCGCGACAGCGGGTGCGGTCGAGCTCGACGGTCAGAAGCCCGTTCCGCCGGACCTCGGCGAGTACGAGGGCGGTTTCGATCTGCTCCTGGTCGGCACGGACAACTGCGAGGAGAAGTACGCGCACCTGTTCGGCGACCGGTGCACGGGGCCGGACTCCGGTGGCACGCTCAATGACGTCAACATCCTCATGCACGTCTCGGAGGAGCCTCGCCGCATCACCGCGGTGAGCTTCCCGCGCGACCTCATGCTCCCCATCCCCGAGTGCACGCGGCCCGACGGCAGCACCACCTATGCGATGAGCAAGCAGCCACTCAACAGCGCCTACATGGATGCCGGCCTCAACTGCGTCGCGAGCACGATCACCGAGCTGACCGGTCAGGACATCGAGTTCGCGGCATCCGTCACGTTCGGCGGCGTCATCGAGATCACCGACGCCATCGGCGGTGTGGACGTGTGCCTCGCGAACCCGATCAAGGATCCGCACACCGGCCTCGACATGAAGGCGGGCACCCACACGATCAAGGGGCTGGAGGCGCTGCAGTTCCTGCGCACCCGTCACGGCGTCGGCGACGGCAGCGACCTCGGCCGCATCGGCAACCAGCAGCAGTACATGTCGAGCCTCGCTCGCAAGCTCATCAGCGGCGAGGTGCTGGGCAACGTGCCGGTCATGCTGCGCCTGGCGCACACGGCGCTGAGCAACCTCGAGGCGAGCACGTCGCTGACGAACCCCACGACGCTCGTGCAGATCGGTCTGGCTGTGAAGGACGTCCCCTTCGAGGACATCGTGTTCCTGCAGTACCCGACGTACGAGGACCCGGACGACGTCAACAAGGTCGTTCCCGACTACGAGAGCGCCACGACCATGTGGGACGCGATCAACGCGAACAGGCAGCTGCAGGTCACGCACCAGAACACGGCGAACGACGGCGTCGTGATCGAGGACCAGACGTCAACCGAGACGGGCGGCGAGACCACGACGCCGACGCCGACCGACACGGCCACCCCGAGCGACGACGGCGTCGAGGCGCTGCCGGACAACATCAAGGGCAACTCGGCCGCGCAGCAGACCTGCTCGAACGGCAACGTCCGGCAGTAGGCCGATCCGGATTCTGCGTCTGCACCGCGACCCGTTATGCTTGCTGAGTGCGTTCGACGCGTCGGACGCCTGGAGACGTCGCATAGTCAGGCCTAGTGCACCACCCTGCTAAGGTGGAGTCCTCGCAAGGGGACCGAGGGTTCAAATCCCTCCGTCTCCGCCAATAAAGTCCTGGTCAGTGGTTAGATCCCGAAGCCAGTTCGATTGTCCGGAACGCCTGCTGGGTCCAATTTTGGCGCAGAAGTGTACGTGGAGTGTACGCGATCGTGAGATCTGCCCTCCGCGGCCGCGAGTCGGTCCACGAAATCGCGCCGTTGCCCCTCGCCCAGGACGTGCGCGTACGTCGTGAGAACCGTCCGAGCCTCGTCGCCGAGATACTCTGCGACCTCGTTGATCGGGGTGCCCAGTCTCAGCCACGTTGAAGCGGCGAAGTGCCGAAGCGCGTGCCGGCGGAACCCGAGCGGAAACTTGCGCACCAGGTTGGCGGTGAGCTGTCCGCCGAGCTTGTTGGTGAAGACGTAGCTGCTGGTTGATTTTCCGGAGGCGTGGGCGTGGAAGAGTTCGACCGCTCGCGGGGATAGTGGGATTGATCGAGTGCCGCGCCAGGACTTTGGGTTCTTTTCCGCATACCCGTCCGAGTGGGAACGTCCAACGTTGAGTTGTGTCAGTCCGTGCTCGCTGAGCGAGCTCACGCGCGCGGCTCGTGCTTCACCCCATCGGATGCCAGTCAGGGACATGAACTCGAAGACGTCGGCGATATCAGAGCGTCGCTCGCGGAGTAGGGCCAGCGTGGACGCGACTTGCTGCGGCGTAGGGATCTCGCAGAGGCTGAGCGTTCGCTGCGCGGCCGTGCCGAGCTCCGGGATCTTCTTCATCGTGCGGACGGGATGCGGCTGCCGAAGCAGATCGTGTTCCGCCGCATAGGTGAACAGGGCGCTGAGCGTCGTGCGCGCCCGCGCGACAGTTGCCGGGGCCTTCCCCGATTGCAGTTCGGTGATCAGGTGCTCGCGGATGTCTTCGGCTTGAATCGACGAGAGCGGTCGCACCAGGAGCCGCTTCGACAGCGCGGCCCGGCTGTGGTTGTCGGTGTCGATGGTGTGCGGGTTGCCGCTCGCGCGTGCGCGCTGGAACATTGCCACCAGCTCGGCGAGACTGATCGACTTTGTCGGAGGGAGCGGGCGACCTGTGGTCAGCAGGTGCTTCTGCTCACGCTCCCAAGCCTCGGCATCGCTCTTCCGATGGAAAGTCTTGGTGGCGACTTGCACATTGCCAACTTTGACACGGGCGAGATGCCTCGTCTTGCCCGCCCTCGTCTTTCGCGTCTCGACGCTCATGGGACCACCCCCGCGAGGCGTTCGACGTCGACGCGTCGGTAGATGCGCTTGTGCTCGGTGATGTGCACGGGAGGCACGGGTGCGTGGCCCGCGACCGCGAGATGCTGAGTGCTAACCATCTGCCTGGCGGCCGACGCTGTACGTCATGCCCTCAAGGCGTCCTGCGTCGCGGGCCTTCTTGATCCAGGCTGGGGCAGGAGATCGGAGAGATCTGACTGTAGTGCCACACAGATCGCGATATTCCGCACCCCCCGATCGGTATTCAGGATCCTGCGGCAACCTTCAGAGGAGCACCATGTTGCGCTGATACTGGGAGAGCCGTCGAGTGGCCGCCATGGTCCATGGATTCACTTCGCGTAGCGAGGTTCGTTTGAAGCGACCACCCAATCGTGAGGAACCGTCGATCTCCCCCTGTGTTGAAGGCTGCCGGCGCGGTTGCCCATGCGGACGTATTCAAGGTGCAGGGCCGTCTGCACGAGCGCGGAGCGCAGGTATCCTCCCGGCATTGACGAGAGATCGACACGCCAAGGCAGCGTCTCAGCCACTCGCCACACGTCGATCGCTGGATCCTGCTGCCACGCCGAACGGACCAGACCGTTCCTCTTGAGATGGTGGAGCGCGATCTGCTGAGCACGTTCGGCGATGCCGAGGAAGCGGTACTCGTGGCCGGGGCACGCCACAGCGTCGTCATAGGCACTCAGCTCTCGCAATGAGCTCAGCAGGTCGTCAAGCGCGAAAGGGTTGTGCACTCCCGCGTCGAGTCCGAATCCCGGGTTGATGTGGGGCAGAAGCGCGTCGCCGGTGAAAAGGAGTTCATGCGTCGCGTCGAAGAGCGCGATGTGCCCGGAGGTGTGCCCGGGCGTTCGGACAACGGTGAGGCTGCGCCCGGGGATCTCCAGGCTTGCCTCATTCGCGATGTGGTGGTCGACGGTCAACGTGGTTGCCTGCTTGTCGGCGATTCGTGCGGCATCGGCGAGTTCCTGATGCCGTGCGACCGGAACTCCCCACGTGCGGCTCAACTCCTGCTGTCGTGGCCCCGGGTCGCCTTTCGACGGAAGGTCCTCCAGGTGCAACCGGATCGTCGCACCGGAGAGCTCGCGAACCCAGCCTGCGAGCCCTAGGTGATCCGCGTGCCCGTGGGTCGCGGTGATAGATCGAACCTTTTCGATGCCCCCGAGTGCCAGAAGTGAGCCCGCGAGATGTTGGCGGTTCTCCGGAGTATCCACTCCCGTGTCGATGAGATGGAGGTCGCCGCGAGCGTCCCTCATGACATACGAGAGGGTGTACTTGGGCTGTGCGTGAGTGATGGGTACCGGTAGCACCCATGTCTCGTCGTCTATGCGCTCGGTGCGCAAGCTCGTCGTGAAATCGACGGTGCCGATCGGTCTCACGTTAGCTCCTCCGATTCTCAGTTCTAGATATTCTACAAAATATTGACTATGCCACTTGTTCTTACGTAGGCTCACCTTAGTAGGCCAGATGTCACCGACGGTCATCGAGCCGTCAGACACTCGTGAAAGGCAGATGACATGGGCAAGAAGCTGACATTGTGCGCGAGCCATGCGCCGGGCATGGATCGCGATACCGAGGGCGCGCTCGGCAAGGAGTTCCGGCGCGGCGTCGCCGAGGCGCGAGAGCGGGTCGCGGAGTTCGACCCGGAGCTCGTCGTGCTCTTCGGTGGCGACCACCGCAGAGCCTTTGCTCGAGTAGCGCCTTCCTTCGCCGTCGCTTATACCGCGGATCTCCTTCCCGAAGGGGGGCATGAATCAGCATCGCTGAACGTCCCGACCGAGCTCGCGCGCGAGTTGGCCTTCTCTCTCGTCGCGGCAGACTTCGATATCGCGGTGGGCCGCGATGTCTCTCTGGATCATGCGTTCGGGCAGCCGCTCCATCACTACCTGGCAGATCCCGCGACCACAGAGGTCATTCCGCTGCCGGTGAACTGCGCGAGCCCGCCCCTTCCTTCCGCTGCGCGTGCACTGGCATTCGGCCGCCAGGTCGGAGCGTTCTTCGACCAGCTCGACAAGCGCGTCCTGTTCATCGGTACGGGCGGTCTCTCGCATTCCCCGCCGAGCCTCGAGGACGAGCGTCACGACAAGAGCGAGGAAGAGCGTCGTGCGCAGATCCAGGCGGGTAAGGAGCAAGCCGCGCAGGCCATCAAGCCTGATTGGGACAGGGCATTCCTGGATGCCGTCGGTCGCTGGGACGAGACGGAACTCCTGCGCCTCGCCGACCGCGCGACGGAGGATGCCGGGGTGGGAGCGAACGAGGTCCGCACGTGGCTGGCTGCGGGAGCAGCCGGCGGCGGCCGGCCGGTTACGCCTCTCGCCTATGAGCCGGTTCCGGATTGGATCACTGGCATGGGAGTCGCCGTCTCCAGTCCGTCATAGGACATCGAGGGCATGGTGGGGTCGGCGTCGGCGTCGGCCCCACCACCATGTGTAGAGCGAGCACTCAACTACAGATATAATATATTGGGAACGGTTCGATGAGGAGTGAGACGATGAGCGACTACCAGAGCATCTGGTTGATGTTGGCAGAGCTGGAGTTCGAGCAGAGATGGCTTGACATCGATGGGGTGCGCACGCGTGTCGCGACCGCTGGGCCGGAAGATGGGCAGCCTGTCATCCTGTTGCACGGCACGGGGGGTCACTGGGAGACGTTCGCTCCGACCATTCCAGCGCTGAGCGACCAGTACCGGTGCATCGCGGTGGACATGATCGGAAACGGCTTCACCGACAAGCCCGACTATGACTACGAGATCCAGGTCTACGTCCGCCACATCCTCGGCGTCATGAAGGAGCTGCACGTCGAACGCGCGCACTTCATCGGGATGTCGCTCGGCGCCTGGGTCTCGGCGAAGATCGCGCAGCAGCATCCGGAGCTGGTCGACAAGGTCATCCTCATGTCGCCGGCGGGTCTCATCGCGACCCAGTCGAACATGGAACGCATCCGCGCCGAACGCACGAAGGCTGTCGAGGACCCGAATTGGGAGGCCATCACGGCCATATTCGAGCATCTCATCGCTGACGAAGACCGGCGGCTGCCCGACCTCATCGGGTTGCGCCAGGCGATCTACCGACGTCCGGACACCCGCGCGACCATCGATCACCTGCTGGCGCTTCAGAATTACGAGACACGTGAGCGCAACCTGCTCAGCGAGGATCAGTGGCGCGAGATCCAGGCGCCGACGATGGTGGTCGCCTCAGGCAAGGACCACGGCGAGTACCAGAGCACCGCGCGCCAGGTCGCGAATCTGATTCCGAACTCCACCGTGTTCGAGATGCCGGAGGTGCGTCACTGGCCGCACTTCGAGGACCCGGAGGCCTTCAACCCCGCCGCCGTCGCATTCCTGGCGGAGTGACATGATCAGCACCGCCGATGCTCGCCGACTGGCCGATGAACTGCACGCTGCTCGTCGTGACGTCACGACCGTGCGACAGATCTCCCTGCGTCACCCGGATCTGACCGTCGTCGATGCTTACGCAGTGCAGCAGGCGTGGGTCGAGCGCATGGTAGCGGACGGTCGCGTCATCGTGGGGCGGAAGGTCGGATTGACGTCGATGCCGATGCAGCGATCGATGGGCATCTCGGAGCCGGACTACGGTGTGATCACCGACGATATGGTCTTCGCTTCCGGAGGCGACGTCGAGGTCTCGCGCTTCAACTATCCCCGGGTTGAGATCGAGCTCGCGTTCGTTCTCGCCGAACGACTGGCCGGGCCCGGGATCACCGCGGCGGACGTGCTGCGCGCCACGAGTCACATCTCGCCTTCGATCGAGATCCTCGACAGCAGAGTCGAGATGACGGATGCCGCTGACGGGCATCGCCGCACGATCGTGGACACGGTCTCCGACAATGCGGCGGATGCCGGCATGATCATCGGACCGGGGATCCTGCAGCCTGCCGACCTCAGCCCGCGCGCGCTCAGCGCTGTGCTGTACATCAACGGCGTGATCGAGGAGACCGGGGTGGCCAGTGCCGTGCTCGGACATCCCGCCGCAGCCGTGGCTTGGCTCGCGAACAAACTGGGCGAATACGGAGATGCGCTCGAGGCGGGCCAGGTCGTGCTGTCCGGTTCGCTGATCCAATCGATTCCCGTGCGCGCCGGCGACGTCGTGCACGGCGACTTCGGGGAACTGGGGGCGGTGACATGCCGCTTCGTCTAGACGAGTTCGAAGCCGCCTCGCCGGCCCTCGCCGCCCGCACATGGCGTGAGCGGCTCGCGGGTGGCGACGTGCTGCTCGGGCTCTGGGTGGTGTCGTCGTCTCCGACGGTGGCTGAGATACTCGGCGCATCCGGAGCGGACTGGATCATCATCGATGCCGAGCACTCGACGAACCCGCTGCCGGCGATCGTCGACCAGCTGCGAGCGCTGGCAGCATCCTCGCCCTTTGCCGTCGTGCGCGCAGCCTCGAAGGATCCGCTGGAGCTCGCTCGACTTCTCGATGCAGGAGCCCCTGGGCTGATGGTGCCCATGGTGGAGTCGCGGGAGCAGGCCGAAGCGGTCGTACAGGCGACCAGGTATCCGCCGCGCGGACGACGCGGCGTGGGCGGCGGATTCGCGCGCGCCACCCGATGGACCGGGATATCGGACTATATCCCCCGCGCCGAGGAGACGTTCTCGCTCATCGTCCAGATCGAATCCCTCGCCGGCATCCAGGCCCTCGACGAGATCCTCGACGTCGATGGTGTCGACGGCATCTTCATCGGGCCGGCCGATCTCGCCGCGTCGCTCGGGCATCTGGGGAACCCTCGGCACCCGGATGTGCAGGCGGCCGTCGAAGGTGCCATCCGCAAGGCTGTCGAGGTCGGCGCGGTGGCCGGAGTGAACGCCTTCGGGGTTCCCGATGCCCTGCGTTATCGCGATGCCGGGGCGCAGCTGCTCGCAGTCGGCGCAGACGTCACGCTTCTCACATCGGGAAGCGCGGGGTTGCTGGCGCAGTTCGCTCCTGCCGAGAGCGGCCCAGGCGCCGCATCTGACACAAACTGATATCGCACAGAGTAAGGAAGACCGAATGAGAAGCATCGAACGCGACGTCGCGATCGTCGGTGCCGGACCGGCAGGCGTGGCCCTCGCCGCACTGCTGGCCGAGTACGGCGTGTCCGTGATCCTGATGGATCGAGCCGAGGGAGTCGTCGAGGAACCCCGTGCTGTCGGCATCGACGACGAGGCGCTGCGCACCCTGCAGTCGTTCGGCATGGCCGAGACGGTCCTTGAGAACGCGGTGCGCAATGCGCCGATCCGCTACTACGACTCGAAGCGCCGCATCCTCGCACACGTGGCGCCCAGTGCCCGACCATACGGGTGGCCGCGTCGCAACCTGTTCTTCCAGCCGAATCTGGAGAACGTCCTGCGGGAGCACCTGTCGTCCCGCGAATCCGTCGAGCTGCTGACCTCTTGCGAGGCCGTCGAGATGACTCAGGATGCCGATGGCGTGTCCATCATCGCGGAACAGGAGGGCGAGCGCATCCAGATCCGTGCGAGGTACGCAGTCGGCGCGGACGGAGGCAAGAGCTTCGTGCGCCGTGCCGCCGATATCGGGCTCGAGGGCGATACCGCCCCGATGAAGTGGCTCGTCGTCGATGTCGAGAAGGACACGTGGGACGCGCCGTACTCCGCCGTGTACACGTCGCCCGAGCGACCGTCGATGACGATCCCGCTGCCGTTCGGCTACCGTCGGTTCGAGTTCAAGATCCTCGATGGTGAGGACCCGGACAGCATGGCCGAACCGGAGATCGTGGCGAAGCTCATGAAGCCCTACTATCCGAATTCCCCGGTCCCGCCCGCCATCCGCCGGCGCATCTACTGGCATCATTCCCGCACTGCGGCCACCTTCCAGCGCGACCGGGTGTTCCTCGTCGGCGACGCCGCCCATCTCCAGCCGCCGTTCTTCGGACAGGGCATGAACTCGGGGATGCGGGACGTCACCAATCTCGCCTGGAAACTCGGATTCGTCCTCGGCGGCACGGCGTCGCCCGCGCTCTTGCGCACCTACGATGCCGAGCGGCGCGACACGGCGAGGGAGATGGTCGACTTCGCCACGGGGATCGGCCGGCTTTATCACCCGCGCAGCCGGTTCACCGAGGCCGTGCGCAACGTCGCCTTTCGAGGGATCCAGAAGGTTCCGGGCGGGCGGGACTACATCCTGCAGATGAAGTACAAGCCGGTGCCGCGATATCGTGACGGCTTCGTCATCGCTCCCGCACGTATCGACAAGTCGTCCTTGGTCGGAAGGGCGTTCCCTCAGCCGCTCGTGCAGCGGCTGGATGGCTCGCGCGTTCGCCTCGACGACGTGCTCGGCAACCGCCTGGCGATCGTCGGTCTCGTTCCCGGAGTCGTCGAGGCGATCCCGGATGCCGTCGCGTCGCAGTTGGCTGCGCGCGGGATCGTCGCCGTCCAGTCGCACGTCATGCCGTCGTATCGGCGTGCTGGCCAGTTTGATCCGGAGCAGCGCGAGAAAACGGGAGAGCTCGAGGTCGTCGACGTGTACGACCTGGACGGCGGTCTGCGCGACCTTCACCTCGGCCGACCGGTCGACGAGGTCTATATCGTCCGGCCTGACCGTTACGTGGCCGCGACGTGCAAGGTGAGCGAACTGGGACGGGTGCTTCCCAAGGTGCTCCGGCTGCTCGGCGAGCCGGCGGCGGTGACGAAGTGAGCGATGTCGCCGGGGCGTCGTTCCAGGAACGCATGGCCGCACTGCTCGACAAGGAGGCCGTGGCCGACGTGATCCGCCGTTATGCGTACGGGATCGATACGCGTGACGAGGCGCTGGTGCGGGCGTGCTTCGATCCGGACGCGGACATCGTCGGGACGGTGTCCAGCGGCCCGCTTCGCGATTATCTGCCGCGACTTCTCGAGGATGTGAACGGATACGGTGCGACGATGCATCAGCTCGGCACTCAGCTGATCGACGTGCACGGCGACCGTGCCGCTGCGAAGAGCTATGCCGTGGCTCGTCATTTCCGCGATCCTGAAGGCACCGAGGAAGTCTTCGTCGTGGGTGTCCGCTATGACGACAGCCTTCGTCGCGACGATGGGGGAGGCTGGCACATCGTCGAACGACACGTCGTTCCGATCTGGCGAAGGACCCGAGCAGAATCGGAGCAGCGATGAAGATCTGCATCAACTTCCCGATGCGCGCGAGCAAGCACTACGCCCGGTGGATCGATGGCGGAAGGTTCGGCGACATCGCCGTCGCGGTGGAGCAGAGCGGCTTCGACGCGATCGCCGTGAGCGAGCATCCCTTTCCCAATCGCGAGTGGCTCGCCGAAGGGGGCCACCACGCGTTCGATCCGTTCGTCGCGCTGTCCGCCTGGGCGGCGGTCACTGACCGCATCGTGCTCATGACGGCGATCGCGGTCGCCGGTTACCGCAGCCCGTACCTCACGGCGAAAGCCGGGACCACACTCGACATCGTGTCGGACGGCCGCGCGGTGCTCGGACTCGGCGCCGGCTATCTCGAGCAGGAGTTCGAGGTGCTGGGCGCAGACTTCGCGAGACGCGGAGCACTCTTCGACGAGGCGGTCGCGGCGATGCGGGCCTCGTGGCGTGGCGAGGACTTCGACGGTCCCAACTACCCCGCTCACGGGCATGAGGCGCTGCCGGCGCCGGTTCAACCAGGCGGTCCGCCCATCTGGGTCGGGGGCAACAGCAAGGCGGCGCGGCGCAGGGCCGTATCACTGGCGGACGGGTGGATGCCCATCGCGCAGGATGCGACCATGGCTGCGATCACACGCACCCCGCCGCTCACGGATCACACGGAGCTCAAGGAGCAGATCCGTGAGGTCGTCCAGCGCCGCGACGAACGAGACGAGGCACCCCTGGACATCGCTTTCACCCCCTTCGAGAAGCACGTCATGTCCACGGGTATGTCCGAGTATGCGCGAGCATTGCGCGACGCGATGACCGCGTACGAGGAGGCGGGCGTGAACTGGCTCGTGGTCGAGCCGCGCAGTCGCAGCCTCGCGGACTTCCGGGAGGATCTCGACACCCTCGCCGCAGGGCTGGGCCGTGCCTGAATCAACATTTCTGACAGTATGTACACTCGATGTGGCGATCCTCGTGCCTTCGGCGACGAGGCGAACGTCTTGGTGAGGTGAAGGTGGCAATGGTGCACAACGTGCAGGAATCGGCATCCGTAGGTGCGGACGCGCTTTACGCATGGGATCCGACCCTGTGGCAGATGATCGAGAGGCGCGCCGCTGAGCGGCCCGACTCCGTCCTGGTGACCGATGAGAAGGGCGCCGTCGTCACATCGGCCGAGTTCCGAGAGCGTGCCGAGCGCGTCGCCGCCGGGTTGAGTGCACGGGGAATCGGCGCCGGTTCGATCGTCTCGTGGCAGCTGGCCAGCAACATCGAGTCGATGCTGGTGTTCGCCGCGCTCTGCCGTCTCGAAGCGGTGCAGAATCCCTTGATCATGATGCTGCGCGAGCCGGAGGTCGACTTCATCACTCGCCAGGCGGAGTCCCGCCTGTTGATCACGAGCGAGCACTTCCGCGGATACGCGCACGGTGATATGGCCCGTTCGCTCGCCGCACGCCGTGACGGGTTCAGCGCCATCGTGCTGGACGAGTCCCGAGCGAACGGTGGCCTTCCCGATGGGGATCCTGCGACCCTTGCGCCGTTCGTGGGAGAAGATCCGGATGCGATCCGCTGGCTCTTCTACACGTCCGGAACGACTGCGGAGCCGAAGGGCGCACGGCATCGCGACCGGCATCTGATCGCCGGAGCGCATGTCTTCTGCGCGGCCGTTCAACCGACGAGCGAGGATCGGATCGCCTCGGTCGCACCGATGGCGCACGTCGGCGGCATCCTCTATTTCATGGGTGCCCTCGTTTCGGGTGCCCGACTCATCATCACCGAGGTGTTCGATCCGGTCACGACCACTCGGCAGCTCAGCGACGCGGGCGTGACGCTCTGCGGATCGGGTGTCCCGTTCATCCAAGGCTTCCTCGCCGAGCAGCGGGCGAATCCGGCCGAGCCGCTCTTCCCGGATGTGAAGGCGTTCCTCATCGGCGGCGCCACGCGGATGCCATCGCTGCACGAAGCGGCGCGCGACGAGCTCGGCGGGGTCGGCGTGGTGTCGGGATACGGCGCCACCGAGGCGCCGTTCAGCTGCTGGGGAGGCCTCGGCGACAGCGACCGCCACCATGCGATCGCCGACGGACGCCCGGCAGAGGGCGTGGATGTGAGGATCGTGAAGGAGGACGGGAGCCTCGCCGCCGCTGGCGAGTCCGGCGAGATACGCATCGCCGGACCCAACGTGATGGCCGGCTACGTCGACTCGAGTCTGGATACCGACGCCTTCGACGCCGAGGGCTACTTCCGGACCGGGGATCTCGGCTGTCTCGATGACGAGGGGTACCTCGTGATCACCGGGCGGATCAAGGATGTGATCATCCGCAACATGGAGAACATCTCGGCGCGCGAAGTCGAGCTGCCGATCATCGATCATCCCGCGGTCCTCATCGCCGCGGTCGTGGGCCTGCCCGATGAGAAGACCGGCGAGCGGGTATGTGCCGTAGTGGTACCGGCCGATCCGTCCAGGCCGCCCAGTCTCGCAGATCTGTGCGCGCATCTGGAGAGTGCGGGGATCAACCGGCGCAAGCTCCCCGTGCAGCTGGAGATCGTGGATGAACTCCCCCTGAACGCGATGGGCAAGGTCATGAAGCAAGTGCTGCGCGAACGCCTCCTCGGGGCGGCCTCGTAATGGGAACGACGATGACTCTCGATCTGACGACGCTGCTCTTCACAGTCGAAGACCATGTGGCGACCGTGACGCTCAATCGCCCCGAGCGGCTGAACGCGTTCAACGAGACCATGGTCGCCGAGTTCGGCACGGTGTGGAGCACCGTGCGGGACACCGACGACATCCACGCTGTGGTTCTCCGCGCCGCCGGCGACCGCGCATTCTGCACGGGCGTCGATGCGCAAGACGGACCGTGGTGGCAGGACCAGCCCGTCTTCAGGCAGGAGGATCCGGGAGCGACGCTCGGCGCGAAGGCTCAGCAGGTGTGGAAGCCGGTGATCGCGGCGGTGCACGGCATGGCAGCGGGCGGAGCGATGTACTTCCTAAACGAGGCCGACATCGTCATCGCCTCGGACGACGCCACGTTCTTCGATCCGCACATGACCGCAGGGCTCGTCTCCGCACTGGAGCCGATCGGCATGCTCCAACGGGGCGTGCCTCTCGGCGACGTCCTGCGGTGGGCGCTCACCGGCAATGACGAGCGACTCACTGCGGCCACGGCGTTGCGGCTCGGAATCGTGACCGAGGTCGTGCCGCGCGAGGAGCTGTGGGCGACCGCCGATGCGCTCGCGCGGACGATCGCCGCTCGACGCCCCGACGCGGTCCAGGGAACGGTTCGCGCGATATGGGAGGCGCTCGACGTGCCGCCGGCGATCGCCCGACAGCGCGGGCTCGCGTACACGCAGCTCGGCAACGGGGACCAGGCGCCGGACGTGACGATTCCGCGAGTCAAGCCGAGTTTCCGCTAACGAAGTATTCGTGCTGCGAAGTGACCGTGAGAAGAAGACAGGGTATGCCGCCGAATCCGTGAAGCAGTGCAGCGAACGGGTGACGCCAACAGAAGGAGAGTAGAGGGAATGTCCACACGCACAACACCGGATCACTGGGATGAGGAGACTGACTTCCTCTCGATCGGTGCGGGGATCGGCGGGCTCGCGGGGGCGATCGCCGCTTCTGCCTGGGGACTCGACTCGATCGTAATCGAGAAGGGCCCCACTGTCGGAGGAGTCACGGCGTTCTCGGGGGGACAGCTCTGGGTGCCTGCGAACCATTTCCAGGAGGCCGAAGGGATCGAGGACAGCCTAGAGGACGGCTACGAGTACATCGCCGCCACGGGCGGGGGCCTGCACGATCCCCACCTCGCAAGAAACTACCTCGTGCACGCCCCTCTGGCGCTGCGTTGGTTCGCCGATCAGGCAGGGGTACCGTTTTCAGTCATCCCAGATTTCCCCGACTACTACTACCCGAAGGCGCCCGCATCCCGAGCGAACGGCCGTTATATCGAGAGTGCCCCATTCGATGCCAACGCATTGGGGGAGTGGCGAAGCCTCACCCATCTGTCTCCGCAGATGAACTCCGGCCTCACGATGGCCGAAGCCGTCGAACACGGCGGGAACATGGCTTTCGCCAAGTGGGATCGCACTCTTTTCGACGATCGACGAGAGAAAGACATCCGCACGTACGGACCTGGACTCGGCGCGGGATTCGTCAAGGCGGCACTCGACCGCGACATTTCGATTCTTGTCGGCACCGCAGCCGAAGAACTGATCGCGGAGGATGGCCGAGTCCTCGGCGTACGAGCACAGCGTGACGGACGCGACTTCTTCATCCGCGCTCGCCACGGAGTGCTGATCGCCGCGGGTGGTTACGATTGGAACGCTGAAGCACAGAAGTTCTTTGGCATGATCCCCGACATAAGAGCGGCCGGCCCTGCCTCGGTGACCGGTGATGCCATCCGCATGGCCGGGATGCTGGGTGCACAGATCGCACAGGTGCCGCAACCGGTGAACGCCGGGTTCGGGATCGAAGGCGAAGAACATGAGGGTGTACCGCTGTGGCGGCTCGGTGCTGGGGTGATCGGAGTCCCGCACGCGATCGCCGTCAACCGTAAAGGCCGGCGTTTCGCGGAGGAATCGTTCTACCGTTCGGTTGGCTTTGCGCTCAAAAAAATCGATGGCGCCACAATGGAGTACGAGAACTATCCATTCTGGGCTATTCAAGACAGTCAGGCGCGCGAGCGCTACGCCATCGGACCGTACGGTGCCGGCGAAGATCTGCCCGCTCACCTCGCTATTCGTGCGGACAGCATCCGCGAACTGGCGGAGCTTGCGGGAATCGATCCCGATGGTCTCGAATCCGAAATCGAACGATTCAACACGTTTGTGCGTGATGGTGTTGATGCGGACTTCCATCGCGGTGAGCGTCCGTGGTCGGCGCTCAGCTTCGGAGACATCACTATCAAGGGCAACAGTAACCTCGGTGCTATCGAGCGGGGACCGTTCTATGCCGTCAAGATGATCCCGCTCAACATCGGTATTTCGAACGTCGGTCTCGCGGGGGACGAGCACAGTCGAGTCATCGACTGGAACGGCGATCCCATTGATGGGCTCTACGTCGCGGGCAACTCGATGGCGTTGACGGAGTTCGGTGCCGGCTACACAAGCGGTCAGGCGAACACGCGAGGCATGCTGGGTGGCTACCTCGCCGCTCGTCACGCGGCAGGCGATCCGAGCACAGCCTTGGCGGACTATGAAGGTCAAGCATCAAAATGAAAGTGAGGAGAACTCCATGACTGAGCAGAAGCCAGTTGTCATTTCTGCGGCGGTGACGCCCTTGCGCCAGGGCGTGCCGCTCCAGACCGCTGACGAGATGGTTGGAGAGGCATTCGACGCTCTTGAGGCGGGTGCCGCGGTGATACACCACCATCACGACTACCGTCTTTCCTCGAAGGACGCCACTGAACAGATCGTTGATGTCGAGCGCCGGATCAAGGATCGATATCCTGACGCTCTGCTGTACGTCGACTATCTCGATGCGGACACGTCGGAGAAGCGAACCGCCTACTTGCAGCCTCTCGCCGACGCAGGTCTGCTGAGCATGTACGCGTTCGACCCGGGGTATACGACCTTCGATATCCTCGATGACGATGGTCTCCCTTCGAAGCAGATGGTCCAAGGATTCAGCTTTGAGGACAGCGCGAAACTGCTCGAGTTCGGCCGAAGGGCAGATGTGCCCGTGAGCATCGGAATCTACGAGCCGGGTCATCTCCGATGGGCGGCAGCCTACGCTAGAGCAGGACTGCTTCCTCGCGGGAGCCAACTGAAGCTGTACTTCCCGGTGGATCGCGCGCTGAGCGGACGCCCTCGCAATGGAGTCGGACTCTACCCCACGCCCGAGTCACTCGACATCTATCTTTCCATGATCGATGGCCTCGCCGTCGAGTGGGAGGTGGGCGTGCCCGGCGGGAACATCCTTGAAACACCACTCGCTCGCTACGCGCTTGAGAAGGGCGGACACCTTCGCTCAGGTATCGAAGATCAGGGTGGCGTCAATCCAGAGGTGACGAATCGGGAGGTCGTTGAGGCAGCCGTGGCGCTTGTCGCCGAAGTCGGGCGACCGGTCGCGACGCCCTCACAGGCGCGCGATGTGCTCTCCGGTGTCATTCGAGGAAGTTGATACTCGGATCGGGCGAAGTCGGGCCAGTGATCGTTCACATAGATCGCATTGACGAAGACCACTCGGGATCTGCCTCCGACGGCCGCATCTCACCCTCGTGGGCGGGATGCCCTGTCGCTTGTGAAGCCGCGATCGCCGGCGCACTACCTCGTGGTTTGTAAAGGATCGCCGCACCTGAGCATCAGCTTTCCTCACACGAGTTGAAGGATCGCCAGATGTTGTATCGCTGTGGCGACATGCGAAACAATCTGACATAGTTGTCACTATCTGGCAGTGTTGTCACCATTTGGTGAGAAAGTGAGCATGGAGTGGTCGATCTGAATTTCTCGGCGCGGCAAGGGGAGTTCCGTGACGAGGTGCGCACGTGGCTGTCGGCGAATGCCCCCGCTGAAGCGCGGCCGCATGATTACGCTGAAATCCGGGAATACGACCTGGCCTGGCAGCGCACGCAGTACGAAGGCGGCTGGGCTGGTATCTCGTGGCCAGCCGAGTATGGGGGACGTGGTCTCTCACTGCTCGAACAGCTGATCTGGTACGAAGAGTATGGACGAGCGGGGCTCCCGGGCATGGATGCCACCTTTGTCGGGCTCAATCATGCGGGTCCAACGATCATGTCTCGAGCGACCGACGTGCAGAAGACTGCTCACCTACCGCCGATCCTCAAGGGTGAAGTGATCTGGTGTCAAGGCTTCTCCGAGCCCGGCGCCGGGTCGGATCTAGCATCCCTCTCGACCCGCGCCGAGATCGACGGCGATGATCTGATCGTGACTGGCCAGAAGATTTGGACGAGTTTCGCGCACATCGCGGATTGGCAAGAGCTCTTGGTTCGAACCAGCCGCTCCGACAAGAAGCATTTCGGCATCACGTGGGCGATCTGCGACATCCACGCCCCCGGTGTCGACGTCCGCAAGATCAAGACGATGGATGGCGAAGCCGAGTTCGCCGAGGTCTTCTATGACGAGGTGCGCATCCCACTCGCCAACGTTGTGGGGGAGGTTGACGACGGATGGAGTGTCGCGATGTCGACGCTGTCGTTCGAGCGAGGCACGGCGTTCACAGCATCGCAGGTGCAACTCGCTTCCACGCTCGACCGACTGATCGAGATGGCGCGCGAGCGCACAGGCCCTGACGGTCGCAAGCCGATCATCGCGGACGACGAGATCGCACATCGCCTGATCGAGGCGAAAGCCGAGGTCGCCGCGTTGCGGGCCATGACATACGCGAATGTGTCCCGCTCAGCACGCACAGGAACCCCGGGCGCAGAAGGCTCGATCGTGAAGTTGTACTACTCCGAGCTGCACAAGAAGGTCGCGCGTCTCGCCGTAGACATGCTTGGCACCTCGACTCTCGAACTCATCTCGCGCTGGGCTCCGAGTGGATGGACGGGAGAGTATCTCTCGTCGTTCTCTCTCAGCATCGGCGGCGGCACCTCCGAGATTCAGAGAAACATCATCGGCGACCGCGTTCTCGGTCTCCCGCGATAGGACACATCATGGACTTGCTCCCCACAGAAGATCAGCTGCAGATTGCCGAAACCGTCGGCGAGCTCTTCGACCGCACCCTGCCAAAGGATCTCCTCCGCTCCCGCGCGGACGAACCCGACGCGATCTCCGCCGACGCGTGGACGGCCTGCATGGAGACCGGCTTTCTCGCGCTCGGCATCGATGAAGAACACGGCGGTGTGGGTCTCGGCCTGGCCGAAGAAGCACTCGCCTTCCGCGAGGTCGGCAGGCACCTAGCGCCCGGTCCATTCCTGTCCAGCCTGCTCGCCGCACACATGGCGGCACAGAGCCATGAGACGGCTCTGTTCGAGGACATCATCGGCGGCGAGGTTCAGGTCGGGCTCGTCGTGCTAGGCCCTGGCGGAACCTTTATCAATGGGCGACTCGATGGCGAGGTGTACTTGCTGGACGCCACCGCTACCGACCTCGTCATAGCCGTCGGCGAAGACGGAGCGACGATCTTCCCTCGCACGGCCTTCGCCGACGTGCGCCCAGTGGAGGGCCTGGACCCCGGAACACGGCTCGAGTCGGCGCGGGCAGAGTCGGCAGATGGCGGCATCAGAGTCGAAGGCACCGGCATCCGCTCCCGTTCTCTCATACTGGCCGCCGCGATCCTCTCGGGTATTGCCGAGGGATGCCGAGATGCGTCGACGCTGCACGCGAAGACTCGTGAACAGTTCGGGCGACCGATCGGGATCAACCAGGCGATCAAGCATCGGTGTGCCGACATGGCCGTGCAGGCGAATGCCGCGACATCCCAAGTGCTCTACGCGGCAGCCGCGAACGACGCCGGTCACACCGATGCCGCTTTCCAGGCCTCAGCCGCGCACCTGGTGGCGAGCCAAGCTGCCGTCGCGAACGCTCAGAATACCGTTCAAGTGCACGGTGGGATGGGCTACACGTGGGAGCATGACTCACACCTCTACGTCAAGCGGGCGCGGGTGTGGCAACAGGCGTTGGGCCTCACGGCTACCGAACGCGACCGTGTTCTGCAGGTGATTGCCGTATGACTCGGCGCGTCGCGATCGCAGGAGTCGGACTGTCAGACGCCGGGACCACGAAGGACTCGACTCCATACACTCTCATCGCCGATGCGAGTCGAGCGGCCATTGCGGAAGCGGGTCTCACCCCTGCAGACGTCGATGGGCTGGCATCCACCTCGCTCGGCACCATGGCTCCGATCGATGTGGCGGAGTACCTCGGGTTGCGCCCGCGCTGGGTTGACTCCACGACGGTCGGCGGCGCTTCGTGGGAGGTCATGGCCGCGCACGCGGCAGATGCGATCGCACTCGGGCGGGCGGATGTGGTATTGCTCACATACGGCTCTACTGCCCGTTCGGATCTCAAAAACGGTCTCCGCACTGCGAGCCTGGATTGGGGTTCGCGTGGACCGCAACAGTGGGAGGCGCCTTTCGGGCACACGATCATCAGCAAGTACGCGATGGCCGCGCGCCGCCACATGCATGAATACGGCACCACGATCGAGCAGCTAGCCGAGATCGCGGTCTCGGCACGCGCGAACGCGGCACTGAATCCTGAAGCATCCTATCGCGATCTGATCACGATCGACGATGTCTTGGGAGGCCCCATGATCGCCGACCCGTTCACGAAGTTGCAGTGCTGCATCCGCTCAGACGGCGGAGCGGCTGTCGTGCTGGTGGCCGAGGACCGTGCCGCCGATTTGCTCACCGAGCCGGTGTGGATTCTCGGAGCCGGAGAAGCAGTATCGCATGTCTCTATGAGTCAGTGGGAAGACATGACCACGGGGCCTGCCGCAGTGTCAGGCCGCCTCGCGTTCGAGCGAGCCGGTATCACACCTGAGGACATCGACGTGTGCGAGATTTACGATGCATTCACTTCGATGCTGCTCCTGACGCTCGAAGACCTGGGTTTCTGCGGCAGGGGTGAGGCGGGAGCGTTCGTCGAAGGTGGTCGGCTTCGCGTGGGCGGTGCGTTACCGACCAACACCGACGGCGGCGGCCTCTCCGCGATGCATCCCGGTCAGCGTGGTCTTTTTCTGCTGGTCGAGGCGGCTCGCCAGTTGCGCGGCGAGGCCGGCGCGCGCCAGGTCACCGATGCCGAGCTAGCGTGCGTCAGCGGCTCCGGCGGCTGGTTCTGCTCGAGTGGCACGATGATTCTCGGGCGCGGGTGAGTCCCGTTGATGGCGACTGGTCGTGTGGCGAATCCGTGCGAGAGCGCCTCGCCAGGCGGATCGCGTGATCCTGCGCTGACGCATCCGTGCGCTGAGAGTCCGAGAGTGCGCGGCGCGGTTGTATAAGGGTGCTCCCTGAAAGTTGGACCGATGAATCCGTCCAACTTTCAGGGAGCAGTTTATCGGCTCACAGTCTTTCCCCTCTGGGGGAGTCAGGCTCGCGTAGGGATGGGCGCGCCGATCGCTGCCCGCGCCGCATCGCCCACCGCGACTGGGCGGCCGACCTCGGCAGCGAGTTCGACGACCTCGGCGACCAGCTCGGCATCCGTCGCTTCGGTCAACTCTGCTGCATCCTCGGTGCCGACGCGGATGTGTCCGCCCTTCTCAAGCGCGTAGCGCGCGATCGGAGTCTCGAGCGTCAGGCCTCCCATGACGCCGACATTCCATGCGATATCCGTGCCCTCGAGCATATCGAGGTAGGCGTCGAGTGCTGGCTTCGTGGGGGGGAGACCGAAGTTGAGTGCCTTCTTGCCGACCTCGTAGATGCTGTATTCGCCAGCAAAGTACAGCTTCACCATCGAGCCGGCCGGCAGCTTTCCCGCCCGTGCATATGCGAGTGCAAATCGCAGGTTGCCGGGCTCGTAGACGCCGATTGTGACGGGAAGTCCGAGTTTGTGAGCGACCGTTACGGCTTCCTGAGCCTCCGTAAAGGACGCACCGAAACGATTCGCCTGGGTGGGGAGTCCTTCGTCGTCGTATCCGGCGAAAGCTACGGCGCCGGCATCGACCGGCAACAGGCCGATCGTGCCCGCGGCCGCGAGAGGAGCAAAATGGGAGATCTTTTCGGAGAAGTCGGCGGATGCGATGAAGTCCGGGTACAGGATAGCTTCGGGATGAACGGAGAGGATCTTCTCCCCGAGGTTGATGAACTCCGTGATGGAGTCTTCCTTGCCCAGGCGGAAATCGTGGTGATGGTGGATGATCGCCGCACCCGCTGAGATTGATTCGATGGCGTTCGCAGCGGTTCCGTCGACGTCGCGCACGGGTTCACCTCGCCGGAACGGGGTTATTGCTGCTTCGATGACGACCGGAAGAGCGTCGTTCTGGGAGATCATTGTTTCTGGTCCCTTCTCTGGTTTGAGCGAGCACCGCAACACTGTGGGAACGGTGCCCCAGGGGGAGATGGAAATCTCCGCACGGGGAACATATCGGGTGCTCCATCGCATTTTTCGGCAGTCTGCCACGCATCTGACATTAGTGTCAAGTTTGCGAGAAGCCTCGCAAAGGAGGTCAAGCTGAACGCCACATGATTTGCCAGCCGCTTGATTATGCATTATATTAAATCTGCCCAAGGCTGTTGGCAGCCTCGACGATGAGGAGTTTCCGTGGGAGTCAACTATCTGAATGGCCGGACTGCGCTGGTGACCGGCGCCGCGTCGGGATTTGGGCGGCTGCTCGCCAGCGACCTGGCTGAACTCGGTGTGAATGTCGTGGGGGCGGATCTGAACGAAGCGGCTCTCGCCGAGACCGGAGCTGGCATCCACGCGAGCGGCGGTCGATTCGTCGGGGTGGTCGCAGACGTGCGCGATTCGCAGCAGATGAGGGATGCCGTCGGTGTCGCGATCTCGGAGTTCGATGGACTCGACATTCTCATCAACAACGCCGGTGTCATGCCGCTATCCTTCTTCTCGGACCACGAGTCGGCACTTGGGGCGTGGAGCAACGCCCTTGACGTTAACGTCAAAGGCGTTCTTAACGGGATCGCAGCCGTGTTCGATCACATGATCGAGCGGGGCCGAGGCCACGTCGTGAACATTTCCTCCACGTACGGTAAGGCCGGTACCGAGGGGTCGGCGGTGTACAGCGCGACCAAGTCCGCCGTCGAGACGATCTCGGAGTCGTTGCGGATCGAGGCGCAGGGGCGCATCAAGGTGACGGTCGTGAGGCCCACGGGCGTAAAGGGCACCGGCCTGACGAGCAGCATCTTGAACACGTCTGCCGTCGCGGGGATGATCGGACACCACGGAGCGGCTTACGCTGCGAAGGCAGAAGAAGCAGAGCAAGAGCCGCACGGCGAGCTGTTCGATCCCGAGAGCATCCGCTACTGGTCGCTCGAACCCGAGCACATTTCCCACAACATCCTCCACGCCGTCAATCAGCCGTGGGGAGTGTGTATCAGTGACATTACGATCCGCGCCTCCGGCGAAGACTACATGCTCTAACCGCAACCCGAGGAGTCATCATGACCACGAGCAGCACCAGCCCGCAAGAACGGGTCTTTTCCGACATCGACATTTCGTCGAACGAGTTCTGGGCAAAGTCGTTCGACGAGCGTGAGAAGTCGTTCGCCGAACTGCGCAGTAGAGGCGGTGTCACCTGGCATCCCTCGGTCGAAGTCTCGTTTCCGCACGCAGAGCCGGGGTTCTGGGCAATCACCCAAGCCGAGCAGATAAACGAGATCAGCCTCGATCACGAATCATTCATCACGGATCCGGGGGTTAACGTTGAGCCCATTCCGTACGCGTTGAGCAAAAGTCTCACCTTTTTGCTCCAGATCGATCAGCCCGAGCACACGCTGCTGCGGGGCCTGGTGAGCGCTGCCTTCACCCCTAAGCAAGTCCTGAAGATCCAGGACCAGATCTTCGGCAACGCCGCCGAGATCGTCGACCGCGTGGTCGGCGCCGGGGAGATCGACTTCGCCAGCCAGATCGCGGGTGTGCTTCCCATGCGGACTGTATCCGACATGGTCGGTGTGTCGGTCGCCGATCGAGAGGCGGTGGCGACTGCTGCGGAACGACTGATCGGGCGATCCGATAGCGCCACCGGAAACCCCGCCGATGTCCTTCAGGGAATGATCGATGCACGTGACTTCTTGCACTCGGTCGGGTCGAGCTTGGCTGCCCATCGGCGACGGAACCCTGCAGACGACCTGATGACGAACCTGGTCGAGGCGCGGATCGACGGGGTGGGACTGAGCGACGACCAGATCGGCTCGTTCATGGTGCTGTTCGCCGTCGCAGGAAATGACACGACGAAGCAGACAACCTCTCGCACCATCTACTCTCTCGACCGGAATCGTGATCAGCGCGATTGGTTGCTTGAGGACTACGACGGCCGCATCGCTGTCTCGATCGAGGAGTTCGTGCGGCACGGTTCCCCTGTCATCGGCTTTGCCCGCACGGCGACTCGCGATTACGAGCTCGGCGGCGAGATCATCCGATCCGGTGACAAGGTGGTGCTCTTCTATTGCTCTGGTAACCGCGACGGCCAACGTTTCGCGGATCCGAGTCGATTCCTCCTCTCTCGCAAGCCGAACCGGCACTTCGGCTTCGGAGGCGGAGGGGTGCACTTCTGCTTGGGCAACGGTGTCGCCAAGACCCAATTGAAGGCGCTGTTCGGACAACTGCTCAGCAAGGCCCCCGACATCGAAGTCGGCGAGCCGGAAGCGCTCATTAGCCGCTCGATCAATGGGATCAAGCGGCTCCCGGTCCGCATTTAGGCAAGGAGAGACCAATGACTGCGAAGATCCTGCTCGACCGCTCGAGGTGTGTCGGACTTGGCCTCTGCGAAGCGGTATCGCCTGACCACTTCGAAGTCGGTGATGATGGGGCCCTCATCCTCCTGCGCGAGGACGTCGCAGACGATGAAATCGAGCTGATGGAAGAGGCCGTCGAGGCGTGCCCGACCCGGGCTCTCCTCCTCGAGCGACTCGGATGATGACGCGTCGTCGCCGCCTGGTCATCGTAGGGGCCTCGTTGAGCGGCCTTCGTGCCGCCGAAGGCGCGCGGAAGGCAGGGTTCGACGGCGACATCGTCCTCATCGGCGCAGAGAGCAGACTTCCTTACGACCGCCCCCCGCTCTCCAAGGCTGTTTTGGCAGGCGAGGAATCACTCCTGCTGCGCGATACCGCGCACTTCATCGAAACGCTCGATGTTGAGGTGCGTCTCAATGCGCACGCCACGGGTCTCGATCCGGACGCGGGGATCGTGTGGGTCGATAGCGTCCCCCTGGAGTTCGATACGCTCGTCATCGCCACTGGCGCCGTCCCCCGCAGAGCTGCTCCCTGGCACGACGAGCTCGATGTCTACGTGTTGCGGACAGATGAGGATGCACTCCGTCTGCGCGCCGCGCTCGAGGGTGCGCGAGCGATCACGATAATCGGCGCGGGCTTCATCGGCGCAGAAGTGGCGAGCGCCGCGAGCAAGGCGGGTCTCGACGTCACTATCGTCGAGGCTGCGCCCACCCCGTTGCAGCGCGCACTCGGCGTGACGATGGGAAGACAGATCAGTGCGCTGCACGAACGGAACGGAGTCTCCCTGCGCCTTGGCGTGACCGTCATCTCACTCGAACGTGATGCAAACGGGCGACTCGAGAAGGTCGTTCTGAGCGACGGCGTCGAAGTCCAATCCGACATGGTGCTCGTCGCGATCGGTGCCACACCGAACACCCGCTGGTTGACGGATTCCGGAATCGCGCTGAGCGACGACGGGGCGGTGCTGTGTGAATCGACACTGCGTTCAGTCTCGCATCCGCGCATCTTCGCCGCCGGCGATGTTGCACGCAGGCGCCGATCGGAAGATCATTCCGACACCGAGCGTCTGGAGAACTGGACGTCCGCAAACGACCAAGGCTTCACAGCCGGGCGCAACGCCGTCAGCGAGAACCTCATCCCCTTCGATACCGTGCCCTACGTGTGGAGCGATTGGTACGGGCATCGCATTCAGATGGCGGGTAATACCGCCGGCGATGAGGTGTCGATCGTGATGGGTGCCCCGGATCAAGACCGGTTCGTCGCACTCTATGCATCCGGCGCGACGTTGGTGGGCGCACTCGCCATGAACGAGCCCGCGCTGATCATGAAGCTACGTAGGCAAATATCCGACGGTGTGTCCTGGGACAGTGCCCTCGAATTCGTGGCTGAGGTCGCGGCGCGCCGTGAGAACGCCTCCCGCGTCAACTCGGGCTGATCTGCCGCTCTTGCATCTTTCGTGACGGACAGGCTTTAGGTCACGAATGCTGCACAATATTAAAAATATTCTTGACGTTTGTGTCAGATTCAAGCACAATCGGGCTAGGGTTTCGATTCGCCG
This sequence comes from Microbacterium sp. NPDC077644, assembly GCF_040702785.1. NCBI lineage: Bacteria > Bacillati > Actinomycetota > Actinomycetes > Micrococcales > Microbacteriaceae > Microbacterium > Microbacterium sp. NPDC077644. The sequence continues at coordinate 57,225 of NZ_JBFBME010000005.1, forward strand.
ACACCCAACCCCGCGACGACGACCGCCGAGAGGACACATCGATGACGACTCCTGGTAGCCCCGGAACTGAACTCAGTGCACACCTGAGATTCGGGGGCATCGTCCTCGACCAGGGCAGCGGCGGCTCGTACGACCACATCGACCCGGCCACCGGTCATCTCAATGCCGTCGTTCCATTGGGAGGCAGGGAAGAAATCGATCGAGCGGCGAAATCAGCCGCAGCGGCATTCGTCGAGTGGAGTAGTTGGGCTCCGACGGCGAGGCGCGAGGCACTCTTGCGCCTATCTCAGCTCATCACCGAGCACGAAGACGAATTCGTCACGATCGCGGCCCGTGAGAATGGCACTCCCGTGGCGACAGGTCCACGGTTGTGCGAAATCGCCCGTGACTGGATCGGTTACTACGCCGGATGGGCGGACAAGCTCGAGGGTCAGGTCAGTCGCTCCTTCGCATCGGGCGGGGAGTTGACGTACTCCCAGCCGGAACCGTTCGGGGTCATTGGAGTGATTATCACCTGGAACGTCCCTCTCATCTCACTCTGCATGAAGGCGGTTCCCGCGCTCGCCGCCGGGAACACAGTGCTGATCAAACCGTCAGAGCTGACGCCCTTCACTCCCGATCTGTTCGCCCGTCTCTGCGTCGAAGCGGGCATCCCCGAAGGGGTGGTCAACTGTGTGCCCGGGAACGCTGAGGCAGGTGACGCTTTGGTCGCGCATCCCCTCGTGCAGAAGATCACCTTCACTGGAGGTCCAGCTACGGCCCGCAAGATCATGGCGACGTGTGCGGCGAACCTCAAGCCGTCAGTCATGGAACTGGGCGGCAAATCCGCAAGCGTGATCTTCCCCGACGCCGATCTCGATATCGCGGCGAAGAACACGGTGTACCTCGGGCTGGGAGCACTGAGCGGGCAGGGATGCTTGATCGGTTCTCGAGTGCTTGTGCACGAAAGCGTGTACGACGAAGTGGTCGCCAAACTCATTGCGACGGCGGAGCAGCTCACAATCGGGAACCCCACAGACCCGGCCACCCGCTTTGGCCCGGTCATCAACAGCGTTGCGTGCGAGCGCATTCTCGGTATCGTCGAGCGCGCAGCACGCGATGGCGCTCACATCGCTCTGGGCGGCGAGCGACTGGGCGGTGAGTTCGCGGGAGGCAGTTACGTCGCTCCCACGATCGTGACGGGAGTCGACCCGACGTCAGAGCTTGCCCAGACGGAGCTCTTCGGACCAGTCCTTTCGGTCATTCGCTTCAGTGAAGAGGATGAGGCACTCGAGATTGCGAACGGAACGGCATTCGGCTTGGCGGCGTATCTGCACACACGCGACATCACCCGCGCGCTCCGAATGGTCGACAAGCTCGAAGCCGGGTCGGTGTACGTCAACGGCGCCAAGACCACACCCGCACACAGCCCCTTCGGCGGACGAGGCGAGAGCGGTTTCGGGAGAGAGGGCGGACGAGTCGGAATCGACGAGTTCGTGCGTCCCAAAACGGTCTCGATCGCGAGTCTGGCTTGATCGAAGGAGACATGCACTCACCCGACACCGCATACCTGCCCAGAGCAACATCACCAAAACCCTGTACCCGAAGCACTGAAACGATGACTCCACGAAGGAGTGGGAAAATGATGACAACACACAAGAAGCGGTCCGTCCGAGGACTCGCGGCCATTGCGATCGCATCCGTGTTCGCGCTCAGCGCTTGCGGCGCGACCGACTCAGGATCGTCTTCCGGCGAAGCTTCGGAAGATCCCTTCAAGATCCTCTACATCGCCGGCCTGTCCGGTGGTGCTGTCAACACAGACGTGACGCAGGCATTCGAAGCCAGCGTCGAACTGATCAACGAGAAGGGGGGACTCCTCGGCCGCGAGGTTGAGGTGGAGTTCGCTGACTCCCAGAATGACGCAACCAAGGCTGTCACGGTCCTGCAGGAGTACCTCCAGAGCAATCCCAAGCCTGACCTCGTCATCCCTGGGGTTGGTACGGGGGAGGCGCTCGCGCTTCTTCCTGTCCTGACGCGGGAGAAGATCCTGGCGATTTCGACTGCATCTTCGCCATTGTTGGACGACCCCGAGGAGTATCCGTACTTCTTCAGTGTGTCTGCGCGTCAGGACGCGCTCTTCACTGCCGCTAGCGAGTTCTTGGAAGACAAGGGAGATGTCAAGAAGATCGCGCTCGTCGTCACCGATAACGCGCTCCGCCAGGCAGCGGAACCGCAGTTCACGGAGAAGATGACTGCGGCAGGTTTCGAGACCACGGTCATCCCATTCGACCCCGCCAACGTCAACGTCGCTCCGGCGTTCACCAAGGCCAAGGAGTGGGGCGCTGACTGGATCTACTTCGAGTCTTTCGGAGAGTCGACCGCGCACGGGTTCGCTGGGCGTGAGAAGGCTGGTGCCGAGGACATCCCAATGCTCGGCGGTTCGGGCGTTGCCGTCTCAGACTTTCTCGATTTCGCGACGGATGCGCAGCGTGAGAACTTCTTCCCCATCCTCTACCCAGTGGCGGCGACGACCGCCGAAGAGGATCGCGACGCTGGCTTCAACGCCTTCTACGACGCTCTCTCGCCGGTGGAGGAGCTCCCGCTCAAGCTGGGTTCATACTCGTTCTTCTGGGACATGCCGCAGGTTTGGGCGGCCGGCGTCCGGCAGGCAGACAGCGTCGAGACCGAAGCCGTTACCGATGCGCTGACGAACTTGGAAGTCCAGGACTCTGATGCGATGTGGGTCACGTGGCAGAAGCTCTACGGTCCTGACACGCACTTTCCGATCATCTCGAGCGACGAATTCACCATCGCCGAGGTGGCCGGGATGGAGGATCGGATGTACGTCATCAAGGAGTGATTACAACGACCGTCTGCAGCGGTCGTGGGGCTTCCCCGCGGCCGCTGCGTCGTTTTCGGGAGGAAGAATTGGACTCAGGATCAGAACTGTGCCTTCGCGGATCATCCGTCGCGATCATCGGGGCGGGGCAAGGAATGGGGGAGGCGTCCGCCCGCCGTTTCGCGCAGGCGGGTGCGCGTGTCATCGTGATGGATATCGACAGGCGGCGAGCTGAAAACGTCGCGCAAAGCATAGTCGCTGCAGGTGGCAACGCGAGGGCCCTCACTGTGGACGTCCTCGATGACGAGAACCTGATCGCTGCACTGGAACGAGCTCGTGTGGAAGCGGGCGGAATGCTCGAACACCTCGTCACGATCGTGGGGATGGCCGGCTGGTCGCGTCTGACCGAGATGTCGGGAGAGATGTGGGATGCAGAGCAGGCACGCAACCTGCGGTACTTCTTCATTGCAGCCCGCACCGTCGCGCTGATGGATCCGGCCCCTGAGCGCCGAACGATCACGGCGATCGCATCGGTCGACGGTATTCGCAGTGCGCCTTTCCATGCCGCATACGGTGCGGCCAAGGCCGGCCTGGTGAATCTCGTCAAATCGATGTGCATCGAGTGGGCGCCGATGCAGATCCGCATCAATGCGATCGCGCCCGGCGCGATAGTGTCGCCCCGCATTCCCCTCGCCGATGAAGCATCAGAGCGCGCCCGGTTCTCTCGCATCCCTGCCGGGGTCCGAGGGCATCCGGATGACATCGCGAATGCCGCACTCTTTCTTGCGTCGCCATTGGCGTCATACATCACTGGCCAGACGCTGGCCGTCGACGGGGGACTGACGGCGCTCGGCCCCCTCGACTACTCGGATGTTCTCGCTGGGATGCCCGGCAGCGGCCAGACACTCGGGCAGTAAGAATCATGACGAAACACGCGCCGGCTCGGTATGACTCGGTGGCAGGACTGCGTGCCAGCGTCGGCGACGTGGTAGCGCTTGTTGAGACGCTGACTCCCGATGAATGGAAGCTACCGAGCGCCTGCGCAGGCTGGCGAGTCCAGGATCTCGTCGTTCATCTGACCCAGGGTATTGAGTTCGGTCTCCGCGAGCTCAACCCCGACCGGCTGAGCTTGGCGGACGACATCGAGCAACTCAATGAGATCGTCGTGTCCGCGCGCCGCGACTGGTCGAGCCAGCAGGTCCGTGATGCTTTCCTGACGTCGGCCGGTCCGGGGCTCGAGGCGCTGGTCGACTTGGTGGACCCGCCTCGTTGCGATGAGGAGTATTCAATGGGATCAGCCGGCCGGCACCGACTCGCGGTGATTCCTGCAGCGGTCTGCTTCGATTTCACGGTGCACCTCCACTACGATCTCCGGCAGCCGAGGGGGCCGCTGGCCAGACCGGGATACGAGCTGGACGCCGTCCGGTTGGGACCAACGCTGGACTGGATGTTCGCGGGTCTCAACGCGATGTCGGGGCCCGCAGTCGCTCATGCGTTGAGTGCTCCGATCACCCTGGCGCTCGACGGGCCCGGTGCGCGATCTATCACGTTCTCTGTCGGCAGCGATCCGGATCGTCCTGTGACGCAGTCTGGCGTAGCATCTGCGACCGTGGTGTCATCGACCACTCGTGACTTCGTCGGATGGTCGACCCGCCGCAGACCATGGGAGGGCGCAGTCTCCATCGACGGTGACGCGGAACATGCGTATCGCTTCCTTCGCGCCCTCCACATCTTCTAGACGCTAGGGGTGTTGAACCTGCCCCGACTCCCATCCGAAACCGCGAGGGAAATCAAGAGCAACGTGGGAACAACGAGGAGGCCACCCGCCCGACGAGGTGACGCGATTGCAGGCGTCGTCCTCGTGTTTCCGAGCCTTGTGGGCGTCACACTGTTCCTCGTCTTCCCGCTCGGCGTCGTCATCTGGCTCGCTACTCAGGAGTGGGGTCTGATCGGTCAACCTCGGTTCGTCGGCTTCGACAAAATAATCCAGGTGCTCGGCGATCCGGCCTTCCTCAATTCGCTGCTCGTCACCCTCGGCCTCGCCGCGATCGTCGTTCCGGTGCAGACAGCGCTCGGGCTGCTCCTTGCGGCGCTCCTAGAACCTCGGCTACGACGCTCGGCGGTATTTCGCACGATCCTGTTGCTCCCGTGGGTCGCCGCCCCGCTCGCCCTCGGGGTCGTGTGGCGGTGGATCTTCGCCCCGACCGGCGGGCTCATTAGCACGTTAGTCGGGTACCGCGTCGAGCTGCTCGTCGACCCCGTCGCGGCACCATTCATCGTCGCCGCGCTCCTGATCTGGAGCAATACGGGCTTCGTCGCCCTGTTTTACGCGGTCGGGATCTCCATGATCCCTCGCGAACTCGTCGATGCCGCCCGCCTGGACGGCGCTGGCTCGTTCGCGATCCTCCGCCGGATCGTCGTGCCGCTCCTCGGGCCTACGACCCTGTTCGTCATCGTGACCTCAACGGCCACGGTGTTTGCGACGTTCGACCAGGTGTACAGCCTCACAGGTGGCGGACCGGGTGACAGCACCGACGTCCTGGCGATGCATATCTTCACCGCCGCGTTCGAAACCTTCGACCTCGGAGCCGCCGCTGTCATGGCTCTCGTCATGCTAATCCTGCTCGCAGCACTGTCGGTTGTGCAATGGCGGTCGTTTCAGCCGAGGCGGTGGCAGACATGACCGCATTGCGACCCATCCGCGCCTTAGCGGTCTACGGCATGCTCTCGCTGGCCGCAGCCGTCACGCTGCTTCCGTTCTTGCTTAGCTTCGCCACGGCGTTCAAGAGCCCGACGCAGTTCGCCACATCGTCACCGCTCACCCTGCCCGCTCCGTGGACGCTCGAGAACTTCTCCGCCGTCCTCGGCGACCAGGGGGTTGCCGAGGCCCTCGGCACCACCACGCTCACCGTCATCGTGATGACCGCGGTGCAACTACCTCTCTCGGTCTTCGCCGCCTATGCATTCGCGCTGCTGCAATTTCCGCTCCGGAAGGCGCTCTTCTGGGTGTATTTGATCACGATGTTGATACCCGCGATGGTGCTCGTCATGCCCCTTTATCTGATGCTCATGCTTGCCGGGTTCGCCGGGACGTTCTGGGGCCTTGTCATGCCTTTCCTGCTCGGCTCTCCGTTCGCTATCTTTCTCCTGCGGCAGCACTTCTGTCAGATCCCGCGTGAGGTGCTCGACGCTGACCGTGTCGACGGCGCGGGGGCGTTCGGCATACTGTTTCGCGTCGTGCTACCGCTCTCCCGGCCAGTCATCACAGCGCTGGCACTTATCACAGTCGTCAGCCAGTGGAACGCATTCCTTTGGCCACGCGTGATCGCGGGCACGGACTGGCGGGTGCTCACGGACGCGACCCTGCTCTACAGGAACAGCACGATCCCAATTGGACCGCCGTCATGGCCGCGACCACGCTCACCCTCCTGCCGATGGTGCTGCTCCTCTTGTTGTTTCAACGCCAACTCACTCGCGCGATCACTCTGGAGGCGCCATGACGCACCCCACCGTTCCGCGCTCAAGCCAGATGCGCCGAACTACTAGTGTCGCCGCCCTGGGGGTCAGCCTCCTGCTGAGTGCATGCTCCACGCCCCCGTCGACGACTCCACAACGGTCACCGTACGTCTTTGGGACCAGCAGGTCGCCAAGGCGTACGCGGTCTCGTTCGATGAGTTTGAGCGAGCGAATCCCGACATCGAGGTTGAGGTCACGGTCGTGCCGTGGGCCGACTATTTCACCTTGCTGCGCACAGACATCGCCTCGGGCCGCATCGACGACGTGTTCTGGGCTAACGCTGGCAATTTCGAGGAGTACGCGCGCAACGGCGCCCTCCGCGACATCAGCGCGCTACCCGGCATCGACACGGGCGGCTGGGCACCGACCGTGGTCGAGCAGTACACGCTCGACGGCAGCCTCTGGGGCGTACCCCAGCTCATGGACCTTGGTATCGGTGTCCTTTACAACAAAGAACTGCTTGAGGGCGCCGACGTCCCGGTCTCGGAGGTAGAGCGGCTCACCTGGGACCCCGCGGCGCCCGACGATTCCCTTCGCGACGTCGCCGCGCGCCTCACCATAGACACTGCCGGGCGGACTCCGGACGATCCAACTTTCGACCCACTGCGCGTCGAACGATACGGCTACTCTGCATCGAACGACCTCAATGCGATCACGATCAACTTCATCGGTTCCAATGGCGGAGCCTGGCAGAGGGGCGACGAGTTCGTGTTCGACTCGCCCGAGGCGGTCGAAGCAGTACGGTACGTCGTCGACCTCATCAACCACGACCACATCGCCCTCCCCGCCGCCGACACAAATCCCCCGGGGGGCGGCGAGGTCGCACTGGCGCAGTTCCTGCAAGGACGGCTCGCGCTCTTGCAAACGGGTGCATACAACCTCGTAAATGTGCTCGACGACGCTACGTTCGAATGGGGTGTGGCTTCGCTACCGACCGGACCGGCGGGCGCGGTCAGCGTAACCAAGGGCATCGTCGCCGCCGCGAGCGCCGACAGCCCGCACCCCGCCGCGCAGGCGAAAGTCCTCGCGTGGCTCGGCAGCGCCGCAGGATCCAGGCACATAGGCGAGACAGGTTCCGCCCTGCCTGCTGTACTCGGTGCGCAGGACGCGTATTTCGCTTTCTGGAACGCGGAGGGCGTCGATCTCTCACCGATGACCGACGTGCTACATAACGGCACAGTGCAGGCCCCACGAGGAGCGAGGTATGCCGCGGCGGAGCAAGCATATCTCCCCATCTTCAACGAGATCTATCTCGGGCGAAGGCCCGTAGCCGAGGGGCTTGCGGCGGCGGCGCACGCGGCGAACGCGGCGGTCGAGAACTCCCACTGAGGAAAGGGCGACAGATGAACGACACCGCCATACGACCAGGTTGCCCGGGGTCCCCGTCATACCACAATTGGGTCGCAGCAAGTGGCACATGACTCGATCGGGATCGACCGACGCGAACGACTATCTGGCCTGGCGAAGACAGGAAAGCCGAGGTCGTCAAGCAGGTCATCACCCGCAACTCTGGTGGATGCTTCCTCAAAGCTGGCATAGTCGTCATCCTCTCGAGATTTCAGACCATCCACGAGACTCGGGGTAATTTCGTGCGCCGTCTGGCCGCCGTGACCTTATAGAAGCCTCATGGGGCACCCACGCGCACGAACAAGCGTGGGGCAAGCTACGCATTCGTAAATATAAAAAATATATGACAGAATATGGTCACACCTTCGCCCGTCCTACGTTTCGGATCACAAGGGAGTGACAATGACAATCAGGCCACGTCGAGCAACCATTCTGGGACTTGCGCTAGTCGCCACTTTCGGCATCACCGCGTGTAGCGGAAATGCGGCGAACAACGAGGGATCATCGAGCGGCGGAGACGTCAGCGTCGCCCACGGTTCGTCACCCGAGGAGTTCGCCGCGGCCCTCGCCGATATGGCGCCAGTCACCCTTACCTGGCAATCGGGCATCGCCTCGGCCGACAATCCTGCGGCCATGCGCAACACGGTGTTCGCCGAGAACGTCGCGAAGGCGTCCGGTGGCAAGATCACGATCGACGTCGTTTACGCCGATGCGATCATCCCTGCGACAGAGGCCGACAGCGGCTTCGCCGATGGCAGGCTCGACATAGGCCAATTCATGCCCCAGTACCAGCCGCAGAAATTCCCCTTGGCGTCGCTGCTCACCGACTTGACTATCCTGAGGCCCGGCGGCGCATTCACCGGTGAACTCATCGCCACGGGAGCCCTCGCCCAGTCGGGTGCCGAACTCCCCGAGCTGAGCGACGAGTATGCCGCAGCGGGAATGGTGCAGATCGTGCCTATCGTCCCGGGTAACTCGACCGTCATCGTCTGTTCGACCCCGATCGAGACGATCAGCGATCTGACCGGCAAGCAGGTCAGGGTCTCTGGCAGTATCCACAATGCCCAGGTCGCAGCGCTGGGCGGTACTCCGGTGTCACTGCCATACGCAGAGGTCTACGAAGGTCTCCAGCGCGGGATCGTCGACTGCGCCGTCGGCAGCGCGAGTGCGATCGCGAGCCGCGAATGGGTCGATGTCGCACCCTATGTCGTCATCTCAGAGGAGCATTCGCTCGCGGGAACGCCGGAGGTCGTCGCGGCGAGCGCGACGACGTGGGGCGAGCTCCCCCTCGCCGCGAAGCAGCTCCTGTTTGACGAGTCGATGACCTACGTCAAGAACGAGATCATGATCGACTACACCACGGGCATCGTGCCACTGTTCGACCGTGCGCAGAGTATCGTCTACATCGAAGGTGCGGCGTCGAAGGCCTTCGACGCGGAGAACGAGCAATTGGCGTCCGATGCCGCGGACGTGAGCGCGGCAGCAGCGAAGCTCGTCACGGCGTCGCAGTCTGCAATGGACGAATGGACATCGCTCGTCGAGGACCTCGGCTATAGCGACGAGGGCGGCTACCACGACTTCTCGTCGTGGTTCGACCCCGATGTCGACCTCCAGCCGTTCATGGACGCCTATTTCGAGCGGGCCATGTCGGCGAGCCGCCCCGAATAGCAGCGGGAATGCCGGAATGACCACGCCATCAGAAAACGCCGCAGCACCGCGCTGGTTCAGGGCGATCGAGTACATCGCGGGCGCCGCCATCCTCGTGATCATGGTGCACACGCTCGCCAACGTCGCTGCGCGTGCTCTGTTCAACAGCCCGCTGCCTGACACCAACGAGTGGAGCGCATTCTGGTATCTGCCGATCGCGGCACTCGGCGGGTTCATTCTCGCGCAGTTCGCGGGTGAGCACATCGAGGCGACTCTCATCTATGACAGGCTCGATGCGCGCAACAGGCACGTACTCGACATCGGCGCCACGCTCGTCTCCATCGCGGTGAGTTGCGCGTTCGCGTGGTTCACCGCGATGGAGGCAGCGCATGCAACTTCGATCGGATTGCGTGCGGGGGTGACCAGCGTTGTTATCTGGCCGATCAAGTGGCTGGTGCCTCTCACCTTCGTGCTGCTCGTCATCCTCATGGTGGCCAAGGTCGTCTCGCTGATCAGAAACCGACAGACGTTGCTCCTCGCCGCCGTCGATGCATCGCCCATTCCGGGGGCCTGAATCCATGACACTCCGCAAAGAATCCCGTCGGGTAGACCTTCCTTCACGGACACCGCTGGGCGGCTATCTGCCGAGCATCGCGATGCTCGCGCTGTCGGCCGTGCTGGGAGTGCTGCTGTTTGTCGTGCCGACGAAGGAGCTCGTCGGCCTGGTGGCCGTGTTGCTCATGCTGAGCCTCATGTTCGCCAAGGTTCCGGTGGCATTCGCGCTGGGCATTCCCGGCCTTCTCGGCCTGATGTCGCTGCATGGCGGAATCGCATTCGCCAATGCGGCGAGTTCTGTGCCGTTCAACTCGATCGCCTCGTGGTCGCTGACCGTGCTTCCGACCTTCATCCTCATGGGCATCCTCTTACATGCCTCCGGCGTCACCAACGAGCTCTATTCCTCCGCGCGGATTCTCCTGGCGTGGATGCCGGGCGGCCTGGCGGTCGCCACGAATACGGCGGGGGCGGGATTCGCCGCTGTCAGCGGGTCCACGATCGCGACGACCCACGCGCTCGCCAGGATCGCGATTCCCGAGATGATCCGCTCCGGCTACAGCCCGCGCTTCGCGATGACCTCAGTCGTCAGCGCCGGGCTGCCCGGGCAGCTCATCCCCCCCAGCACGTTCCTTGTCATCTACGCCGGCATCGCCTCGGTACCCGTCGGTGCGCAGCTGCTCGCCGGTACGCTTCCGGGGCTCGGGATCTCGGTGCTCTTCAGCGCGACTTTCGTGCTGTTCGCGATCATGAGGCCGAAGGCTGCGGGCAGCGGCTCGATGTCGGTCGCCCCCCGATATCGAGTGCCCGACTACCTGTTGGCCCTGGGCCGCGTATGGCCGGTACCGCTTCTTATGATCGTGGTCATCGGCGGGATGCTTTCCGGCACCATGACTGCGACGGAGGCGGGTGCAGCCGGTGCGCTCGGGGCATTGTTCATCTGCCTGTGGCGTCAGCGCCGCAACGGGCCGCTGCGGGTCGTGCTTAGGGCTGCGGCCGACACCGCGATGAGTGTCGGCTCGATCTTCCTGCTCATCATCGGAGCGCACATGCTCTCGAACCTGATGTCGGTCTCGGGTATCGCCCGCGTCTTCACCGACTGGGTGACATCGGCGGGCCTCGGCCCCGTCGAGTTCATGCTTATGATGGCCCTGATCTACCTGATCATGGGCATGTTCATGGATCCCCTGTCGATGCTGCTGCTCACGGTTCCCGTGGTGATGCCGATCCTGACCGCTCTCGAGCTCTCCCCGCTCCTGTATGGAGTATTCGCGGTGTTCATGGCTGAGTTGGCGATCCTCACACCTCCGGTCGGCATCCTGAGCTTCATCCTCCACCGAATAGTGCAGAACCCGGCAGTCAGCGAGGGGAGACGCATCAGCCTGGGGCAGGTCTTCATCTCGGTGCTGTGGATCATGCCCATCGCCCTGCTGGCGATCGTGTTGCTGGTGTGCTTCCCCGAGGTGGCCACCTGGCTCCCGACGCTTGCCGGCTAGCGCGACGTCTTCCGCCGAGAACCCCACAGAAAGAAGATCGGCCTGCGAGCTGGCCGGTCATATTACTGAAGGAGTAATGAAATGAACGAACTGTCCCCGCTCGTGATCTCCGCGGCGGTCACGCCGCTTCGCCTCGGCAAGCCGATGCAGTCCGCCGAAGAGATGGTCACCGAGGCGCTCGCATCGCTCGAGGCCGGTGCAACGATCATCCATCATCACCACAACTACCTGCTCTCGTCGAAGGACGCGTCGGAGCAGATCATCGACGTCGAGCGCCAGATCCGGAGCGAGTTCCCGCACGCCCTCCTCTACGTCGACTACCTCGACGGAACCACGACCCCCGAACGGACGGCCTATCTCCAGCCCCTCTCCGACGCGAATCTGCTCAGCATGTTCGCGTTCGACCCGGGCTACACGATGTTCGACAAGCTCGACGACGATGGCCTCCCCTCGCAGTTCAATCTGCAGGGATTCACATTCACGGATGCTGCTGAGCTGCTGAGCTTCGGGCACAAGGCCGGTGTGCCCGTCAACATCGGCATCTACGAGCCGGGTCACCTGCGCTGGGCTGTTGCCTACGCCCGCGCGGGCAAGCTGCCGGCGGGCAGCATGTTCAAGCTCTACTTCCCGGTCGGCCGTGGTCTCAGTGGAAAGCCGCGGGTCGGCGTCGGGCTTTACCCGACCAAGCAAGCCCTCGACGTCTATCTCTCGATGATGGATGGCCTCGAGATCGCGTGGGAGGTCGCGGTGCCCGGCGGCAACGTCCTGGAGGAGCCTGTCGGCCGCTATGCGCTCGAGCGGGGAGGACACGTGCGGGTCGGCATCGAGGACATCGGGATCGAGCGCCCCGAGGGGATTCTGGACATCTCGAACGCCGACACCGTGCGGGCAGCTGCCGCGCTCGCAGACGAGGTGGGTCGGCCGATCGCGAGGCCGGAGGAAGCACTCCAGACCCTGTCGAATCCGTCCCGGGTGACCACCTAGGCCGTGTTGATCAAGAGGTTTCGGTGTTCGGTGGGCGAGTCTTGAACCGTGACGCGACAGGAGATCTCCGACGAGGTGTGGGCCGTGCTC
>NZ_JBFBME010000006.1:0-276 GCF_040702785.1 Microbacterium sp. NPDC077644
ACTGCAGGGGGGACCCTGTGGGAGAGTAGGACACCGCCGGACTCCTTTTAGTCAAAATGGCCACCCAACGCAGGGTGGCCATTTTGCGTTAACAGAAGAGTTGAGAGAATCAGGACATGCCGAACGACGACGAGCGCCGCCCGCGGCGCGACGACGACAACCGCCCTGGAGACCGCCCTCGGCGGCCTCGCCCTGATCGCTCTTCTTCCGCCGGGCGCTCCGGCGCCCCTCGTCGCGACGGCGGTGCCCCGCGTCGTGATGGGGACCGCCGTGAGG
>NZ_JBFBME010000006.1:374-54245 GCF_040702785.1 Microbacterium sp. NPDC077644
GGGCGGGTATCAGCGTCGTGATGGTGCTGCTCCGCGTCGTGATGGTGACCGTCGTGAGGGCGGGTATCAGCGTCGTGATGGTGCTGCTCCGCGTCGTGATGGTGACCGTCGTGAGGGCGGGTATCAGCGTCGTGATGGTGCTGCTCCGCGTCGGGACGGTGACCGCCGAGAGGGCGGCTACCAGCGTCGCGAAGGCGGCAATCAGCGCGACGGCCGCGGCTTCCCGCAGCGCGGGGGTGCCGGACGTGAGCGTCCGGATCGTCGGTCCGAAGATCGTCCGCGTCACGATGACCCGGTCGTTCCCGAAGAAGTCACCGCGAAGGATCTGCAGAACTCGGCGCGCAATGAGCTGAAGACTCTGAGCAAGGAGAACGCGGAGCAGGTGGCGCGCCACCTGGCGATGGCCGCGCAGCTCATCGACGAGGACCCCGAGCTCGCCCACAAGCACGCCCTCGCGGCATCCCGACGCGCCGGTCGCATCGCGATCGTCCGCGAGACCCTCGGGATCACCGCATACGCGACCGGAGACTTCGCCCTCGCGCTTCGCGAACTGCGCACCTATCGCCGGATCTCCGGCAAGGACGACCAGATCGCGCTCATGGTCGACAGCGAGCGCGGCGTCGGACGCCCCGACCGCGCGCTCGAGGCCGGTCGTGCGGTCGACCGCAGCGCTCTGCCGACGCCCGTACGCGTGGCGTTGGCGATCGCAATGTCGGGTGCCCGCCTCGACCAGGGCGAGGCAGAACTCGCCCTCGGCGAGCTGCAGATCCCCGAACTCGACCCCGACCGCGCCTTCGAATGGAGCCCCGCGCTGTTCAGCGCGCACGCCGCCGTGCTCGAGGACCTCGGGCGAGACGAGGAAGCGGCCTTCTGGGCTGCGCGCGCGGAGGTAGCCGCAGACGCGCTCGGCTTGAACGACGAGGACGATGAGGAGATCTTCATCGAGGACGGCCTCATCGAGGGTGAGGAATCCTGAGTGGGACTCTTCTCCAAAGCGCGCCCCACACCTCTGGACGGCGTCGACGTCGTCCTCGCTGACCTCGATGGCGTCGTCTACGCCGGCCCCGGTGCTCTGCCGTACGCGGTCGAGAGCTTGAATCGGGTGGCCGAGACCCGTCGGGTCGGCTACATCACGAACAACGCGTCGCGCACGGATGCGTCCGTGGCCGGCCACCTCACCGAGCTCGGCCTCTCCGTCGCCGCCGAGGACGTCGTCACCAGCCCGCAGGCGGCCATGCGCCTGCTCGCCACCATGGTCCCCGCCCCTGCGACGCTCCTGATCGTCGGCGGCGAGGGACTCGTCGTCGAGGCGGAGAAGGCCGGCTATCGCGTCACCCGCAGCGCGGAGGACGCGCCGGATGCCGTCGTCCAGGGCTTCGCACCCGAGGTCGCCTGGACGGACCTGGCCGAGGCGGCCTTCGCGTTGAAGGTGCCCGAGGATGAAGGCGGCATCCCCTGGATCGCCACCAACAGCGACTGGACGATTCCGCGCGAGCGCGGCGTCGCCCCCGGCAACGGCACTCTGGTCTCAGCCGTGCACACCGCCGTCGGCCGCCTGGCGACCGTCGCGGGCAAGCCGGAGGTCCCGATCTTCGAAGAGGCCATTGCCCGCTTCGACGCACACAAGACCCTGTTCATCGGGGATCGCCTGGACACCGACATCCTCGGGGCCGCGCGCGTCGGCATCGAATCCGCGCTCGTGCTGACCGGGATCGACCGGCCCAAGCACGTTCTCGCCGCCCCCGAGGGCTCGCGTCCGACCTATGTGCTCAGCGACCTGCGCGAGCTGCACGAGCCCTACCCGGAGACCGAGCGCCGTGGCGGTGCCGTGACCGTGGGCGGCGCCACCGTGCGCGTCGTCGGGGGAGACGTCGAGATCCTCGCCGAGGGCAAGCGCCACATCGACCTCGTACGCGCGGGTGCGACCGCCATCTGGGAATCGGGCACACCGATCTTCGTGCTCAACGTCCCCGAGAAGCTCTACCACGACCCGTTCCACCGCCCCTGACGCGCCTCGGCGTCTCCGCGTCCGAAGGCACGTACAGTGGAAGGCGTGAACGACGAGACTCCGCAGCCGACCGATGGCCTGTGGAGCCGTCTGCGCCTGATCGAGGGCCAGCCGCTGGCGGCCAGGGCCGAGGCCTACACCGCCGTGCACGACGAGCTGTTCCGCCGGCTCGAGGCCGGCGCCAGACTCGATTCGCCGGGCGCATCGCCGTCAGGAGACCGGTGACGCGCCTCGACGCCGCTCTCGCCGCTCGCGGACTCGCCCGCTCGCGCACGCACGCCTCGACACTGATCGCAGCAGGACTGGTCAGCGTCGACGGACGCCAGATCATCAAGCCCTCGACCGGGGTCGCAGATGACGCCGTCATCGACGTCGCCGCATCCGACCACTACGTCAGTCGCGGCGCGCACAAGCTCATCGCTGCCCTCGATGCGTTCGACGTCGCAGCAACCGGCCGGCTCGCGCTCGACATGGGGGCATCCACCGGCGGCTTCACCCAGGTGCTCCGTGAGCGCGGCGCGCGCACGGTGCTCGCGGTCGATGTCGGTCACGGGCAGCTGGCCGCATCCGTGGCGGCCGATCCCGGCGTCGTCGAGGTCGAGGGCTTCAACGTCCGGTACATGACGCCGCAGAGCCTCGCCGAGGCGACGGGCGAGCCTGCTGCGCCAGAGCTCATCGTCGGCGACCTCTCGTTCATCTCGCTCGAGCACATCCTTCCCGCCGCTGCCGCCGTCGCGGCGTCCGATGCCGACGTCGTCGTCCTCGTCAAGCCGCAGTTCGAGGTGGGGCGCACCGCGGTCAGGGGCGGTCTCGTGACCGACCCGGCGACGCGCGCGGATGCCGTCGCGCGCGTCGTCTGGCACGGCTGGGATGCCGGACTCGGGATGCTCGGCATCATCGCGTCGCCGATCCTCGGCACGCACGGCAACGCCGAGTTCCTCGTCCACATGGCGCCCGGACGCGGCAGCAATCCGACAGAATGGACGGAACGCATCGACGAGCTGGCAGGAGGACGATGAACGAGCGCAACATCCTGGTCGTCGCTCACGCCGGCCGGGACGACACGGTCGCCGCAGCCCGTCGCGTCATCGAACTGCTCCGCGGCGCCGGCGCGCGCCCGGTCCTCTCGATCGACGACCGCACAGAGCTGTCCGCCGTCGACGGCGATTTCTCTGACGTCGACGTGCTGATCGACGACGTCGCGGTCGACGACCTCGAACTCGCCATCGTCCTCGGCGGCGACGGCACGATCTTGCGCGCGGCCGAGCTCGTCCGGAGCACGCGCAGCGCGCCCGTGCTCGGCATCAACATGGGTCATGTCGGCTTCCTCGCCGAGATCGAGCGCGACGCCATGGACGACGCCGTGCAGCGGGTCATCGACCGCGACTACGTCGTCGAGGAGCGCATGGCGCTGGCCGTGCGCGTCAAGGACGCCGCCGGCGACGTCGTCTACGAGACGTGGGCGTTGAACGAGGCCACGGTCGAGAAGGCGAGCCGGGAGCGCATGATCGAGGTGGTCGTCGAGATCGACGGCCGGCCCCTGTCGAGCTACGGCTGCGACGGCATGGTCATCTCCACGCCGACCGGCTCGACCGCCTACAACTTCTCCGCCGGAGGGCCGGTGATCTGGCCCAGCGTCGAAGCCATCACCGTCATCCCGCTGTCGGCCCACGCGCTGTTCGCCCGCCCCCTCGTCGTGAGCCCCGACGCATCCGTGGCGATCGAGATGCTCGAGCGCACCAGCGGCACCGGCATCCTGTGGTGCGACGGCCGGCGCTCGCACGACCTGCCGCCCGGAGCCCGCGTCGTCGTCCGGCGGTCGTCGCGCCCCGTTCGTCTCGCGCGCCTGCACCCGGCGGCGTTCACCGACCGTCTCGTCCGCAAGTTCCAGCTCCCGGTGGCGGGGTGGCGAGGGGCGTCCTCATGATCGAGGAGATGCGGATGCGCGGCCTCGGCGTGATCGACGACGCCGTCCTGCCGCTCGGACCGGGGTTCACCGCGATCACGGGTGAGACCGGCGCGGGGAAGACCATGGTCGTGACCGGGCTCGGACTCCTGCTGGGCAACCGTGCCGACTCGGGGGCCGTGCGCGCCGGAGCCGATCAGGCGTCCGTCGCCGGCGTCTGGGTCGTTCCCGCCGAGGGCGCCGTCGCCGACATCGTCGCCGACGCCGGAGGCGAGCTCGAGGAGTTCGGATCCGGCGAGGGCGGGACCCCGCAGGGCGAACTCTACGTCTCGCGCACCCTCAGCGCCGAAGGGCGCAGCCGAGCCAGCGTCGGCGGTCGTGCAGCGCCCGCCGGCGTGCTGTCGGCGCTCGCGGATGAACTCGTCGTCGTGCACGGCCAGTCCGAGCAGCTGCGGCTGCGTTCGGCGGCCGCCCAGCGCGACGCCCTCGACCGCTTCGGCGGCGCCCCGATCGCCGCAGCCCTCGAGACGTATTCGAGTGCGTACACGCGGTGGCGCGAGTTGGATGCCGAGATCACCGATCTGTCCGAGAACCGGGATCGCCGTGCCGAGGAGGCCGCACGTCTCCGGGAGCAGCTCGCTCTCATCGAGGCGACGGCGCCCGAACCCGGGGAGGACGTCGTCCTCGCCGAGCGCGCCGAGCGCCTCGCGAACGCCGAGGAGCTACGGGTCGCGGCATCCCTCGCCAGAGGAGCGATCTCCAGCGAGGAGGGCGAACTCGACGCGTCGGCGCTCGTCGCCGAGGCGCGGCGCCACCTCGAACGATCCGCGGACTCCGCGCTGGCCGGCATCGCCGAGGGCATCGCCGACGTCGGCTACCGGCTCTCCGACCTCGCCCTGCAGCTGTCCGCCTACCTCGCCGATCTCGACGAGTCGGGGCCGCACGAACTCGCCGCGGTCGAAGAGCGCCGCGCGGCGCTGACGACTCTCGTCCGCACGCACGGCAGCCTCGACGAGGCGCTCGAGCTCTGGTCGACCGGGTCGAACCGGCTCGCCGAACTCGACGACGACGGCGACCGCCTCGAGCGGCTGCAGAGCGAGCGGGATGCCGCGCGCGAGGCGCTCGACGCCGCCGCCTCCGCCTTGACGGGTGCGCGCAGTGAAGCGGCATCCCGGCTCGGCGCCGCCGTCACCGAGGAACTCCACGCGCTGGCGATGCCCGACGCCCGGCTCGAGGTCGCCGTCCGCGAGGGCGCCGAGAGCTCGCACGGGCGCGACGATGTCGCGATCCTCCTCGCACCGCACCCCGGCGCCGAACCGCGCTCGGTTGCCAAGAGCGCCTCGGGCGGCGAGCTGTCCCGCGTCATGCTGGCGATCGAGGTCGTGATCGCGGGCACCGATCCGGTGCCGACGTTCGTGTTCGACGAGGTGGATGCCGGCATCGGCGGCGCCGCGGCGATCGAAGTCGGGCGGCGCCTGGCCCGGCTGGCGGAGTCCTCGCAGGTCATCGCCGTCACTCACCTGGCGCAGGTCGCGGCGTTCGCGTCGAACCACCTGTCGGTCGTGAAATCCAACGACGGCGCCGTCACCGCGTCGAGCGTTCGTCGCCTCGACGGACCCGAGCGCGAGGCCGAGATGGCCCGCCTGCTCTCCGGTCTCGCGGACTCCGACGCCGCACTCACCCATGCCCGTGAACTGCTCAGCCTTTCGGCCCCGGCGAACTGTTAGGATTGAAGCCCGTGATGAACTCTTCTGAGGCGCGGCCCGACAACGACACGACCAAACACATCTTCGTGACTGGTGGTGTCGTTTCTTCGTTGGGGAAGGGCCTGACGGCTGCGAGCCTCGGCAACCTCCTGACCGCGCGCGGACTGCGCGTCGTGATGCAGAAGCTCGACCCGTACCTGAACGTCGACCCCGGCACGATGAACCCGTTCCAGCACGGCGAGGTGTTCGTCACCGATGACGGCGCGGAGACCGATCTCGACATCGGGCACTACGAGCGCTTCCTCGATATCAACCTGTCGCAGGCGGCCAACGTCACCACCGGCCAGATCTACTCCCAGGTCATCGCCAAGGAGCGCCGCGGCGAGTACCTCGGCGACACCGTGCAGGTCATCCCGCACATCACCGACGAGATCAAGCGCCGCATGCGCCTGCAGGCGACCGAGGAGCCGCGCCCCGACGTGATCATCACCGAGGTGGGTGGAACCGTCGGCGACATCGAGTCGCAGCCGTTCCTCGAATCCGCCAGGCAGCTGCGCCACGAGCTCGGCCGCGACAACGTCTTCTTCGTGCACGTCTCGCTCGTGCCGTTCATGGGCGCCTCCGGCGAGCAGAAGACCAAGCCCACCCAGCACTCCGTGGCAGCTCTCCGCCAGGTCGGAATCCAGCCCGACGCGCTGGTGCTGCGCAGCGACCGGCCCGTCAGCGAGTCGAACCGCAACAAGATCGCGCTCATGTGCGACGTCGACGCCGAGGGCGTCATCAACACGGTCGACCTGCCGAGCATCTACGACATCCCGTCGACGCTGAACGACCAGGGCCTCGACTCGTACATCGTGCGCCGACTCGGACTCGACGGCAAGGCCGCGGACGAGGTCGACTGGTCGCGCTGGCAGAAGGTGCTGCAGGCCGTCCACAACCCCAAGCACGAGGTCACGATCGGGCTGGTGGGCAAGTACATCGACCTGCCCGACGCGTACCTGTCCGTGACCGAGGCGCTGCGGGCCGGCGGCTTCGCCCACGAGACGCACGTCAACATCCGGTGGATCCCCTCCGACTCGTGCGAGACGCCCGAGGGCGCGGCCAAGGCGCTGTCCGACCTCGACGGCATCTGCGTGCCCGGCGGCTTCGGCATCCGCGGCATCGAGGGCAAGCTCGGTGCTCTGCGGTTCGCCCGCGAGCAGGGCATCCCGACGCTCGGACTGTGCCTGGGCCTGCAGTGCATGGTGATCGAGTACGGCCGCAACGTGGCCGGCATCGCCGGCGCATCCTCGAGCGAGTTCGACCCCGAGACCGCGGAGCCCGTCATCGCGACGATGGCCGAGCAGGTCGAGATCCTCGACGGCGGCGACCTCGGCGGCACCATGCGCCTGGGCCTGTACGAGGCGGCGCTCGGCGAGGGTACGCTCGCGGCCGAGGTGTACGGCACCACGAAGATCTCCGAGCGGCACCGTCACCGCTACGAGGTGAACAACGCCTACCGCCAGCGGTTGTCGGACGCCGGGATCGTGTTCTCGGGCCTGAACCCCGAGCTCGACCTCGTCGAGTTCGTCGAGCTGCCGCGCGACGTGCACCCGTACTACATCGCCACGCAGGCGCACCCCGAGCTGCGCTCGCGCCCGACCGACCCGCACCCGCTGTTCCGCGGACTCATCGGCGCGGCGATCGATCGTCACCGCTCCAGCGAACTGTTCGACGTCGAAGATGACTGATCCTTCGACCGCTGAGCCCGTCGAAGCGTCAGAGATCCGGGACGAGCCGTTCGAGCCGGAGATCCTGCAGAGCGACGTCGTCTACAGGGGCTGGGTCTGGGACGTCCGCTCGGACCGGTTCGCCTACGGCGACGGAGAGCTCGTCCGGGAGTACGTCGAGCACACCGGAGCTGTCGCCGTGCTGGCACTGGACGACGACGGCCGGGTGCTGATGATCCAGCAGTACCGTCATCCGATCCGCAACCGCGACTGGGAGCTGCCCGCCGGGCTGCTCGACGTCGAGGGCGAGGACCCGATGGATGCCGCGCGGCGCGAGCTCGCCGAGGAGGCCGATCTCGTCGCCGAGCACTGGGACCTGCTCGTCTCGACGTGGACGACTCCCGGCGGCAACAGCGAGCTGATCCGCATCTACCTGGCGACGGGCGTCGAGGCGGCGCCCGAGGTCTTCGACCGCGAAGACGAGGAGGCCGACATCCGCCTGGAGTGGGTGCCGCTCTCCGAGGCCGTCGAAGCTGTTCTCACTGGTCGCCTGCGCAACGGCATCCTGTCCCTCGGCGTCCTCGCTGCCGAGCGGAGACTGCGGGCGTAGCGATGCGCCTGGACCGTGCTGTCGACGCCTACCTGCGGCACATCACGATCGAGCGCGGCCTGTCGGAGCACACGGTCGGCGCGTATCGGCGCGACCTGGCGGGGTATCTCGAGTGGCTGACGGATGCCGGCATCGACGACACCACGGCTGTGACGGGCGCGATCATCGGACGGTTCGTCGCCGACCGCTCCGCCGTGGTTCCGGCACCTGCGGCGACGAGTCTCGCGCGGCTGCAGTCGTCGGTTCGGGGGCTGCACCGGTTCCTCGTCCGCGAAGGGATCGAGGTCGAGGACCCGAGCGGACGGCTGCGTCCGCCGCAGACGCCGCAGCGGCTGCCGAAGGCCCTGACGATCGATCAGGTCGAGCGGCTGCTCGCGGCGCCATCCGCCGAGGAGCCGATCGGCATCCGCGACCGCGCACTGCTCGAGCTGCTCTACGCCACCGGCGCCCGCGTGTCGGAGGCCGTCGGGCTCGATGTCGACGACCTCGCGCACGGCGACGTGCTGCGTCTGCGGGGCAAGGGCTCCAAGGAGCGGATCGTGCCGGTCGGTTCGTACGCCCGGGATGCCGTCGACGCCTACCTCACGCGTGTCCGGCCGGCCCTGGCGGCCAAGGGGAAAGCATCGGCCCGACTGTTCCTGGGCGCGCGGGGCGCTCCGCTGTCGCGGCAGAGCGCGTGGCTCGTCATCCGGTCCGCCGCGGAGCGCGCGCAGATCACGGCCGAGGTGTCGCCGCACACACTGCGGCACTCGTTCGCGACGCACCTGCTGCAGGGCGGCGCCGATGTGCGCGTCGTGCAGGAGCTGCTCGGGCACGCGTCGGTGGCGACGACGCAGATATACACGCACGTCTCCGTCGACACGCTGCGGGACATCTACGCCACATCGCACCCGCGGGCGCGCTGACGGGCTGTGGGGGATCGCCGGGGGCGAACCGGCGAATGCGCAGGTGACTGGCTAGAATCGAGCAAGCATGAAGGAAGCAGGAGATTCGGTGGCTCAGAACGCGACGAAGACCAAGGGCAAGACGTCGAAGGCCGACGACATCGTCTTGGGTCCCACGGGGCGTCCGTACCACGGCTTCGCGATCCCCGCCCCGCTCGACTCGCACGGACCTGCGCGCATCATCGCGCTGTGCAACCAGAAGGGCGGCGTCGGCAAGACGACGACCTCGATCAACCTCGCAGCATCCCTCGCCGAATACGGCCGCAAGGTGCTCGCCGTCGACTTCGATCCGCAGGGCGCGCTGTCTGCCGGCCTCGGCATCCAGACGCACGACGTGCCGACGGTGTACGACCTGCTGCTGGACACCAAGCGCGACGCGCATGAGGTGATCGTGAAGTCGCAGGTCGAGGGCCTCGACGTGATCCCCGCGAACATCGACCTGTCGGCCGCCGAGGTGCACCTCGTCAACGAGGTCGCCCGCGAGACCATCCTCGCGCGCGTGCTGCGCCAGGTCGCGGGGGAGTACGACGTCATCCTCATCGACTGCCAGCCCTCGCTCGGACTGCTCACGGTCAACGCGCTCACGGCGAGCCACGGCGTGCTCATACCGCTGGAGTGCGAGTTCTTCGCGCTGCGCGGCGTCGCCCTGCTCATCGAGACGATCGAGAAGGTGCGCGACCGCCTGAACCCGGCCATCGAGCTCGACGGGCTGCTGGCGACCATGTACGACGCGCGCACGCTGCACTCGCGCGAGGTGCTCGAGCGCGTGGTCGAGGCGTTCGGCGACGACGTGCTGGAGACCGTGATCGGACGCACCGTGAAGTTCCCCGACGCGTCGGTGTCGGGTGTTCCCATCACCGAGTTCGCGCCGGAGCATGCCGCCGCTCAGGCGTACCTGCGACTGGCCCGGGAGCTGGTCGCCCGTGGCGCCGTCGCCTGAGGCTGAGGCTTCCCTCGACCCTTCGACAGGCTCAGGGATCGAGTCTTCGGCCCCTGAGCCCGTCGAAGGGTCCGAAACCGATGCGCACGGCTTCCGCGTCTCGCTGACGAACTTCGACGGGCCGTTCGACCTGCTGCTGAACCTCATCTCGAAGCACGAGATGGACATCACCGAGGTCTCGCTCAGCGCCGTGACCAACGAGTTCATCGCCTATCTGCGCGAGCTCGAGGCCGAGGAGGAGCTGGATCAGGCATCCGAGTTCCTCGTCGTCGCGGCGACCCTGCTCGACATGAAGGTCGCCGGACTCCTGCCACAGGGCGAGCTCGTCGATGCCGAGGCCGTCGCGCTGCTGGAAGCCCGCGACCTGCTGTTCGCGAGGCTGCTGCAGTATCGGGCGTTCAAAGAGGTCTCCGCCTGGTTCGCGCGCTGCCTGCAGCGAGAGGATCGCCGGCACACGCGCGCCGTCCGGCTGGATGAGAAGCACCGCCGTCAGACGCCGGAGCTCGTCTGGACGCTCAGCGCCGACGACTTCGCCGCTCTCGCCCTGCTCGCGTTCGCGCCCAAGGAGATCCCCACCGTCGGCTTCGACCATCTGCATGCGCCGCTGGTCAGCATCCGCGAGCAGGCGGCGATCGTCGTCACCCTGCTGCGGAACACCGAGTCGTTGACGTTCCGCGAACTCGTCGCGGGGACGACCGAGCCCGGCATCGTCGTGGCGCGGTTCATCTCGGTCCTCGAGCTGTACCGGCACGCGGCGCTGTCCTTCGAACAACTGGAACCGCTCGGCGAGCTGACGCTCCGCTGGGCAGCCGACTCCTGGTCGGATGAGACACTGGCGACCCTGGGGGCCGACTATGACCGATGACACCTCGACCGCTGACCCTGCCGAGACGACCGCTGAGCCTGCGGAGCCGCCGACGACCCCGCTGACCGAGCGGCTCGAAGCCATCCTGCTCATCATCGACGAGCCGCTGGGCCTGGTCGCACTGGCCGCGGCCGTCGGCTCTCCGGTGCCCGCCGTCCGCCAGGCCATCGAGACACTCGTCGACGACTACGACGGCAAGGGCGCGGGTCCGCGGCGGGGCTTCGAGCTGCGCGAGGTCGGTGGAGGCTGGCGCCTCTACGTCCGCGAGGACCACGACGCCCTGGTCGCGGAGTTCGTCGGCGGGCAGGCGCCGGCCCGCCTGTCTCAGGCCGCCCTCGAGACACTCGCCGTCATCGCCTACAAGCAGCCGGTCACGCGCGGCCAGGTGGCGTCCATCCGCGCCGTGAACGTCGACTCCGTCGTGCGGACGCTGCTCGCGCGAGGCCTGATCACCGAGCTGTTCGCCGACTCCGAGACCGGCGCCATCAACTACGGCACCACGGACGCGCTGCTGCAGAACCTCGGCATCAACTCGCTCGACGAGCTGCCGCCGATCTCGCCGCTGCTCGACGACGGCGCCGACGGATTCGACGAAGGAACCATCCGATGAGTGACAACGCCGCCCCCGAGGGCGTCCGCCTGCAGAAGGTACTCGCCGCAGCGGGCGTGGCATCCCGCCGCGTCGTCGAGCAGTACATCGTCGAAGGGCGCATCAGCGTCAACGGCGAGGTCGTCACCGAACTCGGTCGGCGCATCGACCCAGAGACCGACCTCGTCGACGTCGACGGCACGGCCATTCAGCTCGACGTCTCCAAGCGCTACGTGATGCTGAACAAGCCCACCGGGGTCGTCAGCACCATGAAGGACGAGAACGGCAGACCCGACCTCCGTCGTTTCACGAAGGACTACGAGGAGCGCTTGTACAACGTCGGGCGGCTGGATGCCGAGACGAGCGGCCTCCTGATCCTCACGAACGACGGCGAACTCGCGCACGTGCTCGCGCATCCGTCCTTCGGGGTCACCAAGGTGTACATCGCCAAGGTCGAGGGCGCTGTCACGGCGCAGACGATCGCCAAGCTGACGAAGGGCTTCGACCTGGAGGACGGCTTCATCCAGGCGGACAAGGCGCGACTCCTCGACACTTCGACGGGCTCAGTGACCGGGAAGGCGGCATCGAGCCTCGTCGAGCTGACACTGCACTCCGGACGCAACCGCATCGTGCGCCGCATGATGGCCGCGGTGGGGCATCCTGTCACCGAACTCGTGCGCCGTCAGTTCGGTCCTCTGCACCTGGGAACCCTCCCGGCGGGGAAGAGCAGGGAACTGAGTAAAATCGAACGTGGTGCGTTGCTGACCCTCGCGCGCCACGATGCCCCTGCGGACGCCACGCCGGGAGACGCCCAGGAGACCGAGTGAGCGACACCGCCAGAACCCGTGGCAACGGCAATGCGCCGCGCCTGTCGGGGACCGTGCGCGTCGTCGGCGCCGGGCTCCTCGGCGCGAGCATCGGTCACGCACTGCGTGCGAAGGGCGTGGATGTCGTCCTCGCCGACACGTCGCCCGCCCAGTTGCGTCTTGCCATCGACTACGGAGCCGGACGCGCGGCTCGCGACGACGACTCGCCGTCGCTGATCGTCGTGTCGGTTCCTCCGGACGTGACCGCCGATGTCATCGAGGCGGAGCTCACGAAATACCCGGATGCTGTCGTCACGGACGTCGCGAGCGTGAAGCTCGAGCCGTTCCGTGCGCTCACCGAGCGCGGCGTCGATCTCACGCGCTACATCGGCTCGCATCCGCTCGCCGGCCGGGAGCGCGGGGGAGCGATCTCGGCGCGCGCCGACCTGTTCATCGGACGCCCCTGGGTGGTCTGCCGCGACGAGGAGACCCGCGCTGCCGACCTCGCCCTCGTCGAGGACCTCGCGCTCGACGTCGGCGCGATGCCGCTCGAGATGACGCCGGAGGAGCACGACCGCTCGGTCGCGCTCACGTCGCACGTCCCGCAGGTCGTCGCCAGCCTTCTCGCCGCACGTCTCGCGACCGCGGACGAGGATGCCCTCCGCCTTGCAGGCCAGGGCGTCCGCGACACCACGCGCATCGCGGCATCCGCGCCGGAACTCTGGGTGCAGATCCTCGGCGCCAACGCCGAGCCGGTCGTCGACGTGCTCGATGCTCTCGCCACCGACCTGAAGACCGTGTCGGATGCGCTGCGCGAGCCCGGAGCTCCCGGGGCCAGGCGAGTGGTGGCCGAGGCGATCCGACAGGGCAACGACGGCGTCGAGCGGCTGCCGGGCAAGCACGGACAGAACCGCCGATTCGAGCAGCTCGTCGTCATGGTCGACGACACCCCCGGTCAACTGGGACGTCTGTTCGGCGAGCTCGGCGAGCTCGGTGTGAACGTGGAGGACCTGCGCCTGGAGCATTCTCCCGGCGCGCAGTTCGGCCTCGCCGAGATCAGCGTGGCCCCGGCCGCACTGCTCGGCGCCGTCGACGGGCTGCAGCAGCGCGGATGGCGGATTGCAGGAGCGACTAATGAGTGATTTCATCGCGATCGACGGACCGGCGGGCTCGGGCAAGTCGAGCGTCTCCGCGGCCATCGCGCGCCAGCGCGGCTACGGCCTGCTCGACACGGGGGCGGCGTACCGGGCGCTGGCCTGGCACGTGCTCGACCGCGGCGACGACACCGATGACGCGCAGGCGGTGCTCGCTGCGGCATCCGCATTCGACCTCCGCCTCGGACTCGACCCCGACGACCGCACCGTCGCCGTCGGCGACACCGACATCACGGCGGCGATCCGCGAGCCGCGCGTGTCCGGCGCGGTCAGCGGCGTCGCGCGCGTGCCCGCCGTGCGCGAGCAGGTGAACATCTTCTTCCGGTCGCTGGTCGCGAACGCCTCGCATCCGGCGGTCGTCGTCGAAGGGCGCGACATCACGACCGTGGTGGCGCCCGACGCGCCCGTACGCATCCTCCTGACCGCGGCGCCCGAGGTGCGCGCGGCCAGACGAGCCGGCGAACTCGCCGGCGAGAACGCCGCAGAGGTCGCCGCTGCGCTGCACAAGCGCGACGCCTCCGACAGCGCCGTCGTCGACTTCCTGAACGCCGCAGAGGGCGTCGAGGTCGTCGACACCACCCACCTCGATTTCTCACAGACCATCGACGCCGTCCTCGCGGTGATCGACCGAAAGCAAGGAGCGGAACATGGCCGCTGAAGATGAATACGAAGGCGGCCCCGACCGTCTCGCCGAGAAGATGGACGAGCTCGACGAGCAGCTCGCCGAGCAGCGGGCCGAGGCCCTGCGCGCCGGACTCGCCGACTACGACCTGGATGAGGAGGACGCGGCGCTTCTCGCGGGCCTCAGCCTCGCCGAGGGCGGAGTCGAGTTCCTGCCCGCACTCCCGGTCGTCGCGATCGTCGGACGGCCGAACGTCGGCAAGTCCGCTCTCGTGAACCGCATCCTCGGCCGTCGTGAGGCCGTCGTCGAGGACACGCCCGGTGTCACCCGCGACCGTGTGACGTACAAGGCGGAGTGGAACGATCGCCGCTTCTCGCTCGTCGACACGGGCGGCTGGGAGCCGGACGCCAAGGGCATCGACCGCTCGGTCGCAGCTCAGGCCGAGGTCGCGATCGACCTCGCGGACCTCGTGCTGTTCGTCGTCGACGCCATGGTGGGCGCCACCTCCACCGACGAGCACGTCGTGAAGCTGCTGCGCAAGAGCGGCAAGCCGGTGTTCCTCGTCGCGAACAAGATCGACGACACGCGCCAGGAGCCCGAGGCCGCGGCTCTGTGGAACCTCGGTCTCGGCGAGCCGTACCCGACCTCGGCGGTCCACGGCCGCGGTGTCGCCGACCTGCTCGACGCCGTGCTCGAGAAGCTGCCCGAGGTGTCTGCGGTCGCCAAGCACGAGATCGGCGGGCCGCGCCGCGTCGCGATCCTCGGTCGCCCGAACGTCGGGAAGTCGTCGCTGCTGAACAAGGCCGCGGGGGAGGAGCGCGTGGTCGTCAACGACCTCGCCGGCACCACCCGCGACCCCGTGGACGAGGTCGTCGAACTCGGCGGCAAGCTGTGGCGACTGGTCGATACGGCCGGCATCCGACGCCGCGTCCACCTGCAGCAGGGTGCGGACTTCTATGCGTCGCTGCGCACGTCCGCCGCGCTCGAGAAGGCGGAGGTCGCCGTCGTCGTGCTCGACGTCTCGGAGCCCCTCAGCGAGCAGGACGTGCGCATCATCGACCTGGTGCTCGAATCCGGACGCGCGCTCGTGCTCGCCTTCAACAAGTGGGACCGCCTGAGCGACGTCGACCTCGAGAACCAGGACCGCCGCCGGTACCTGGAGCGTGAGATCGAACAGGACCTCGCGCACGTCGCGTGGGCTCCGCGCGTGAACATCTCGGCGAAGACCGGGCGTCACCTCGACAAGCTCGTGCCTGCGCTCGAGACGGCGCTGGAGAACTGGGATCGCCGCATCCCGACCGGAAAGTTCAACGCGTTCATCTCCGAGCTGGTCGCCGAGCACCCGCACCCGCTGCGCGGAGGCAAGCAGCCGCGCATCCTGTTCGGCACGCAGGCGTCGACGCGTCCGCCGACGTTCGTGCTGTTCACGACCGGGTTCCTCGACCCCGGCTACCGCCGGTTCATCCAGCGCCGCCTGCGGGAGCTGTACGAGTTCGAGGGCACCCCGATCGTCATCAACATGCGCGTGCGGGAGCGCCGCCAGCGCTGAGTCAACTCCGCGTCAGGGCATCCTGGATGCTGGGACTGAGCCCAGGTGGAATGTCGACGTCGACGGCGAGCGCGTGCAGTGCTCGACTGAAATAGTTGCGCACCGATGCGGCGAGGGCGATGTCCACGATCTCCCGGTCCGTGAAGCCGACCTCGCGCAGGCGGAGGCTGTCGGCATCGGTCATGGACGCCGAATCACGGCTGAGCTTGGCGGCGAAGTCCATCAACGCCAACTCGCTCTCGCTGAGCTTCGCGTCGTGGTAGTCGCGAAGAATCCGCTCGAGCTGCTCCTCGTCGAACAGCTTCAGCGACTTGCGGGCGTGGGCATACCGGCACGCCTGCGAACCGATGGCGTCCGCGGCGGCGAGGGTTGCCAGTTCGTATCGCCGCACGCCCAGCTGCGAGACGATGGTGCGCACGAGCTGCTGGAAGGCGCGGAACGCCTCGGGGTTCACCGCCATCACGCGTGTGTGGGTGGGAACGTAGCCGAGATCGGCGATTTCGGAGGCGAACAGGTCTGTGACTGCTGCATCGGCGTCGTCCGGGGTGCTGATGATGGACATGGCAGGTTCTCCTCGCGTCCTGTTCACAGGATCCCACCATCGAGCACTGTCCGACAGGCGTTCTCGAGAGGCTGTGTGCTGGTTGCCGAAAGACGGGCCGAGTGGTGCAATGGAGGGTGGATGCCGCAACCTGACGGCGTCCGTTCACCGCGCCCACAAGGCCTGCCGAAAGAGGATGCAATGTCGCACACCCTGCCCCTTCCCGAGTTCACTCACGAACGGGTGGAGGTGATCACCGGCCGGCGCAGCGGACTGTTCATCGCCGTCGCCCTGCACTCCTCCGTTCTCGGCTCCGCCCTCGGCGGTGCGCGGCTGTGGACGTACCCGCACTGGAGCGATGCGCTCGGCGACGCCCTGCGCCTGTCCGCGGCGATGACGTTGAAGAACGCGACGGCCGGGCTGGATGCCGGTGGCGGCAAGTCCGTGATCGGACTCGAGGAGGGGACCGTCCTCGACACCGAGCGCCGCCGTGACGCCTTCCTCGACCTCGGCGACGCGGTCGAGTCCTTCGGCGGCCTGTACCGCACGGCGGAGGACGTCGGATCGACCATGGACGACATGGCTGTCGTGGGGGAGCGCACCGCGCACGTCGTCGGACTTCCCGATGCTGCGGGCGGCTCGGGCGAGCCGGCCGGTCCCACGAGCCTGGGCGTCTACGAATCGCTCAGGGCCGTTCTCGAGCGCACCACGGGCACCGGGGACGTCGCGGGTCGACGCATCACGATCTCGGGCCTCGGCCAGGTCGGCGGGCGCCTGGCGATCCGTCTCTCGGCCGAGGGTGCGATCCTCACCGTCACCGACGTGAATCCGGCCCGTCGGCACCTCGCCGGTGAACTCGGTGCGACCTGGGCTGAGCCCGGAACCGAGCACCTCGCGTCGTCCGATGTCTTCGTCCCCGCCGGCATCGGCGGGCTCCTCACCGATGAGGTCATCGACGCCCTCGACACCCGTGCCGTGTGCGGCCCGGCGAACAACCCGCTGGCGAAACACGACGGCGCCGACCGTCTCGCCTCGCGCGGCATCCTGTACGCCCCCGACTTCGTCGTCAACGCCGGCGGCGTGATCTACCTGGACAACGAGGCCAAGCAGCGCGGCACCCGTGAGGAGATCATGGGTCAGGTCGCGCAGATCGGCGACACGGTGCGGCGCATCCTCGCCGACGCGGAAGAGCGGGGCATCACGCCGCTCGCCGCCGCGGAAGAGCTCGCTGCGGAGCGCCTGCGCGCCGGGGCGCCGGCCCTCGCCGGCTAGACCCCGTACTCCTCGCGGACGCGATCGCGGAGCTCGTGGGAGCAGGCTGTCACGGCCTGCTCCCACGTGAGGTTCGCGCCGTCCTGGGCGTTGTCGGACACGGCCTTCCAGATGCGGATCGGCACGCCGAACTGCTCGGCGACCCAGGCGTAGGCGAACGACTCCATGTCGACCAGGCGCCCGCCGAGGGAGAGGATGAGCTCCACGGCCTCGGCATCGTCGATGAAGCTGTCGCCGGTCGCGATCGAGACGTCGCCCTCACCGAGTTGCATGCGCTGCGGCATCGAGACGTGCTCGCCGCGGACGCCCTCTTCGTTGATGACGTCGTGCTGGAACGCCCAGTGCACTTCGTGCACGCCGGACCCGATGGTCTCGTCGAGCGCGCCGGCCGTGCCGACGACGAGGATCTCGTCGTACTGTGCGGCATCGAGAGCGCGGGTCAGCCCGTAGGTGGCCTTGAGTTTGCCGGGACCGGTGACGAGGCGCTCGAACCCGGGGAGGTTCTCGGGAAAGGCGACGAGTTCGGATTCGAGGGCGGCGACGAGGAGTTTCACGCCTCCATCCTCCCAGAGCGGGGCGGTCCCACCGCGAAACCTTCCGCAACGCACAGCCCCGACCGCCGTCTCCTGTGAAAAGCTGGAACGGTGACGATCGTTCCCCCCGCACGCGGAGAGCCGCGGCGCCCGCTGGGCCCCCGCAATCCGGGCGACGCCTGGGTCGTCGCCGAGACGGGGGAGAAGTACTGGGGCCGCTACGGTGCGGCGGGTCTCCTCGCTGTGGACGCCGAGCGCGGCATCCTCCTCCAGCACCGTGTGAGCTGGAGCCATTTCGGCGGAACGTGGGGTCTGCCCGGCGGCGCGCTGCACGAGGACGAGACGCCGATCGACGGCGCGATCCGCGAGGCGACCGAGGAGGCCGGCATCCCCGAGGGGGCGGTGCAGGTGCGGTTCACCAGTGTGCTCGACCTTCGGATCTGGTCGTACACGACCGTGGTCGCCGACGTCGTCGAGCCGTTCGAGCCGGTGATCAGCGACCCCGAGAGCGTCGCTCTCGAGTGGGTTCCGATCGACGAGGTCGACGAGCGGCCGCTGCATCCGGGTTTCGCGGATGCCTGGCCGCAGCTGCGGGAGCGCCTGAACGCCTAGTCCCGACCTCGCAGCCGGTCGATCTCGCGGCGTTCGCGCTTGGTCGGGCGCCCGGCGCCGCGGTCGCGGACTCCGAGGGCGGCGACGGGTTCGCGTGCGGGTGTGCGGTCGTCATACGCGAGTGCCGCGACGGGGGCGCCGACGCGCTTCGTGAGCGTCTGGCGGACGATGAGGATGCGGTCGAATCCGCTGATCCTGACGCGCACCTCGTCACCCGGCTTGACCGTCTGCGCGGCTTTGACCTTGTCGCTGTTGACGCGTACATGCCCCGCGCGGCATGCGGTGGTCGCGGCGGAGCGCGTCTTGTACACGCGGATGGCCCACAGCCAGCTGTCGATGCGCACCGGCGCCGTCATCATCGGGTTCTGCGCATTCATGCGGTGGCCTTCTTCCGCAGGGATACAAGGGCGCCGGCGACGAGGAGTCCCTGCCCGAGTGTGTAGGTGAGCATGACGAGCGGGCTCGTCCACGCCGGCATGGCGTCGGCAATGAACAGCCGGAAGGCGAGGATCGTGTCGCCGGCGAGGAAGAACACCCCGCCGACGGCAATGAGCGGATGGCAGCGGGCTGCGACGGCCGCAGTGCCACCGAGGACGATTCCGTATGCGGCGACGGCGGGCAGCAGTGCTCCGGTGTGCGGGCCGAGGACGATGATCATGCCGATCCACCACGCGGCGTAGACGAGCGTCCACCACGGCATCCGGCGCGTACGCAGGATGCGTGCGAACAGCACGATGTAGGCGATGTGCGCGAGGCCGAAGAACAGGAGCATGAGCGGCAGCTCGGGGCCGCCGGGGAAGAACGCGCCGGCGCCGTCGCCGAGCCAGGAGAGCGCGATGGCGGCGAGCAGCAGCAGGATCGCGAGAGCCGGCTGCAGACGTACGGAGACCAGCACCGGGATCGCGAGCAGCGGCATCAGCCACAGTTTCGTCGGACTCGCGATCCCACTGCCGACCGCGAGGGCCCACACGTGCACGAGCGACATCGCCGCGACGGGAACGAACGCCGCGAGCAGAATCGTTCGGGGCAGGATGCGACGCGGCATCCACCCATCGTAGAGCGGAGGTCGTCAGGCGACGGTGAGGCTGGCGATCGGGCGTTCGGGCTTCGGCCCGGGGATCGCGGTGAAACCGGCGGCGAGGAACGTCGACAGAGCACCGTGGAACAGGTCGTTCACGTGCGGCTTCGTCTTGCTCGTGTCGATCGGGTAGCCCTCGATCACGCGGGCACCGGAGTCCTTCGCGAATGCGACGGCCGCGTCGAGCAGGGCGGCGTTCAGTCCCTGGCCACGATGCTCCTTGCGGACGACGAAGCAGCTGACGCCCCACACACCCTCGTCGTCGAGAGGCTCGTGCGTCGTCGCGACGATGTTGCGGGTGCGCCCGAGGCGCCGCTGCGCGGGCCGCGGACCCACGCGGATCCAGCCGGCGGCCTCGCCGTCGACGTAGGCGACGACCCCGGGCGGACGGTCGGATGCCACCTCCTGCTGGAACAGCGTTGTGCGCTGGGCGAGATCGGTGGCCTCCCACTCCTTGTTGGTGAGGACCGGCCAGACGCATTGACAGCCGCGACCGTCGCCGCCGCCGCTCAGAGCATGCTGAATGTCGTCCCACACGGCAGGGCTTGCGAGTTCGGTGGTGATCGTGGGCATGTGCGGCAGGTTACGCCGAGCCTCCGACACGGGCAAGCATCCTGGTTCGCGAAGGCTCCGTCGTGCGGCTAAGATAGGGGAGTTGCCTGCGCGCGAGCGCACGACAACGGGCTGTGGCGCAGCTTGGTAGCGCACTTGACTGGGGGTCAAGGGGTTTATCCCTCTCCAGTCGCCCGAAGAACTGAATATCGAAGGCCACGGGATGTGGCGCAGCTTGGTAGCGCACCTGACTGGGGGTCAGGGGGTCGCAGGTTCAAATCCTGTCATCCCGACAGAAAAGCCCTGGTGAGACGATAAATCTCACCGGGGCTTCGTTGTTTCCTCGGAGGGTTTATGTAAGCCTCCGGCCGCTCCGAACTGGTTGCCTTAGCATCGCCCCGAGAAGGCCGTTTACGACGAGCCGGGACCAAACCGGGACCAATCGACCTGATTCGCTTTCCCGTCATCGGCTAAGCGAGGGACTACGCGAGCCCTGCGCTGGTCGTTCGGTACCCTTGGCATCTTGGCCGCTGAGGAACGCGTTGGCCTGTGCTGCGGCGTCGGCGAGGTGCCGGGTGTCGGGGTGCAGATAGCCTCGCGTGGTTTCCAACGACTTATGTCCGAGGATGCCTTGGAGCACGTGCAGCGGGATGCCCGCATCGGCGAGCCAGGTCGCTCCGGTGTGCCGAAGGCCATGCCGGGTGAGGTTTGGCATGCCGAGCTGAGAGACCAGCGCATCCCACTTCGTGGCATCGCGAACGGTAGCTGTTGTGAGGACGCCTCCGCGCGGCCCGGTAAGCAGTCGCTCCTCCGGCGCGCGACCAACTGCAAGACGTTGGAGGACGGGCTCGAGGTGCTGCAGGATCGGGACGTGCCGAATCTCGCGCCCCTTGGTCTGCTTCGTGACCAGCCCACCGGAGCCGGGGAAAGTCTGGCGTCGGATCGTCACGATCCGCTGATCCCAATCCACGTCGCCGACCTGGAGCCCCGCGATCTCGGATCCTCGTGAGGCGAGCAGCGCGCAGAGCATGACGAAGTCCGAGTAGCTTTGGTGCACCTTGCCGCAGGCCTCGGCCAGGGAGGTGAGCGTCGCAAGATCTTTGAGGGCGTGCACGCGTGGTGATGTGTCGTACGACGATCTCCGGGATCCCCGAATCCTCCAACGGCTCCCACTCCACCGACGGCACCGCTACGATCCTCGGCGACGCTGAAGCATCCGGGACCTTCGCCCAGGACAGAATGTGTGCGACATCGTTGCCGAAGTCTTCACCGAACACCCGGTCCCCGTCGGTGCGGAGCTGTTCCGGCGGGCCAGCGAGCTCCTCGACAAGCACCTCATCCACCATGTAGTCAGCCGCCGCCTGGGAGCGGGCGAGGACATCGAACTCGATCGTCACCCGATGCGAGCGCAACGCCGCTGGCGTCGGCCCCGGCTCGGGCGGGAGGGGCGGATCAGACATGGGCATACTCCTTCGAACAGTGAACATGGGCAGCGAACATCGGTGCGGCGACGGCCGCGAAAGAACACTCGGGTACTCCCTGAGTAGGCGCAGCAGGTCGGCGCGGTCGAGCGGGCCGGAGGAAGTTGCGCCGGATGGTCAAAGACGTGCGCGTCATCGTCATCTCCCCAGCCACCGCTCGTGCCCGTCGCCTGGCGGCGGCATCTCCGGAGCGTCGGCGGTGAGGGCGCGTTCTCGATCGCGCAACGCCTGCTGCAAGTGACGGTTCACGACCGTGTGGTTCGTGCCATCCGCGCCGCCCGCGAGCGGGATCTGATGGAACGAATGCGACGGATGCGGGGTCGCTTCCCGCAGGGCTTCCAGCCAGTCATCGACGTCCTCGGGCAGGACCCAGTCCTGCGGTGGCGGATTCTCGACCAGGAACTCGGTCGCGCCCGCGTAGGCGTCTGAGTCTTCGAGCATCTCGTGGATTGTGATCGCGACCGCCCGCGCCAACGTCACCGGGCTGCGATCCGCGATCACCGTCGGCTCCACCTCCGGATCATCCGACCACACGATCACCCCGATACACAACGACCGCTCAGAACGCAGCGCCGGGCGAGGAACCTCGACCGGCGGGACGGTCGGCGGCTCCGCTGGTTCGGCTTCGGTACTGGTCATGATTCCTCCGTTCACGGATCCGCCGCCCGGTGCAGCAGTCGCCTACCTCTCAGGTAGGGCACCACCAGGAGAGCCGCCGTCGAACGGCACGTCGGCGTAAGCGGTCACTGATCCATGCGGGAACGGATCAGCGGGAGGTAGTCGGCGTTCTTCTCGATCGCGACCACCCGGAACCCCGCACCCGCTGCCGCTTCCACCGTGGTGCCCGAGCCCGCGAACGGCTCAAGCACGACCCCACCGACCGGCGCGACGAGCGTGACCAGCCACCGCATCAACGCGAGCGGCTTCACCGTCGCGTGCGAGATGCCGTACGCGCGCGGCCGTTCACGAGCTGCGGGTTTGTGCTCGAACCGGAAGATCGGGAACTTCCGCGACAACGCCCCTTCCTGCCACGTCCCCGTCAGCACATCGAGCGCATCCGCCTGCCCCGCATCGAACGCCACATTCGTCGGCCACCTATCGTCGGCGAACCGGCCGCCGTCGATGTTGATGCCTCCGACCCCGTGCTCGAGCACGTTTCCGATGATGCTCCCGTCGAAGGGTTTACGGGCGATGATGATCGGCTCGAACGCCGGCCTGAGCGCGGTGCCCCACCCCTCCCAGCGCGCAGCGTCCTCGGTAACCGGTGCGCCTTTGGAGAGCACCGTGCGGGTTGCGCCGAGAACCCCATCGTGCTCACTCGTCTGCACGATGCGATCCGTGCGCTGCACGCCCTGGTGCTTATCGATCGCGTACGAGAGATCCATGCTCTTCGGCATCCCAGTGGTGTGCAGCCACGCAATCTGATCGCGAATCTCAAAACCTGCATTCTCCAAGCCGCGCACCATGCGATGCCAAGTGCGTGCACCACCGAACGCTGCAACATGCGCGCCCGGCTTCAACGCGTGCAGCGCCCCCGCAGCCCACTCCGTGCACCACGCCTCGAAGACTTCGGGTGCGCTCATCGCCGTGGTGTCGATGTGCGGGAGCGACTCGCGGAACCCGGCCGCGTCGTCCCAGGCCTGCCCGTTGAAGCTCAACCCATACGGCGGGTCCGACACCAGCGCGTCGACGCTGGCTTCGGGGAGGAGCCGGAGGAGCTCGACCGCGTCCCCGTGGAAGAGCGTCACCCGCGGGTCGGTGAAGACCGGAGCAGGGAGGTCGGCGGCGCGCGGGCCGGGCGGCGTGGGGTCTGACATGGCGGAGGCTCCCTGCTGTTCGGGGCTTGTTCGCCGCCGTGTGCGACGAACAGGAATACCCAGCAGGTACGAGCCGTCCCATCCATCCCGAGCCCCCGTTGCGGCACCATCACCGAGTCACGAGAACCGAGGTTCCGACGCGACGCAGCCATCCACGAGCCGCCTGCACGACCCCGAAATCCAGAGCTCCACTTCTCCCACACACGATCGGCAATCAACGAGCGCCCCCGATGGTGGCACTGCGAGTTGACGGCGAATCGCTCAAGTGAGTATCTGCCGTGACTATAGGCCTCTTTGCGGATCGTGGACCGCACGAGTTCGCATAAACGCTCGGTGCAATGCCAAACCGCTGCTTGAACGAGCGTGAGGCGAATGCGGGGTCCCTCCAGCCCACGGCTGCCGCTGCTTCGCTGACTGGCAAGCTCGTGGTCACGAGGAGTTCGGCCATGCGATCAGCGCGGAGTTGCCGGAGAAGGGCAGCAGGAGACAGACCCACCTGAGCGCGGAATAGCCTCGACAACTGAGATGGGGACAATGCAACCGCTCGGGCGAGATCATCGATCCTCCACCGCTGACTTAGATCTGCTCGGAGAAGCGTAAGGGCCGTGGCAACCTCCCGATCAGGGACCCTGCCTGTGTCCGGGATGGTTCCCGTTGACTGGCCGCTCAGCCGCCCTACGGCGTCGAACACCTCGGATGCGATCGACAGCCTCGCAAAGTCACTAAGTGCACCGGCCGATGACTGGGACAGGCTGACCAAGTGCGGCGTGAGATCACGCATTGCGGCAGGCGTGAGGCGCAACGAATCGAGTGCAGGTTCTCCGTCCAACGCCCGATGTAGACAGTGCACGAGCGGATGCCTGAGCGACAGCCACCGTATCTGATCAGCCAAGTAGTCCGGGTGGAAGTAGAAGGTCACGGTACGGGCATGCTCTTCAGGAAAACCTCTGCATTCCAAGCCTGGAGGGATCGTGAGGATACTGCCCGCTTCCAGATGGACCTCGCCTGTGGGCGATTCCACCCGTGCCCAGCCGGAAAGGGTGAAGATCAGCTTTGCGAAGGGCACCGCTACCGGCCCTGAAGGGGTGTGCGCGATCTGATCCTTCACTCGCAAAGGCACACCGTCTCCGCCAACCAAGTGGAGGGCTGGCGGACTTGCTGTGTGATCGAGGGGCAAGGCTGCGTTCATGTGAGTGTCGCTGGTTCTTCACGGATCGCGTGGAGCCGTCCGTGCCACTGGGCTGTCGCGCTCCTCACCTCCTTGTGGAATACCTGCCAGGGGTATATGGTTGGGGACAATACGGGTACCCGGTGGGGGTACCGCATGGGTAGGAGGATAGCTGATGGCTGCGAATGAATACCAGGTGACCGGCATGACTTGCGGTCACTGCGAGATGTCGATCCGCGAGGAGGTCAGTGAGATCGCTGGGGTCGAGGGCATCGAAGTCAGCGCGCAGACGGGCAAGCTCGTCGTCACTGGTGAGGGTGAGATCGACGACGCGCAGGTGCTTGCCGCGGTCGAGGAGGCCGGGTACTCGGCGGTGAGGGTCTGATGAAGGCCGGCGCACGGCTCGCGCTCTACGGAGCAGGCCTGGTGGTGGCGTTCGGCGGCGCGTTCGCGGCCGCAGGGGTCGTTATCCCAGACGGTTTTGTTGCAGCGTGGGCGGAAGGAAGCGATATGAACGCGCATGATGAAGACCACGGCGGGAGCGAGGCGCAGGCTGCCGTGCACGCCCCGAATGGTGTCTCGATCGACGCGAGCGGCTTCGTGCTCTCGCCTGTCGAGGCTCCTGGGACCGTTGATGCCGCAGGCGAGTTGAGCTTCCAGGTTCAGACCATCTCAGGTGAGGCCGTGACAGAGTTCGCTGAGGCTCACGAGAAGGATCTCCACTTGA
This sequence comes from Microbacterium sp. NPDC077644, assembly GCF_040702785.1. Classification (NCBI taxonomy): domain Bacteria; kingdom Bacillati; phylum Actinomycetota; class Actinomycetes; order Micrococcales; family Microbacteriaceae; genus Microbacterium; species Microbacterium sp. NPDC077644. The sequence goes on from NZ_JBFBME010000006.1 coordinate 25,564, forward strand.
TCATCGTCCGCACCGACGGCGCCGAGTTCCGGCATGTCCACCCAGAACTGGACGAAGCCACCGGGACGTGGTCACTGCCGTGGACCTGGGACGCAGCGGGCACGTACCGTGTGTACGCCGACTTCACCCCCGCTACCGAGGGCGCCGAAGGCGTCACTCTCACCCGCACCGTGGAGGTCTCGGGCACTTTTGCCCCGGTCACGGCAGAGGTGCAGCGTACCGACGAGGTCGACGGCTTCACCGTCAGTCTCGACGGCGACCTCACGGCCGGAGCGTCGAGCGATCTGACGATATCGGTCGAACGCGACGGGGAGCCGGTCACCACGCTCGAGCCATACCTCGGTGCGTTCGGCCACCTGGTCGCGTTGCGCGACGGAGATTTGGCGTATCTGCACGTCCACGCCGAAGGCGACGAGCCTCGCGCGGGCGACACGGCCGGCCCGGAGATTGGGTTCATGGCCGAGGCGCCCACTGCGGGTCGCTATCTCCTGTACTTCGACTTCCAGGTCGATGGGACGGTGCACACCGCCGAGTTCGTCATGGACGCCGGCCACGGCGACACCCATGGCGACAGCGATGAATCTCACTCGGACGACGAGGGCGGCCACTGATCCATCTTGGTGACCCCCGTTGCATACACAGAGCTGAAAGAAGGAAGAGGATGAGCACATCAGCGCCACCCACGGGTGGTCCGGGCTTCGAGTTGGAGATCGGGGGGATGACCTGCGCCTCGTGCGCGAACCGGATCGAGAAGAAGCTGAACAAGCTCGACGGCGTCGAGGCGACAGTCAACTACGCCACCGAGAAGGCCAAGGTTACGGTGCCCGCCGGTTACGACCCGGCACTGCTGATCGCCGAGGTCGAGAAGACCGGCTACACGGCTGCACTACCCAAGCCCAAGAACGCCAAGGCAAGTGCGTCGGAGACCGAGGCGGTCGACGAGGAGGACACTGAGCTCACCTCGCTGCGGCACCGGCTGATCGGGTCGATCGTACTCACAGTGCCCGTGATCGCGATGGCGATGATTCCCGCGCTGCAGTTCACCTACTGGCAATGGGCGTCGCTCGCCCTGGCTGCACCGGTCATCATCTGGGCCGCCTGGCCTTTCCACAAGGCCGCGTGGACGAACCTCAAGCACGGCACTGCGACGATGGACACGCTCATCTCAATGGGCACGTCGGTCGCGCTGCTGTGGTCGCTCTACGCGCTCTTCTTCGGCACCGCGGGCACCCCCGGCATGACGCACCCCTTCGAGTTCACGATCGCCCCGTCGGACGGCGCGGCGAACATCTACCTCGAGGTCGGCGCAGGCGTGACGATGTTCATCCTCGCGGGCCGCTACTTCGAGAAGCGCTCCAAGCGCCAGGCCGGAGCCGCGCTGCGCGCCCTGCTCGAACTCGGCGCGAAGGAGGTCTCCGTGCTGCGGAACGGCACCGAGGTGAAGATCCCCACATCCGAGCTGCAGGTCGGTGACGAGTTCCTGGCGCGCCCGGGTGAGAAGATCGCCACAGACGGCATCGTCGTCTCCGGCACGTCCGCCGTGGATGCGTCCATGCTCACCGGGGAATCAGTGCCCGTCGAGGTCAGTGAGGGCGACTCGGTCACCGGCGCCACCGTGAATGCCGGTGGGCGTCTGATGGTGCGTGCCACGCGCGTCGGCTCGGATACGCAGCTTGCGCAGATGGCGAAGCTCGTCGAGGACGCGCAGACCGGCAAGGCCGAGGTGCAGCGCCTCGCTGATCGCATTTCCGGTGTCTTCGTACCGATCGTGATCGTAGTCGCGTTCGTCACCCTCGGCGCTTGGCTGGGCGCCGGGTTCCCCGTTGCCGCGGCGTTCACCGCCGCGGTCGCAGTGCTCGTGATCGCCTGCCCTTGCGCGCTGGGTCTCGCCACCCCCACGGCTCTGCTGGTCGGCACCGGTCGGGGGGCGCAGATGGGCATCCTCATCAAGGGCCCCGAGGTGCTGGAGTCGACCCGCAAGGTCGACACGGTGGTGCTCGACAAGACCGGCACCGTCACCACCGGCAAGATGACCCTCGTCGACGTCATCACCGAGCCCGGCGTGGATCGTGCCGAACTGCTGCGCTTCGCCGGTGCGTTGGAGGATGCTTCCGAGCACCCAATCGCGCAGGCGATCGCCAAGGGCGCCACGCAGGAGGTCGGTCAACTGCCGGCCCCGGAGGACTTCGCGAACGTTGAGGGCAAGGGCGTGCAAGGCATCGTCGACGGTACCGCTGTCGTCGTCGGCCGCGAGTCCCTGCTCGCCGATTGGTCGCAGCACCTCTCCACCGACGTCGCACAGGCGAAGGCGCGCGCCGAGACGGAGGGCAAGACGGTCGTGGCGATCGGCTGGGATGGGCGCGCACGCGGCATCCTGATCGTCGCCGACACCGTCAAGCCCACCAGCGCCGAGGCGATCCGCGAGCTCAAGGAGATCGGATTGACCCCTGTGCTCCTCACCGGTGACAACGAAGCCGTGGCCCGCCAGATCGCGGCCGAGGTCGGCATCGATGAGGTCATCGCCGAGGTGCTCCCAACGGACAAGGTCGACGTCGTCACCCGGCTGCAGCAGGAGGGCAAGACCGTCGCGATGGTCGGCGACGGCGTCAACGACGCACCCGCGCTCGCCCAGGCCGACCTGGGGCTGGCGATGGGTACGGGCACAGACGTGGCTATCGAGGCATCCGACATCACGCTCGTACGCGGCGACTTGCGGGCCGCCGTCGACGCGATCCGGCTCTCGCGGAAGACGCTGTCGACGATCAAGACCAACCTGTTCTGGGCATTCGCCTACAACACCGCAGCGATCCCGATTGCAGCGCTGGGCATGCTCAACCCCATGCTCGCAGGTGCGGCGATGGCGTTCTCCAGCGTCTTCGTCGTCGGCAACAGCCTCCGCCTGCGCGGGTTCAAGAGCGTCACCCAGCAGTGACGCTCTGAACCACCACTACCCACACCAGAACGAAAGGCAACGACCCATCATGACGAATGACACCCAGGCTACGTCCAGCTGCTGCAGCACCTCCGCCCCGAACCCGTCAACGGCCGGCAACGGCCGCGACAACCTCCTTGGCGGCGCTGGCGACATGACCACCTGCCCGGTCATGGTCGGGAGCCCCGTCAACAAAACGGCTGCCGAGGCAGCCGGCCTGTTCCGTGACTTCGAAGGCCAGCGCTACTACTTCTGCTGCGCCGGCTGTGGCCCCGCGTTCGACTCGGATCCCGCCAAGTACGCGGCGAACATGGCGTAAACCCACCAGCGTGCGGGGTGGCGCGGCCAGGTGAGCGCGCCACCCCGCCACCTGATCGGAGCGAAGCAAATGACCGTCACGACCGCTGCCACCGACATCTGTCCGACGAGCGAGCATGGCGAGAGTTCGGTGCACGGCTACATCAGCGACAAGGCAAAGTACCGTAACCGTCTACGACGCCTCGAAGGACAAGTACGCGGCATCGACCGCATGGTCGACGAGGACCGCTACTGCATCGACATCCTCACCCAGATTTCAGCGATCACCAACGCTCTCGAAACCGTGGCCATCGGTCTACTGGGCGACCACCTGCGGCACTGCGTCCTCGACGCTGCTGTCGCCGGGGGAGAATCCGCTGATCACAAGATCACCGAAGCCACCGCAGCCATCGCACGCCTCGTGCGCTCATAGAACCGACACCCCGCTTATAGCCAACCCCCCTTCCGCACACAGCCCAGGAGTTTCCGTCATGACCACCACGCCGCACGTCCTCATTCTCGGCGCAGGAGCCGCCGGGTCCACCGCCGCGCGCAGTCTCGCCTCCCGTGACGACGTGCGGGTGACGCTGGTGACGCGTACTGGCGAGACCCCGTACACACGGATGCTGATCAAGGGCATCGCGTTCGGCCCGACACCCCCGGAGGCCATCACACTCCCTCTGCCGGAGGTCGAGGTCGTCGCCGACACCGTGCTCGAAGTCAATACCTCGGACCAGGAGGTGCAACTGGCCTCTGGCGCGCAGCTTGCCTACGACGCGCTCATCGTCGCGACCGGAAGTAAGCCCCGCCTCCTCACCACTGATGTCATCAGACGTGAGACCGCCAGCGATCGACGCCGGGTCAGCACGTTGCACTCCCTGAAGGACGCGCTGCACATCCGCGAGCTGAGGACAAGCCTTGGGCGGCCCGCGCGCGTGGCGATCTACGGCGGCGGAATCATCGCAGCCGAGACGTCATCTTCACTGCATGCCGACGGACACGAGGTCATTCTGATCTCCCGCAGCCAGATCCCGGGCACCGGAGCCTTCGGCGCCCCAGTAGCCGAACGCATTGCTACTGACCACGCCGCAACGGTGCAGACCCGATTCGGTCGCACCATCCAGCACGTCGATGAAACCGAATCCGGCGTTGCCATCACCCTTGATGAAGGCAACCCCGTCGTTGCCGACTTCCTCCTCATAGCACTCGGCACGATCCCTTCCGCGCCGGCACCATGGACGACCGGAGTCGACGTCGACGACCATCTCCGCGCCGAACCTGCATACGTCTTTGCAGCCGGAGGTGCCGCCAAGCACTATGACGAAGCGCTGGGCGCCTGGCGCATCGACCACTGGGAGGATGCCGCCGCCCAGGGGGGACACGCAGCGCAGGTGGCCCTGCACGACCTTGGTATCGGAGACGATCCCGGCGCCTACATGCCGCGCAGCCCCTACATGGCGATGGTCCACGGGCGGATGATCTCCGGCGTCGGCTACATCGGCGGTGCCGACAGCCACCGTGAGGACGGCGACGAGTTCGTGGTCCGGCACGAGGTGGGTGGCACCGTGACCGGAGTCACTGGTATCGATGCAGTGAGTACCGTCTACCAGTGGGGGCAACGACTCCACGGGGTATCGGTCTGAGATCTACCCGAAACTGGTACTACTCGAAGAACAGGAGCAGATCATGACTGACCCTCACGCGCACCCGCAAGCACATCACGATCATTCCCATGTAGACGCCAGCTCCCAGGCCCGCTCGAACCATGAGCACGACGCCATGCAAATGCGGTCAATCGAGCACGCCCGTCCGCACCATGGCCATGACGGCCAGGAGCACCACCCCGGCCATGATGCGCACACGATCGACAGTCACGCTGCTCATGACGCGCATGGCGGTCACGATGAACACGGTGGGCATGCTGGACATGGCGACCATGTGGGGCAGTTTCGGCGGCTGTTTTGGATCAACCTCGTCGTCGCGATCCCCGTAGTCGCATTCTCTCCCATGTTCGCAATGCTGCTCGGCTACGAAGTGCCCGGCTGGGCGATGTGGATCGCGCCCGTACTCGGCACCGCCATGTACGGCTGGGGTGGCTGGCCATTCCTCGCCGGAGCGTGGAGGGAGATCACGAGCCGTAAGCCGGGAATGATGTTGCTGATCGCCCTGGCGATCACTGTGGCATTCTTCGCTTCCTGGGCCGCGACCCTCGGACTCGCGCACCACGAACTCGAGTTCTGGTGGGAGCTTGCGCTGTTGGTCGTCATCATGCTGCTCGGACACTGGATCGAGATGCGATCCCTCGCGCAGACCACCTCCGCCCTTGATTCCCTGGCCGCATTGCTTCCTGATGAAGCCGAGCGCGTCGAGGGCGACGAGGTCGTCACCGTCGCTCCGGCTGAACTACAGGTCGGAGACATCGTCATCGTTCGCCCGGGCGGGAGCGTGCCCGCCGACGGTCGCATCGTCGACGGCCACGCGGCGATGGATGAGTCGATGATCACCGGTGAATCGCGTACGGTCGGCCGGGGTGAGGGTGACGCGGTGATCGCAGGCACAGTCGCGACCGATTCCGGTGTGCGAGTGGAGATCACGGCCACCGGCGATGATACGACTCTCGCGGGCATCAATCGTCTTGTCACTGAGGCGCAGAACTCGTCTTCACGAGCGCAGCGCATAGCCGACCGTGCTGCCGCACTGCTGTTCTGGTTCGCTCTGGGGTCGGCGGTCATCACTGCGATCGTGTGGACGTTCACCGGTGACCCTGATTCCGCCGTGGTGCGAAGCATCACTGTGCTCGTGATTGCCTGCCCGCACGCGCTTGGGCTCGCGATACCGCTCGTCGTGTCGATCGCGACCGAGCGTGCTGCGCGCGGTGGGGTGCTCATCAAGGATCGTCTGGCGCTTGAATCCATGCGCCAGGTCGACGCGGTGCTCTTCGACAAAACCGGCACCCTCACCAAGGGCGAGCCCACCGTAACTGGCGTCGCTCCCGCAGGTGACCTCGACGCCGATCAGGTGCTCGCCCTCGCCGCCGCAGCCGAAGCCGACAGTGAGCATCCGCTCGCGAAGGCCATCGTCGCGTCGGCGAAGGATCGCGGCCTGACCTTCGATTCCGCGAGCGGCTTCTCCTCCTCACCGGCGGTCGGCGTCACCGCCAACGTCGCCGGTCACGAGATACGGGTTGGCGGTCCGCGCCTGCTCGAGGAGACGGGCCAGCCCGAAGTTGGTGAAGCTGGCGGATGGCGGGCCGAGGGTGCGATCATCCTGCACGTCCTCCGTGACGGTCAAGTGATCGGCGGGCTCCGCCTCGCCGACGAGATCCGCCCCGAGTCCCGCGATGCCGTCAAGTCACTGCACCGGCTCGGCGTCGAAGTCGTCATGATCACCGGAGATGCCGAGGCCGTTGCCAGTGAGGTCGGACGCGAGCTCGGCATTGACCGGGTCTTCGCTGGTGTGCGCCCCGAGGATAAGGCAGCCAAGGTCGCCGCCCTGCAGCAGGAGGGCAAGAAGGTCGCGATGGTCGGCGACGGCGTCAACGACGCCCCCGCGCTCGCTCAGGCCGACGTCGGCATCGCAATCGGCGCGGGGACCGATGTCGCGATCGCGTCCGCGGGGGTAATCCTTGCCAGCTCCGACCCACGTTCCGTGCTCTCCGTGATCGAGCTTTCTCGCGTGGCATACCGGAAGATGAAGCAGAATCTGTGGTGGGCGGCCGGCTACAACCTCCTCTCGGTACCGCTGGCGGCCGGTATCCTGGCACCGGTCGGATTCGTGCTCCCGATGTCCGTCGGCGCGATCCTAATGTCGCTGTCGACCATCGTGGTCGCGCTGAACGCACAGTTGCTGCGCCGCATCGACCTCACACCCGCAGTCAGTACCCGTTCCATTCTGGAACGCCAACAGTAAGGACTCCCATGTCATCGGAGAATGAAGTCGCCGACGGTCATCACGGCTACATCGACGACAAGACTCAATATTTGCAGCGTATGAAGCGCATCGAAGGGCAAGCGCGCGGGATCGCGAAGATGATCGACGAGGAGAAGTACTGCATCGACATCCTCACCCAAGTGAGTGCGCTCACCCGCGCCCTCCAAGGCGTCGCCACCGGTCTGCTCGATGACCACCTCAAGCACTGCGTGCTCGATGCCGCGAAGCTCAGCGACGATGCTGGCAAGGCGAAGATCCAGGAAGCCACCGACGCGATCAACCGACTGGTGCGCTCCTAAGAAGCAATCCTCCTGCTGCCGTCGCTCGCAACGCTCCACCCGTCCCGCCCTGCCTCGATCCGATCCGATCCGATGAAGGAGCGCATGATGCCGCGATTCTCCCAACTCACCCCGGCCTCTGCTGTCGGGACCTCTCGTGATCTGCTGGGCGAACTCGTCGAGCGCCACGGCACCGTCGGTGACATGGTGGCGACCATGGCGCACTCGCCTGCCGTGCTCGGCGGCTACCTGCAGTTGAGCAAGGCGATGCGCAGGGCGAAGCTCGACCGCAAGGTTAGCGAACTCGTCTCGATCGCCGTGCAGACTCAACAGGGCTGTGGTATGTGCCTGCGTTCTCATATCAGCGCCGCCCGCTCCCTGGGGCTTTCGGAGAACGAGATCTCCCGGGCGCAGCAAAGCACCTCGCACGATCCCTCCGTCGCAGCCATGATCCAACTGGGCGTGCGGGTTTACCGGGAGCCTGCGTCCATCACCGACGCGCAGGTGGAGGAACTGCGCGGCTTCGGGTACAGCGACCGTGAGATCGCCGACGTCGTCGGCGTGGTGGCACTGAACATCCTCACCGGAGCTTTCAACCTTGTCGCCGGACTCACCCCCGGCGACTGAACTCACCCTGGTGCCTTGGCCGAGAGGATAGGCAGCGGCCTGCAAAGCCGTCCACACGGGTTCGAATCCCGTAGGCACCTCCAGTTGGCCCAAAGCCGCGGTCGCCACCTGCGCGTATCACAGCTCGCTCGTCCGTAACGGGGCCGACTGATGAGATAGACGGCACGCAAGTCGCTCCCACGATGAAGCCGCGCCCTCACGAAGGCGCAACCCCACCGGCGACAGATAGGTTCTGAGCTTCATGATTGACATGCAAGTAACTACTTGCCTATTGTCGAGGCATGAGCGATGTCTTCCGAGCTCTTGCCGATCCCACCCGGCGGCTGATCCTGGACGAGCTGGCGGAACGCGACGACCAGAGCCTGTTCGAGATCTGCAGTCGACTCGTCATGAAGCACGGAAACACATCCTCACGACAGGCGATCTCCCAGCACCTCGCGGTACTAGAGGACGCAGACCTCGTCCACTCGCGCCGGGCCGGACGCACGAAAATCCATCGACTCAACCCCGAGCCACTCCGCTCCCTCACTGCGCGCTGGCTCACCACACACTGAGGAGCACGACCATGCAGGCACGCATCCACGTCACGAGCGTCTTCGTCGACGATCAGGACAAGGCACTCGCCTTCTACACCGACAAGCTGGGCTTCGTCACGAAGCACGACATCCCGGTCGGTCAGTTCCGGTGGCTGACCGTCGTCGGAGCCGACGCCCCGGACGGAGTCGAACTGCTCCTCGAGCCTGACGAGAACCCAGCGACCCAGGCGTTCAAGAAGGCGCTCGTCGCAGACGGAATCGCCGCGGCATCCTTCGCAGTCGACGACGTGCACGCGGCACATCGTGAGCTCGAGGAGCAGGGCGTGACATTCCTCCAGCCCCCGACACCGATGGGCCCCGTCACCAGTGCGGTGCTCGACGACACGTGCGGCAACCTGATCATGATCTCGAGCCCAGCCTGATGGCCGCCACGCGCAACGCGTTCGACAGCGCGGGACGGAAGGTCGGCGACTGGTCGGAGCCAGATGCCCACGGTGGTGTCATGGTCGGTGAATACGTCGACGGCGACCGGCAGGGCCTCTGGCGACACTTCTTCGCGGACGGCCGGCTGCGCTCGGAGGGCGAGTACCGCAACGGCGCACTTCACGGAAAGTGGACGTGGTATCGCGCAGCCGGCGGGATGCTGCAGCGGGGCGGCTTCTTCGAGGGCGAGAAACACGGCCGCTGGGAGCGCTGGACCGCCGAGCAGACATTGATCGACAGCGGGGACTGGTCGCACGGCAAGAAGATCGGCGACTGGATCAGCTACAACCCGGACGGCACCGTGCGACGCACCACGCACCACCGCGGCCGTCCGCTCGCTTCAAGCTAGGCCGACCCCACCGCCGCTCACCCACTCGTCGTCTTGACCTGCAGGCCGAACATATCTTGACGCGCAGAGCAGATATCCATTCCCCTGAGTACTTGGTTCGTGAACGGGACCGACCGAGGGTAAGAAGGCAGTTGAACAGTCGTAGAACTCGGCTCAATCAGCGACCAACAGCGACCGTTCAGCGCGCCGAGCATCGTCGGCGCCCGGTTGGCCGGGGCGGGATGGAGGCGTGAAGTAGCGTTCTCCGGTTGATGAGCGGTGGATTCTTCACGCGGCCGGGATGGTGTCCGGGATCGCTGCCGCGTTCCGGTCGGTGCGCGGCCGGAGCCCCGCAATGATCAGGTAGAACGCGAACCAGAGCTCGAAGGCGAAGACGGGCACGGCGCACGCGCCCGCGACCGCGCCGTTCAGGGGCACGAGCCCGAACAGCTGCGCCGCGTTGCTGCCCAGTACCAAGACGCCGCCCATCAGGCCCAGGACGGCGAGAGCACGGGGAACGAGGCCCGACTCCAGGAGCAACCACCCCAGGACGATCGTGTTGACGCTGATCACCAGACCCTGGCCGACAAGGAACGCGGCGGTGTGCAGCGCCTCAAGCGATTCACCCGCCACCGTACCCGCGGCATCGGTCCACAGGAGCGCGAGCATCGGGAGTGTTCCGGCGGCGATAACGGCAGCCTCGAGCGTACGTAGGAACGCGAACGTGAGTGCTCGCACCTCGCCGGCCGTGCGCAGCAGGGGGAGGAGCAGCAGGCCCGTGAGCAGGCAGCCGAGCGCGAGGATGAACTCGAGCGCCACCCCCAACGGCACGGCCGAAGCTGCGTACGCGGCCACGGCAGTCACAGAGGTCACGTGCGTGACGAGGTAGACGATGCCTGCGCTGCGCGCGTAGATGCGATTCTGCTGACTCATGGAAGACCTCTCCTGGTATACGGCGTATACCCGTAGTAATCAGCTTAGGTATACGCTGTATATATGTCAAGCGTCAGACCTCCTCTCGACCGCAGCACCGTGCTGAACGCCGCCATCGCGCTGGCAGACGAGGTCGGCCTGGACGGTCTGAGCATGCGGCGCCTGGGGCAAGCTCTCGGCGTGACGCCGATGGCGCTCTACAAGCACGTGGCGAATCGCGAGGAACTGATCGACGCGATGGTCGAGCGGATCGTCGCGGGGTTCGACGTCCCGATCCAGGATGACGACTGGCGGCACGAACTCCGAGCACGCATCCTCGCGGCGCGAGCAGCGACGACGCGCCACGGGTGGGTGCGCCCGGCGATTGAGACTCGGACGATGGCGGGCGATGCCGTGCTCTCGCATATGGATGCGCTGATGGACGCCATGTTTCGCGGGGGCCTCTCCGCGGACCTCGTCCACCACGCTATGCATGCGCTCAGCACGCGCATGTGGGGCTTCACGCGGGATGTCATGCCGACACCCTCACTACCCGCCGATGCCTCGACGCGGGCAGCCGCCCTCGCGGCGTACGCCGAGGCGTACCCGGCCATCGTCCGCATGGCGTCCACGGCGTCACAGGCGGGCGCAGACTGCAACGAGGAGACCGAGTTCGTATTTGCGCTCGACATCCTTCTCGACGGATTTGAACGGCTTCACCACACCGGATGGCGCTCAGAATTCAACGCGTGACAGGCAACGGGCGGGCCTGGACTGAGACGATGGCGGGTGAGCCTAGCCGTCGAATTTAATCGAGCCAGGCGGCTGCGAGCGCATGATCGCCGCGACCTCCTCGGCGTGACGCTTAGATCCCGCATCGATCGAGAGCGTTGTGATGGTCGATCGACGCCCAGGAGCGAGCAGTGGGAACCGTTGCTGTCGGCGTTGTCGAGCGATGCCCAGCAACCTAAGCGGATGTGACGCATCGCGACGATCAATCAAGCTCGCCTCAATGACCTTGTTGGCTACCCCTGCAACGTCGCTGCGAGCTATCGCTCCGCGACGTGGCAGCAGACCGCGCCGACTTCCCTGCCGCTCATGACGGAGAACTGAGCGCTGCCAACGTGCGGGGGACCGGTCGGACTCGCGTGATTCCTTGGAGCGGACCTCGCGCTGGCCCATGCAACTGCGTGTAACTACATCGCGACATTGTTACCCTACCCCCCTAGGGTATATATTGAAGATGTCGTACGACCTTTTGCCACCCAACTCGAATGGAGCCCAAATATGTCCTCGTCCCCTCCGACAAGCAGCGCCCGGTGGTGGGGTCTGTTCCTCATCGCGCTGGCTCAGTTCATGGTCATCATGGATGCCTCGATCATCGGGGTCGCCCTGCCGCAGATGCAGGTGGATCTCGGCTTCACCCCGCACGATCTCTCCTGGGTGTTCAATGCCTACGTGATCGCGCTAGGCGGGCTTCTGCTCCTCGGCGGTCGCCTCTCCGATCTGTTCGGCCCGCGCAGGATGTTCGCGACCGGCTGGGTAATCCTCGCGATCGGATCTCTCGTCGCTGGCCTCGCGGGTAACGTGCCGGTCGAGCTGCTCGGACGGGTGCTCCAAGGGGCGGGGTCTGCGCTTATCGCGCCGGCCGCGCTCACGCTGTTGATGATGCTGTTCGGGGCGAACCCGAAGGAGCTCACGAAAGCGATGGCGTTCTACGGGGCTGCCGCTCCTGCCGGCGGCACGGCCGGGGTCTTCCTGGGCGGTGTGATCACAGAGTTCGCGTCTTGGCCGTGGGTGTTCCTCATCAACGTGCCGATCGCGGTGCTCGTGCTGCTGGTCATGTGGAAGGCGCTGCCCGGCGGTAAGCTCGGCGCACGCGGGTCGGTTGACGTAATCGGTGCGCTCACGGTAACGGTGGGCCTTGCCGCGCTGGTCTACGGAATCGTGCGCGCTGAAGTCGCCGGGTGGGCGTCGCCAGAGACGTGGATCGCGATCGGACTCGGCGTCATCCTCCTCGTGTTGTTCGTCATCATCCAGCGCGTCAAGCGCGAGCCTCTGATGCGGCTGTCGATCTTCCGTTCTCCCAATCTGGGCGCCGCAAACCTTGCGCAGGTGCTGCTCGGCGGGGCGTGGGTGCCCATGTGGTTCTTCTTGAACCTGTACCTGCAGCAGGTTCTCGGCTTCTCCGCGTTCCCGGCAGGAGCAGCTCTTCTTCCGATGACGATTTTGATCATGCTCGGCATGATCGTGCTCGCTCCTCGGATCATCGCGGCAGTCGGACCGAAGGTCCCCATCGTGCTCGGCCTCGTCATCCTCGCGGTGGGCCTCGGGTGGATGGCTTTCATTCGACCCGACGGCAATTACTGGGTCGACGCATTCGGACCCTCGCTCATCGTGGCCTTCGGGCAAGCACTTGCCTTCATCCCCTCACTGCAAGTTGCCATCTCTGCAGCCCCGCCCGAGGAAGGCGGTCTCGCCTCGGGCATCGTGAACACGAGCTACCAGGTCGGGTCCGCGATCGGTCTCGCCGTCGTGTCTGCCGTCGCTGCAGGCTTCGGCGCGGGACAGCTCGGTGACACCGAAGCGCTCACTCAGGGGTACTCGGCGGCGTTCATTGCGGCCGGGATCATTGCCCTCGCCGGTGCGATCCTCGTCCCGATGTTCTTCCGCACCAAGCGACCTACTCGCGCACTGCCAGTTTCATAACTCTGCATCGCGTCACATCCAACTACTGAACGAAAGAAGAGCACCATGTCTGTACCGAGATTGCTGATCGCCTACGATGGCTCACCCAACGCGAAGTACGCCATCGAATCCGCCTCCTCTCTTTTCCCGGGCACGGAAGCCGTCGTGTTCTACGCACGGCAGCCCATGGAAGGATTCGCCGCGCACCTCCAGGGCCACCCGGCACTGGAGAAGCTCGACGCACTCGACAGGGCCGCACTCGACGCCTCCGAAAAGATCGCCGCCGAAGGGGCGGAACTGGCTCAGTCGAAGGGGCTCAAGGCCGAGTCGCTCGTATCCTCAACGGTTGCTACCGCCTCCGAAGCGATCCTCGATGCCGCCGATCGGCTGAACGTCGAGCTCATCGTGATCGGCTCTCGAGGGCTACGCGGTCTCAAGGCCACTGTGCTTGGGAGCACCTCAGCGAACGTGCTCCATCACGCCACGCTTCCGACTCTCGTAATTCCGTCGGATTCTGTGGCCCAGGCACGCTACGCACAACGGGCTGCAGCCCTTCCAAGCTGAGCTCGTCAGCGGTTGCCGGGCACGATACTCAACGTCAACCGATTCGATGCCACCGCCTCGGTCGGCCTTCCCTGTCGCTCGCGGCATGGAATGGTCGACCGAGGCATCGTTTTATGCGTGCGAAATAGCAGCATTGATGCTGTGCGATCAGGTCAGTTGCACCGCGGTGATACAGGTCGGGTCGTCTTCGTTCATCGTAGAGATGGTCGTGGTTCCCACCTGCCCTTCGTGTTCGATACTGAGAGTTGCTTTGATGCCGCGAGGCACCCAGATGCCGATGAAGCCGTTGTCGTAGGTCTGCCGTACCTCGTCGAGGAGCACGTCGCCCCCATCGCCGGTGAGGGTGACCTGGACCTCGGTGTTGGCGAGTTCGCCGAGGCAGGTGGTCAGGCTGTGGAAGTAGCAGTCATGGGTCTGTTCCCGGTAGGGAGCGACCGAGATGTACACCTCGTCTTCGGGCATCGGCAGCTGTGTCTCGCGCTCCTGGTCGTCGGTGAGCACGAGCGCATCCGGCTGTACAGATGCGATCAGATCGGCGGGTCGGTCAGCGACGGGCATCGTGTCGAGCCGTTCGACGACCTGCGCGGCGTCGAGGCCCTCCAGGTCGTGGTCCGCCAGGAAGTCGGTGTCGACGGCCCGACTGTTGGTCGAGGGCGACGCGGGTTCGGGCGAGGACGCGGTGGCACATCCGGCGAGCACAAGGGTGGCGGCAAGCATCGCGGTGGCGGCGACGATCAGTTTCCGCCACCGGGGCGTGGTGGGATGGGGCATGGTGTGATCCTTCAAGAGTGTCGGATGGGTCGGTGCCGGGCGATCTCGCCGCGGCACCGACCCGGATGGTCGATCAGAGGGTGGCCAGGAGGTCCTGCATCTGCTGGATCTCGGTGGTCTGCGCGTCGATGATGGTCTGCGCGAGCTCGACGGCATCGGGGTTACTGCCGTCATCGATCTGCGTCTGGGCCATCTCGACCGCTCCCTCGTGATGGACGATCATCTGCTCCAGGAACAGTCGCGAGGCCTCGGGTCCGTCGGCCGATTCGAGGGCGGCCATGTCGTCCTCAGTCATCATGCCGTCGCTGTGGTCCATCCCGTCCATCTGCTGTTCCTCGGGGTCGACGCCCCAGTCGTCCAGCCACCCCTGGAGCTGTTCGATCTCGGGCCCCTGGGCGGCCTTGATCGCTTCGGCCAGTTCGACCACCTCGGGGTTGACATCCTGCTTGGCGAGGACGATGTCGCTCATCTCGATGGCCTGCTCGTGGTGGACGATCATCATCGAGGCGAACATCACGTCCGCGTCGTTGGCGTCGGCTGCCTGCTCGGACGAGCCGTGGTCCATGCCCGGCATCGAGTCCTCGTCGTCGCTTCCGGCCGAGCATCCGGCCAGGACCAGCGCGGCGGTGAGGGCGAGTGCGGCGGTCGCCGCGGTGCGAAACTTCATGAGTGTTCTCCAATATCAACAGTCGCTTCAGTGGCGCGGCACCCGGGCGGGCACCGCGTGAATGAGAGAGGGGAACCGTCGGCGCTGGTGTGCGCCGGGTTCACCGCTCCATCACGTGCGACTGATACAGAGAACGTGCAGCGACGGCGCCCGAGGCAACAGCCGGTTGATGAAACGCGCCACGAGGGGCGGCCGGGGTGCGGTGTGCATCCATCCAGGCAGAAGCCGAGGCGGCACCAGGATGAGAAGGAAGAGCAGTAATGCGAGCACGCATGCCATCGCCATGCCCAGATGGGTGCCGCCCCCGCAGTCCGCACACGTACCACCGACATCACTGGCAGTGCCGCTGGACTCATGGGCGCCGAGCGCGCCGTGATGAGCGCCCACGGCGTCGCTGGCGGAGACCGAGATCGCCGCGGGCGCGTGGGCGGCCGCGGTGCCGTGCAGGTTCAGCGTGTGCATGGCCAGCAGGCCGAGGACAACCGCTGCCACCAGCAGCCCTCCGAGCACGACGCGCCGGAGGCCCTGAAGGCCCTTCCTGGATCGCGTTGCCGCCGTCACCGCCATACTCCGGAGTTTACCGGCCCCCGATGTGCATCCGCCGACGGCGGGAGTGATCGGCACGGCCGAGGCCGACTGGCTCCGTATCCCGCCGAGCAGCTCCGTGCTCCGCCATGCGCAGACTGACGGGAATACCCCTAGGGGGTATATGGTTGATGGTGGAGAGTTTCCACGAAGGTCAGGAGAACCCCATGCGTTTGTTCGCGATCCGCGACTTCCGTCACTTGTTCAGCGCGCAGATCATCGCCCTGTTCGGGACGGGGTTGGCGACCGTCGCCCTCGGTCTGCTCGCTTACGAGCTCGCCGGCCCGAGCGCGGGGGCGGTGCTTGCGACGGCGCTGACGATCAAGATGGTCATGTACGTCTTGATCGCGCCTCTGGCGGCGGCCTATGCCGACCGGCTCCCGAGGCGGATGTTCCTGACCCTGCTCGACGTGGTGCGTGCGGCCGTGGTGCTCGCTCTGCCGTTCGTCACGGAGATCTGGCAGATCTACGTTCTCATCGGGGTGCTGCAGGCGGCTTCTGCGGCGTTCACGCCGACGTTCCAGGCGGTCATCCCCGATATCGTGGCCGAGGAGTCCGATTACACGCGGGCGCTGTCCGCGTCGCAGGTGGCCTACACGATGGAGAGCCTGCTCAGTCCGGTGCTCGCGGCGGTCGCCCTGACGTTCATGACGTTCAACTGGTTGTTCGTCGGCACCTCGGTGGGTTTCGTGCTCTCCGCCCTCCTGGTGCTCTCGACCCGCATCCCCAACGCGGCACCGAGTGGGCACGCGGGTGCGTGGAACCGGGTCACCTCAGGCGTGAAGGTCTTCTTCAGCACTCCTCGTCTGCGCGGCGTCATGGCACTGAATCTGGTGGTTGCCGCAGCCGGATCGATCGTGGTGGTCAATACTGTCAACTACGTCCGCGATCAACTGGGCGGCACGCGGGCCGACGTCGCCTGGATGCTCGCAGCCTCCGGCGGTGGCACACTGCTGGTCGCCCTGTTCCTGCCACGCGTACTCGATCGGATCGCCGAGCGGGTCGTGATGATGACCGGCGCCGCGGTCCTGCTTGTCGGCGTGCTGGCGGCCGTCGCGATGACCGCCATCCAGGCGGCCTCCTGGATGATCACGGCACCGATCTGGGTGGTCATCGGCGGCGGAATGGCCTTGATCGTCACGCCCACCGGACGTGTCATCCGAGGTTCGGTCGCGAAGCGCGAGCTCCCGGCGGCCTTCGCGGCACAGTTCTCGCTGTCTCACCTCGCCTGGCTCGTCACCTACCCGATCGCGGGATGGGTCGGCACAGCGTCCGGATTCACGCTCGCCTGGTCGATCCTCGCAGCGCTCGCCGTCGCTGGGGCCATCGCGGCGCCGATCCTGTGGCACCGCGAGAAGAAGACCGAGGCCATTGATGTTGCTAGCGACGCGGAACGGGAGACTGGTGACCACGTGCCTCGTGAGCTAGGTGAGGAGACAGAAGCCGCCGAGGGCACGCTTGCGGCCTCCCAGTGCGCCTGCGTGCGCCTGGCATGAACACAAAGATGGGGCGGGTGCATTGTTCCGTACGTCGCATGGTGAGCGCACCCCAAAACCGCGCTCAGAATCGTTCGGCAGTCGCGGTGGCGGATAGCGGGGTAGGTGCTGCACCGAGAATTGTCGTGTGGCGTGTGCGGCACGGAGACCGTTACCGAACACGATGACTTCGGTAATCTCGCGGACGAAGATGCCCAGTATGCCGGTGATCTCAAACGGGAGCAGCGCGAGAATGATCGCGAACGAGAGGACGATGTTCTGGTTGATGATCGCCGTCCGCGCTTGGCATGTTGCAGGGCTTGCGAGATGAGGCGCAGGTCATGGCCGGTGAAGGCGACATCAGCGGACGCAGCCTATGCGCTCACGAGGTACCACCTTGAATTGGCAACGCGGCCCGGCTTCTGGCTGGGGGCCGACATACCCGGCCTCACGGGTGACATCCCTTCAGAGCTTCGGTGAGTGGGGAGCAGCGGAGCCGGCCACGAGGCGTTCGGAGACCCGACGGGGCGGCTCGCTGGGTGCGACTGGTCTACGTGGTGGCTCTGCCGGAGCAGACGAAGCTGTGCAGATCCACCTGCGGGGAAGGGGAATCGAGAAGGATCCGTGACCCGCAGCTGTCGCGGCGCAGCAGGACTTTCAGATGATAGAGGTGCTGGACACGCGCCGCGTGGTTGAGCATGCGCGCACCTTCCGGATGAGGCGGCCGTTCCGTTGGCCCCGCTTCGGGAAGGAGCCGGTGATGTCCACATCAACTGAGCTTGCCGACATTGCGCGCGCGATTGCTGAACAGGCTGAAAAGCTCGATCGTGCGAGGGGCGTGTTGCGTGAGCATCCCGAGCAGGTTGCCGATGTCGTGGATCTCCTCATCAACATGTTGGTGCCGCTAGCTCGGGTAATGGATGCTGCTGGCGCCGCGTTCCAAGAGCACGGCGGGACCGCGGTCACAACCTTCGGCGATCAGGCGCGCGGCTCGGCGCGAGCGAGGTTCGCTGGCGGTCTGTTGGCCGCGGCTTCGACTCAGATGCTGACTTTACGGAGCACGCTGATGGCGGTCGGCGCCGAGTCGTCGTCTTTGGTGTGGCCAGTGCATGATCCGCTCGCCGAGGAAGAACTCCGCAACTTTCGACGCTTCCTCGAACGGAGGGAACGCCAACTTGATCCAGATGCAAAGTCGCGGCCGATCGTCACCGAATCACCGAAGCACAGCCCCGTCGAGCGATCCTGACCTCGCCTACAAGGGCTGACATGCGGGGCGGTTATCGTGACGGTTTCGATCAGGGTGATGACGGCCGGCGACGGGTACCGGTACCTGCTGAACTCTGTCGTGATCGGTGACGGCGACCGGGATGCGGCGTCGGCGTTGACGAGGTACTACCTCCAGGCGGGCACCCCGCCGGGTTCCTGGCTCGGGGCCGGCCTGCCCGGTCTCACCGGGAACATCGCCGCGGGCGCTCAAGTGAGCGAGAAGCAGCTGCGACGGCTCATGGGACACGGGCAGGATCCCAACACGGGTGAGCCGTTGGGTCGCCCGTATCGGAAGTTCGCCACCGCTACCGAACGTGCAGAACGCCGCATCGCGCTGCTCCCGGACTCACTGCCGCCGGGTGAACGTGCGGTGCAGCGAGCGCTGATCGAGGCAGAGGAGGCGCAGAAGCCGACGAACGCTCCGGTGGCGGGGTTCGATCTGACGTTCTCGGTGCCGAAATCGGTCTCGACGCTGTGGGCCACCGCCGACGGTGGCACGCAGGCACTGATCGCGCAGGCCCATCACGCCGCGATCGAGGACGTGATCATGGTGCTCGAGCGGGATGTCGCGATGACGCGGGCGGGTGGGAAAGGGCCGCGCGGCGCGGTCGCGCAGGTCGAGGTGCGGGGTGTGATCGCGACCGCCTACGATCACTACGATTCACGGGCGTCCGACCCGCAGCTCCACACCCACGTCGTGGTCGCGAATCGTGTCCAGGCCGTCCAGGATGGGAAGTGGCGCACCCTCGATTCCCGTGCTCTGCATGCCGCGGTGACCGGGCTCTCGGAGCACTACAACGCTGTGCTCTCTGACCATCTCACCCGGATCCTCGGCGTCGGCTGGGAGGCCCGCGACCGCGGCGCGGGCCGGTCGACGGCGTGGGAGATCGCTGGGGTGCCGCAGGCGCTCATGGATGAGTTCTCATCCCGGACAAGGGATATCGAGCGGGTCAAGGATCGCCTCGTCGCCGAGTACGTCGAGAAGCACGGCAGGCAGCCGTCGGGGAAGCTGCTGTGGCAGTTCCGGCAGCAGGCCACCCTCGAGACCCGGCCCCCGAAACAGCACTACTCGCTGAGCGACCTCACGACCGGGTGGCGGGAGCGGGCCACCCGACTGCTGGGCGAGGACGCTCCGACTTGGGCGACCGCGCTCCTTGTTGAGGCGGTTGGGGAGCCGTTGCTGCGCGCCGACGATATCCCGCTCGACGTGCTCGATCAGGTCGCCGCGGTGGTGGTGGAGCAGGTGGGTGATCGGTCGGCGACATGGAAGCGGTGGAACCTGCACGCAGAAGCGGTACGGCAGACGATGGGCCTCCGCTTCTCCCACACCACCGACCGCGACCAGATCCTCCAGCGGATCGTCGACGCCGCCGAGCACGCCTCGCTCCGCCTCACCCCACCCGAGCTCGCCTCAAGCCCACCGGTGTTTCGCCGCCTCGATGGGACGAGCGTGTTTCGTCCGAAGGGTGGGATCGTGTTCTCCTCGGAGCAGGTGCTCGCTGCCGAAGACCGCCTCCTCACCGCCTCCCACGCGAGGACGGCGCCGACGGTGCCGCTGGCGTGGGTGGAGGACGCGGCGCGGGAGCGGAACCGGGACGGGCACACCCTGTCTTCGGATCAGGAGCAGGCGATCGCGAAGATCGGGGTCTCCGGCCGTGCCCTCGACGTGCTCGTCGGGCCTGCGGGGACGGGGAAGACGACGACGATGCGTGCGCTTCGGCGGGCGTGGGAGCGCCGGTACGGGGCAGGTTCGGTGATCGGCCTCGCCCCGTCGGCGGCTGCGGCGGACGTTCTCGCCGACGACTTGGAGATCGGTACGGAGAACACGGCGAAGTGGTTGCACGAGCACCGCCGCGGAACCTGGAACCTCACTCGCGGGCAGCTCGTGATCATCGATGAGGCGTCGCTCGCGGGCACGTTCGCGCTCGACGCGATCACCGCCCACGCCCAGAGCGTCGGGGCGAAAGTGCTGCTCGTAGGAGATTGGGCGCAATTGGCCGCGGTGGGCGCGGGCGGGGCGTTCGGGATGCTCGTCCGCGACCGCGGCGACGTCCCCGAGCTGGTCGATGTGCGCCGCTTCCGCAACGACTGGGAGAAGCACGCCTCCCTCCAGCTCCGGGTCGGGGACACCGACGTCATCGACACCTACCTCGCCCGAGGCCGGGTCACACCGGGCGGGTATGACGAGATCCTCGACGCCGCCTACCAAGCCTGGCGGGCAGATCAAGAGGCCGGGAAGACGACGGTGCTGATCGCTGAAACCCTCGACACGGTCTCCGAGCTCAACACCCGCGCCCGCACCGACCGCATCCTCGCCGGTCATGTTGCGCTCGACGGGGTGCGCCTCCACGACGGCAACGAAGCCTCCCGCGGCGACCTGATCATCACCCGCCACAACGATCGCCGCCTGACCGTGGGGCGGGGGTGGGTGAAGAACGGTGACCGGTGGGAAGTCGCCCGCGCGAACGAGGACGGATCGTTGACGGTGCGGCGGGCGAAGTCTCGGTGGCGCACCACGATTACGCTGCCCGCCGCCTACGTCGCCGAGCATATCGAGCTCGGGTACGCCGTCACCGCGCACCGCGCCCAGGGCTCCACCGTCGACACCGCGCACGCGATCGTCCACTCCCCGGAAGTGACCCGCGAATCGCTCTACGTCGCAATGACAAGGGGCCGCGAATCCAACAAGGTGTACGTCGCGACCGATCAGCACCATCTCGAAGAGCACCAGCACCGGCAGGATCTGCAGCACACCGCCCGCAGCATCCTCTACGGCATCCTCCAGCACCCCGGCGCCGAGCTCTCCGCCCACGACACCATCACCGTCGAACAAGACATGTGGGGGTCGCTTGAGCAGCTCGCCGCCGAGTACGACACCATCGCCCAGGCTGCCGGGCAACAACGGTGGATCCGGCTCCTCGAAACCGGCGGCCTCACCCCAGAGACGATCGATGAGCTCGTCGAGACGGACGCGTTCGGCATCCTCACGACCGAGCTGCGCAGGCTCGAAGCCGACGGCCATCACGTCGACGACCTCCTGCCGCGCATCATCCATGCCGGTGGCCTGGACGACGTGCAGGATCTCGGATCGCTGCTGCGCTACCGCCTCCACCGCATCACCACCACCTACCCGCCTGCGTCTCGCCGCGCGACCGGCCGCATTGCCGGTCTCGTGCCCCGCGCCACCGGGACCACCGACCCCGAGACGCAACGAGCTCTGCACGAGCGGGATCTCGATCTCGACGCGCCGATCCCTGCCGTGAGGATCTGCACCATCATCAGCAGAAAGGGGGAGTCCACGTATCGGTAGGACCATCCGAAGACGGCCCGCTCGGTGCGCCGCGTCGCCCTTCCAAGCTTCACGCTCCGCGCAATCCGGGCGAGGTTAGAGCGGATCCGGTTCACACACCCTGAAGTGCTGCTGTTCTCGACCCGCATCGGTACTCCGCACACGACGAACAACGTCCGAAGGCAGCTCCGCGAGGTCATGGAGCGCGCAGGCGTTCCCGACGTCACCCCGCACCGCTTCCGCCGCACCGCCGCTACCGCGATCAACGAGATCGGCGGTCTCCAGCTCGCATCCGAGCTGCTCGGGCACAGCGACCCGGCGATAACGAGAGAGCACTACATCCGCCGCGACGAGACCGTGAACCCAGCGACTGCTGGGTACCTGGAGCAGGCGTTCGGCAGCTCAGTGGAGTCGCGCGGCCGGGCCGGCGTGAAGGGCATCGGCATAGGCGAAACCCGGGATCGAGGCTCGCTCGACGATAGGATCGTGTCATGAGCAATGTCGCCAGCAATCGCTTTGGCGCCGCTGGTTCGGCGCTCGGCTATCTAGCCCAGGTGGAGTATGCCTTGCTCATCGCGCTCCAGCGTATGGACTCAGAAGAGAGCCTCCGCCTATCACTCGAAACCGTAGACGACATCACGTTTGAAGCGGAGGGGAAGCCACAGGAATTGTGGCAGACGAAGCATCACGTCGATCGGCAGGGATCTCTCGGCGACGCCAGCCCGGACCTCTGGAAGACACTGCATAACTGGATCGAGACGGCCGATGACCGTTCAGCCTGCTTCCTCTACACGACAGCAACAGCCCAGACCGGAACGGTAGCAGCGCTGTTAGGTCCTTCGCGTAACGGCGAAGATATCGTGGCTGCCAGAGAGAAGCTCGATACAGTTGCTCGAGCCGCCGGAAATGCAGCTTCTATCGACTACTACACGAAGTACCTCTCGCTCGATGATTCGCAACGGACCGCGCTTCTAAGTCGCGTTATCGTTCTCGGTGCAACGGTGACAGCCGAACAGATCACCGATCAACTCGTTGCTACGGTGCGTAAGACTGCGGTGCAGAGGCGGCGTCGCCCCCTCATCGATCGGTTGCGTGGCTGGTGGCATGGGCGCACGATGCTTCACCTCAGCAAGGTGGCTCGAGGGGAGGGCGATTGGATTGACCTCAGTGAGATTGAGGATCAGCTGCATGTGATTGCGCAGTCGCTCCGAGATGACAATTTGCCGTTGGACTATGGCAATGAGCCGGAACCTACGTCTGACGAGGTCGATAGAGATGACCGGGTGTTTGTCGAGCAGCTTCGGCTCATCCTTCTTCATCATGAACGTATCCGACAAGCTGTATACGACCACAACCGTGCCTTCCTCCAGCGTTCACGATGGCAACGTGAGGAGCTACTCGCGCTGGGTGAACTTGATTCCTATGACAGACGGCTGATGGAGGAATGGAAGCGGGTGTTCCTCCCGCTGGAAGAACCGGATGAAAATGATTCCATCAGTGACGAGGACAAACGCAAGTTTGCACGAAACACGTTCCAAAGACTTCAGGAACGGGTTCTGCCGGAGATCCGTTCGGAGGTTCAGTCTGGCTACGTCCCGCTCGGATCGCTCCACATCCTCGCGGATCGGTTGCAGATTGGCTGGCATCCCGATTGGGTCGACCTCCTTAAACACCGCTTGGCTGAGGCGCAGGCGATCGCTGTGGCGGAGGTGGCATGAGCACCACCGCATCGATCCTTGCTGGGGAATCCGAAACTACGACACTGTTCAATCCGGCATTCTGTGCGCTGCTTCTCAACAAAGCCTGCGCCGCATACGAAAGCAAGTCAGACACCGCAATGCCGGTCACATTCGCCTTCCTGGTCCTGCCCAGCGCGCTACATAAGCCAACTCGCGAAGCACTGCCATCCACGACCGCGTCCTCCATGTGGGCATGGCTTCGAAGCAATCCCCTTATCCTTATGGATCTTGCTAACCGGATCCGCGCATTTCGTGGCTTCACCGGAGCAGCCATCAGCTTCGGTCTGCGGCACGCTGTTCTTACTAGCTCACTCGGCTCGATTACCTCAGGAAAGATTGCTCGCCGCCCGCGCACTCTTCTCCCTACCGACGACTGGAACGATTGCATAAAGGCTGCTGAGTTCCTCGGACGGTGGCTCGGAGGATCCGAGGCTGACGAAGCCACCACTCTCGCCCGCTGGGGAGTTAAACCATGATGCAACTCGACGCGCTTATCTTGTACAACGCCGACGGTGAGATCCGCCAGATCACCTTCCGCCCAGGACAGCTCAACATCATCTCGGGAGAATCCGGGACCGGGAAAACCAGCATCATCGGGATCCTTCGTTTCCTTCTCGGCGGCGACAGCCCGCAGGTGCCACTCGGCCCGATTCAGGAGACCGTGGCCTGGTACGGATTGCTTGCACACGTTGGAGAGACACGGTTCTTCGTCGGGCGTCCCGCACCAGCTCACGGCGCAACTACATCGCAGGTGATGCTTTCAATTGGCGAAAGCGATGTCCCTGAGGCTGAGCATCTCGAGGTGAATTCGAACAAGGACGATCTTGTTGACTACCTCGGCGGCCTGGTAGGGATCGAGGAAAACCTGCATGTGCCAGGGGAAGGCCGAACTCGCCGAGCTCTCGCCGCGAACTTCCGTCATTCGCTCTACTACAACTTCCAAGGACAAGGAGAAGTTGCCAACCCCGATCTTCTGTTCCATCACCAAAATCGTGACTTCCAGAAGCAGACGATCCGGGATACGTTTCCTTATTTTCTTGGTGCACAGGCTCCCGACGCGCTCCGCAAACGCGAACAGCTCACTGAACTCCGCCGAAACATCCGGCGCCAAGAAGCTCGCCTCGCAGAAGCACGTGCTGCACGGGAACTAGGGATAGGACGCGCGGCAGGCCTCATCGCTGACGCCCGCGGTAGCGGACTGCTCCCGTCTGAGACTGTGCCGGGAGACGTCGCAGAAGCGATCACACTGTTGACCGCGATCCTGGAGCGCGAGCAGCCCTCGACCCATACGGACGATGTTGACAGTGACGCGCAAACCGAGAGCCTTGTCACACGTCGGACGAACCTCCGCAGTGTGTTGCGAAGCATCAATGAAAAGCTTCGCGGCCTCGACGAGTTTGCCCGGGTCGGTACCGAATACAGCGCGGAGTTGAACGAGCACCGAGTTCGGCTTGCGTCTATCGGGCTCATCCCAAACACCGCGGATGACGAAGCGGCATGCCCGGTTTGCCAAACAACGCTGACCGCAACAGCCACGCACGATGCGATCGAACAAAGCCTGGGCCGCGTCGCGCGCCGAATAGAGCTTGCGCAACGAGACCAACCACGCATCACCAACGCCCGAGCCGAGCTCCTGCGGGAGCGCGCCGAAGTGCGCGCAGAACTCAGCGACATTAACAGTTCATTGGAAGATCTCGCCCGCTCCGACGACCTTCGGGCAGCAGAACAGCGCACCTGGAATCAACAGAGCTTCGTTCGAGGCCGCATCGCCCAGTACCTCGACACAACCACAGTTGAGAGCGACGGCACCATCGCTGAGCTTGAACTTACTGTCGACACCCTCAAAGCTCAAGCAGCGGAACTCGCGGATGAGCTGGATCCTGAGGCGCTCCGCTCTGCCGTCGACTCTCTGCTCAACATCGTCAACCGGCGTATGACTGCGCTCGCGCAGCAGTTCCCGCTTGAACACTCCGAACACGGCGTACGGATCGACCCGTACCGCCTCACTGTCGTCGCCGATACGCTCCAGGGTCCCGCGTATATGGATGCGGGAGCCATCGGCAGCGGAATGAGTTGGGTTGGCTATCACCTCACTGCGTACTTGGCGCTTCAAGACTACTTCATCCAAACGAACCGCCCCGTGCCTCGATTCGTCGTCCTCGACCAGCCAAGCCAGGCGTTCTTCCCACGCGACAGAGAAACTGGGGGAGAATTGGCAGAGCTCTCCGACACAGACCGCGACAACACCCTCAAGCTGTACCGAATGATGTTTGAGGCCGTCACGCAACTTGGTGGTCAATTACAGATCATCGCCTTCGACCACGCCGACTTCGCTGATGAATGGTTCCAAGACTCGATTATTGAGACCTGGCGTGATGGTACCGCCCTCATCCCACGCGAGTGGCATGAGGGGACAGAGCAAGGCGCGTTGAGTCACCGCGAGGGGAGAGAGCTAGAACCGTGACGCGAAGTGACACACTCCGCTCGGAGCTTGCGCGTCTCCAGAATCGCAAGGCGACACTGGCCGGCGACCTCGCAAAGGCCGAGAAGGATGCGACCGCCGCTCGCGAGAGCGCGCGAAAGAAACGCGAGCAAGCTGGACGCTCGAAGAGCGCCTCAACGGTGAGATCTTCCCTGTCCGCTGCGGAGCGCGAAGACAAGAAGGTCGCGGCTGCGGAGTCCAAGATCGCGAAGGCGCGAAAGGACATCGCAATGATTGACAAATCGATCGCCACAAAGACCAAGTCGCTGCGCTCTGCCGAGGATAATGAACGTCGCTCAGCCGAAAGCAAGCAGAAGCAAGCTGACTCACGGCGTCGACGAGAACAGCGAACGCACGCGCAAGAGATTGCCCGCTTGGGCACCCCTCCAACGCAGATCCGCTACGTCGAGGTGCGTCCACCTGAGCCCGAGAAGTTACGGGTGCTGTACGTCACCGCCAACCCGGAAGCGACGGAAGAAACTGTCACCACTCCAGACGGCACCGAGCAGCGTTTCGGTACCTGGCTTCGTGTCGATCAGGAGGTGCGTCAGGTGCGGCAAGCTCTGCGCGGCTCCAAGTACCGCGATCTCGTGCAGGTTGACCACGCACCGGCCGCGACGGTCAACGACCTCCTAGACGGGCTGAACGATCACCGACCACACATCGTCCACTTCTCTGGCCACGCTGGTTCGGATGGCCTCCTCATGGAGAACGAGGCAGGAGATGAAGACGGTGCCGGTGTCACCTTCGAGCTCCTTGCACGTGTTCTCGGCGCTACGGATGAGCCGCCGCGACTGCTAGTGCTGAACGCCTGCGAGAGTCTTGCGGGTGCCGGCGATATGCTACAAACGGTGCTTGCAGTGATCGGGATGTCCGACACGATCGACGACACATCCGCGATCGTGTTCGCATCCGCGTTCTACTCGGCCATCGCCTCTGCGCAGTCTCTCGCATCCGCGCTTGAGCAGGCAAAGGTTCAGATGCTCGCTGCAGCGCTCGACGGGTCTGAGCTACCCGAATTGCGTATCCGCGATGATGTAGATCCGGCAGCACTCGTGCTCGTCACACCGCCTGCGTGACGTTTCGAAGAATCACCGCAGCGGCACTCGCAAGAGGAGTGCGCGCACCTTCTCATTGCAGAATTCCCCGGGCCACCTCCGTAAACTCCACACAACCCTGTTGAGAGGCGGATGGCTACCGAGGGCCGGGACCAAACCGGGACCAGAACCACGCAATCCATGCAACCCACGACATGAAATGACGCGGTTTGACACGCAGGGGTGCCCGGAAAATCAAGGAATCAGGTCGAACGGGATACCTGGGGGTCAAGGGGTCGCAGGTTCAAATCCTGTCAGCCCGACCAGATAAGGCCCGGAAACTCGCAAGAGTCTCCGGGCCATCTGCATGTCCGGGCAGTGCCAGCCCCTCCGAAACCCCTCCAGTAGCATTCGGTTATGGGCAAGTCACGGGAGTACTCGGTATACGACGTTTTCGGCATGTCTCGCGACGTCCCGGCGAATTACGCCGTCCGGGAGGCGGTTGACAAGGCATTCGTCGACGCGCTGACGCAGGACAAGCACATCGTCATTCATGGGAGCTCGAAGCAGGGCAAGACTTCGCTGCGCAAGTTCAACCTCGGGGAAGATGATCACTTGGTTGTGACATGTTCGAATAAGTGGGCCCTTCGCGACCTTCACACCGCAGTGCTCAAGGCGGCAGGGTATGTGGTCGAGGGAACGACGACTCGCACGGTGTCTGGTGATTTTAAGATTCGTGTCGAAGCTCGTGCAGGGATAAAGGTTCCGCTCGTCGGTGAGTTCGGAGGTACCGCCGGTACCGATGCGGGCCACACGGAGCAGACGGCTCAGCAAGGTCAGGCGTTGGAACTCGACCCGAACGATGTCAACGACGTGATAGCCGGCCTACAGAACGCGGAAGCACCAAAGTATCTTGTGCTGGAGGACTTCCATTACTTGCCGGAAGAGACCCAGAAGGACTTCGCGGTAGCTCTCAAGGCGTTCCATGAATCGTCGCCATACAGTTTTATCGTCGTCGGAGTATGGATTGACGAGAACCGAATGACGCAGCACAACGGCGATCTTGGCGGGCGCGTGGTCTCGATCAACGTGGACAAGTGGCGTGAGGATGATCTGCGCGAAGTCGTCGGCGAGGGGGCTCGACTGTTGAAGATCGAGTTCACGCCCGAGTTCGTGGACGCCGTGCTTGAGAGTGCGATGGATAGTGTCTGGATTGTCCAGGAGGCTTGCAAGATTGCGTGTGAGGCCGCCGGAGTCTTTGCGACGATGAGCGACCTGACGCCCGTGTCTGCAGACGGCACGGCGATCGTGAAGGCCGTGGTTGACTCTGACTCCGCGCGCTTCAACGGTTTTCTCACTCACTTCGCCGAAGGATTCCAGAGCGCACGCCTTGAGATCTACAGATGGCTCCTGTATGCGGTCATCAAGGCGGACTCCAATCAACTCGAGAAGGGGGTCCCCTACGCCGAGATCTCGCGTGCGATCAACGATGCTCACCCTGAGCAGAAGGTGAACGCCGGGAACATAACCATCGCGCTTGCTGCAATCGCGCGATTGCAAGTGAACAAGCTGGCGGTGAAGCCCATCGTGCTTGACTACGATCAAACGGCCCGAAGGCTCGCTGTCGTAGACCGCAGTTTCCTAGTCTGGCTGCAGCATCAGGAACAGAGTGACCTGCTGGAGGTCATTGGTGTAGAGGCTTAGGCCGTGTTGATTAAGTCGGTCTTGATCCAGATGAGGGTCGAGGAGAGGCAGATGGCAGCGCGGTAGTTTCGGGCGAGTTTGTCTGATCGCAT
>NZ_JBFBME010000007.1:0-14633 GCF_040702785.1 Microbacterium sp. NPDC077644
CTGGTAGACACCCCAGGTCGCCTCGACCTCGACGTGAGCGTCATCAACGAACAGCGCGCGTAGCCTGTCGCTCTGCTTGTCGGTGAGCAGGTCCGCGCCGGTGTGCAGCGTGCGCCGCGACTTGTAGAGCGGGTCGTCCCTGAACCCACGGTGCCCGTGGATCGCGAGTTGGACCCGGCGCCGGCACCTGTCGAGGGCGTCACCGGCCAGGCGCACGGCGTGGAAGGGATCCATCACCGTGACCGCGTCCGGGATCTCCTCTGCAGCGGCGGTCTTGAACCCGGTGAAGCCGTCCATCGCGACCACCTCGACCGCGTCACGGAAGGCGTCGTCGCGGTCGGCGAGCCAGGTCTTGAACGCCGCCTTCGACCGGCCCTCGACCATGTCCAGCAGCCTTGCTGGGCCGGCGCCATCGCGGACCGGGGTGAGGTCGATGATCACGGTGACGTACTTGTCGCCACGCCTGGTGTGGCGCCAGACGTGCTCATCGACGCCAATGACCTTCACGCCCTCGAACCGCGTGGGGTCGTTGATCAGCAGCCGCTTGCCTTCGGCCAGGACCGCGTTGTTGGCGGTGTCCCACGCGACCCCGAGTCCCTCGGCGACACGGGCGACGGTGAGGTGTGCGACCACGATCCTTCCAGCGCCCACCGCAGCCCGGTGCGCGAGAGCTTCGCGCGTGGCTCCGCCGCGGCGCTGGTGTCTTGTGATCGCGGATCCACCGATAACCTCCGGCGAATCTCGCAAGGGAGTCTGGGTGAAGTACCGCGTGAACAACGAGGCGGTCACCGACCTGTATCTGCGCCTTGGGCTCGCAATTGGGGAGTTCTGAAGCTCTCGCGGCGCGAGCGAACTCCGGCTAGCAGTGACGGGTCCTAATAGCTCCTCGCAATGACCTCGTCATGTGGTTCGGCCACGGATGCACCCGGATGCTTCGGCTAACAGGGCTGTAGCTTCGAGAGATTGGCCGCCTACTTTCCCTATGCCGGTCGTATCGACGCCAGCCGACAAGCTGCTCGATCGTGTGGGCGCCGCGCGCCAGGGAGAGGGATTTCAAGTTTCGAATCTATCTCGCCCGCGCCGACTGCCCGGCAGCGCACGGCGGATCGATCAGCCGCGCACGAGTCCTGGTAGCCAGGTCACCAACTCGGGGACGGCGAGAAGGAGTGCGATCACAACGAACTCGGCCAGGATCATAGGCAGGACGGCGCGAAAGATG
The DNA here is from genome assembly GCF_040702785.1 of Microbacterium sp. NPDC077644. Classification (NCBI taxonomy): domain Bacteria; kingdom Bacillati; phylum Actinomycetota; class Actinomycetes; order Micrococcales; family Microbacteriaceae; genus Microbacterium; species Microbacterium sp. NPDC077644. The sequence goes on from NZ_JBFBME010000007.1 coordinate 1,220, forward strand.
CCTTCTGCCGTCGTCTTCTTCGAAATTCCCGCCGCCACGAACACATTGAGCCCGAACGGCGGGGTGACGAGTCCGATCTCGACGGCCTTGACGACGAGGATGCCGAACCAGATGCCATCCACGCCGATGCCCGCGGCGATCGGATAGAGCAGGGGGACGGTGATGAGCATCAGCGACAGGGACTCGAGGAATGCGCCGAGGATGACGAGCAGAATGATCGCGGCGATCAGCACGCCGTACACGGGAAGATCCGCGTCGATGATGAATCGGGCGAGTTCGGCGGGGATCCGCGTCGAGACAATGAAGTACGAGAAGATCGACCCGCCCAGCAGGAGGGCGAAGATCATCGCGCTGAGTGAGGTTGCCTCGGCGAACGAGTCCTTCAGGTTAACGGCGAGCTTCTTCGGGCCGGTGCGCCACAAGCGGATGCCCAGGATCACGAGTGCGATGGCCGCGGCCATCGCTCCAGATTCGGTCGCGGTGACGAGTCCCGTGTAGAGTCCGCCGACGATGATCAGGAAGAGACCTCCTGCGTAGAGCGCTCCGACGATGTTGCGACGCGTGATCGACGAACGCTCCGAAGCGATGACGAAAGTCTGAGTGAGTTCGGCACCCTGAACGCGCGATGACTTCTTGGCACCGCCCTTCGCTGCCGCGCCGGCTCGCGAGGCGACGACACCGGGCTCGGTGAGCGATCCCCGCCGATACATGATGACTACCATGATCGAGTAAACGAGGATGGTCAGGATCCCGGGAATGACGGCGGCGAGCAGCAGGGCACCCACGGATTCACCCGTCAGCGATGCGAAGACGATCAGCGCGATGCTGGGGGGGATCAGGACGCCAAGCGTTCCCCCGATGGCCACCAGGGCGGCGGCCGAGTTCGGGCGGTAACCGCTGTTCGTCATCTCTCCGACGGCCATCCGGCCCACGGTGACCACGGTGGCGGCGCTCGATCCCGAGACGGCACCGAAGCCGCCCGAAGCCAGGACGGTGGCGATTCCGAGGCTTCCCGGCAGGCGCCTCGAGAACTTTCTCGCAACGGCGAAGATATCCTCAGCCAACCCCGCTCGGGTTGCGATCACGCCCATCAACACGAACATGGGGATGATGACGAGAGAGTAGCTCGATACCGCGGAGAAAGGCTTCGACCCGATGGTGGCGACAGTGATGCCGGATCCCTCGAGCATGAGCAGGCCGATGCTGCCCGCGGCGGCCAGGCCGATCCAGATCGGCTGCTCACTGACGATGAACGCGATCAGGATAATGACCGCCACGGCCGCGATGATGAGTACCTCTACAGGCATGACTGGATCCGTCCGATCGGGCGAGAAGGTGATTTAGAAGGTGACATCACGCGCCGCGTCCGAAAGGTCGAAATCGTCCCGATCGCGCGATCGAGTAAAGACCTCGCGCCGCAGCGTCAATCCGTATTCGACGAGGAACACCGTGAGGCCGATCACGACCGCGACCCGAGCCGGCGACAGGGGTACCTTGGCGAGTCCGAAGCGGTACTCGCCGGTCTGGATTGACTGGATGGCCACGATCGCGGTGACGGCGACCATGACGACCACCACGATGATGCCGACAAGCCCGAACACTCCGATGACCACGCGTCGCGGTTTGTCGGACAACCTCGAGGTCATGATCGACGTTGTGATGTGCTGGCCTTCCGCCTGGGTCAGGCCCAGTGCCAGGAAGACCGAGATCGCCAGGACGACCTCGCTGTACTCCACGATTCCGGGCATACTCCGGCCCGTGATGGCGCGTGAGATGACCTCGGTGAGCGTCAGCGCCATCAGAATGAACACCGCGGCGCCCGCCAGCACGCCGAGCGGCCGGCTCACGTACTTTGTGAACAGCATCTTGCCCTGCCCTTTCTCTGAATGCTCTGCGTCGTGCCGGTCGGGTGCGATATGCCGCTGATCGACACGACGCAGAGGTGGTGCACTATCTTTGTGATCTTTGTGCGCAGATCACGACGCCGTCGACATAGTCGGTGGCGTTTTCGTCGAGCGACTCCATGTACGAGTCGTAGAAGGCATCGGCGTCGACGCCCTGGGCCTCGACCTGCGCCTTCCACTCGTCGAGAATCGTGTCTCCGACCGCGTCCTGCCAGAGCTTCTTCTCGGCGTCGGGCCACTGGGTAACCTCGCCCCCCTCCTCGAGGATGGTCGAGCACGCCTCTTCCTCGACGTCGCTGAGCGCTGACCAGTACGACTCGTCGAGCGTGTCGATCGCCTCGGTCAGGACGGCCTTGTGGTCCTCGCTCAGGCCGTCCCAGAAGGAGGTGTTCGCGACCAGCAGCGACGTCGCGTACATGCCGAGTCCCGCATCGACGACGTAGGGAGTCACTTCCTGCAGGCTCACGGACGGGATCGTGCCCAGGTTCATCGTCGTGAAACCGTCGACGACACCGCGTTCGACGGACTCGTAGATCTCGTTCAGGGCGAGTGCCACGGGATTCGCGCCGGCGAGCTGAACGGCGTTCGCGCTGTAGCTCGTGGCGCGGAGGCTGCGGCCGTCGAGCCAGTCGAAGCCCGGGACGGGCTCGGTCGTCGCCAGGATATTCGTGGTCGTGCCGTGCACCGTCAGGGGTGTGACGCCGCTCTCGGCGTACTCGGCGGCGAACGCCTCGTCGCTCTCCAGCAGGGTCTCCCATGTCGCCTCGGCGGCGGGAACGTCGGATGTAAGGAACGGCACGGTGGTCAGCTGCGAGAGGGGCAGCTCGGCCGGGTTGTAGTGCGTGGGCAGATACGCCAGGTCGGCGCGCCCGTCCCCGGCACCGGTGAGCAGGTCGGGACCGGCGAGCAGGGCGCCGTCCCAGAACGGCTCGATCGTGATCTCGCCGTCCGAGAGTTCGTCGACGGTGGTGACGAACTCTTCGAGAGCAACACCGTACGGGGTTGCAGGGCCGATCCAGGTCGCCAACCTGATCACCAACTCGCCGCCACTGCCGCCGTCTTCGCCGCCACTGCCGCCGTCTTCGCCGCCGTTCACGCCGGAGCATCCGGCGAGAGCGAGGGCTGCGACGACTCCGAACGCCAGCGTTCGGGCGTGACGTCGAGGCCTACTGATCGGGCTCATGAGCTAGTCCTTTCTAACTGTTGTGCACTCGTTGCGTGACCGGCTGCCGCTGTGCAGCCGGTCGGTAGGGACGCGGATGGTTCCCCACACGTGAAGGGGAGAGCGTCTGTTTCACTCACTGCCGCCCTGCGGCAGGTACCCGTCCCGGGAGACCCTGGGGAGAAATCGCGAAGGGAATGCTCGCAGTACAAACTCCTTTGTCGTGCGTTGTCCTCTTCGCGGAGACCGCGACCTCTGAAATACTAGCATTCGACCTCCGCAGAATGTCATCACCAATGTGGCCAGGCGATCTCGGAGTTTCCGTCGAAGAGTCCAGTCGATCGTCTTGCAACCTTCGCTATGCGGCGACCACGCCGCACCAGGACGTCCCACACAGTGGGACGACACTTTCCCTTAAGTGCGGTGTGCATAGGAGCGGGATGCCGCCGCCGCGGCCAATTGCACCGCCGCGGCGAGGCGCTCGGGATTGATCAACGTCGCGGGGCCGGTGACCGAGAGCGCCGCGACGGCGTCACCCCGCAGGTTGAGCACCGGTGCCGCGACACAGTTGATCCCGACGTTTCCCTCGCCACGATCGGCGGCCCACCCCCGCGCTTTGATCGCAGCTAACTCGGCTCGCCACGCGGCAGCAGAGGTGATTGTCTCGGGTGTCCGCCCCCGCAAACCCGCCCGAAGGATCGCCTGTATGGTCTCTTCCGGCGAGTGGGCGAGGATTGCCCGTCCGAGCCCAGAGCAATGCGCCGGAATCATCGACCCGACCTGCGACAGCATGGGCATGCGACGATGCCCACTGATCTTCTCGACCACTAGCACGTGCTCGCCGTCGAGCACGCCCAACTGGACGGCCGTCTGTGCGGCGGTGTACAGGTCCTGCATGAACGGCAGCGCAGCCTCCCGCAGTTCGCGTCGCACGGACACCAACCCGGAGAGTTCGAAGATGCGCGTGCCGATCCGATAACGGTCGTGCGGTTTGTCGAGCCACCCGAGCTTGATCATCCGGTCAGCCGTGCGGTGCACGGTTGACCGCGGAAGGCCGGAGCGACGGACGAGCGCCGCGAGGGTCAGGCTCCGATGCGCGTCGTTGAACGCATCGAAGATCGCCGCAGCGCGATCGAGTCCACCGGAGGGCGCCTCGCGCGCATCATTCGTGTCCCGGTCAGTAGGACTGAAATTTGTCTCCTCCGCCATGAGACCTCACTCTAAACCCGACGCACTTCAAAGGAGCAAGAGATGAGTGAGACTGGACCCGTCGCCATCGTGGGCGGCGGATCGACGGGAATCGGCAGGGCCGCGGGCGAAGCGCTGGCTCGCCGTGGCCACCGGGTCGTGCTCGTGGGGCGACGCCCCGATCGGCTGGAGCAGGCCGCGGACGAGCTCCGACTAGCAATGGGCGCGGAGGTGGGCTTCGTCGCCCACGATCTGTCTGAGCCGGACAGGGCCGACGCCTTCCTCGAAGAAGTGACGACCCGCTTCGGGGCACCCGATGTCCTCGTTCTGAACGCCGGCGGGCCGCCCCCCGCGCGTGTCGGTGAGCTCACGGACACGGATTGGCGCTCGGCGTTCGACCTCCTGCTGCTGGGGCCCGTGCGGATCTTGGAACGTGCGCTTCCGGGCATGGCGGAACGCGGATTCGGCCGCGTGATTGTCGTGACATCCACCGCTGTACGCCATCCGCAGCCGGGGCTCGCGGCATCGGTCGTCCTGCGTTCGGCGATGACGGCAGCCGCGAAGCTGTTCTCGCTCGAGTTCGCGGCAGGCGGTGTCACCGTGAACTGCGTAGCACCGGGCGCGACGGCAACCGAGCGCAGGACCGAGATCATCGCTGCGCGGGCCGCGTCCACCGGGCGGGAGTTCGAGGACGTGTCCTGCGAGGATTCTGCGGATGTCCCCGTCGGGCGTCCCGCCGAACCCGGCGAGATCGCCGCGGCGATAGCGTTTCTGGCTTCACCCGAAGCCGGATACATCAACGGCACCGTACTCACGGTCGACGGCGGACGGACGGTGACCATCTGATGTCGCTCAGCGGGCCCGGGTTCTCGCTCGGCGAGTTTCTTTCCTCGATTTCTGAGAATGTCCTTCCGGGCGAGGCCCGGCCCTTCGTCGTCCATGCGGACGAGCTCGAGGCGTTACCCGAGGGTCGGGTGCACAACCCCAGCGCACTGTCCATCGCGGGCCGGCTGCCGACGGTCACGTTCGAGATCTTCCGGCAAGAGATTCCTGCAGACAGGAGCAGCGACATGCAGCGTCATCACCACGAAACCGTGCATTTCGTCATTTCCGGCCACGGTCACACCGAGCTGGAGGACGAGACCGAAGCATGGGCCACCGGTGATTTCATCTACACGCCGCCCTGGACCTGGCACCGCCACTACAACGATTCGTCCGACGCGTCGGTCGAATTCCTGACGATCGAGAACTCGCGGCTCCTCGGCCTCCTCGGCCTGGGACGACGGCAGAGCGCCGGCCTGGTCTCGGTCGACGAGGCACGCCGCCAGTCGTGGGAAGAGTCATGAGTCACATCCGCACTCCCGCACGCGAATACATCCCAGAAAGGTATACACGTGAGTGAAATCGTAGGTTTCGTCGGCATGTCCCATGCGCCTTACGCGACGATGACCCCGCCGGCATCGCCAAACGCACCCGGAGGCGCGTTCATGGCCGACGTGGCTCGAGTATCCCGGGTCGTCACCGAGCTCGCACCGGATGTGGTGGTCGCGATCGGACCCGACCACTTCCACGGCAACTTCTACGACATGATGCCGCCGTTCGCGCTCGGGGTCGAGAAGGCGGAGGGCTTCGGCGATTTCGACACGTTCGCCGGTGAGGTTCCGATAGCGGGCGACCTCGCCTGGGCGGTTCACGCCGAACTCAGCGCCCGCGACTTCGACATCGCATTGTCGTACAACATCACGCTCGATCACGGCATCGTGCAGGGCTGGGAGATGATCAGTCCCGACAAGCCGATCCCGATGGTGCCACTCATCGTGAACACCGCCGCGCCGCCGCTTCCGAGCCTGCGTCGCAGCGCAGCTCTCGGCGAGGCTCTTGGTGCCGCGCTGCGCGCGTGGAACGGAGCCGAGCGTGTCCTGGTGCTCGCCAGCGGCGGGCTGTCCCACTGGCTGCCGAGCAATGATCCGCGCGAGCTGCCCGAAGAGCGGCGCACCCCGCTCATCCACGGGCGTGCGGACACCCGTGCTTTCGCCGCGGTCCGAGAACCTCGAGTGCGCGCAATGGGCGGCAACCCCGATGCCCGGGTGAACGTCGAGTGGGACCGATGGTTTCTCGACCAGATGGAGGCGGGCGACCCCACCCCGATCATCGAAGAGGGCCACGAAGGCCTCGAACTCAACGCGGGCAACGGGGGGCAGGAACTGCGCACCTGGATCATCGGACAGATCGCCGTCGGCAAGCCCCTCGTGTGGACGAGCTACGAGCCCGTCCCGGAGTGGATCACCGGAATGGGGATCGGCACCACCTTCCCGATCGCCTAGATGGCGACACCGGGCGTAGCCGCCGTCGAGTCCGAGCTGTGTTGCAGCCGGTCTGCGAGGGCTCGACCCACGGAGAGGATGTGCTCGGTCGCGAGTTTGCGCGCACCGGGCGCGTCCCCCCGTTCGATCGCCTGGAGGATGGCGTCGTGATCATGACTCACACGGAAGGAATTCGCATCGTCGGACGAGCCGAAGATCGTCGCGATCAGAAAATCGCTCTTGTCCCAGTACGCCTCGGCGGCTCGGATCACCTCGGGCGAGCCGGTCATCGTGTGGATCGCCGAGTGCACCCGCCGGTTGAGCAGCAAATAGTCGATCATAGGCACCTCTCCGGCAGAGACGCGTTCGTCCATCTCGGCGGTTCGCAGGCGAAGCTGTTCCATCTCGTCGGGAAGGACCCGTCCTGCCGCGATCTCGGCGGCCAGGCCTTCAACGTTGCCGAACACGCGGTAGAAGTCCCGTACCCCGTCGGCCGTGGGACGGATCGTCCGAACGCCGATCTGGGGGATGACCTCGACGAAACCTTCCCGGTCGAGGCGCTTGAGCGCTTCCAGGACCGGCTGTCGGCTCGTTCCGAGGCGTCCCGACAGATCGACGATGACGAGATCCTGTCCGACCTTGTACTTGCCGCGGATCAGATCCTGCTTGATCGCGCGGTAGACCATATCGCTCTTGCGGGGCGGCGATATGCCATAGGCCACGTCGGGAAGGCTCATACGCCAGATTCTAGCGTTTTAGCGTGCCCGGCTCGACTTTCCGACCCCACGCGGACTGCGGAATCGCCCCTGGCAACCGCGCCCGACTCCGAATGAATCAACAGAAAAGGAAAATTATGGAACCTCACCTCAGCATCTGGGGCGACTTCGCCGGCGTCGAATTGCGACAGCACTTCGTCAATGCGGCCGGGATCAGGACGCGAATCGTCGAGGCGGGCAGTGGCCCGACCCTGGTGATGGTGCACGGGACCGGTGGGCATCTCGAGGCCTACACGCGAAACGTTCGAGAACTGTCCCAGCACTTTCGGCTGGTGCTGTTCGACATGGTCGGGCATGGGCTCTCGGAAAAGCCCAACCGCCCCTACCTGATCGACTACTTGAGTGATCACCTGGTCGCCGTGCTGGACGTGCTGGGGATCGAGCGTGCACACCTCTCCGGTGAATCGCTCGGTGGATGGGTGGCCGCGTGGACGGCGGCCCACCACCCGGATCGCGTCGACCGCCTGGTGTTGAACACCCCCGGAAACATCACGAACAATCCGAAGGTCATGGCCGGCCTGAAAGCGTCGAGCCTCGCAGCGGTGCGCGACTCGACCTACGAGACCGTCCGGGCACGGGTGGAGTGGCTCTTCGGGGACAAGTCCCTGGTCACGGACGAGCTGATCCGCTTCCGCCAGCGGCTCTACCAGCAGGAGGGTTTCGAGCGGGCGATGGAGAACATCCTGGCTGTTCAGGACTGGGAGCACCGGGCCCCCTACATTTGGACGGCCGAATGGTGCGGAATGATCACGGCCCCGACGCTGCTGCTGTGGACGGACAAGGATCCGACGGCCACCGTCGAGGACGCTGAGATCCTGCTGAAACTGATTCCGGGCAGCACATTGGAAGTCATAAAGGGGGCCGGTCATTGGCCGCAGTGGGAGAAGCCTGAGGAGTTCAACAGCATGCACGTGCAATTCCTGGAGGGGTAGCCGTCTGCTATCATACTAAAATATTAGTAATGCGGGACTTTCAATGACGAGGGAAAAATGATGGTCGATCACGACGCGCACTTCGACGCGGACGTACTGGTTGTGGGCCTCGGTCCGATGGGTGGGACCACCGCGCTGGCGCTCGCTCAGTACGGCGTGCGAGTGAATGCGATCTCGCGCCAGCCGTGGTTGGCCGACACGCCGCGAGCGCACATCATGAACCTGCGCGCGGCCGAAGTGCTGCGCAGCCTCGGCGTAGAAGAGCGGCTCCAGGAGCAGGCCACGCCGTGGGAGTCGATCGGCGACACGCTCTTCACCACGAGCCTCGTCGGGCCCGAGGTCTTCCGCATGCGCACGTGGGGCACGGGCGACGATCGCCACGGCGACTATCTGCGATCGAGCCCGGCGACGATGCTGGACATCCCGCAGACCCTGGTGGAGCCGATCCTGGTGAACGCGGCGGCAGGCCACGGCGCGAAGATCTCGTTCAGCACGGAGTACATCTCCAGCGTGCAAGATGCGGAAGGAGTCACCGTCTCGCTGCGCGACCGGCTCAATGGGATCGACTACGAGCAGCGCGTCCGCTACCTGGTGGGCGCCGACGGTGCCCGTTCGCGGGTCATGGATTCAGCCGGGCTCACGGTCGAGGGACAGCTGGGTCGGGCGGGCCACGTGTACGCGCAGTTCCGCGGTGACCTCAGCCAGTACGTCGCCCACCGCCCGAGCATCCTTAACTTCATTGTCAATCCGGAGGTTGCCGTCGGAGAGATCGGCTTCGGGCTTCTGCGCGCCGTCAAACCATGGGACACCTGGATCGCCGGCTGGGGGTTCGACATGACGAAGGGGGATCCCGACGTAAGTCGAGAAACCGCCCTGGCACGGATCCGCGCGTACGTCGGCGACCCGGACTTCGAGCCCGAGATCACCTCGATCGCCCCGTGGTACGTGAACGAAGCGTCCGCGGCCGTGTACTCCAACGGCCGGATCTTCTGCGGAGGCGACGCGACGCATCGGCACCCGCCCTCGAGCGGCCTGGGGTCGAACACCTGCATCCAGGATGCCTTCAACCTCGCCTGGAAGCTCGCCTTCGTCGTGCAAGGCGACGCCGATCCGGTCCTGCTGGAGTCCTATACCGCCGAACGCGCGCCGGTCGGCAAGCAAATCGTCGCCCGCGCCAACCAGTCCCGCCGCGACTACGCGCCGATCCACGAAGCGCTCAAGCCCTCGTACGAGGGCGGACCCTCGGGCCCCGCCCGACTGAAGGCGCAGAACGCGGATGGCGCGGCGGCCCGTGCGGCGCTGGCCGCGGCGATCGACCTCAAGCAGTACGAGTTCAACGCGCAGGGCATCGAGATGAACCAGCGGTACGAGTCGAACGCGGTGATCCCGGACGCCCACGGAGCGCCCGAGATCTGGCAGCGCGACCGCGACCTGTACGTGCAGCCCACCACCCGCCCGGGAGCCAAGGTGCCACACGCCTGGCTGGTCGGCGCGAAGGGTCGCCGACTCTCGACTCTCGACATCGTCGGCGGGCCTTACTTGACAGTTCTGATCAGCCCGAGCGGCGTCGCATGGGCCGAGGCTGCCGAGGTGCTGGCGCACCCGCGGTTGCGGACCATCACGATCGGAGAACCCGGAGCGGACGACCTCTACTACGAATGGCACCGCGTCCGCGAGGTGGACGACGGGGGTGCCGTCCTGGTGCGCCCGGACGGGGTCGTCGCGTGGCGTGCGCTGACGGCGCCGATGGACGCGGCGGATGCTCGGGCCCAGCTCGAGGACGTCCTGGCTCGTCTGCTGGGAGCGCCCGCGCTCGCCGGGACCCGGGCATGAGCGCGACGCCTCCGGTGGTGACGGATCCCGCCATCGCGCAGATGGCCGACCGGCTGGTCACGGCCCTCCGCACGCGCGAGCCGATCGCGCCCCTGCGGGAAACCCTCGGCACCGACGTCGAAGCGGCCTACCGGGTGCAGGAAGCGGTGCTAGGACAACTGGCAAACGGCGGGAATGCCCGTGTCGGACGCAAGGTGGGCCTGACGTCCGAGTCCGTTCAACGGCAGCTGGGCGTCGATCAGCCCGACTTCGGCGTTTTACTCGCCGACATGGACGCCACGGCGCTGGCCGAGGTGCCCTCGGCACGTCTGCTGCAGCCGCGCATCGAGGCAGAGCTCGCGTTCTTCCTCGCCCGCGACGTGGACGATCCGGAGCTCGTGCTCGAGGCCGTTGATTGCGTCGGGCCGGCACTCGAGATCGTCGACAGTCGCGTCGCGGACTGGGACATCTCGATCGTCGACACGATCGCCGACAATGCGTCCAGCGGAATGTTCGTCCTGGGGGACGTGCGGGTTCCCCTGGCCGATATCGACACGGTGGCCATCGAGATGGTGTTGGAATGTGACGGCGAGGTGGTGTCGCGCGGAAACGGCGCGGCATGTCTGGGAGATCCCCGCACCGCGCTCCTCTGGGTGGCACGCACCGCGCACCGGTTGAACCGGCCGCTGCGTGCCGGTGAGGTGGTGCTGTCGGGCGCACTTGGTCCGATGGTGCCGTTCGGCCCGGGCACGAAGGTCACCGCGACCCTGACCGGACTCGGTTCCGTCTCGGCGACAGCGTCATAACTCGTCCGGTGAGCGGAACACCCGTCTCGGACGCCGGTGACCGAGCTTAAAGTCAACGTAGTCTCTCGCCCCGGTTAATACTGGCCGGGGCGCAAACCTGAAGACGAAGCGCGAAAGGCAGTCCATGACGAAGAAGAAGGTCGCCATTATCGGCTCCGGCAACATCGGAACCGATCTCATGTTCAAGATCATGCGGCTGAGCAGCTACCTCGAGATGGGTGCCATGGTCGGCATCGATCCCGAGTCCGACGGTCTCGCCCGCGCGCGTCGCCTCGGGGTCCCGATCACGGCAGAGGGCGTCGAGGGGCTCATCGCGCTTCCCGGGTTCGACGAGATTGAGGTCGTCTTCGACGCCACCAGTGCAGGTGCGCATAGGCACAACGCGAAGGCACTCGAGCCGTACAACAAGCTGATGGTAGATCTGACCCCCGCGGCGATCGGCCCCTACGTCGTGCCGGTCGCGAACCTCGAGGATCACCTCGATGCCGCGAACGTGAACATGGTCACATGCGGCGGCCAGGCGACCATCCCGATCGTGAACGCGGTGAGCGGCGTCGTGCCGGTCCACTACGCCGAGATCGTGGCATCCATCGCCTCGAAGTCGGCGGGTCCAGGAACACGGGCGAACATCGACGAGTTTACCGAGACGACCGCGACGGCCATCGAGCAAGTTGGGCGAGCCGCACGTGGCAAGGCGATCATCGTCCTGAACCCCGCCGAGCCGCCCATGATCATGCGCGACACGGTGCTGATGATCACAGAGCGACTGAGCGCCGAGCAGCGTGAATCGGTCACCGTCGCGATCCGCGAGCGCGTCGCCGCGGTCGCGGAGTACGTCGCGGGCTACCGTCTCAAGCACGACGTGCAGTTCAGCGATGAGGACGCCGAGCTCGACACGCTCGTCGACGAAGACCGAAGCGCGGCCGAGTACACCAAGATCAGCGTCTATCTCGAAGTGGAGGGCGCCGCGATGTACCTGCCCGCATACGCCGGAAACCTGGACATAATGACCTCGGCCGCCATGCGGACAGCCGAACGCATGATCACGGCACGACAGGAGGTGACCGCATGACCCGCATCTACCTGCAGGACGTCACCCTGCGTGACGGCATGCACGCGCTTCGCCACCGGCTCGACCCGGCCAAGGCAGCAGAGATCGCCCGCGCGCTCGACGCCGCGGGAGTCGATGCCATCGAGGTCGCTCACGGCGATGGACTCGCCGGGAACAGCCTGACCTATGGCGCCGGCTCGCACACCAACGGGGACTGGATCGAGGCCGTCGCCGCGGTCGTCGAGCACGCAGTGCTCACCACGCTGCTGCTGCCGGGCATCGGGACGATCTCCGACCTGCGACGCGCCTACGACCTTGGGGTACGCTCGGTACGGATCGCGACGCACAGCACCGAGGCGGATGTCGCCAAGCAGCACATCGAGACCGCGAAGTCATGGGGCATGGATGTCTCGGGCTTCCTCATGATGGCGCACCTGAACGACCCCGCCTCGCTCGCGCAGCAGGCGAAGCTCATGGAAAGCTACGGCGCCGACTGCGTCTATGTGACCGACTCGGCCGGACGCCTCACGATGGATGGCGTCCGCGACCGCGTGCGCGCCTATCGCGACGTGCTGAAGGCCGAGACCCAGATCGGGATCCACGCCCATCAGAACCTCTCGCTCGCTGTGGCGAACTCGATCGTCGCCATGGAAGAGGGCGCGACCCGGGTGGATGCTTCGCTCGCCGGCCACGGTGCGGGAGCGGGCAACACCCCGATTGAGCCGCTGGTCGCCGTCGCGAAGCTGCAGGGGTGGGAAGTGGGCGCGGATGTCTTCGCGCTGCAGGACGCGGCGGACGATCTCGTCCGGCCGCTGCAGGATCGCCCGGTCCAGGTCGATCGCGAGACGCTCACGCTCGGTTATGCGGGCGTGTACTCGAGCTTCCTGCGGCACGCCGAGCGGGTGGGCGCCCAGTACGGCCTCGACGCCCGCGACATCCTCCTCGGCGTCGGGCAACGCAACCTCATCGGCGGTCAAGAGGACATGATCGAGGATGTCGCGTTGGAGCTCTCGCGCCGAGGCTGACGCGCTCACCCCGGGACTGACACTCTCACCCCGGGGCTGACCTCTTTGACGAAGACGCGGTCGTGCCGAGGGCCGCCGAGACCTCTAGTTCCGACGCCGACACCGCGCCAGGTGCGAGTAAAGCCACCTGGCAGGGGAGTGAGATTCATCAGCGAGCTGATGGGAGTGTTGGGTGTGCTTGTTCTCCTGGGCGGGCTGGGCGAATTTCTTGCTCAACTGTCAGCGAACAATAATGCGAACAGGAGCAGCGGGAGCGCGAGTTCGAAACCCGCAGCGGCACTTCCGGAGGGGTACCGTGCGATAGGTTCCGGTATTGGCGTGAGGTCGCTACCAGACCAGCAATGCTCCACGTCGTTTGCTGGCTCATCCCAATCGGGGGTGTAGGAGTTGGGGTCTGAAGCCGCCGGTCTCGAGCAGGCTTCGGGCGATGTAGTTGGTCAGGTTGCGGAACCCGA
>NZ_JBFBME010000008.1:0-1627 GCF_040702785.1 Microbacterium sp. NPDC077644
TTTTTTACGGAGAGTTTGATCCTGGCTCAGGATGAACGCTGGCGGCGTGCTTAACACATGCAAGTCGAACGATGAAGCCCAGCTTGCTGGGTGGATTAGTGGCGAACGGGTGAGTAACACGTGAGCAACCTGCCCCTGACTCTGGGATAAGCGCTGGAAACGGCGTCTAATACTGGATACGAACAAGAATCGCATGGTTACTTGTTGGAAAGATTTTTTGGTTGGGGATGGGCTCGCGGCCTATCAGCTTGTTGGTGAGGTAATGGCTCACCAAGGCGTCGACGGGTAGCCGGCCTGAGAGGGTGACCGGCCACACTGGGACTGAGACACGGCCCAGACTCCTACGGGAGGCAGCAGTGGGGAATATTGCACAATGGGCGGAAGCCTGATGCAGCAACGCCGCGTGAGGGATGACGGCCTTCGGGTTGTAAACCTCTTTTAGCAGGGAAGAAGCGAGAGTGACGGTACCTGCAGAAAAAGCGCCGGCTAACTACGTGCCAGCAGCCGCGGTAATACGTAGGGCGCAAGCGTTATCCGGAATTATTGGGCGTAAAGAGCTCGTAGGCGGTTTGTCGCGTCTGCTGTGAAATCCCGAGGCTCAACCTCGGGCCTGCAGTGGGTACGGGCAGACTAGAGTGCGGTAGGGGAGATTGGAATTCCTGGTGTAGCGGTGGAATGCGCAGATATCAGGAGGAACACCGATGGCGAAGGCAGATCTCTGGGCCGTAACTGACGCTGAGGAGCGAAAGGGTGGGGAGCAAACAGGCTTAGATACCCTGGTAGTCCACCCCGTAAACGTTGGGAACTAGTTGTGGGGTCCATTCCACGGATTCCGTGACGCAGCTAACGCATTAAGTTCCCCGCCTGGGGAGTACGGCCGCAAGGCTAAAACTCAAAGGAATTGACGGGGACCCGCACAAGCGGCGGAGCATGCGGATTAATTCGATGCAACGCGAAGAACCTTACCAAGGCTTGACATATACGAGAACGGGCCAGAAATGGTCAACTCTTTGGACACTCGTAAACAGGTGGTGCATGGTTGTCGTCAGCTCGTGTCGTGAGATGTTGGGTTAAGTCCCGCAACGAGCGCAACCCTCGTTCTATGTTGCCAGCACGTAATGGTGGGAACTCATGGGATACTGCCGGGGTCAACTCGGAGGAAGGTGGGGATGACGTCAAATCATCATGCCCCTTATGTCTTGGGCTTCACGCATGCTACAATGGCCGGTACAATGGGCAGCGATACCGTGAGGTGGAGCGAATCCCAAAAAGCCGGTCCCAGTTCGGATTGAGGTCTGCAACTCGACCTCATGAAGTCGGAGTCGCTAGTAATCGCAGATCAGCAACGCTGCGGTGAATACGTTCCCGGGTCTTGTACACACCGCCCGTCAAGTCATGAAAGTCGGTAACACCTGAAGCCGGTGGCCTAACCCTTGTGGAGGGAGCTGTCGAAGGTGGGATCGGTAATTAGGACTAAGTCGTAACAAGGTAGCCGTACCGGAAGGTGCGGCTGGATCACCTCCTTTCTAAGGAGCATCTGACACCTTCGGGTGTCCAGAACCCAGATCGAAGGCACACGTTCTTCGCTGGGAGCTCATGGGTGGAACATTAGACAAGGCGTCGTTCG
>NZ_JBFBME010000008.1:1719-4786 GCF_040702785.1 Microbacterium sp. NPDC077644
GGTGTTGTGAAAGATGATCTTAAAGATCATTAGTCAATTTCAATTTTGACGATTCGAACTCATGTTTTGTTTCAAGTCTTTAAGAGCAAACGGTGGATGCCTTGGCATCTGGAGCCGAAGAAGGACGTAGCAATCTGCGATAAGCCTCGGGGAACTGATAAGCAAGTTTTGATCCGAGGGTGTCCGAATGGGGAAACCCCGCTGGGCGGCGTGCCGACCTAGTGACTCCCGCCTGAATATATAGGGCGGGTAGAGGGAACGTGGGGAAGTGAAACATCTCAGTACCCACAGGAAGAGAAAGCAACCGCGATTCCGTTAGTAGTGGCGAGCGAAACCGGATCAGGCTAAACCGAGTGTGTGTGATATCCGGCAGGAGTTGCATGTTCGGGGTTGTGGGACTCACCAGTCATCTCTGCCGAGGTGGCGACGTTACAGAAGCGTATAGACGAACGGTCTTGAAAGGCCGGTCATAGAGGGTGCCAACCCCGTAGTCGAAATGCGTGTTCTGGCGTGGAGAGTATCCCAAGTAGCACGGGGCCCGTGAAATCCCGTGTGAATCTGTCAGGACCACCTGATAAGCCTAAATACTCCCAGATGACCGATAGCGGACAAGTACCGTGAGGGAAAGGTGAAAAGTACCCCGGGAGGGGAGTGAAATAGTACCTGAAACCGTTTGCTTACAAACCGTTGGAGCCTCCTTAGTAGGGGTGACAGCGTGCCTTTTGAAGAATGAGCCTGCGAGTTAGTGATATGTGGCGAGGTTAACCCGTGTGGGGTAGCCGTAGCGAAAGCGAGTCTGAATAGGGCGATTCAGTCGCATGTCCTAGACCCGAAGCGAAGTGATCTATCCATGGCCAGGTTGAAGCGCGTGTAAGAGCGCGTGGAGGACCGAACCCACTTAGGTTGAAAACTGAGGGGATGAGCTGTGGATAGGGGTGAAAGGCCAATCAAACTTCGTGATAGCTGGTTCTCTCCGAAATGCATTTAGGTGCAGCGTTGCGTGTTTCTTGCCGGAGGTAGAGCTACTGGATGGCCGATGGGCCCTACAAGGTTACTGACGTCAGCCAAACTCCGAATGCCGGTAAGTGAGAGCGCAGCAGTGAGACTGTGGGGGATAAGCTTCATAGTCGAGAGGGAAACAACCCAGACCACCATCTAAGGTCCCTAAGCGCGTGCTAAGTGGAAAAGGATGTGGAGTTGCTTAGACAACCAGGAGGTTGGCTTAGAAGCAGCCACCCTTGAAAGAGTGCGTAATAGCTCACTGGTCAAGTGATTCCGCGCCGACAATGTAACGGGGCTCAAGCACGCCACCGAAGTTGTGGCATTGACATTTTTGGTAGGCCTTCGTGGTCCAGCCGTGTTGATGGGTAGGAGAGCGTCGTGTGGCCGGCGAAGCGGCGGGGTGACCCAGCCGTGGAGGCTACACGAGTGAGAATGCAGGCATGAGTAGCGAAAGACGTGTGAGAAACATGTCCTCCGAAAGACCAAGGGTTCCAGGGTCAAGCTAATCTTCCCTGGGTAAGTCGGGACCTAAGGCGAGGCCGACAGGCGTAGTCGATGGACAACGGGTTGATATTCCCGTACCGGCGAAGAACCGCCCAAGCTAATCCAGTGGTGCTAAGTATCTGAATCCCCGTGACCGGATCCTTCGGGTGAAGGCGCGTGGGCCTAGCGTACGACCCCATGCTGGTGCGGTTAGCGTATTAACAGGTGTGACGCAGGAAGGTAGCCCAACCCGGGCGATGGTTGTCCCGGGGCAAGTGCGTAGGCCGAGCGATAGGCAAATCCGTCGCTCACGTAGGCTGAGACACGATGCGGATAAAAAGTGGGTGATCCTATGCTGCCGAGAAAAGCATCGACGCGAGGTTCTAGCTGCCCGTACCCCAAACCGACTCAGGTGGTCAGGTAGAGAATACCAAGGAGATCGAGAGAATCGTGGTTAAGGAACTCGGCAAAATGCCCCCGTAACTTCGGGAGAAGGGGGGCCATCCACTTATTAGGACTTGCTCCGAAAGGGTGTGGTGGCCGCAGAGACTAGTGGGTAGCGACTGTTTATTAAAAACACAGGTCCGTGCCAAGTCGCAAGACGATGTATACGGACTGACGCCTGCCCGGTGCTGGAAGGTTAAGAGGACCGGTTAGCCGCAAGGCGAAGCTGAGAATTTAAGCCCCAGTAAACGGCGGTGGTAACTATAACCATCCTAAGGTAGCGAAATTCCTTGTCGGGTAAGTTCCGACCTGCACGAATGGCGTAACGACTTCCCAACTGTCTCAACCGCGAACTCGGCGAAATTGCACTACGAGTAAAGATGCTCGTTACGCGCAGCAGGACGGAAAGACCCCGTGACCTTTACTACAGCTTGGTATTGGTGTTCGGTGTGGCTTGTGTAGGATAGGTGGGAGACTTTGAAGCGTGGACGCCAGTTCATGTGGAGTCGTTGTTGAAATACCACTCTGGTCACTCTGGATATCTAACTTCGAACCGTGATCCGGTTCAGGGACAGTGCCTGGTGGGTAGTTTAACTGGGGCGGTTGCCTCCCAAAAAGTAACGGAGGCGCCCAAAGGTTCCCTCAACCTGGTTGGCAATCAGGTGGCGAGTGTAAGTGCACAAGGGAGCTTGACTGTGAGACTGACAGGTCGAGCAGGGACGAAAGTCGGGACTAGTGATCCGGCAGTGGCTTGTGGAAGCGCTGTCGCTCAACGGATAAAAGGTACCTCGGGGATAACAGGCTGATCTTGCCCAAGAGTCCATATCGACGGCATGGTTTGGCACCTCGATGTCGGCTCGTCGCATCCTGGGGCTGGAGTAGGTCCCAAGGGTTGGGCTGTTCGCCCATTAAAGCGGTACGCGAGCTGGGTTTAGAACGTCGTGAGACAGTTCGGTCCCTATCCGCTGCGCGCGTAGGAAGTTTGAGAGGATCTGACCCTAGTACGAGAGGACCGGGTTGGACGAACCTCTGGTGTGTCAGTTGTTCCGCCAGGAGCACCGCTGATTAGCTACGTTCGGGATGGATAACCGCTGAAAGCATCTAAGCGGGAAGCCGGCCTCAAGATGAGACTTCCATG